>NZ_JCAUAR010000009.1:0-253789 GCF_059692055.1 Paenibacillus sp. J31R109 | reverse complement strand
GTTTAAATTCCTCATTGTACCTTTGCCGTTGTTCACCCATTGTGAACACCTCCTCGTTATTTCTATTATCTTATTCTGTTAACGAGGTGTCCACATATTATACTAGCTGCATATATGGCGCTATTTGATCCAAACGACCATATTTCTCTCGTTTTGATGGAAATAGCGCTGTTTCATCGCGCTATTTCTACATAGAACCTACATGTAATGCAAATATTGTTATGGCACACCCTTAATTAATTTACTTCTCTGCTGAAGTTCAGCATAGCTTGATTTTTGTCGCGACTTACTTAAATTGCATTTTACAAAAAGGTGCTACCCACTTATGATGAGATAGCTGTGTAATATTTGTTACCGTGTAACGGGAACTTATTTCGATTCGTCACGTACTACTTCAAGGGATTTAAACTTACAAGATCCGACACGACGCGGAGAGAGGGAGTTCTAACAGGATGAAGCATGAGGATAAGGGTGGGTGGCGGAAAGATATCGCGCCTTACGAGAGACCACATATGAAGCATAGCGTGTGGCAAATCATCAATACAGTGGGACCCTTTTTCGTGCTATGGTATTTGGCTTTTCTAAGTCTTTCCGTTTCCATTTGGTTAACGTTTGCAATCGATATCATCGCCGCAGGTTTCTTAATCCGCATTTTTATCATTTTTCATGACTGCTGTCATAAATCTTTTTTCAAAAACAAATTCGCCAATGAAATTGTTGGCACAATAACAGGAATATTAACCTTCGTACCGTACCATCAGTGGCGCCATACACACGCTGTTCACCATGCATCCAGTGGTAACTTGGACAAACGAGGCGTAGGTGACATCTGGACGCTTACTGTAGATGAATATATACAAGCAACATGGCTCAAACGAATGGCATATCGATTATATCGGAGCCCGTTCGTGATGTTTATTATCGGACCGATCTTTATTTTCTTGATTGATTACCGCTTTAACCGCCGGAAAGTAGGCATGAAAGAAAGAATCAATACGTATATAACGAATATTGGTATTGTTGGCAGTATAGCTTTGCTTTGTTGGGGCATCGGCTGGCAGTCGTTCTTGCTGATTCAAGGTCCGATGTTCTTCTTCTCAGGTATGGCGGGAATTTGGCTGTTCTACGTACAGCATAACTATGAGGAAACGTACTACGAGAATAATGAAGAGTGGGACTATGTCAAAGCGGCGATGCATGGCAGCTCTTTCTATAATTTACCGCGTGTTCTACATTGGATCACAGGCAATATTGGCTATCATCATATTCATCACTTAAGCCCGCGCGTGCCTAACTATCATTTGCAAGAAGTACACAATAAGCATGCAGCACTACGCAATGTTCAGACCATTACACTGAAAACGAGTCTGGAATCTCTGAAATTCCGTATTTGGAATGAGGATACCAAGAAGTTCATTCAGTTTAAGGATTTGAAGCAGTTACGCGTGAACAGCGTGAAAGTAAAGCCGCGAATTATCAAAGCTGTAGATGTGGAATGAATAAGTTGTGTCTGACCTGTGATCATTGGCAGGTTGGGCGCTTTTTTTTATCGAAATAGCGTTGAAAAGACGAAATGGGCGCTGTATAATCCAACTAAGACGTCAAATAGTGAACGGGTGTTTATTAATGCAAATTTTAAAAGATGAAGTCAAAAATAGTATCCGCCAAGCGGCCTTGGCCGAGTTCAAGAAGCATGGATATTTGAAAGCCTCCATTCGGCAAATTGCAGAAGCTGCAGGCATAACGCCAGGCAACATCTATCGCTACTTTAAAAGTAAGGATGATCTGTTCGATGAGCTCATTCAACCCATTCAAGAGCAGCTAGCCGAGGTGCTGCGGGTGTGCAAGCAAGAGGTGGATAGTACCCTGTGTACTGCATTATCTGATCATTTGCTGATTCTGCGTCGCATTGATGCTTCTTTAATGCTGCTGTTCAAAGAGTCCAGCACAGAGCTTACGATTCTTCTGAATCTAAGTGAAGGCTCTCGATTTGCTTCGGCCAAACAAGACATGATTACACTTGTGCATCAGATTATTTCTGAAGTATTTACAGCGGAGTTGGGGTCATTCGGCACGTTGTCTCAGAAAGATCAATTTGCGGCGCGCATGATTGCGACGACAATGATTGAAAGTATTTGTCTGATTTTGCGTGACCATGAAGATGGGGATACGATTAAAATGCTTGTTGATGAACTGTTGTACCTGTATTGCACAGGTATTTCAGAAAAAATAAAGCTAAGCCAGTCTTAAAATTTTTTTGCCCCAATAATGAACGCTTGTTTACTATCAGGGTGAGTGGAGGAGAAGAGAGAATGAAATCCATTATTAAATGGCGCTGGGCGATTCTAGCCGTATGGTTGGTGGCGACGGTATTGCTGACGGTTTTCCAACCGAATGTGAACGCGATTCTTGGCCTAAGAGGGCAGGATCCGTTGCGTAGCGATGCACCATCAAAGATTGCCTCAACGATTTTGAACAAAATCAATGGGGTCGAGGGCACGAGTGATATCGTGGTTTTCCATAACCCAAACAAACTGTCGGATGCAGATATGAAGGCGATCGAGGCAGGTATTACGAATTTGAAAAGCCATCAAGCTGAGCTTGGTTTCGATCAGTTGATTGATCCATTCACTACGCCGGAGGCGAAGTCATCGCTCATTTCGGGGGATGGCACAACCTTAATGGCGAGTTTTTCCCTAGACAAAAGAGGGCGCCACGTCGAGGACATCAAGAAGGAATTTGAAACTGTTCTGAAAGATGTGAAGGTGGAGTATTACCTCTCTGGAGAGGATTTCATCCAGGATGATTATATTAAAGTATCGGAGTCCGGTGTTGAAAAGAGTGCCGCGCTTACGGTTATATTTATCCTAGCTGTTCTGATTATTATGTTCCGTTCTGTCATTATTCCAGTCGTTTCCTTGCTAGCGGTCGGTATCTCGTACCTGGTGTCCATGGGGATTGCCGCGCAGCTCATTGATAAGTTCAACTTTCCTGTGACGAGTGTCACACAAATGCTGTTGATTTTGATTCTTTTCGGGATTGGGACGGATTATAACATTCTCTTATTCAATCGCTTCAAAGAGGAATTATCCCATGGTCTATCCGTGGATGAAGCCATTATTGTGACCTACCGCACAGCGGGTAAAACGATTTTCTACAGCATTTTGACCGTATTCATTGCATTTGCTGCATTAACGTTCTCGGATTTCGGTATTTATCAGTCAGGGAATGTCGTAGCAATTGGTACGGCCATACTCCTGCTCCAAATTGTAACAGTGACACCATTTTTCATGAAAATGCTCGGCAATAAACTCTTCTGGCCCTCCAAGGGAACGACTGGGCATAAAGAGAGTAAATTCTGGGCAGGCTTGACGAAAATTGCGGTAAAAAGACCGATTATTACGACCGTCATCATTCTGATTATTACGGTTCCACTTGCACTTGCGAATCATCAGAAGCTGTCTTTTGATCAGTTGAAGGAGCTGGGGAATGATCACCCATCCACGAAAGGCTTCAGCCTTGTGGCGGAGCATTTTAGCCGGGGTCAGGCGCTCCCAACCATGGTCGTTATTGAGAATGACAACCCGCTTAACACGAATGATGGTCTAGCCGCGATTGATAAGGTGACGGAGAAGCTGAAAACCATTCCAGGTGTCGATATGGTATCTAGCGTGACTCAGCCGCAAGCGAAGCCGATTGATGATTTCTATATTTCTACGCAAACGAAGACGGTTGCCGATGGCATTTCAGCCTCGCAAAACGGTGTAAATCAAATACGTGATGGACTTAAGCTGATGCAGAGTAAGCTGGAAGCGCCTGATACGTCTAGCGTTGGTCAACTGGTAGAAGGCACGAGTCAAGTGCAGGAGGGCTATAGCAAGCTGACGACTGCATTGGATCAAGTGGCTACTGGTATCTCACAAGGCGCCGGTGGCGCGGGTGAGCTAAGTTCGGGAATTGCTGCGCTGAAGGATGGCATGACTCAAGTCGCAAGTAACACGGGTAAAATCAATGATGGTTTGACGCAGCTTGGTCAAGGCTATAACGCCATGACGGATGGTTATAGTCAGATTGAGACGCAACTAGGAGGCATCCAACAAGGTTTGGTCGGCATGAATGGTTTAATTGGCGGGCTTGGCAGCAAATACAGCCAGCTGACGACAGACGCTGATTACATCAAGCTGAAGCAAACGGGTGAAAGTCTTGCTTCCGGTTTGACGCAGTTGAGCGGCGGACTGGGAGAGCTTGGCAAGAACGCAGCGAAGCTAAACAGTGCTTTTGCCGATGCGACGCAAGGCCTGGCGCAAGTGAATGGCGCGCAAGCGCAGCTTGCCGCGGGGCTTACGCAGCTGGAGAGCGGCGCAGCTGAGCTCGCCAAAGGGCTGAAGCAAGGCAGCGCGGGCAGTCGCGAGATCGCGGCCAACATGGCGAAGCTGAACGCTGCGCTAGGCAGCGTCAAAGACGGTCAGCAGAAGCTGAGCGACGGCTTGTCAGGTCTCAGCGGCGGCATGGGCCAGCTAAAGGACGGCCTTGGTCAGAGCGGCAACGGACTCGGTGACGTGTCCGAGGGGTTGGGTAAAACGAGCCAGTTCTTGACGCAACTGAACGGCTCGAAGACGTTCTTTATCCCGAAAGAAGCGCTGTCGAGCGCAGATTTCGGCAAGTCCTTGGACAATTTCATGTCCAAGGATCGGACGATGACGAAGATGATCGTCATCTTGAAGGATGATCCGTATTCATCGGCGGCGATGGATACGATTGAAGGGATTAACACGGAGCTGGCTGCCAGCGTGAAGGGCACAGTGCTCGAACATGCGAAGTTCGGCGCAGCAGGACCGAGCTCGACGACGTACGACACGAACAAGGCGCAGCTGAAGTCGTTCAATAGCACCGCGATTATTGTCATCATCGGTGTGTTCATCGTCTTGCTGTTCGTTATCCGCGCCTTCTGGCCAGCTGTCTACATCATTCTGAGCCTAGTCATTTCCTACTACGTGGCGATGACGGCGACGAATGTCGTGACGGATAAAATCATTGGTGCCGACGGGGTTTCCTCCTTCGTACCGTTCTTCTCCTTCATCATTATTATTGCTGTCGGCGTCGATTACAGCATCTTCCTGATGATGCGCTACAAAGAGCTTGGCGATCTATCGCCTTCGAAGGCGATCGTGCAAGCCGCGAAGCACATTGGCGGCGTGGTCATCTCAGCGATGGTCATCCTTGGCGGAACCTTCGCCACACTTGTGCCTTCCGGTCTCGTTCTGTTGATCGAGCTAGCCGTGGCCGTCATTGTTGGCCTTATCGTACTCTGCTTCATCTTGCTGCCGATGCTGCTGCCTGCGCTGCTAGCTATGCCAGAAGCGCTGCGGGCAAAGCGCGGCGTCACGGCGCACAAAGTGTCGACAGAGAGTCGTACAGCGTAACTTTCGATTATAGAAGTGCTTTCCCACCTTCGTGGGAGGGCACTTTTTTTGTGTATAAAAGTTAAACACGAAGTGTTGGTTGGATAAAAATAGAAGGAAAAGCAGAACCTACTCGTAAAACACATGGGGGGAATGGCTTTGATTTCTCTGTTTGTTGCACTTATTTTGTTTGTAATTGGTCATCCCAAGAAGAGCGTTCGCCAGCAAGATCGCAGAATGATGCCTGCTTATGTCTCCTTGCTGCTTATCGCTCTGATTCTTGCTGTCCTGCATGCAACGGGAACTTCTTATGTGCTAACAGCCATGATGCAAAACGTAATGATTAGTCTTGTTGAAAAGGTAGGCGGATAGTTTGTCGTTATTGGGAAAACTCCTCAAGAAATCAGCCTCAAGCGCATCGTACGGACCGCCGTCTGAAGTTGCTGAGGCATCTCATCTCGCAGAACAACAATTAAGTGGGAATCTCGAGAAGGACTTGCAATTAATCCTCACGGTCACTCAGCATCCATCCGATCTTATTGTTCGCGAACTTCTCCTCCAGCTGGGGGATGGTTCGGAGATTCGTGCAGCCGTTCTCTACATCGATGGACTTGCTGAAAAGGATATTGTCCATCAATGTGTCATTCTCCCTCTGATGCAAATGGGTCATCAAGATGAGATTACCTTAACGTATATTGAGAAATTTGTGATAACGGCTAGCGGTATCAAGCGAGTGAACTCGCTCGCCGAGAGTATCAAGGGATTGTTGTATTCGAATACGCTTGTTTTACTTGATGGCATCGCGGAAACCTTGCTCATCACTTCGGAAGGTTGGGAGCATAGATTTGTAAGCAATCCAACCAGTGAACCGATTATTCGAGGTCCTCAGGATGCTTTTAATGAAGTGCTGCGCACAAATACGGCTTTAGTCAGAAGAAAAATTAAAGATCCTAAATTGGTTCTTTTTCCGATTCAGATTGGTACGCGTACGTTGACGGATGGGGCTATCGCGTATTTGCAGGACGTAGCTAATCCAAGTATTGTTGGCGAAGTGAAGAGAAGGCTGATGGCTATCGAGACCGAGGGGATCCTAGATAGCGGTCAGCTTGAGGATTATTTGGAGGATACGCCACTATCGCCATTCCCGCAAATTAGCTCAACAGAGCGGGTAGATAAGGCTGCTGCGGCCATCCTAGAAGGTAAAATTGTCGTTCTTGTAGACGGCACACCATTTGCC
Organism: Paenibacillus sp. J31R109; assembly: GCF_059692055.1. Lineage (NCBI taxonomy): Bacteria > Bacillati > Bacillota > Bacilli > Caryophanales > Paenibacillaceae > Paenibacillus > Paenibacillus sp. J31R109. The sequence goes on along the minus strand of NZ_JCAUAR010000009.1, from coordinate 247,150 downwards.
TTAACCATGCCGATCACCTTTACGGAATTCCTACTATCGACAGAGGATTACTACACGAGCTATCTCGCAGCTACGATGCTGCGCTGGGTGCGATTCTTGGCGATGATGATGGCGCTGACGCTGCCCTCCATCTATATCGCGATTACGACCTATCATCAAGAAATGATTCCGACGGAATTGATGCTTGCCATTGCGAGCAATCGCAGCGGCATACCATTCCCTGCCTTTGTGGAAGCGCTGATTATGGAAATCAGCCTAGAACTTCTGCGAGAGGCGAGTTTGCGGCTGCCGGGCACGATGGGGCAAACCATTGGTATCGTTGGCGCGCTCGTGATTGGACAGGCGGCGGTTCAGGCGAATATCGTTGGCCCTGTACTGACCATTATCGTCTCCTTTACAGCGATTGGCGCTTTTGCCATACCTAATTACAATGCTTCCTTAGCCATCCGCATGCTGCGCTTTCCTATTATGATACTTGCCGCTGTTTTCGGTATTTTTGGTATCGTATTCGGAACCAGTGCGATACTCATTCACATGATTCATCTGCGTTCTTTTGGCGTCAGTTATCTGGCAGCATTGACCCCGCAATCGCTCAAAGCAGTCGATGATTCCATTGTCTTCAAGAAACCGGCGCAATCGCTCAAATATCGTCAATCATTTCTTGGTCCCAAGAGGCAAAAACCTTAAATGAGAGGAGGAACATCCTTGTCATCTGCCCAACTAACAACCAAACAAATTATGATTCTTCTCTGCTTTACTGTGTTTGGTACGATTTTTTTTACACTTCCACGTACCATAACGCAGGCTTCAGGGCACAGTGGATGGGTGTCGATTCTGATAGGCAGCCTAATGATTGTCCCTCTTCTCTGGTTAATTACACAAATTGGTTCGTCTATGCAAGAGATGAGCATTATCGCGTATTGCCTCAGCTTATTCGGACCCTTCTTTGGCCGCGTGTTTACACTTTTTATTCTGGTGCCACTGATATTTCTTTCGGGCACCTCGATCAGACTCGTTTGTGAATTATTCGTTACGCTGATTCTTCCAGAAACACCACTAGAAATTATTGCTATCATGCTGATTCTTCTGCGCTATTATTTGGCGAAGGGAGGGATGCCCTCCATTGCACGGTGGGGAGAAGTCGTTATGCCTGGTGTTGTCATACTGATCATTATAATGTTTGGACTTTCTTTTCAAAAAGTGGACATGGAGCGCATACTGCCACTTCTGAATGCTACTCCTATGGATGTGTTTCGGGGTTCTTTAGCCATTTGGAGTGTATTCTCTGAGATTAGTGTGCTGCTATTTATCTATCCGCAAATCAAGCATAAAAACAACATGTTCAAGAAGCTAATCTGGTGCACAATAATTGTTATGTTTCTATTCGAGGTTATCTTTCTAGTGACGATAGGAACCTTTGGAAGTGCATATACCCAAAGGCTTATATTCCCGGTCGTTGAGTTAATCAAAGATATTGCGATCTTTGATTTTATTGAGCATTTGGAGAGTATCTTCTTGGCGCTATGGGTATTCATTAATGTGTCAAAGGGGGCATTGACGTTCTACTCCTGCTGTATCGGCGCACGAGATTGGTTCGGAACAAGGGATTATAAAGAATTGATGCTGCCCCTTTCTGTAATTATGTACTATATATCTTTATTACCCGGCAATATTTACGTGTCCATTGTTAGTTTTGAAATCGCGAAGGGAGTCACCTTTTGTTGGTTTGCCTTCATCCTTCTCCTCATTGTTTGGATAGCGGGTAAGTTGAAAGCAAGGAGAACCGCGAATGAACAAAATCATTAGAATGGTGCTGTCGCTTAGCCTCCTACTGAGCGTAACCACAGGCTGTTGGAACCGTCAAGAATCGGATAAAGTGGAATACGTCCTTGCCGCAGGCATTGATCTGAATGATAAAGGGCAAATCGTTCTTACCGTGCTTACGCCAGTGTTGGAGGCATTAAAGCCGATGAGCGGTTTGAAGGGGGAGCAAAAGAAGACTCTAAGTGTTGTTGGGAATACAACTTTCGAGGCTGTACGGTCCTATATAAAAATAACAGGCAAAAAGCTGTACTGGTCCCATTTGCAAATCCTATTAATTGGGGAATCCGCTGCCAAAACGGATGCGCGTTATTACTTTGATTTCTTCTCGTCGGATCCGGAGCTTCGGGGTACGGCTTATATGGCCACGGTAAAAGGACGTGCGCTGGATATGCTGGAGTCCAGTCCAGACATTACAGCCCTATCATCGAATTATTTGAAAGAAATCATAAAAAACTCGGATTTAGAAGGGAAAGCTGCTCAGGTGTATTTATCTGAGTTTGCGCGAAAGCTTGCCCAACCAACAGGTGCTCAGCCTTTCAGTCCGATTATACGTTTAATTGATCAAAGCGAGTACGTCAAAACGATTGTTGGTGTGAAGCCGTATGAGCATGGGGACACCAAACAATCAACGTTATTTTATGCGAATGGAACAGGCGTGTACTCGGATGGGAAGATGGTTGGGACATTGAATGGGACGGAGACTAGGGGGTTTTTATGGGTCATGGGGAAATTAAAATCAACACTTGTCGTCGTGCCCTGTCCGGATGAAACCGATTGTCACATATCTTTGGAATTATCCGGTGAAAAGGTGAGTAAACGAAGAGTGGACTATCAGGACGGAAAAGCCAAGATTCAACTGCGAATTACCGTGGAGTTCAATATCGGAGATAAAGCGAGCAACAAGTTTAAAACAAATCCCCAAACGATCTCCTATGTCCAAGATCAATTTTCCAAAACGATACAGAATGAAGTGAAGATGGCCTTTCACAAAGTTGCCGTCGACTATCATTCGGACATATTTGCTTTCGGCAATAACCTGGAAGATCGAAACCCTAAACTTTGGAAGCAAATTAAAGATCGGTGGGAGAATGAGATATTGCCCGAAGCCGAACTGGACATACAGGTTATCTCTAAGCTTCGCAGAACGTCAAGAACGCTCTATTCGCCTTGGGTGAAGTCCGATCATTCTTAATTAGATGTAAGTGAGGGGGACGTATGATGCACGTAATGATGCATGATCGTCCTCTTTGTTTTCTCAAAAACCTAAAAAAAACACAAGTCGGTGAAAAGCCATTCCATTGTTGAAAGCGCTGCATCGGGGTACGATAGACCTATAACATCGACGATGATGAGTGAGGGGGGCCAGAGGATGGCGGTCAACGCACAAGCGGTAAAGCAGATGAGTGAGCGTAAGCAGGTAAGTAAGGGAAAGGCCTTGCTGCGAACGTTTTGGAAGTATAGGGCGCTATATTTAATATCGCTGCCAGGCATTATTTATTTTATAGTTTTCAAATATGTACCGTTGTTAGGCTCTGTTATTGCATTTCAGGACTACAACATTTTTGACGGCTTCACAGGCAGCAAGTGGGTAGGGCTTGAACATTTTACTCGGATGTTTGCACATTATGATTTCCTTAATATTTTGAAAAATACAGTACTCATTGGTGTCTATGATCTATTGTTAGGGTTTCCCGCACCGATTATTCTTGCCTTGCTCTTGAATGAGCTTCGCCTCGTGTTGTACAAACGTGTGCTTCAAACGGTCGTATACATGCCGCATTTCCTGTCTTGGGTTATCGTGAGCGGGATTGCGATCGGTATTCTATCCCCGTCTACAGGGGCTGTCAATCACTTCATTACTTGGTTAGGTTTTGAACCTATTTATTTCATGGGTGAAGAATCGTGGATTCGTACCGTGTTGATTTCATCAGGGATTTGGCGGGATTCCGGCTATGGAACCATTATTTATTTAGCCGCGCTAGCTGGGATTAATCCTGATTTATATGAAGCTTCCGAAGTGGATGGCGCCAATCGCTGGAGACAAACGATATCCATAACACTACCATCCTTGTTGCCGACGATTATGATTTTGTTCTTATTACACATTGGTAAATTCCTGGACTTTGGTTTCGAACGTGTGTATGTATTCTTGAATCCGCTTAACAAAGAAAGCGGAGAAATTCTAGATACGTATATCTATGCGCAGGGTCTGCAAGGTCAACAATTTAGTTATACGACTGCTATTGGACTTTTCAAAGCCGTTGTTGGCGTGATCTTTATTGTCACTGGTAATATTTTAAGCAGAAAAACAACGGGTGAAAGCTTGTACTAAGACGGAGGTGGACGCTATATGAATCGCAAGCCGACTGCCGGCTGGCAAGTGTTTAATGGCTTTAATATACTATTTCTATCTATCTTGTCACTAGCGATGCTCCTGCCGTTCTTAAACGTGCTGGCTCAATCGTTCAGTTCTTCAGAGTCTATTGTGAATGGGAAGGTATTGTTCTGGCCTGTTCAGTTTACATCAATCAATTATCAATATGTATTTAGCGATGCGGCAATCTGGCGTTCTTTCGGAGTAACTGTGTATATTACAGTGTTAGGAACACTCATCAATCTAATCGCGACCGCCTCATTGGCTTATCCGGTGTCGCGTCCTGAGTATGCCGGCCGTAAAGCTGTCGTTATTATGGTGCTGATTACAATGGTTTTCACAGCGCCGCTTATTCCTAACTTTATTTTGATGAAAAATTTGCATCTCACGAACTCGCTCTGGGCCTTAATGATTCCAGGTGCGATTAGCGCCTTTAATTTCTTCATTATGCGGTCGTTCTTCATGCAAATTCCAAGTGAGTTGATTGATTCTGGACGCATCGACGGCTGTTCCGAGTTAAGAATGATTTGGAATATCGTATTGCCGCTCTCTAAACCGGTTATGGCTTCCTTAGGAATTTTCTACGCGGTCAACCATTGGAATACGTTCCAAAGCGCACTGTACTACGTCAATAAACCTGCACTTTGGCCGCTCCAAGTAAAGCTTCGTCAATTAATTGTATCTGAGGATATCAGTATTGATCCGAATGCCTCACAGTTTAGTGGACTAGCTCACATGGATCCAGAAGGTATTAAAATGGCGACGATTATCATTGCAACGCTGCCAATCATTATTATTTATCCTTTCTTACAACGTCATTTCGTTAAGGGTATGATGGTGGGTTCGGTTAAGTCTTAATTATTACAACAGAATTATACAAATCAGTTATTTATTAACTCTTTTTACTGAATTCTAAAAAAAATACAATTCGAACTAAAGACAGTCCATAGCCGCTAATTGTAAACGCTTTTACAATGAGGTTGTGAACGCGCAAGTTATTTAGTAGAAATGAAAAGAGGGGTATAAATGAAAAAATGGATTCCTACGACGATGGCTACGGTGTTAATGGCCAGTGCATTGGTTGCTTGTTCGGCGAAGACAGACGATAAACCATCATCTAATGCAGCTGCCAGTCCAGGTGCTGCTAGCGCAAAGCCAGCTGAGAAAACGAAGTTCTCCATCTCCCTACGTACACTTGCTTTCGGACATGTTGAGAAATCGCCTGATATTAATCAAGACAAATGGGTGAAGAAGCTTGAAGAGCTAACGAACTCTGATCTGAATATCGTGCTTGTTCCTCACAAAGAATATGAACAGAAGATGATTCAAATGTTCGCCACTAACGATATTCCAGATGTTGTACAAGGCAGCGGTGGTGTGAACGGAAAAGAAATGGCAGGATCCGTGAAAGCGGGCGTATTCCAACCGCTCGATGAGCTGCTGAAAAAGTTCGGTCCTAACTTACTGAAGAAAATTCCGAAGGATGCTTGGGATAACGTAACGTACAATGGTAAGATCTTTGCGATTCCAGAGTTCTTGTCCAATCCATCTCGCCGCGCGATCTTTGTTCGAAAAGATTTGCTAGATAAAGCAGGTCTGGGCGTACCGAAGACTGTGGATGAGTACATGGCAGTTCTACGCAAGTTTAAAGAAATGGGCGTTGAGAACCCGTTTATGGGACGTGAGAACTTCAAGTATGCCGATTCTTTCTTCGGTGCTTATGATGTGTATCCGTACCTATCGATGTTCGAGAAGTCTGGGGATCAAATCCTTCCTAAATTCTTTGATACAGAGAACATGACGAAAGCGCTGCAAACGTACAAAACGATGTTTGATGAAGGCTTAATCAACAAAGAATTCGCAACGATCAACGCAACAGTATTCAAGAATACAATTCTTGCTGGTAAAGCAGGTATGTGGTCTATGAACGCGAACGAAATGCTGCAATGGGAAACACAATTGAAAGCAACTGTTCCAACGGGTGATATCGAAATCATTGCTTCCCCAACTGGACCTGATGGCAAAGGTGGTCACTACTTGTATGGACCAGCGCCGCGCGCATACTTCATCAACAAAAACGTGAAAAATGCCGAAGGTATTATCAAGTTCTATGACTGGATGATGTCCGATGAAGCTGAGAAATTCTTCACGTTCGGTATCCCAGGCGACACTTATACAGAAGCTAATGGTAAAATCGACTACAAAGCACCTGTAGATCCAGCTGCTGTCGATGAAGAGCGTTACCGTCAATCCTTCTTGTGGCTTGTCCAAGATACAACTTATAATAAGGGTACACTTAGCTTGACAGAAGATGGTAAGAAATTGATGAACGTGTACGACACGACGTTGAAGAATGAAGGACGCGATGGTATCAACTTTGAGCCTCGTCTGGAATCTTTGATGAAAAACCCTGATATTTCACCGCTTTCTGACCAAGCACCTCCCGTTATTCTTTCCCACATGGTGAAAATGGTTTATGGAAAAGAACCGATTTCCGATTGGCCGAAAGTATTGGAAGAGTGGAAGTCCAAAGGTGGAAACGAAGTTATCAAGGAAGCAACAGAGAAATTTAATAGTAAAGATTCCGGTACGACTGTGTCGATGCCAAGAAAATAAGCTCAGTTCCTGAGCATGCCGCCTCCTCACGAACCCAACGGTGCGTGGGGAGCGTGCATTTCATCCCATTTTGAAAGGAGAGTTTCTCATGTACCGCATACTCATTGTCGATGACGAACCGATGATACGCAGAGGATTACAGAAGCTTGTGGAACAATCGGAGCTGCCCATTGAAAGCTTACGAACAGCTGAGAATGGTGTTGTCGCAATGCAGCGGATTCAAGAGGAACGACCTGATTTCCTTTTTACAGACATACGCATGCCGAAAATGGATGGTCTGGAGCTGTGTGCGCAGATTGCTCAGATGGATGCCGACATTCAAGTGGTGGTCATTTCGGGCTATGGGGATTTCGAATATGCGCAGAAGTGCTTGTCCTATGGCGTGAAAGAATACTTGCTAAAGCCGGTCAATATCAAGAAATTTCAACAAGTGCTAGAGAAGCTCATTTTGAACAAAAGCAAGGTGAGTTCAGAATCCTTTGTCGCCGTTACCAAGCTGGAGAGCTGGGCTACCCGGTTGGAGCAAGCGGTATGGATGCTGCAGCAAGAAGAGCTGGAACGCATTCTATCGGAGATTCAATCCGAGCTGAATACGTATAAACTAAAACTGAATCGCATCAGTGATATTGTGCAGGAGATCTATACGCTTGTTCATGGGCGGTTAACCGTACGCGATGTGTATGTGATTCAAGAGGAACTGAAGATCTCTGCTTCTCTTCATGAAGAAGATGTGTGGCGTTGGTTTGAGATGTCCGTAAAAGGACTGCTGCAAGAGCTGAAGAGCAAGCGTAAAGGTAAACAGAAGGACCCTGTCGAAGAAGCCAAGCAGTACATGGAGAAGCATCTCGCTGAGGAGGTTTCCTTAGAGGAAGTAGCTGAATTTATTGGACTGAATCCTTCTTACTTTAGCCAATTGTTTAAACAAAATACGCAAGAAACTTTCGTGCAATATCGCACAAGACGACGCATGGAGAAAGCAAAAAAGCTGCTGCAGCAACCGCATTGGCGTATTACTGACATTTCCGGTGAGGTTGGATATGCGGATCATCCGCACTTTACGAAAACGTTCAAAAAGTATGAAGGCTGTCTACCCTCGGAATACCGTCAGCGAATGGGGATTAGATAATGAAGAGAAAGTCGCTGTCACGTCAAATTTATGCGTATTTTCTTATCGTCATCGTTCTATCGCTGATGTCTGTAGGCGCTGTTTCCTATGTGCAGTCTTCGCGGGCGCTGGATGACCAAGTGAAGCAATATATGGAGCAGATGGTCGATAGTGCGAACTACCAAACGGATAGCTACTTACAGGCATATGAGCTGCTCAGCAATGCCTTTTCGACAAACTCCGACGTGAGAGCGTTTATGGAAATTAAACCTGACGATGCGTATGAGTATTATGAGTATTCGGACAAAATTAAGAAATTTGCTTTCGCATCCATGGAGTCCATTGTTACGCTGTACAAACAGCTTAATATGATTTATGTGACGGGTCAGCATGGTCGTTCTGTCGTTTATGAAAATCAGAACCTATTCTTCAACTTTGACCCTGTTCTCGTACAAGAGAAATTTGAGAATTTAATGAGGCTGACACCTGTTGATGGCAAAATCGCGCTGCTCAACATGAGTATCCGCTCAGCAGATGAGGGCTCCGTAGTCACGATGGCTCGCAAAGTAAGGGGCCCATCTTACAAGGATGAGAATCGCGGCGTCCTCGCTTTTGAAATTAAGTTAGATGAGTTAGCGAAAACTTGGGATCGTGTGAGTTTGGGCAAAGATGGCTTTTTCTTCATATTAGACAATGCGGGCAATTACATTTATCCACGTTCGATGAGTGGTCGTAAATCGAATGACGAACTAGCTTCTCAAGTACTTACGAGTGGTAATCAGACATTTTTGTCCAAATACAATGAAGAGGAACGTATGTTTGTATCTCGTAAATCAGGTTACTACGATTGGAATCTTGTTGCTTCTATGCCAGTAAAGGAACTTCGCCGCCCTGCTAACACCATTCGGACTACGACAATTATTGTCGGTCTGATCACATTGGCAGCAGCCCTATGGCTGGCTTTCCGCTTTGGTCGCTCTATTGTTAGGCCGATCCGGGATCTCAAAGACAGCATGAGGGAAACGGAGAAAGGGAACTGGCAGTATATTGAAGACGCAGGCCGAACAGATGAAATGGGTGGATTGATTCACAGCTATAACCTGATGGTGACGCGCTTATCAGATATGATCGAGCGCGTGTATGAGGCCGAGTTAGAGCAGCAGAAGAACGCGTTAGAGTTGGGTGAAACCAAGCTCGAGCGTCAGAGGGCTGAATTTCAAGCCCTGCAGTTGCAAATTAACCCGCACTTCTTATATAACACGCTGGAAACGATCAACTGTTATGCCATTGTACAAGATTCTAATGAAATCACGGAAATGGTGGAAGCGATGGCCTTCATGCTGCGCTATTCGGTCCAAACCAATCTGGAAGAAATCACAGTTGCCAATGAGCTGAATCACGTACGGAACTATATGATTATTTTGCAGCATCGTACGGAGCGGGAATTTGAGATTGATGTCGCGATCCCTCCGAGCCTGCTGCTTGAGAAACTGGTCCGTTTGACGTTACAGCCGTTGATTGAAAATATTTTCCAGCATGCGTTTCCTGATGGTGTGGAAGAGCGGCATAGCATTCGAATTGATGCCCGCAAAGGGGATGGCTTGTTCCAGGTGTTCGTTGAGGACAATGGAACGGGCATGATGCCCGAAAGACTGGCTGAGTTGCGTAGGAAACTACAGGAGAACCGGCTGGCAGAGCCAGAAGAAACGAGCTCCGGGGTTAAGCGTGGTGGTGGTATTGGTCTGATGAACGTTCATCGACGGATTCAAATGGTGTTCGGCGAAGCCTACGGGCTGTCTGTTGACAGCGAGTGGGGACGCGGCACTTGTGTCACGATGACGATGCCAGAGACAGTGCGGCCTCGGCTGCGGAACTCTTAATGACAGGTAGTTACGCTGCATAAGCAGCGATCAAATAAAAAATATAGATTTATATCCATGGGAGGATAAAACAATGAACATCAACTTAACGGGGAAAATTGCACTTGTAACAGGATCGAATGCAGGGATTGGACGTGCGATTGCACTAGCTTTGGCTAGTAATGGCGCTAAAGTTGCCGTTAACTGTTTGAATAATGTCGCTCAAGGGCAAGCCGTTGTTGAAGAGATTCAAGCATTAGGCGGGGAAGCTGTCCTAGTTCAAGCTGATGTAACTAATATAGAGCAAATCGACAGACTTGTAAGCGAAGTGGAGCAAGCGCTTGGTGGAACGATCGATATTCTTGTGAATAACGCAGGTCACCTTGTACAACGCGTTCCGAATGTAGATATGTCCGAGGAAATGTATGACCGCATCATGGATGTCAACTTGAAAAGCACGGTATTCGTGTCCAAACGAGTTCTTGGCGGTATGAAAGAAAAAGGCTATGGCCGCATCATTAACATGACATCCGTAGCTGCTCATAACGGTGGCGGACCTGGCGGAAGTGTATATGCAGCAAGCAAAGCAGCAGTTCTTACTTTCTCTAAAGGTTTGGCAAAAGAAGTTGCAGCTAGCGGCATTACCGTGAACAACGTTTCACCTGGTTTCATCGGCAACACGATGTTCCACGCGACATTCACAACGGATGCTGCGCGCCAAGCAACAATTAACGGTATTCCATTGCAACGCGAAGGTACACCAGATGATGTAGCAGGCGCTGTCCTTTACTTGGCTTCCAACCTTGCTAGTTATGTAACAGGTGAAACGATCGAAATCAACGGCGGGATGATGATGCGATGATGACTACCATGCCATTACGCGCAAAGACATGGGCGGGTCCAACCGCCCAAAGGCTGCAAGAAGAAATCGACAGGCTGCAGCAAGCAGGCAGCCTGATCGTTCCTAAAGAACCTGGTGGTTGGTGGCACCAGTATGTTTGTCCACATCACCATACCGAACTGATGTTCGATGAAGTCGATGTGGATGCTACAGAATTCCTGTGCCCACACGGCTGTGTGATCACAGGTGATGCCTACCGCGGTGCGTGGCTCGTGTTTAAGCACCAATCCTTGGCGCGTGTGGCGTTGCAGTCGGCCGCTGTTTACGCGGCTCTGGGTGACGTTTCCTATGCGCAGATCAGCAAGCGCTTGCTTGTCGAATATGCGGAGCAGTTTCCGCTCTATCCCGTGCATCCAGAAGCACAGAGCTGGATGCTGAAAGGACGCGCGTTCCATCAAGCGCTAACCGAGGCGATCTGGTCTACCACGTTGATTCGTACCTACTTACTGCTTCGTGATGAAGGTATTACCTTTGATGGCAAGGAACAAGAGGCGATTGACGTCTTTTTGGGATTGCTGGCGGGCAGTATGGAGGAGTACCGGCATATTTTGATCCATGAACGGAACAATGCGGAGAACAATTATACGGCTTGGCTGAATGCGTCCTTGTCTTGCGTGTACGCGGCTCGAGGCGAGAAGGCGCTGCTTGAAGCCCTTATCGAAGGCCAAGGCGGCTTCATTCATCATCTTTCCATCGGCGTGAAAGCCGATCAATTCGAATTCGAAGGAAGCACGTATTACCACGTATTCGTGCTTCGTGCTTATCTGATCGCTGCCGAGATGGCGCAGCGCTTCGGAATTGATCTCTACGCCACGACTGGCGCAGAGGGGCAATCCATGCGCGGCATGCTCGAAGCGTTGGCCGATTTGGCCGACGACCAGGGCGCGTTGCCGGCCCTGCATGACGGGCCGCTTGCGCGGGGCCCTTACGCCCGCGAAATCGCCGAGATCGCGGAGCAGGGGCTCACGATCTACGGCATCGCGGGCCTCGCGCCGGTGCTGCGCGAAGCGTACCGGCAGCTAGGCGCTGCCGGGAACGAGCAGCTGGAAGCGCTGCTCTATGGCGGAGGCGCTGACCGCGCCGCTCAGCCAGAGCCGCGCAGCTCGCGGCTCTGGCCGGATGCCGGCTTCGTCATCGGCCGCATCGCGGGGAATCCGCTTTCGTTCCTCGCCGATTTCGGCGAGCACGGCGGTTCCCACGGCCACTACGACAAGCTGCATCTGACGTTGATGCACCAAGATCAAACCCTAACCCCCGATCTCGGGATGGTGCCTTACGGCTCGTCCATGCGCAGATCGTGGTTCGCCGAGACATCCAGCCACAACACGGTTTCGCTGGCAGGCCATTCACAAGCGCCGCATGAAGGGCGCCTGAAGCATTACGAAGCGACAGATTCTTCGGTATATGCGTGGATGCAATCGACAGAAGGCTACGAAGGCTGTACGATGAATCGACATCTTTTGCTAACAGAAGATTGGATGTTGGACTGGTTCCAAGTTGAGCTTGCTGGGGAACAACCACAAGCGATCGAATGGTGGATGCATCCTGTAGTAGCCATTGATGGCCTACAGCAACCGCTTAGTCCTGAAGCAGCTTATCAGCTGTTTATCACTGAGAAAGCAGGGGACGTTACAACGATCAAGGAGCAGCAACTACCGATCACCGGACAATTTGTTACAGCAAGTGATGACGCTGGTCATTTGCAGGTTGCTTACAAGCTCAATGAAACAGACGCTATTATTTCCCATACGGCGCTTGTTCAAGCTGGTGACGAGATCGTGGCCGTGCAGACGCCAGGTGATGCAATTGATCCTAGCCGCTCGCTTACGGCGATGCTTCATCGCCGGAATGACCGTAAGGCAGATTTTATTCACGTCTATCGCGCGGGAAGTGCTGTTCAGCTTTCGCAATTGGCTACTAATGAAATCAGTATTACCGTGCCTGATCAGTCCGGTACGGCTGTCCGCATTCAGCTACGAACAGATAACGGATTACAAATTCTCTAATTTGTTATTCCATCTTATTTTCACACTTGTTCACTTTCATCTATAAAGATAGCCTGGAGGGGAAAATCCCATGACATTATCTCCACTTTACGAACCGCAGAGCGGTGTGTTAACCGTACAATACGAGCCGAATGAGAAGACGGTGTTGCTGGAAAACCCGCCGCGCTTCACATGGATCCCAGCACAATTGGAGCATGATCGTTATGTGCTGCAGATTGCGCAATCGGAGGATTTCTCGCCGACATCAACACAAACCATTCAACCAATTCCCTATAATTTATATACACCAGATGCCGCGCTTGAGGCTGGCACGTATTACTGGCGCTACGCGTTACTCGAAGACAATGGAGAGCAAACCGCATGGAGCTGTACTCGCCGCTTTGATGTGCCGGCAGATTTGCCAGAAACGCCGCTGCCAAGCAGAGCTAAGCGATATGAAGAAGTATCTTCTCAGCATCCAAGATTATGGCTCCAAGCTTCCGAGGTAGACGCCTTTCGCTCCGCATTAGAGACGGATCGATCGTATTGTGATTTTGATATTTTCTTCGAGAAATCCGTTAGGCCTTGGATGGAAAGAGATCTCATCGCAGAACCACTTCATTACCCAGGAAATAAACGCGTCGCCAAATTATGGCGTCAAATGTACATGGATACGCAAGAAGTGCTTTATGCAGTGCGTCATTTAGCAGTAGCCGGTCAGCTTTTGAACGACACATCCTTATTGAATCGCGCCAAAACTTGGCTGCTCCACATCTGTCAGTGGGACATTAAAGGCACAACAAGCCGCGATTATAACGATGAGGCTTCCTTCCGTATGGCTGGAGCTATCGCATGGGGTTATGATTGGCTTTACGACCAGCTGTCCGAAGATGAACGTAAGCATATTCGACACGTTCTTCTCGAACGTACACGTCAAATCGCTCAGCATGTCATCGAGCATTCCAAAATCCATCATGTGCCTTATGACAGTCACGCTGTGCGTTCCTTGTCCAGTGTACTTGTCCCTTGCTGTATCGTACTCTTGCAGGAAGAGCCGGAGGTTCAGGAGTGGCTGGACTACACCCTTGAGTACTACGCAGGTCTATACTCCCCTTGGGGAGGACCGGACGGTGGCTGGGCGGAAGGTCCGATGTATTGGACGACAGGCATGGCCTTCGTCACAGAAGCGATGAATCTATTGAAGAAATATACGGGCATTAATTTCTACAAACGACCATTTTTCGCTAAAACAGGTGATTTCCCGCTATATGCGTTTAGTCCAGACACGTTGCGGGCAAGTTTCGGTGATCAATCCACGTTGGGGGATCCTGTCAGTTTGAAAACAGGCTTCAACATCCGTCAATTTGCGGGCGTAACAGGAAACGGTTTGTACCAATGGTATTTCGAGCGTGTTCGCGAGACCGATACAGATTCGGAGATGAAGTTCTACAACTACGGTTGGTGGGATTTCCGCTTCGATGAAATGGTGTACCGCCACGATTACCCGCAAGTTGAGGCAATTGCACCTACAGATGCGAATATTCAATCCGTAAAATGGTTCCGCGATATCGATTGGGTTGCCTTCCATTCCAATATGGCAGACCCAGAACGGCACATTATGCTTCTTACGAAGAGCAGCAAGTATGGTTCTGTCAGCCATAGTCATGGTGACCAGAACGGCTTCTTGCTGCATGCTTATGGTGAGCCGTTAGCCATTGAGAGCGGCTACTACGTAGCTTTTAGCTCCACGATGCATATGAACTGGCGCAGGCAGACACGTTCGACCAATAACATTTTGATTGACGGTCTAGGCCAATATGCGGAGAAGAACAAAGTGCTGAATATGGCGGCTAATGGATTCATTGAGGTTGCCGAACAACGGAAAGGGTACGGTTATTCTCGTGCGAACGCAACCGCGGCATACCAAGAATATGTGCCATACCTGGAACGATATGTGCGTGAGCTTTATTTCTTCGGTACGTACGTTGTGGTTGTAGACCATATTGATCTCGCACAAGCGGGCACCGTTGACTGGCTGTTCCAAACGTTGTATGAGATGAAGCTCAATGGACAAACGTTCAAGGTCCAAGGCCGCAAAGCGGATATGGACGGTCGTTTTGTCTACAGCTCATCAGGCGAGTTAGAGTTGTCACAGCATCAAAGCTTCACTGACATCGATCAATCCGAGATTGAAGGGTTACCGCCGCATTATCATTTAAAAGCAACTACGAAGTCAGCCCGAACCCACCGTATCGCGACGCTTCTTGTGCCAATCAAGCATGGCGAACCGAAATACGTGTCGTACTTTATGGATGATCAAGGCTTTGACGTTCATATTTATTTCACGGAAGATGGAATTACGAACCGCGTAGAAGTACCAAAGGCCTATTAACATAAGCATTCCGACCAAGCGATTCCAAGTCAGCGCGAGCCGACAAGGGATCGCTTTTTGTGTCATTTTTACCTGTCAGATGGATCGCAGGATGGATTAGCTCATAAAAAAAAGGCCCAATGGGAAAGTTATTGGAGTAGATAAATCTATAGAAATCAAACATGATACCTAAAGTTCACGCATTGTAAGGGGTGCCAATAAAACGGCATAATAGGAGCATAAAGACATTCACTCAAACGAGGGGGATTTACATTGGTGAAAAAGTATAAGTCACTACAAGTCATTGCGGCAAGCGCACTAGCCATTAGTTTAACAGCGTGTGGTTCAGGTGGAGATAGCAAGAGCACTGCATCACCAGCAGCAGGAGCTTCAGCGACGCCAGCAACGGGCAAGAACATTACTATCACGTTCCAAAACATATATCCGGATCCTACGGATCCGAAAAATGGTATGTTGAAGAAAATCGTAGCCGACTACCAAGCTAAAAATCCAAATATTAAGATCGAGCTTGATTCCTTGAACACGGATCAACAAAAACTTAAATTGAAAACTCAAGCAGCATCCAAAGAAGTTCCTGATATCACTGTCGTGAACCCAGCTGCTCAAATGCAACCTTTCGTTGATGCGGGCCTATTCGCTCCATTGAATGACATGGTTGAACAAAACGGACTAAAAGCAACCTTCCAAGAAGGTATCCTTAACTGGTACAGCTTCAAAAACAATATCTACGCATTGCCAGACGGTAACAACATCGGTGTTGTTTACTACAACAAAGATTTGTTCAAACAAGCAGGTATCGCTGACGTTCCAAAAACATTCGAAGAAATGGTTGCGGACGTGAAAATCTTGAAATCCAAAGGCATTCAGCCAATGGCGATCGGTGAAAAAGATTCCTGGACGGGTTCCTTCTTGTTCATGAACGTCTTGCTTCGCACCAACGGTGGTCCTGGATTCTTACAAGCTGTTGTTGATGGTAAGAAAACATTTAATGACCCAGCATTTACAGACGCTGTTAGCTCTTTCCAAGATTTGATCCAAGCTGGTGCATTCCAAGAGGGTGCAACATCCTTCGACTACAACGCTGGTGAAAACTTGTTCAAAACAGGTAAAGCTGCGATGTACTACATGGGTAGCTGGGCAACTGGCGGTATCGAAACTTCTTCCGTTAACGGTAAAGTTGGCGTATTCCAATTCCCTACAGTTAAAGGTAAAGGTAACCCAGATGAGTTCATGTTAGCTCCAGGTTCCGCATTTGCAGTATCTGCAAACAGCAAGAACTTGAAAGAAACAAAAGATTTCTTGAACTATTTCATGTTGAACTTCCCTAAAGAAGCTTTTGCAGTTAAAGGTGCTGTAGGTCTTGCACAAAAAGTTGACGGCGACTTCAAAGCAGCTGGTTACTCCGACATGGCAATGGACGTTCTTGGACTGTTCAAAAAAGTTAAAGGCGGCGACCTAGCGTTCGATAACACAATGAACCCAGGTACAGCTCAAGGTCACTTATCCAGCATTCAAAACCTTTTCGTACAAAAAGTAGATGCTGCAGCGGTAGCGAAAGAGCACCAAACAGCTTACGACACAAACAAAAAATAAGTTCGATCCAATACTAAAGTAATAGCCCAAAAGGGAATTTATCTCGAGTGCCTCCAAGGTGCTCAAGGTAAATTCCCCATGGGTATATCCCCATGAAGGAGGCGAGCCAAGTGAATGTGTTAAGAGTCTCCAAGTGGACGATTGCCATGTTTGTACTGCCCTGTTTGTTGATTTATGTAGGTCTTGTGTTTGTACCTATCCTTGTGTCTATGTACAGTGGATTACTGGAGTGGAATGGGATTGGCGCATCGAAATTCATCGGTTTAGAGAATTTCCGTACGATGTTGTTCCATGATCCTTTATTTTGGCCATCTGTCAAACGCACATTGATGTTTGCTGTATTTTCCATGTGTGAAATCCCAATTGCATTGGGTGTAGCTATTCTGCTAAATCGTTTTATCAAAAAACCGAATTTCCTTGTTTCTGCTTACTTTTTACCTGTTATTTTGTCAGTTGTTATTGTTGGACAATTATGGAAAACTATTTACAATCCGGCGTCTATGGGCGGTATGCTCAATCAAGTTCTAGATTTACTTAACCTACATAGCTGGTCTAGATCGTGGTTAACAGATCCGAAAATCGCTATGTACTCTCTCTATTTTGTTGCCCTATGGCAGTACTTGGGTTATCACACATTAATTCAATTTACCGGTATTCAGAACATTCCGGCTGATATTTATGAGGCTGCGCGTCTCGATGGAGCAGAAGGCCTTAAAGCCGACTGGTATATCACTTTCCCTATGAATATTCCGATTTTCAAAATATCGATTGTCCTTGCTTTTATCGGGTCCCTACAAGCGTTTGACATGATTATGGTCATGACAGGCGGCGGCCCAGCTCATGCAACAGATGTCATTTCTACCTTGATGTACAATAATTCCTTCTTATCCTTGAAATATGGTTACGGAAGTGCAATTGCAGCTTTCTTGGTTGTTTTATGTCTTGTTGCAACAGTTATTATTAACTCCATCTTTAATAAACTAGAGAAAAAATATACCTGAGGAAGGGAAGTGTCACCATGCTAAACGCCAGGGATGCAGCTGCGGCTAAACCTGCCATTATTCGGAGACGCAAAAGCTTCTCTATCCTGAAAGTGATTGTTATCATATTCCTATCCTTACTTGTGGTGACACAAGTATATCCATTGCTTTGGCTGTTCATCTATTCACTCAAGACGAATGAGGAAATCTTATCTGGTCGGTTTTTCGCACTGCCGCATGTGCTGCAATGGAGTAACTTCTCGAATGCAGTTAAAGCGGGGCATTACTTCCAGTACTTGAAGAACAGCCTTTTCGTTACTTTAATTACAATGGTCAGTGTTTTGTTCTTGAGTTCCTTAACGGCTTTTGCTATTACACGATTTAAATGGAAATATGGTCCACTCGTCATGGTCATTTTCCTTATCGGGATGATGGTTCCGATGCAAGCGACATTGCTGCCGCTGATGCTCATTTTCAAAAATCTAAGCATCCTGAACACACATCTGTCCATCATATTGCCGTACATTGCTTTCCAAACGCCAGTTGCGGTCTTTATCCTCAGCGGCTTTATGAGATCTATCCCGGCAGAGATTGAAGAGTCAGCTGTTGTGGATGGCGCAGGGATTTTCAAAATATTCACGGGGGTCATTCTTCCGATTTCGGTTCCCCCAATGATGACGGTGTGTATTCTAACCTTTATCAACATCTGGAACGAATACATCCTCGCAGCAACGTTTATCTCGTCCGAGCGCCTTAAGACACTTCCTTTCGGGGTTAACAGCTTTGTGAGTCAGTATTCCGTTAACTATGGTGCCATTGGCGCATTCCTCGTATTAGGTGCGTTGCCGGTTATTATCGTGTACTTCTTATTAGCGGACAAAATTACAAAAGGTATGGTAGCGGGAGCGGTGAAGGGTTAACTTCACCCCTCTCTTTTTCTATTTGTGCCGAGACTATGCTAAAATAGCAAATACCGCCTGTCGAAAGGGGACCACGCAAGCGTGAAACGGGGCCATAATTCCATTCATAATCGGTTATTCTTGCTATTTATTTCTTCCATGCTCGTGCTCGTGCTGCTTGTTAGTGTGCTGTACTATCAGAAGACAACGCAAATTATACATAGCAAGATCAATGATTTGGCGCAGAAAAATATTTCACAAACAGTAGGTTTATTTGATTTGCTCTTACAGGGCTATGATAGCATTACAAAATCATTGAATAGCAACTATGAAATGCTTCGCTTAATCCAAGATCGTGATATCAATCCTGATGTGACAGCTAGCATCCTGAATGAGCGTACCATCACCAATATTTTGGGAGCGATTTACTATTCGCGTGACGATATCATCGGCATTCATGTTATTACGAATGCAGGTAAAAACTATAACTACGAACGGGGCTTTAATACCGTCATCGATATGAATTATTCGAGCACGGACTGGTACCAGAAGTTGCAAGAATCGACAGGGGAGATGGTCTGGTTAGGGCTTGTTCAGGGCTCAGTGATCAACAAATTTCAACGTGATCCGCTCTTCGTATTTGGCAGGAAGCTCTACGACCTCACTGATCATCGGGTTATTGGCGTTATGTTGATCGAGACCAATCCGCAGCCAATCCTTGCCGCGCTCTCCAACGTGACAATAAGTCCTAATTCTCGCGTCTACATCGTAGATCAAGAGAATCGTATGATCGCTACGACAGCCGAGGATAAAGCGCTGTATCCATCGTTTAGTGGGCTGCCACGCCCGCAGCAAAACGACATTATTATCGATGATCGCACAGATCAGCTAATTGTAGCGGCGAAAGCCAAAATGTCAGATTGGACCGTATTTGGGTTAACGCCAAAAGAAGACATCAATGCAGAAGTCGTCAAAACGAGGGAATACTTATACGTCGTCATCGTTGTCCTTATCATCCTTTCTACGGCCTTAGCGAGCCTGATTTCGCAGAATATCGCGTCCCCACTAAAGCTGTTGATCCGTGAGATGAAGCAAGTGGAGATGGGGAATTTTAAGGGTTCTGTGACGGTCAAATCGTTTGAAGAAATTAATTCCCTGGTATCATCCTTCAATCGCATGGTAAATCGGATGGATGAACTCATTGAACGGATTACACTTGCTTCCATGAGTGAAAAAAATGCTGAACTACAGGCATTGCAGTCCCAAGTAAACCCTCATTTCCTCTACAACACCTTGGATATGATCTATTGGATGCTCGACGAGCGCGAGAATGATCGCTTAGGCAGAGTCATTCTGGCATTGTCTCATATGTTCCGGTACAGCAGTGATTGGCAGGAAGCGTCCAAAACAACGCTGCAGCAAGAGCTGGATCAAATGCGTCATTATATGACGATCATTGAGAACCGCTTGGAGGGCAGGGTGAGTACGGAGATTGACATTGACTCTGAATGGCTGGATGTCGTGCTGCCTAAGATGACGCTGCAGCCTATCATCGAGAATGCGGTCAAGTATGGGCTTGAACCATTGCGAGAGCTCGGTGTGCTTCGGGTATACGCGAAGGTGCATGAGCAAGAATTGCATATTATTATCTCTGATAATGGCGTGGGGATCGAAGCGGATCTCCTTCACCAAATGCAGGAGCGGCTAGAAGAAGATTCACGAATTATTGGGGATTCGTATGCGTATCGAGCGGAGGAAAGAGTTGGTGAAACGAAGCTTGATTTGGGGAGCAAGATGACGCGAAGAGGTATTGGTCTGACCAATGTGCATCGACGTATTGTGCTACTCTTCGGAGAAGCCTATGGACTCCGGATACAAAGTAAACTAGAGGTAGGGACAACGGTTATCATTGCGATGCCTCTGCCTCGTAAGGGGGTATAACAGACCATGGATATTCTAATCGTGGATGACGAAACCATTATTCTGCAGGGCATTCAACGCACCATACAGAATCGTTTCCCAGAGCACAGCGTTCATCTGGCATCGAATGCGGAGCAAGCGATCAATATTCTTCGCAGTCATACCATTCATATCGTACTTACGGACATTTTGATGCCAGGGATGACAGGTCTAGAGTTAATGAATATGTCCCGCAGTCGCCATCCACATGTGAAGTGGGTGGTGATTTCCGCCTATTCGGAGTTTTCCTATGCCCAAGAAGCTGTACGACTAGGTGCGAAAGATTATTTGCTGAAACCGATCGGCAAAGAAGTACTGATTGAAATGATAAGGAAGCTGAGCGAGGAAATCGCCCATGAAACTGAACTGATCGAGGAAGCGGAGCTGCTTAAGACGAATCGCAAGTTTTTGCAGGAAGCTGTTTTTCAGCGTTGGGTGCAAGGTTTAGATACGGGGCGTATCGACATGGGACCCTTTGTGGAGCAGCATCCTTATTTTTATCTTATTATGGTCAAAATGGAAACCGATAAGGCCGTTTTTTTAGAGAATTTCATTATCGAAAACGTCCTATTGGAGCTGATTGAACGCTACGGTAAAGGTTTCGTAACGGTTCATGATAGTAAAAGCCTACTAGGGCTCGTCACTCCGCCTGAAGGAACGAGTACGGCACAGCTTATTGAGGAGCTGCGCAGTCATCTCATTAAATATTTAAAAGTACCCTTCCAGATCATGAGCACGGAACGAATTGAGCATTTCCAAGCGGTACCTGCGGAGGTCCAACAGATGCGTCAGGCATCCACGACACAGGTCTATGAGCATCATGCAAGCGGCAGTGATCGTTCCGTTGAAGTGGCTATTCAATACATGCGCACGCACTATCAAGAGGACCTTTCCCTAGAGAAAGTGGCATCCATTGTGTATTTGAACCCAGTATACTTTAGTCAGCTGTTTAAGCAAAAAACGGGCCAGGGATTTAAAGAATTCGTGATTAACCTGCGTTTGGAGCAAGCGAAGCAGCTGTTGATGAATCCGAAGTTGAAGTTGGCTGACGTCGCTGAGCGTGTGGGTTACCAAGATATGAGGCATTTCTCCCAGGTGTTTAAGAAGAGATATGGCGTGACCCCGTCGGAGTTTCGGCAGGAACATACTGGTGATAAAGCGGATTCATTGGTGTCAAGAGATTGAGTCTTAGTAAATTCTCATGGAATTCTCAGAATAGTACCTACAATGAGGCGTGACGTGACTTTCCTCCTTTTCTGTTAAATATTAGGGTGTTTGGTATGTGCTATGGTAGTAGCAGGTCCAACAAACTCGTATTTATTACCAAAGGAGGAAATCAATCATGATTTTTGTGAAAAAGAACCGCCTTCAACAATCTGTCTTAGGTCTAAGTCTTTCTTTGCTAGTCGCAGGAACTGCGTTGTTAAGCCCTCAGGCGGCTTCTGCAGCCACGTCGACCACGAATGGGGTAGTAGCTACTGCGACAGCAACGGCAACGAGCACGTCCCGTGCAGATAGCATTGTACGTACAGCGAAGTCGTACATCGGAGATGTGACTTACCGATATGGTACTAGAAATACTAGCCGTCTAATCTTAGACTGTTCTGCGTATACGCAACTTGTTTTTAGCAAGCATGGCATCAAGCTTCCATGGGGCTCTGTGGCGCAAGCGAAGCTGGGAACCAAGGTCTCGAAGAAGACAAGCTTAAGCAAAGGCGACCTTGTGATGTTCAGTGTATCGACGCCAGGGAAGATTAATCATGTAGGTATCTACATCGGTAATGGGCAATTTATCTCTAATACAACAAGCTCAGGTGTCGTTATTCGTTCCATGACTTCTGGTTACTGGAAAGATCGTTTTATTATGGGGCGTCATTTTAAATAAATCTCAGACATATTGACCACAACTCCCTCCTAATGGTATATAGTAGAAAACTATTATTAGGTTAAGGGAGCTGCTATACTATGACATTAAAGCTAGCCTTCGAGGCTGTTAAGAAGTTTCATGAGACGTTTGAGCATCCGGTGGGCGCATCACCGCAGCGCCTGTCCGCTCAGCGTAAAGCCGCGCGTTTGGCGTGGATGCAGGAAGAACTGAATGAATTTGAAGAAGCAGCTACATTAGAAGACGAAGTCGATGCGATGATCGACGAATTGTATTTCGTTTTAGGCACATTGGTGGAAATGGGTGTTGAGCCCGGACCGATCTTTGATATCGTCCAGCATGCGAACATGTCCAAGGTATGGCCCGATGGCAAAGTTCACAAGAATGAAATGGGCAAAACCATCAAGCCGCCAGCATGGGAAGACCCATTCGACAAAATTAGAACTGAAATTCATAGACAAAAAAATAAAGAAAGTTGAGGTGAGGCGATCGTGGCCTTCCATATTCGGCTCAAAGAGTTGCGGCAACAGCAAAATCTCACTTTACGCAAGCTTGGAGAGAAAGCAGGAATCAGCTATTCTATTCTGAATTCAATCGAAAATGGTCGAATCGTACCGTCGAAAGATGTCGCATTAGCACTAGCTGTGGCGCTTAAAATTGAAGATAGAGAAGCCTTTGTAGCTTTAGCAATAAATCCCTCTCAGGTATAATTGCAATAGCTAATATTGTGTGGTACAGTATTAATAGTCTTAAAGGGAAAACCTGAATTGCGTATTGCAAAGGGTTATCATTTAAGTAAATGAAACCTTTTCCAATGTGTAATTTTTTTGTTCGAAACAAGAAAAAAGACATGTTAATAAAACTTTGGAGGTATTACCCATGGCAGTAGGAACAGTTAAATGGTTTAACGCAGAAAAAGGATTTGGATTTATCGAAGTTGAAGGTGGAAACGATGTATTCGTACATTTCTCCGCAATCACTGGCGAAGGTTTCAAATCTTTGGACGAAGGCCAACGCGTTGAGTTCAACGTAGTTCAAGGCAACCGCGGACCACAAGCTGAGAACGTTGTAAAACTGTAAGCTTCAGCTTGCAAATATAGCATTCTCTAGAAAGACCCTTAACTTTAGTTAAGGGTCTTTCTTTGCCTATTTTTAAGCATCGCGCTATGAGTAGAGGACTGCAAAAATACATCTTTTTTAGGTGGAATAGGTCGTTTATCGAAGAATTGCTGCGAAAATACATCTTTTCTTCTCGATATTCCATAAAAAGGATGAGTAAGGTGGAGAAAGATGCATATTTGCATCTTTCCTAGTAGATGGCGATGTATATAGTAAAAAAAGATGCGTAATCGCATCTTTTTTTAATTCTGACTTTGCGGCACGGGTTGCGGCTAGCGCAGGTTCGCCCTCTTCAACAACCGCTGAATCGAGCGGTTGGCCTCGGGTAGGACGATGTCTTTATCAACCGTCCGCATGATGCGGTTTTCCATGACGATGCGACCATTAATTATGGTCGTTTCGACATCAGCACGCGTCGCCGAATAGACGATGCGCGAGATCGGATCCACGTCGTAGGACGGATACGTGTGGAAGTTGTTGAGATCGAGGATCGCCAAGTCGGCTTTCTTGCCGACTTCGAGCGAACCGATCTCATCAGCCATGCCCACGGCGCGAGCGCCGCCGATGGTCGCCATGCGGAACACCGTTTGCGCATTCATTGCCGTCGGGCCGTGCACGGGCTTCTGGATGAGCGCAGCGAGCCGCATCTCGTTGAACATATCGAGATTGTTGTTGCACGGCGCTCCATCAGCTCCTAAGCTGACAGAGATGTCCAGCTTGAGCATCTCAGGCGTCTCGGCGATCCCTGAAGCCAGCTTCAGGTTGGAGCCGGGACAATGGCTGACATGCACGCCACGCTCGTGAATGATGCGCTTTTCTTGCTCGTCTAGCCAGATGCAATGCGCTAAGATCAATCGTTCATTCGCTAAACCGAGATGATCGAGGTAGACAACGTTGCGCATGCCCGTTTCGGCTTGCACAATCTCGATTTCACCCAGATTTTCAGAAGCGTGCGTATGCACCTTCACCTGGTACTGTTCTGACAAGCTGCGCACCTCGCGCAGGAGCTCTTCCGTACACGAAATGACAAAACGCGGCGAGAACGCGTACTGGATGCGACCGTCGTCGTGACCATGCCATTTTTCCAGCAAATCAACACTCTGTTGAATGGAATCTGTGGTATTTTCCTGCAAGGCGAAAGGAACTTCATCCCCTTTGTCCATCATCACCTTGCCAGACAATGCGCGAATCCCGCTCTCTGCAATCGCTTGGAAAGCGTAATCGGTGTGATGCACAGTCTCCATATCTACGATCGTTGTTGTCCCGCTTTGAATCAATTCACCGATACCGAGCATCGCCGAATAGTAAATCGACTCCTCGTCATGCGAGGCTTCCAGGGGCCAAATCCGCCTTTTCAGCCAATCCATCAGCTCAAGATCGTCCCCTTTTCCACGAAACAATGTCTGGCAGAGATGAATATGTGTTTGAATAAAGCCCGGAATAACCGTGCGATTCTTAGCGTTAATGATTTTGTCTGCGTGTGGTGGGTTCAAGTCTGGTCCAATTGCGGTAATGCGGTCATTTTCGATCAACAGATCACCGGTTATAATATCCCCGTTGCGGTTCATGGTCACAATTTGTGCATCTTTAATTAAAATAGTTGTCATCGTATGAAACCTCCTACTCCCTAATATATGAATATATAGGCACAAAAAAACTAGCCATGAAAAATATGCCTGGCTCACAGTGCACATTTTTCGTAGCTAGAAATTTACGGTTTCTAAGTAGAGACCCTTAATCCAATTATTAAGGTTATACGAAAGGAGTCATATGCAATT
This sequence comes from Paenibacillus sp. J31R109, assembly GCF_059692055.1. Taxonomy (NCBI): domain Bacteria; kingdom Bacillati; phylum Bacillota; class Bacilli; order Caryophanales; family Paenibacillaceae; genus Paenibacillus; species Paenibacillus sp. J31R109. Next base: position 221,881 of record NZ_JCAUAR010000009.1, on the reverse strand, counting down.
AGGTCGTGCCTGCTTCTTTTAGAGTAAATGGCAAAGCGGTATTTGTCAACTGTGTGTAAGTTAATATGACATGCCCTCCCTCTTTTTTGAAAAAACAGCTTTCAATTGTGCGAATTGTGTGGCTAGATAAGAAAATTAATCTACTCCGGGTGATTCCACGTGTAGCTACCTATCCAATATGGTGTTGTGTAATCCCCTCATACATCTAATGGATGGTCATCCCCGCTGTGGCATGCTGCTAATTGTCCCAATGGTTCAACCAGCGGCCAGGATTATCCGCGATAAAAGCAACCTTGTAAATCTCACCTGCGGCAACGTTCAATGTATCCCACCCACCCGGGACTTCCGGTTGCAAGCTGGCCGTTGTAACTAAGCGCCAACATAGGGTGTCCGTGCAGATTTGAAACCTCTCACCCTCGCGGAACGTATCGCTGAAGTTACCTCACCCTCTCTGCCATCTGGGCTCATTAGCAAGGCGGCTTAGTTGTCGTTCGTCTTCTCGGTCTTTAGTCCTAAAAGCACAGTTCCTTCAGGTATTGTGAAAATCACATCATAACGCCCTCCTGCTGCGAGGAGAAGATCTTTACTTACTAGGTCTGCAGGTCCATGAATGCTCGTGCCATCTAGGCCGATGCAGCGTTACGACATCTGTAACATCCGGATTCATCAGCGTGACTTCGAACGAGGCACGCCAGCGTCGGCACTGCGGGGACGCCGAACAAGACTAGCTCCAGCGCCAGTTTCATCTGCATCGCTTGCCATTCTGATGACTGCTTTGATTAAGGCAAGAACCTCATCTAGCAGGATGAGGATAAGTAGACCTAAAGGCCTGTGACGCAGCTGTTTATATCCTAAGCTATGGATCCAATCGACTGCTCCAATATGTGGGGATAGACACTAAAAAAAGAGGGCCAAAGGAACTAAATCCCGTGGCCCCGAATAGATCTTATCTCATGTGTGTAGTTCCCCCATGCTCAGGTTATTCTGGATGATTCTGAGTGCCGCTTCCGACGGAAAATGGCGTCGTAATCCCTTCATACATCAAATGCATCGACATCCCATCAGCAGCATGCGTAAGATTGTGGCAATGATCCATCCATAAACCGGGATTATTTGCGATAAACGCGATTTCATACGTCTCGCCTGGCTGTAAATCAAGTGTATCTGACCACCACGGACTGCCTGTGGAAGGTTTACCATTGCGAGAAAGTACAAGAACATGATGGCCATGCAAATGCATCGGATGCTCAACATTTCCGCGATTGATGATCGTTGTTTTGACCAAATCCCCTTCTTTCACCATGAACATCGGGGCATCGGGGAACACTTTTCCGTTCAACGTATAGAGGAAATTAAAAGTACCATTAAAGAAGCCGAGTTTATTATCTAAAATGAGTGTAAAATCTCTCGCAAATTGACTATCAGCGTTAAAAGGCGTTTCCTTAGGCGAACCATAGATTAGTGGATCAAATCTCACCGTTTGCGGGAGGACAGGAAGTTCCCCTTGGCCATCGGGAGAAAGCAGAATGCCGCCGTTTTTACTTCCTTGCACATCTAAATAAACCGGATGATCCGGCATGATGAAGGTAAGATCATAGCGACCACCCGTAGGGACCATGACATTCGTATTCGTTAAAAGATCTGGCTTATTTAAGTCCGTTCCATCAATCGCAGCCACCTGAAAAGGCGTTCCAACTAATGTATAGACCTGATCTACCCAGTCATCCGTGTTAATGAGACGCATGCGCACAGGTGTCCCTGGTGATACGGACTGACGGTCAAGTTGATCGTTGGCACCGATCGCGATCGCGCCTTTCCAACGATGAGTCAGCACGGTAATATCTTTTAGCGGCTGTGTAGAAGTAACTGTTGTGGAGCTCACTTGTGCTGCTTCCTTCGGTTCCACGATTAACGCTCCGAAAAGTCCTTTGCTGACCGCCTCTTGGGAATCTTGATGGGAATGGTACCAGAAACTGCCTACTTGCTCAGCGCGGAAGCGATAAGTGTAAGTCTCACCAGGCATTACCGCATTTTGCGTAGCACCAGCAACACCATCTTCTGCGTTGGGTACATCTAGTCCATGCCAATGAGCCGTAACGCCAACGTCAATATCCTTGTTCGTTAATGTGACCTCGATGAGCTCGCCTTCCTTCATACGAAGCTCAGGCCCTGGGATTTGCCCGTTGTAAGTCCAAGCATCGACGGTTTTGCCGGAGCTGAGAGTTGTTGTCGTTTTTTGTGCTGTGAGTGTAAAACGGCGATCTGGCGTCCCCTCTTTAGGACCTGTCAGGTCGGTAACAGACACCATGCCTGCCATTGCAGTCATATCATGATGGGCGTGCTCTCCAGCTGCTCCACCGCCGTAATCATGCGTTCCGCTGGCCATGTCAATCTCGGCTGGGAGTACACTTTTATTCATAGCAAAAGTAAACAAATAAAAGCCAATTCCTGCGATCACGATGAGCACGCCCGTCATGGTGCCTATGCGTCTCCAAACGCGCGGTGCTTGATAGTTGTCAGCTTTACGTACTTGCTTGGACCGAAGGTCATGCCGCAACCACAGTCCAGCTGCAAGGATAACAAGGATAGCGAGAGGAATGGCGGTCCCTACCCAATGGAATGGAACCGACGGTACCAAAGAGAAATACAGAGAAGTTACAGCGCTAAGCGCGGTTAATTGATAAGGAAAAATGATGCCAAGACTAGCAGCTCTATGAAACATCGCAGGTTCGATTGCGGTTCCACTCTCTGCCAAGCTTTGCTTGGTAAGTGAACGAAGCTTCAACAGCTTAGGAACGGCCACGAACCATATGCTCAGGAGAGGAACAACGACTAATGGAGCCTGCAAGAAGATGCGGTCTTTCCAAAAAATCGGGTCCATATTCATCTGCAACCAGCCGATGGCAGCTGAGATTGCTCCTGCGGGAAGGATGGGAAACCATGCCCAGAATAGCAGTTTGCGTGTTTTGCGTTGCAGCCTCTCTAAGCTGCCGCTGTACAATAATCGGGATGCTTTGACGGCTCCGATCCACGTGAAAATGACGAATAAAACACTTGCTGCTAATATCGTTTGAATACTTGCGTTATACATGCTCAAAACCCTCCTAAACTCTATACAACAAGTATAGTTCGCCTCCTTCCTGCCTCAAACCGTCTGGAGACCAAGAGGTATCCTAGACTAAAGTTGGGGAGCACATTTTAGATTTTATACTTGTAAAGTTTGGAAATAGTTTGCGTTTTCATAAGTGGTGTGTTATGATAAATTCAATCGACAAATAGAACCTGAATTCACATATTGTAAAGGGTTTTCATTTTTGTTAGTGAACCTTATACAATGTGTGAATTTTTTCTCTTTGAAGAATAAAAAACATGTTAATAATTTTTGGAGGTATTTCACAATGGCTACTGGTACAGTAAAATGGTTTAACGCAGAAAAAGGTTTCGGTTTCATCGAAGTTGAAGGCGGCAACGATGTATTCGTTCACTTCTCCGCAATCCAAGGTGAAGGTTTCAAAACTTTGGACGAAGGTCAATCCGTTGAATTCAGCGTAGTTCAAGGTAACCGCGGACCACAAGCAGAAAACGTTGTAAAACTGTAATATAATTAAAAAGACTGCCTTTACTTAAGTAATGGCAGTCTTTTTCAATTTAAAGCTAGCTGATGCTTAGTACTCTAAGGAGGTTTATCCATGTATTCCAGAAAAAAGTCGCTTGAAGAGATGCCTCTAGAAAATGTGACGGTATGGTCTTGTGAAAATGAAGGCTGTAAAGGCTGGATGCGAGATAATTTTGCATTCGATCACGTGCCGACATGCCATTTGTGTCAGTCCACAATGATTCGAAGTGTCAAGTTACTTCCATTAGTTAATAACACGAATAGTGATCAGAAAACGCTCAAAAAGGGCGTACAAATATAGCGTCGTAAAACCCGGAGGCATAGCTGTCTTCGGGTTTTTTGTGTTACCATGAGAAGAGTGAAATCAGAAGACGCAGGCGTTGCGCAGCTGGACAACCCATCGTCACTCAAGGAGGTAGAAACATCTGTGAGACCGAGAAAAAGGCGTCAGTGGCCACTGCTGGTCGGCGCTTGCATCCTTGCGGCATGTGCGGTAATTCTTATCGGGAAAAATCCTTTTGGCTCATCGGTTACACTGAAAACGAAGGTACCTGACACGATAGCAGCAACCCCCGTGCCAACGCCAACACCGCGTGAAGCTTTGGAGTTCCGGATGCTTGATCTCGAACGCGGCTGGGTGAAGTATGCGGACGGGATGGCTCAAACGTCGGATGGCGGCGCGCATTGGCAGGAAGCACTGGCGACGGAAGCACCATCCGTGGATGGCGGGGCAGATGCGATGGGAATTGACGCCATTGCCAAACTGTTAAGTTTGGAAGCTGAAGGGACACCTGCCGTGCCGGGAGCAGCAACCGTTCCAAAGCGTGTAGATATCATTACGCTGAACGGGACAGTTTTTGATGTGAAGCAGTCACAGTTCGTGACGCCGAAGGTTGGGTGGGCTCTTTTGCCCAGCACAACGAATAGTAAAAGCCCGCTCGTGCTCACCGTGGATGGCGGACAGACGTGGATAGACGGCATGACGGAAGACGCGAAGGCGATTATGTTGGGTGAGAAAACGCATCTGGCCAAGCTCAAAGCGGAGGCTTCTTTATATATAGATGAGGCAAGTGCTAAAGCGGCTATTGGTTCTAGCTGGAAGCTCATCCCGGAGCAAGCTTCGCCGGGTGATATCGTGCTTGTGCGTCATAAGGAGCCAGGCAGCATTAGTTGGCAGGGAAAGACGTATACGCTTCAGCCTTATGAGGCGGGGTACTTCACTTATCTGCCAATCCCGATGAGTGTCAAAGTAGGCACATATCCGATTGGTGATCAGACGCTGACCATCAAGGCGAAGAAGTTCGAGACACAGTATTTGAAGGTTACGGAGCAAATGGAAAGCATGAAACAAGATACGGCGCGCATCAATGCCGATCAGAAAAAGATTGATCTGGCGCGCAGCAAGTCGGAGCCTACCTTTTTGTTCCGCGGACCATTCGTGAAACCGATCGAGGGGATTTTGACCACGCCGTATGGGTACACCCGTTATGTGAACGGGAAATACGACAGCGCGCATATGGCCCTTGATCTGGCCGCCAAAGAAGGCACACCGATCAAGGCAACGAACGATGGGGTCGTCGCGCTAGCCGAACCCCTGTATTTGACCGGTAATTCCATCTATCTCGACCATGGGATGGGGCTGTTCTCGCAGTACGCGCATCTCTCTGAGCTGCGTGTGAAAACGGGCGACCGCGTCAAGCAGGGTGACATTATTGGGCTTGTCGGCACGACGGGGTTCTCTACAGGGCCGCATCTGCATTTTACATTTTGGGCGCATAATATTCAGGCTAATCCGGACTTATTTTTTAATACGACTCCGTTTCAGTGGGTGAAATGATCAGGGAAGCGATAAGTAGTATTTCACCGATACACATGGTATAATTAGGAACAAATGTTCTAATAATGGAGACGTGGCATGCTACCTCTTGTTCAGATATCGGTTCGTTCGCTTGTGGAATATGTGTTTAGCAGTGGTAGTATTGATACGGAATTTCGGTCGAGTAAGGCACTGAGAGATGGCACGAAGGCGCATCAGAGGCTGCAAAAGCAATACGGAGAATCAGATGAACATGAAGTATATGTTTCTGCGGAGATCGCGTATGAGGGGCTTTTATTTAAAATAGATGGACGCTGCGATGGGCTGCTTGTCCAGCCAGATAGCCATCGGCTAACCGTAGATGAGATTAAATCAACGTCTTCGGATATTGCTCTTATCGAGGAGAATTCCTATCCTGTGCACTGGGCACAGGCGATGTGCTATGCGTACATGGTGGCCCATGATCGTGGGCTGAACCATATGGGTGTGCGGCTTACTTATACGCAAGTCGATACGGAGGAGACTCGGCATTTTGTGAGGGAGGCTACTTACGAAGAGCTGGAGCAGTTTGTGAATGAGGTTATACAAGCTTACTATCCGTATGCGCAAGTGAAGTTTGACCATGAGCAGCGTAGAAATCAGAGCATCAAGGAGCTGTCCTTCCCTTTTCCGCAGTACCGAGAAGGGCAGCGTAAACTGGTTGGGGCCGTGTACAAAACCATCCAGGATGAGCATAAGTTGTTTGCTAAGGCACCAACAGGGATTGGAAAGACGATGTCGACGCTGTTTCCGTCAGTGAAAGCGATGGGGGAAGGGCTGCTTCAGCGTTTTTTCTATTTGACGGCGAAGACGATAACGCGTACGGCAGCTGAGGAGGCTTTTTACCTTTTACAGGACAAAGGGTTGCACCTGCATGTGGTTACGCTAACGGCGAAGGAAAAAGTGTGTTTGAAGGACGAGGTCCGGTGCACGCCAGCGCATTGTGAGTTCGCGGATGGCTATTATGATCGGGTGAATGGGGCGGTGCTGGATCTGCTCAAGCAAGAAACTGTGATGACACGTACTGTCATTGAGGCTTATGCGCAGAAGCATCGGGTGTGCCCGTTTGAGTTTTCGTTGGACGTGGCCTATGCGGCGGATGCGGTGATTTGTGATTATAACTATATTTTCGACCCACGTGTGAATTTGAAAAGGCTGTTTGAGGAGCAAAAGCGCAAAACAGCCTTGCTGATTGATGAGGCGCATAATCTAGTGGATCGAGCACGGGAAATGTATGCAAGTGAGCTTCATAAATCCGTTTTCCTTACGTTGCAACGGGAGTTCAAGGGTGTTCGTAAAGAGGTTCATGACGCGGCGAAGGCGATTAACACATATTTTATTGCGCTCCGCAAGCAGATGGGGGATCGCGAGATGATGGTGGAGTCGGCGATGCCGGAATCATTATTGGTGCATGTGGAGGCATTTATATCGGAGGCTGAAAAGGAGTTAGCAAGATCAGCTGGTGGTAACACTGTGAATGCGGTACTCTTGGATGCGTATTTCGGTGCACAAAATTTCGTGCGCATTTCCAAGCTATACGACGAGCGATATGTCACGCTAGCTGTCAATGATCGGAACGAGGTCAGCGTGAAGCTCGTTTGTCTAGATCCCTCCCATCTACTACGGCAGATGGGGAAGGGGTATCGGGCGCACGTGTTTTTCTCGGCTACGCTATCCCCTTTGTCCTATTTCATGGACACGTTAGGGGCGGGAGAAGACGACTACTCGGTGACGGTGCCGTCCCCTTTTGCTAAGGAGCAGCTGGAGGTTTTCGTGCAGCCGCTTTCGACCCGTTACCAGGACCGGGAACATAGTCGTACGCAGATTGCGCGTTCCATCTATGAGCTGGTCACGGGACGAGCGGGTAATTATTTCGTGTTTTTCCCATCGTATGCGTATATGAGCAGTGTGTACGAGGCTTTCACGGATCTTGTAGGCGAAGAGGCGGAGGAGTCTGAGCTCAACGTAATCGTTCAGCAGGCCAAAATGACAGAGGAGGAGCGGGAGCACTTTCTAGCGGCGTTTCAGGCGGGAGCGGAGATGACGTTAGTGGGTTTTGCAGTGATGGGCGGCATCTTCTCCGAGGGCATTGACCTCGTTGGCGATCGCTTAACGGGCGTCGTCGTTGTGGGCGTTGGTTTGCCGCAGTTAGGACCAGAACGCAACCTGATCAAGGAGTATATGGAGGGTACAGGCAAAAACGGCTACGACTACGCCTATGTCTACCCCGGCATGAACAAAGTGCAGCAGGCTGGTGGACGGTTAATCCGATCCGAAAAGGATCACGGTGTGCTGCTGCTGATCGACGATCGCTACCTGCAGCCGCGTTATCAGCGTCTGCTGCCAGAAGAGTGGCGTGACCACAAAGTGCTGCCTGTGCAGCGATAGGGAATCAAAGAAAGCCGCACCCCCAAGGTTGACCTTGGAGTGCGGCTTCTTCATGCTCGCTATGCTTATAGCGACATTTGATAAATCTTCACGACATCGGCGCGAGTCAGCTTCTGGAAGTTACCGAAATCGCCGTAAATCATGGCTTTATCGGCCATAAGCTCAATCGTGGAGTCATCGATGTTGTAGTCAGCCAGTCGGCTAGGTGCGCCGATGCTGGTGAAGAACGCACGCAATGCCGCGATGCCTTCCTCGGCAACTTGCTTGTCGGATTTGCCAGCGGCATCAATGCCGAAGACGCGCTGCGCGAACTGTTTGTAGCGTCCCACGTTGGACTCGAGGGTGTGGGTCATCCAGTTCGGGAACAGGATGGCCAGACCGCCGCCGTGCGGAATATCATGGACAGCGGAAACCGCATGCTCCAGATTGTGTGTCGCCCAATCCCCGCGAATCCCCATGCTTAGAGTTCCGTTCAACGCCATCGTACCGCTGTACAGAATGGTTGCACGGTGTTCTAGATTGTGCAGATCCTGCAACAAGAGTGGGGCTGCATCGATAACTGTGCGCAGAATCGTTTCGCTGAACCCATCTTGTATAGGGGAGTTCGTGCCATGATGGAAGTATTGCTCAAAGACGTGAGACATAATATCGACCATGCCGTAAACGGTTTGGTTTTCAGGCAAGGATGTCGTATGAGCAGGGTCAAGGATTGAGAATTTCGGGAATGAAAATGGACTTCCCCAGCCAAGTTTATCTTGAGTTTCCCAATTGGTAATAACAGAACCAGAGTTCATTTCAGAGCCAGTCGCCGCAATGGTCAGCACGGTTGCTAACGGAAGCGCGCCTGTGGCTGCTGCTTTGCGGGTTGCGATATCCCAGAAGTCGCCATCGAACTTGGCGCCAACTGCGATCGCTTTGGCACAGTCAATCACGCTGCCGCCGCCTACTGCAAGGATGAGGTCGATGTTGTTACTACGGCACAGGGCTACGCCGCGGTGAACAGTCGTTAAACGCGGGTTCGGCTCAACGCCGCTAAGTTCTACGATGGTTGCATCGAGATCTTGCAAGAGGGTAACAACTTTGTCATAGAGACCATTGGCTTTGATGCTGCCTCCACCATAGACAAGCAAAATATTTTTCCCATACTTCGGTACTTCGGTCGTTAGTTTGTCTAACTGTCCTTGACCGAAATGTAGGGTAGTTGGATTATGGAATGTGAAATTATTCATGATCATACCTCCTCGAACATAACTAGGGAATGGATTCCCCTCTTACTATTGTATAGTAACCATGGGACAAATACAAAACTAGCGAACGGTGCGATCTCACGGAGGTGTAACGTTGTTGTAACCAAGCCTCACGCCTCCGTGATCCCGTAAACCCTTCCTATAAACTGCCCTTAAGTAGCCTAAAATACGCCTACCAAGGCAATTCTTCCCCTGTATCGGCAGCTAAATAAAGTGGTTGTTCACGAATTTGATCACGATAAAGCCTAATCGTATGTCTGATATTGGCTGCTGCGACTTCAGGAGTAAATGTTCCTGCATCACTCCATGTCCCGTTCATCGCACTTTTTACCCAACCAGGATGTATCAACAGAACGCGCCCACCTTGTTTGCGAATCGTAGTATGTATAATGGTTGATCCCATATTTAATGCCGTTTTCGCCATGCTGTAACCGAACCAGGACTCGCGATGGCTTTGCCGAATACTACCTGCTTCGGATGATATGTTCACGATGAGCTGGCCACCTTGCAGGATCGGTTCAATTAAGGAGTTCGTTAAGCGAATAGCACCGATGGCCGTGATATTATAGACTCGCTGAATCTCATCAAAATCAATAACATCCGTAATCGTTTGCTTCATATCCCCCAGAATGGCTGCATTATTAATGAGCAGTTCAAGTTTGTCGGTCTTGCTTGCGATGAACGCAGCGAACGCCTTTACACTCTCGTCACTGCCCACATCCAGAAAGGAAGTATGTAGGTGATTTGGAAATTGGGTGCTAAGCTGAGCTAATGCTTCATTCTCTGTGGTAATACCACCGGCAAAAACGGTATACCCGTCCAAGAGGTAATCCTTAACGAGTGCCAAACCGATGCCTCTATCTGTGCCGGAAATACATACGGATCGCTGAACTGTCATCTGGGCTCTCTCCTCTACAGAAAAGAGAGGCAAATATGCCCCTCCTGTTCTAAACTTATTTACCGTTCTTAGCGTATTGCGCACTGAATTCTTCGATGACTTTGTCGCCGCCTGCTTTTCTCCATTGGTCAATCGCTTGCTTCCAACCGGCTTCATCCAGCTTGCCTAGGATAAATTTCGTGCGAGCATCGTCAATGATCGGCTTCAATTCCGTGCCTTTCGTTGTTTGCGTTTCGGACACGAGCGGGTTTGTTGGATTGTTAACTGCAATCGTTTCGTTTTCTTTGATCATTTTGCCGTACTTCTCCATCAGAGGTGTTTCTTTACCTGTTGTTTTGGCTGTATATTTGGCAATCTGTAATTGCAAGTAGCTGGATCCTACTTCGGTGTCTTGCAGCTTTTGATCAATAAATACCGGTTTGCTGTCTTCGGTTTTATAATGTTTGCCCTCAATTCCCCAGCCTAGCAAATCCAGCATTTTCTGATCGGAAAGCTTGTCATAGAACCCAAGAATTTGTTTCAATTCAGCCTCTGTTTTCACACTTGATTTCGGGAACATGAACACGCTGTTATAGCCTACGCCGCCAGGCAGTCTTTCGCCCTTAGGACCTTGAATTCGGCTTACAACGTCGACATCGGAGCCTGGGAAGGATTTAGCGAGCGTTGCCTGATAAGCGGCGCCGTCAATTAAATTGGAGATAACGGCTCCAGCCTTGCCTTGGTTGATATCATCCTTCTTCTGTTGGTTGTTCAGCACAGGGAAGTCTTGTTTAATCAACTTTTCATCGTACAACTTTTTATAAAATTTCATCGCTTCAAAATACTCCGGCGCTAAGAAATCAGGGCTTAATTTGCCGTCTTTCACTTCCCAGCTGTTCGGTGCGCCCATGATCGAAGCTATGACACCAAATCCGTCCATCGTTTTCTCTTCGGTCAAGCCAACGGTATCTGCTTTGCCATTTTTATCGGGATCGTTTAATGTGAACGCTTTAAATACATTGTACAAATCATCTATGGTTTTTGGTGCACTAAGCCCAACATTTTTTAACCAGTCGCTGCGGAAAATAACGCCGTACGTCGCCAAATCGCGTGCCCGATACAAGCCGTATATTTTGCCGTCCACTTTAATGTTGTCGAAGACAGAGGGGTTCATTTTCGCTAGATTCGGATAGTCCTTCAAATAAGGACCGACTTCCCAGAATACACCTGCACGTACAGCACTCAAAATATTGGAATCCTTATTGTTCTGTACAAGCAGTGCCTTTGGCAGCTCACCGGAAGCAATCGTAACATTCACCTTTTCCTTGTAGGAGGAGTTGGGGACCCAGGAGATGTCTAGCTTAGTATTCGTGTAGGCTTCGATCTGCTTCTGAACTTCACTGTCCGCTTTCGGCGGCTCGGCATACATGAGGGTCATGACACTCAGTTTCAGCGGCTCTTTGGTGGCAGGTGAACTTGCTGCGCTTGTACTGGTGCCTCCTGTTGCAGGACTTGCATCGTTTCCACAACCCGTAAGCAGTGCAGCAGCGCCTACCATCATCCCCATCGTTGCAATTCCGGCTTTTCTCATTCCTGCATGTGTTCTCATCGTGGTATTGCCTCCCCATATTCTTATTGTATATGAATGCATCCCAATCACAATAGCTTTTGGGAGCCTTTTCAACCTTTCACAGAACCGAGCATGACACCTTTGGCAAAATGCTTTTGCAAAAATGGATACACAATTAAAATAGGCACCGTGGAAATGACAATGACCGCCATTTTAATGATTTGGGACGGAGGTGCGATGTAGTTTTGATCAAACTGTGTCGAGTCACCAATTCCGCCTTGTGAAAGGATGACGATTTGTCTTAGCCAGACCTGGATGGGCCACATTTTAGAATCGTTGATGTACATAATGGCGTTGAAAAAAGTGTTCCAGTGTCCAACGGAATAGAATAAGGCAAAGGTAGCCAGTACCGGTGCTGATAAGGGTAAAACGATGCGGAAGAGCAGTCCGACGTCACTGCAGCCGTCAATCTTCGCCGCTTCCTCTAGTCCTTCGGGCAGTTGTCTAAAAAAGCTAACGACGACGATCAAATTGAATGCGCTAATTGCATTCGGGATGAGCAGGGACCAGTAGCTGTTGAGCATCCCAAGCGATTTAACAACTAGAAATGTAGGTAGAATACCGCCGTGGAACAACATCGTGAATACAATCATCATCATGAAGAGTTTTCTGCCAGCGAAATCCTGTCTAGATAGTGGATAGGCAAGAAGCGTAGTGAACAACAGATTGATGAACGTCCCGACAACCGTAATCCCGATGGTCACGAATAAGCTGTTGACGATAATGTGTGTGGAGAAAATATAGCGATACCCTTCCAAGGAGAACGAGGTTGGGAATAGAATGAAGCCACGTTTGAGCACCTCGGCCGGCTCTGCGAACGAGACGGACACAATGTAGATGAACGGAAGTAAGGTAATTAAGGCGAATACGGTTAAAAAAGTATAATTGAAGCCGTCAAAGATGCGGCTGCCTAAGCTCTTATTTTCCATTTTGCAGAATTCCCCCCTTAATACAGACCGCTTTCGCCCATTTTTTTGGCCATCCGGTTAGCACCAACGACCAACGCCAGTCCGATAATGGATTTGAATAAGCCGACGGCTGTGCTGTAGCTGAATTGACCTTGCTGAATACCGACATTGTAGACATACGTATCAAATACCTCGCCTACGTCGCGGTTCATGGCGTTCAGCATGAGGAAGATTTGTTCAAAGCCTGTATCCAGGAATGAACCTAGTCGCAAAATAAACAGAATCACGATGACACTTCGTATGGCTGGAAGCGTGATGTGCCACAGCTGCCGGAAACGTCCGGCCCCATCGATTTTCGCTGCCTCATATAATTGAGGGTCAACACCTGCTAATGCAGCGAGAAAGATGATGGTTCCCCAACCGGTTTCCTTCCAAATGACCTGCGAAATGATCATCGTTCGGAACCATTCACTGGAAATGAGGAATTCGATTTTGGGAAGTCCGATGGAGGCTAGCACATCATTCACAATGCCGCCTTCTGTTGTAAAGAAGATGTAGGAAATACCCACGACTACGACCCATGATACAAAGTGAGGAATATACACAATTGTTTGGATCGTTCGTTTAAAGACTTCTCGGCGAATTTCATTTAATAACAGGGCCAAGATAATGGGAAGCGGGAAGAAGAATACCAAATTATAGACAGCCATAATAATCGTATTCTTAAATAACAGGGCGAAGGAGGCATCGAAAAAGAAGCGCTCAAAATGCTTTAGACCCACCCATTTGCTATGAAGCATCCCTAATGCTGGTTGATAATCTTGGAAAGCAATTAACAGCCCCCACATTGGAAAGTAGCGAAAAATAATGAAGTAGAGCATACCGGGTAACGCCATTAGATACAGCCATTTGTTTTTCAACAGACGGTTTAATCTGAGGCGTGCCTTGCTCTTAGCAACCGCATCTGATCGTAACGGTTTGGAAGTCAGTTCCACGAGTCATCGTCCTCCTTGATTGTTTGACAGCGTTAGCATATCGAAGCCCAGAATTGCCTTCAATAATCAGCAGCGCTCCACATGCAAGACGGTCCGAAAACAAGCGTAATTACGCCATTAATAATCATTAGCGACCTCGGCCATAATCATTTGAAATGGACTTTATCCTGCACCGCAACACAAAAAAACCTGGCGAGTGGCCAGGTTCTTGTCTACTTGTAACGTATAGGAAGGAGTAATTATTCCGAAGTCTTTTTGAGCTCTCTGTACTGCCCAGGTGTCATGCCTTCGAGCTTACGGAAGTTGCGGATAAAGTTTTGCGCATTCGTGTATTGCAGGCGTTCAGCAATTTCTGTGATTTTCATTTCCGTTCCACTGAGCCAGCTAATCGCCATGTCATGACGGTAGCTGGCTAGATAATCACTGAAGTTCATCCCGGTTTCTTTCCGGAACATGCGGCGAATATAGTGTGTGCTGTAATTCATTCGCAAAGCACACTGATCCAGTGTCAGGTCACTGTCGTAATACGCATGGACCAAATCCATGACCGAGCGGGAAATGCTTTTGCCAGACGATTCATGCCGCTTACGGACTAACTCAATCATCGGATGAATGATGTGTGATTTGAACCAGCCTTCGATTTCTTGCGGTGTTTTGAGGCTGAACAGCTGCTCATATTCATTGCGTCCATCATGAGAGAAGAGCTCCCCTGTATCCCCCATGTCATATACAATACGAGCTAGATCAGTCAACAGCATCGCGAAGGAGATACGATACAGGTTAGGATCGGTTTCCACGCGGAGCACTTCTTGAATAAACTGCTGGAGTAGCTCGTCGGCCTTGTCCTTTTCCAAAAAGGCAATCGCCTGCGTTAGCTCGGAAACGAGATGATGCGGGTAATAGTGACGGGACGCTTGCTGCGGCTTCAAGTCATCTAGATGCAGAATGGCTTTCTCCCCGAGACGAATCCGATATTGCAGCGCTTCTTTGGCTTCAAGGAAGGCTTGGGGTGTTTCATTAATGGCTTCATACGGACGACTGATCCCGACGCTGACTTTAAGCTCCAGAAAATCAGCGGCCGCCTTCTGCACGGACTCGGCAAACTCACTCAACTGGCTAAGCAAATCCCGATGATTATCCATTTCGCTGCCCACCAGTGTCACCTGATAGTTACCAATCGGCATGGCGTGGATGCGGTGCGGATGCGGGATGAGCTCTGAGGCGATATTGTTGATCGCAAACAAGAGTAAGTCCTGCTCGCCGGGCTTATAGCGCGTGTGCTCCAAGGTGTCAATCTGCAAAACCATGACGGCATAGCGCCGCCAAACAGGAATATGAAACTGACTTGCTTTTTCCTGCAGCTCTCCGCGATGCATCTCACCTTGGAACAGTTTTAACATGAAATAATCAACCAGCTGGCCGAATTGGCTCTTCATTTGACCTTCCAGCTGCTCTTTGGACTGATGCAGGGAGGCGAATTGAGTCCCAACCCACTGTAATTCATCTTTAACAACCGTTCCACCATTAGCTGGCTTGCTGTGACGCATTGTAAATTCCACTAAGCTGCGTATGGGAACGGACATCCGTCTGGACCCCCAATAGGCGAGCAGCGCTGTAAAAAGAAGCAGTAGCAGACAAGCTGTTAGTGTAGCCCAGCCGATCGAGGCAGATTCCCTTTTTGCTTCTTCCAAAGGAATAATCGATACATAGGTCCAGTTGTTATATCTGGATTGATTATAGATCACGCTATAGTCTTTGCCTTGCATCGTACTGTTGAAATAGCCCTGCATGCTGCCCGTATTCAGCAATTCCTGTGACCAAGACTCGGATCGAACACTTTGACCCGCCTTATTCGGATTACTGTCAATGATGACATTCATTTGGTCATCTAGAATCATGGTCTCGCGCGTCGAAAAACCGCCGGTCAACAGCTTAGCCAGCTCCGAATTGGACACATGAACGGACAAATAGCCTTTCTGTTCAGATCCAGTAGATGGAATGCTCTTGACTAGCTTAATACCTGAGAAGGATGGACCCACATCCGGTACCCAACGTGAATTATAAGCGACGTTCACATTGCTAGTTTCCTTGGTCTTATCCGACCCAAAATAAAAGCCGCCGTCTTTGATATACCAATTATTCTGAAGACTATGCAATTCAACAGCTTTAACGCCTAGCTCATACGTTTGTACACCCAACAGTCCTTTGACGAGCAAATCAATCTCCTGAAAATCTTCAATTTCCAGTCGCTTCGCCACCGAATTAACGACTAACGGCGTTTCCGCGTAGCGCCCGGATACTTGATCAATGACTTTAAGAATCTGTTCGACGCGGTTCTGGGACTGCTGCAAAATGAAAACGTTTGCTTCATTGACTTTCGTTTGGACCTTCGAGGTCGATTGGAAGAAAGAGTAGATACCCAGTGATAGTAAGGGGATCGTACTAACCAATGTCGTGAATATCATCAATTTTATGAAAAAAGAGTATCGCGGGAGCATAGCTTCCTCCGTACATTGATATAATGCCTCCAATTGTAACATACCAAGGGACTATTCAGGAAATGCTATTTAGGATAAAATTTCCTCTCAATCCCGATGTCGAGAAATAGCGAAAAAGCCCACAAGAAGGACATTTCAGTCACTTTATAGAATCAGTAGGGAGAATGTCATCTGGTAGGGATGTGATTGCAGCATGGTGAAGATTAGAAAGTCGGACCATATCTTAGAAATGGCATATAGCTGCGTACGTTGGTTCCTTCTCATTGCTTCTTTCTATTTGTATTTCAACAATTACTATAGCTCCTCACAGAACTTAACTCTGTTTCTCAGCTTAGCAGGGGTTGCTATTCTCTACATGACAACGACAGAGATTGCTTTGCATCGTACCCCTATTGCATCTGGGTTTTATCGCTTTATGACGAGAATCGGCGTTGTTATGGATTATTTCTCTTTCATCGCCATTATTGCTTTCACAGACGGGACACATAGTCCACTTCTCCCCATTGCTTACTTGATTATTCTTCACGCTTCGTTATATTGGAGCTTTCGGGGAGCCATGGTTGCAACAGGTATAATTATTATTGGTTATTGTTTTGTGGTAGTGCTGGTAGATGGCGGGTTTGATCCCATTGAATTGCCCCGGCACTTATTAAATTTTGCCTTTCTGCTTATGTTTGGAGTAATTGGCGGTATCATTGTAGCCAGGGAGCGAAAGCATTTTGTGGAGAAGGGGATTTTTGAAAATTTAGCTAAGCAGGATTACTTAACAGGACTTTATAATCATCGAAGCTTTCAAGAACAGATGAGAGAAGCGGTTGCGGGTAAACATGCGATTACGCTAATGATGGGGGATATTGACTGTTTTAAACAGATCAATGATCGCTATGGACACCAAGCGGGGGATATGGTTCTGAGGGAGATCGGGAGCTTATTGAGCGAGTCGATTCCCAGTACTCAAGGCCGCGCCTTCCGCTATGGCGGAGAAGAATTTGCGATCATTTTATATACGAATAATCAGCAGCAGGCGACAGAGTTATTTCAAGTATTTATGGATAAGCTGAAAGCCAAAGTATTTGAGCATGGTAAAGCTGCCTTTCAAGTTACGATGAGCTTCGGGGCGGCACTTCGTGATCAGGGGCAAGGTAAATCGGAATTGGTCGCCGCTGCCGATGCATTGCTATATGAAGCAAAGACACATGGCAAAGATCAGCTGCTATGGGTTCGTGAAGAAGGGATGAAGCAATAGTAGAACAGAGCTCCCTTGCGAGAAGCCGTGTGGCCTTTCGTCAGGGGGCTTTTTCCTGTCGCCTAAGGCTGATTCAATCCTGTTTATATTCTGTTTAAAATAGGGGAGTATGATCATATCAGTGTTAGAGAAGATTTTTTAGAAAAATGGTATGACATCCGATCGGGTAAAGGAGTAGAAATAGATGGCAATGACAAAACGAGAACAACCGAAACAAAAAAACGATTGGCGGGGTTTCCTCCGCTTACTAAAGGGAGCGAATCCGCCGAAGCTGTTGTTGAGTATAGCACTAGGATTAAGCGTGATTGCCACGCTGGTGTCGCTGGTGATTCCGCTATTCACGAAAAATGTGGTGGATAACTTTTCGATCTCATCCCTAAATTGGTGGCAAATTAGCGGGATGGCACTTGCTTTCATCTTGTCAGCCGTGGCTTCCGGCGTGGCTACGTACCTGCTCAACTATTCAGGTCAACGGGTAGTAGCAGGAATACGGGATCGCTTATGGAAGAAGCTGCTGGTGCTGCCGGTTCGCTACTATGATAATCATCAAACAGGCGATACCATCTCCCGCATGACCAATGATACTGCAATTATCAAAGGACTTATCGCTGAGCATATGGCTGGATTTATAACAGGGAGCATCTCGATTATCGGGTCCATTGTTGTGCTTTTGTATATGGATTGGAAGATGACGCTGATCATGTTTAGCATATTCCCAATCGCGTTTCTTATCCTTTTTCCATTAGGTATGCAAATGTACAAAATCTCCAAAGGCATGCAAGCCGAAACAGCCAACTTCACGTCTGTGTTGAACCGGGTTTTATCTGAAATTCGCTTGGTAAAAGCGGCTAATGCAGAGCCAGTGGAGTACAAAGAAGGCAGCACCGGGATCCAGACGTTGTTCAAATTTGGACTTAAAGAAGGCAAAATACAAGCCTTGATGTCACCGCTAATTATGTTTGTGATGCTGATGATGTTCGTTGTCCTATTCGGCTATGGCGGCACACGTGTAGCGTCAGGTGCGATATCTGCGGGGCAGTTGGTGGCCTTTATGTTGTATTTATTTCAAATTGTGATGCCGATTACGCAGATTACACAATTCTTTACGCAAACGCAGAAAGCGATGGGTGCAACGGACACCATTCTTAAGGTACTGGATCATGAAGAGGAAGATCCGCACGCAGGCTTACCAGTCAAGGATGCTTCCCAATCGCTGAATTTCGAGAACGTATCGTTTGGTTATAAAGAGGGCGAATCGGTACTCAAGGACGTAAGCTTTACGATGGAAGCGGGGAAAGTTACCGCAATTGTAGGTCCGAGCGGAAGCGGAAAGACAACGATGTTCTCGTTGCTCGAGCGGTTTTACTCGCAGAAGGAAGGCAACATTTCGTTAGGCAACGAAAGTATCGGTCAGTACTCGTTAGTCTCATGGCGCAGTCAGATTGGCTATGTGTCTCAAGAAAGCCCGCTTATTGCAGGGACGATTCGAGACAATATCTGCTATGGCTTGCAGTATGATGTGACAGATGAGGCGCTGAAGCGGGCTTCCGAGATGGCCTATGCGGATGGTTTCATTGAAGAGCTTCCGAATAAGTACGATACGGAAGTCGGCGAGCGCGGGATTAAGCTGTCAGGCGGACAACGTCAGCGGATTGCGATCGCTAGGGCGCTGCTGCGCGATCCGAAGATTCTCATGCTGGACGAAGCGACATCAAGTTTGGACAGCAAGTCGGAGGTCGTCGTGCAACAGGCACTTCAGAATCTGATGCAAGGACGGACAACACTTGTCATTGCGCATCGCTTATCCACGGTCGTAGACGCCGATCAGATCGTGTTCCTCGATAAAGGCGTCGTCACAGGCCGCGGCACGCACCAAGAACTCATCGAGTCGCATGAGATGTATCGCGAATTTGCCACACAGCAGTTGCAAATACAAGAGCAGCTGATTGCGGAACATTCTCCTATGGCGTAGGGGAAAGAGAAAGAAACGAGCAGAGCGACTATTCGTAGTCGTTCTGCTCGTTTTTCATTTCCTTGCGATACTGACCAGGTGGTATGCCGACCACCTTTTTAAAGATGCGAGAGAAGTTCTGAGCATTACTATATTGCAGCCGCGATGCGATTTCTTCAATGTTCATTTCGGTCTGTTTCAGCCAGTTTTGCGCCTTATCAATCCGACTAATCAGCACAAGATCGGAGTATGTCGCTTCATGTACTTCTTTTAAAGCTTGTCTGATGATGGAAGCAGGCACATTCGCTATTTTACATAAATCTTCAAGCCTCGGATCTTCCTCGTTATGGGCTTCAATATACGCCAAAGTCTGCTGCGCGACCCTCTGCATATGCTCAGTATGCGTGAGCTGAAGGCTCTCAATTAACGGGGCGATGACATCGGACTTCAAACAAGCAATCCAGTCCTCTAGTGTTGCTAGCTGAGCTAATTTGTTCATAAACAGCTCTGTGGAGGCGTGACGCTTGGTTTTGTTAATCGTCCAGTAAATAGAGAGGATCATCTCTGAAAGTTTATTATGCAGCCAGTGATAGTTCAGTGTCTTAATCCCTTGCAGCATGTTCAGTCGATCCGCATAGGCATAAGCTAATTCGACATCCCAAGCCTGAATCGCATAGATAATATCGTTCTCTAGCTCGCGAAACGATACCGGGAGCGGTTCAGCATCGAGATTTCCTGCTTCGGGTTCTCTTCGGTAAGCTTCGAAAGGAATGACTTCATTAGCCCCCGCGACTAGCTTATGCTTGAGTGCCTCTTCCGCTTCTTCGGAAGCGATGCCTAAATAAGCATAGTCTTTTCTCACTAAGCTCATCCCAATCGACACAGTAAACGGGAAATATTGCTTAATGAAATCCCTCATGATCTCGGCGTTGTGGTGGAACTGTCGCTGTGCCTCCACAATACGGGGTTCCTCCAAGGAGAATAAGGCTAGAAATCGGCCCTCTCCATGCTCGGTGACGACACCAGCGCCGTGTTCCTCTATGACTTCTTTAATGACCTTAGAAATGCCGTATCGGAAATAATATAAATCAACGTCGGTGTACAAATCTTTCATGCTCTTGTACTGGTCGATTTCAATACAAAAACAACTATAAGCACCTAGTCTTACTTGGATATGATATTGTTCCAGTCGACTCCAATCCTCTTGCGATCGCAAACCTTTGCGGAGCATATTGCGGATAAACAAGTCTCGAACCTCTGGTCTCCATTCATTAAGCTGTTCTTTCAACTCGTCGCGTGATTCTTTAATCTGATGCATTTTCGCGTAAATCGCACTAAATTCATCACGTTCCCCTGGATGCCGTTCAGCGTCCTTGAGCTCCGTGGTACTAGAGGTGTCATTGACCAGTTTCACGATTTCGCTCCAGCCTTTCCATAAGCGATTGGTTGTCAGAAAAGCTCCGACAGCCGCAGCGGCCAGCAATAGGCCAGCAAGGAGAAAGGCGAGATTGCGAATTCGATTCATTTTCGTAAAGAAATCGTCCTTCGGAATCGCGAAGCCAAATACCCATCCGTTATATGAGGCTTTCAATTGCGTGATAAACAGATCGGAAGAAGTTAGAGAGCTCTCGTCTTGGAGATACGATGACAAGCCTTCTAAGAGCTGTTCCATCGTAAGTTTGCCGCGGTTCTGCATGAGCGAACCATCTTGATCGAGGATGAAATAATTCCCCTTCACATTGTCATAGGTCCCTAGAATATGGTCAAAAAAACGCTGGTTGATATGGAACAGAAGATAAGCCGTCTTCTCCTCCTGAAAGATGGGCAGCTTTCGGATATAGATGCTGGTCGGCGATTGATTGACTGGAATTGTAAAAAAAGCCTTCTCCGTACGGAGACTTTCGAATTTCGCGATGACCTCGGTATACTCGTCCTGCGCGGCTGTGACTTGCTGGCTGGTTCCGATGAGCTTTTTATCCCCAACACTATATAAGGCAACGTTGTCGACATCATCAATGGAGGAATACATCCGTACGATTGTATCTCGTAGTGTCACCAGGTCAAGTTTCTGATCCTGCCCGTTTAGTTTAGAGAAAGTGTCTAAGGCAGGCAGCTTTTCAAACTGCAGAACAGCTTGATCCATTTGTTTAAAATAGCTTTCAACCCGATCCTGTGTACGCAGCAAGGACACTTTGTAAGCGTCCTGCGCTTCTTCCGTCAAGGTGCTCGTCGACACGCGGTACACGACAAATCCCATGACCGTCATACAGATGGAAGCCACAAGCAGCATCATGATGAGGGTCTGGGCTTTCTTAGAGCGTTGCAGCCGCATGGTGGAATGACTCCCTTCTACTATTGAACATATCTTTGAGGCGGATAAGCAATCTTAATAAAATCATTATATAGAAGGCTGGCCGGAAGGGAAGTAATCATTTCTCGAAATCTTCGTTTTTGCAAAATGACACCTTTCTTAAACGTGCTTTGGGGGCGCATTTTACCCGATATGGCAATGGTCTTTTCTTGAAAAGTCGGACTCCGCAACTGATTATTGCTGCGTGTGAAGCAGCAGGCCTATACTGTGGGAGTGCACAGCTTAACCAGATCTGCGATATCATGAACATCCATTATACGCCTATAGAAATGAAGGGAGTCTGACCCCATTGACGACAAAGAATAAGGTTTATTGGAAAACAGCGACGAGCTTGTCGCTTATCGTGGCACTAAGTGTGGTTGCTACTGCTTGTGGAGAAGGGACAGAAGCTACAACTAAGAAAGAAGCGAGTAAGGCACCTATCAAATTAAATATGATGTACGAAACAGGCTTTAGCGTACCAAGTACTTCTGCCGACAGCAACGCTGCCGTCAAATATTTGCAAGATAAGTTAGGTGTCCAGCTCGAATACAACATCTATACAAGCGACACATATAAAGAAAAGCTGCGTGTTCAGATCGCCTCCGGAGACATTCCAGACATTTTCTCATGGAACAGCATGGACGGTTTCATCGTGGGGATGATCAAGTCAGGGCAACTCGTACCTGTGGATGAACTGCTCGACAAATATCCTAATTTGAAGAAGCATAAAGATTACGAATTTGCCAAATACGAGGGCAAGACGTGGGCGTTCACCAACGTGCGTAACCCAATGACGACAGCGGTACCGCTGATTCGCCAGGACTGGCTGGACAATCTCGGACTTAAAGCGCCGACAACGATTGACGAGCTCTACGAAGTTGCGAAAGCTTTCACGTACAATGATCCCGACAAAGACGGCAAAAAAGATACCTATGGCATCCAGATCAGCTATGCAAACAACGATTTCGGCAACCTGTGGGGCTTTCAACAGGCATACGGGATTCAAGATTCGTGGATTAAACAAGATGGGAAGTATGTCCCTAACTTTGCAACACCGGTCTACAAAGAGTATTTAACATGGCTCGCTAAAGCATTCAAGGAAGGGCTAATTGATCCTGACTTCGCGGTGACTGACGGGAAAACGGCTAACGCGAAAGTGACGAATAAAAACCAAGCCGGTATTTATGTCAGCGATATGGACCGTATTAATGAGTTCGAAGCGTATGCACAAGCAAATCCGAAATCAGCTTTGGTTCCCTTCGAACCAGTGAAAGGCCCTCATGGCGATCAAGGAATCGGTGCGCGTGTCAATTACGGCGGTCTGTACATTCCGAAGAAAACAGCAGAGGATAAGGCCAAGCTGGATAAGTTGATGGAGTGGCTCGATTGGGGAGCAGGTCCAGAAGGGATGAACTTCTATACCTATGGGGTGGAAGGTGTTCATTATACGATGAAGGATAACAAGCCGGCTCCAATTAACGGCATGTTCAACCGTGATGTGCCTGCAGCTTTCTTATACGCGAAGCAAATTCAACCGACCGAAGAGACTTACTTACGCAGAGAGCGTACAGAGGCTACGCAGCAGATCATTGTTGATGGGAACAAGAAGCTTGAAAAGTACTTGAAAATGCCGAATGCCTCTGCGACGGTATACTCCCCAACAGGCTCGAAATACGGTGCAGAAGCGAATACGTTTATTAATACGAATATTGTAAAAGTTATCATGGGCACGGTTGATGTGAAAGATTGGGACGGAATTGTGAAACAGTGGTATGACCGCTTCGAAGGAAGCAAATGGCAGGATGAAATTAATGCGGGTACAGGCGGCAAATAAGCCGTCCTTTCCCCCGTACTGCCCGTGGGACGATAAGGAGGGGTTGTTGTGTTATCACAGGTGGGAGAGCGCATCGTTTCTGATGTGCAGTCTGACCCGGTCAGATCGCGAGGGAGCAGATTAAGGAGAAAGCTATGGTCTGACCGCTATATGTACCTGCTGGCCCTGCCCGGTATACTGTTTATTCTATTGTTTGATTACGTACCTATGTACGGGATTCTGATGGCTTTTCAGGATTATAATCCGTTTAGCGGTATTTCACATAGTGAATGGGTGGGCTTCGAGCATTTTGAACGATTATTTCATCATCCTGACTTCTGGATGGTGCTGCGCAATACGCTGGTGATCAGCCTGCTCAATCTAGTGCTGTATTTTCCGGCACCTGTTGTGATTGCGCTTCTGCTAAACGAAGTACGTGGGGCGCTGTATAAAAAGCTTATTCAAACCGTTATTTATTTACCTCATTTCGTTTCTTGGGTTGTTGTTTGCTCATTGACGGTCACGCTAATGAATTCGCAAGGCATTGTGACGAAGTTTCTGCATGCAATCGGAATCGCGAACGTTCAGCTTCTCTTGGATGAGCGCTTATTTTGGGGCGTTATTACGCTGCAAAGCATCTGGAAAGATGCAGGCTGGGGAACCATCATTTTCTTGGCTGCACTTGCCGGTATTAATCCGGAGCTATACGAAGCCGCACGTGTTGATGGTGCCAATCGCTGGCAGCAGATGAAAGCCATTACGCTTCCAGCGCTGATGGGTACGATCGTCGTACTCCTGCTGCTTCGGATGGGCAGTATTATGAACTTATCTTTTGACCAATTGTTCATTATGGGTAACCCCATGGTCAACAATGTAGCTGAAGTGTTCGACACCTATGTGTTTAAAGTCGGGGTTCTGCAGGGCAATTTCAGCTTTGCGGCCGCGGTTGGGTTATTTAAATCACTGGTAGGTCTTGTTCTGATCTTAGGATCGAACTTCTTAGCCAAAAAAACCAGCGATAACTATTTGTTCTAGGAGGGAATGTCCCTTGAAATTACGTAAAGGCTTCAACTGGTTCGAAGGGCTTAATTGGCTCCTGCTCGGGTTGCTGGCTTTGCTGATGGCCTTTCCGTTCTGGAGTGTGCTCGCCATGTCCTTCTCTAAGCCAGAAGCTGTCTATGAAGGCTTGTTTCTACTGTGGCCTAAGGGCTTGACGACTGTGGCTTATTCCGCTGTTTTTTCCAACGCGTTATTCCTTCGTGCCCTACAGAACTCCATCATTGTAACGGTGGCGGGCACTGCGCTGAGTATGCTGTTGACGATCTCATTGGCTTATCCGCTATCCAAAAAAGCAATCATCGGCAGCTCAACCATGCTCTTTCTTGCATTCTTCACGATGCTGTTCAGCGGGGGAATTATTCCGACCTATATGCTAGTGAAGGAGCTTGGCATGCTTAACACGCTGTGGTCCTTGATCGTGCCAAGTGCGCTTAGCGTGTTCAATCTGATGATTATGGTCAGTTTTTTCAGGTCGCTGCCAGCGGAATTAGAGGAATCTGCCAAAATTGACGGCTCTAACGATATTGGTATTTTGGCTAGGATTATCATCCCTATTTCGCTTCCTGTTATCGCCACATTGACCTTGTTCTATGCTGTTTCGAAATGGAATATTTTTTTTCAGGCGGTCATGTTCAATGGCAATCCCGAGCAGATGACACTGCAAGTGCTGCTCCGTCAGATGCTGCTGCAAACAACTAGTGAAGCTGTAGACGCCGCAAGTAACATTCCCAATATCGGTGCTTCTATTAAAATGGCCATGATCATTATTGCGACCGTGCCGATTCTCATCATCTATCCGTTTTTGCAAAAGTACTTTGCCAAAGGTGCCATGATCGGTTCTATTAAAGGCTAACGAAAGGAGCCGATCTTCACCATGCCAGCGCAACAAAATGCCACTAAATCCGCCATGTTTGGTGTGCTTTTCGCCATTAGTCTCGTTCACTTATTTAATGACGCTCTACAGGCCGTCATTCCAGCAAGCTTTCCGATTTTAAAGGAAAGCTTGCAGCTTTCTTTTGCCCAGTTGGGCTTCATTACCTTTATGTTAAATCTGACTTCATCCGTCTTGCAGCCGTTCGTCGGTATGTACACAGATAAATATCCGAAGCCCTATCTGTTGCCCCTCTCGATGGTCGCATCTCTTGCGGGAATGATCGCACTTGCTTTTGCGCCTTCCTACTCGTGGATACTGCTTTCGGTTGTATTGGTCGGTCTTGGTTCGGCGGTTTTTCACCCGGGGGCATCACGGGTAGCTCACATGGCGGCAGGCCCGCGCCGTGGCTTAGCCCAGTCGATCTATCAGGTCGGTGGCAACGGCGGCCAGGCTCTCGCGCCCATATTGGCGCTGATTACGATCTACCCCTTTGGACAGCGAGGCTCGCTTTGGTTTACCTTAGCCGCAGCTGCTGGCTGCGCTGTACTTTTGTATATTACGGCCAAGTACAAAGGGCAGCTGGCGACGGGTCGTAAGAAGGCGACCACTGCAAAAACGTCAAATCCGTCAGGACAACGCCGGAAGATCGTTATGGCAGTTACGTTAGTTGTGCTACTAATCTTCGGGCGCTCTTGGTATGGGGCGGGGATTACAAATTATTTTATCTTCTACCTATCAGAGACTTACCATCTTAGTGCAAGCGCAGCTCAAGTGTATATCTTCGTCTACTTAGGCGCTGGGGCAGTAGGGACTTTCCTAGGTGGGCCGGTAGCGGATCGTTTTGGACGCAAAACGGTCCTGTACGCGCTTCTGATTTCTTTGCCTTTTACGCTTATTCTTCCGTATGCTGGCCCGATGTGGTCGTATCCACTGCTTGCTGTGATTGGCTTTATTCAAATGTCGAGTTTTTCCGTCGCTGTTGTGTACGTGCTGGAGCTAATTCCAGGGCGTGTCGGGACCATGTCCGGACTGATTACTGGGCTTGCTTTCGGTATGGGCGGCCTCGGATCCGTTGCATTAGGCGGATTAATTGATGCTACCAGTCTATCGTTTGTTATTAAACTAACGTCCTTTTTACCTTTGCTAGGCTTGCTTACGCTAGCTCTGCCATCAGATCGTAAAATCGCTAAAGAAGCTTAATGATTAAAGGAGGGTCTCATAGATGCCTGAATATGCTTTTGTTACCGGTGCCGAAAGGGGAATCGGCGCGGCACTAGTGAAGCAGTTGCTGCTTCATGGCTTTACGGTCATTGCCGGTACCTTCTTAAAGGAATATGAAGAGCTTGCGTTGCTGAAACAAACGTTTCCCGATCACTTATATCAAATCGACCTGGACGTTTCCAGCGAAGAAAGTGTGCGAAATGCCAGCAACTTCGTAGCGGGTATAACCGACTCGCTGGATATTTTGATCAATAATGCAGCCATTATTGGTAACAAAACGGCCACCATTACGGATGTCATTGATTTCGAGGGGATTCAGCAGGTATACAACGTTAATGCGCTGGGTGCTCTACGCATGTCGAATCAATTGATTGAACCGCTAATGAACAGTAGACATAAGCTAATTGTTAACATTTCCTCGGAAGCGGGAAGTATCGGTCAGTGCCATAGGACGGGCTGGTTCGCCTATGCGATGTCCAAGTCTGCGCTCAACATGCAGTCTGCCTTAATTCATAACCAGATCAAAGGCGAAGGCGGTCAAGTACTCATTCTTCACCCGGGAGCTGTCCAAGGGCGGTTAAGTGGTACCCTGAATGCCAAGTCACCTTTAACACCCGACGATTCAGCAGTCAACATGATCAAGCTGATTCTGGATCATGCCTCGTACATGGATCAGCACCCTGCGTATATCGATTATTTGGGTGAGCGGCAGCTGTGGTAGAAAGAAAGGAATGTTAGTCCATATGCAATCCAACATACTTGTTCTTGGCCATTATACGAAACCAAAACACCATCCACTGAATGGTGTCGATAACGAATTGAAAGATATTCTCGGTGACGAGGGGTATATCGTGTGCACAGAGGATTACGATGTTCTCCTGCCAGAGCGCATCGCGGCTTTTGACGTCGTCATCTCTTATACGGATTGCTGGCGGACCGCCATCACGGATAAACAGGCGGCAGGGCTGCTTGCTTTTGTTACGGGCGGTGGCGGGCTTCTTGCCTTGCACAACGGTATTTCCTTGCAGCATCGGTTTGATCTCTGCCAGTTAATTGGTGGCTATTTTACAGGGCACCCGCCGTTTCGCGAAATCACTATCCGTCCTTCCTCAAGTGCATCGCAGCATGAGATCATAAAGGGCATCGAGTCCTTTACAATCGCTGATGAGCCGTATCAGTTTATGTTCATTCCGCATTCGGATAAAACCGTGTTACTCGAATACGACCAAGAGGATCAAGTTGTTCCGGCAGCTTGGGCCCATCGTTTTGGTCAGGGGCGAGTCGTGTATTTGATGCCGGGGCATCAGGCCGAATCTTTCAGGCACCCTGTGTATCGAGACATCATCCGAAACAGCTGCCGCTGGTTGGTTGGTGCAAGGTAGGAATCAATGCATTAGACCACGCAAGATAAGGTGATGACATCATCTTATCTTGCGTGTTTTCTCATTTTTACTGGAAATAAAGTGATGGTATAACGCTAAAGCGTTGAAATACGCAGGAAACTTTGATTTTGGAGCTTTTAGCGTTATCGCATAACGTTATTGTTCAGCCCATCGTCCATTAGCGTTTTCCCGTAACGTTATTTAAAGTAGTTGCGTCATGTAAGGTCTTTTGGGACAG
Organism: Paenibacillus sp. J31R109; assembly: GCF_059692055.1. Classification (NCBI taxonomy): domain Bacteria; kingdom Bacillati; phylum Bacillota; class Bacilli; order Caryophanales; family Paenibacillaceae; genus Paenibacillus; species Paenibacillus sp. J31R109. Next base: position 193,730 of record NZ_JCAUAR010000009.1, on the reverse strand, counting down.
CCCCTTTTTGAACTAGTAACTCATCCATTGCACAAATTTTTCTTCATCAGCGCAGCTATCTGCTGCTCCGCATCTCCCTTATGCTCCAGTTCGCGAATAATGCGTTCTTGGCGCTCTTTGGGCTGATTCTGGCTTAGCTTGGCTTTGCCTTCGATGCTCGAAATAGGCAGCTTAAAAGCTTGAATACCTTGGCGCATTCCAGCTATAAAATGAGGGTCGATACTCTCTAAGTTATACGAGCTATCAGGTTCCTCATATTTGCGGGTCAGCTGCTGCAAGACGCGAAAGACTTCCTGGTCGTCGTGGACGAGCTCGATCCCACCATAGACATGAACGGCCATATAATTCCATGTAGGTACAGCAGTGGGCGTTCCATACCAGGATGGTGAAATGTAGCAATGGGGACCTTGGAAGAGGACTAACACGTCTTGCCCCTTGATATCCATCCATTGCGGATTAGAACGGGCGAAATGCCCATATAAGCAATGATCCGTGACATCAAGCAATAAGGGAATATGCGTCGCGAAAGGAAGCCCCTGATGCTGTGAAATGAGGGTAGCGAAGCTATGTTCTTCTATGAAGTCGTACATCTGCGAGCGGTCTTCTATTTTAAAATGCGAGGGCGTGTACATGGCTTCACCTGCTTTGTTTTAGGTATAGAATAGCAAGTTACAGGGGCTATACAAAGTGCCAATTTCGATGTTTTTGAGTAGACCATTCATCATGTACAGGAGCTCGAGACTTCCCGTCGAATATCTAACTAATGACTAAACATGTAAGAGGAGGCTATAACAGTGGAAAAGGTACGTTGGGGAATTATCGGGTGTGGGGATGTGACAGAGGTCAAAAGCGGTCCCGCCTTGCAGAAGGCAGAAGGCTCTGAGCTAGTCGCGGTTATGCGCCGCAATGGGGCACTGGCTGAAGACTATGCCAAGCGTCATGGTGTTGCAAAATGGTACGATGACGCCGCGGCGTTAGTGAATGATCCCGATGTGAATGCGGTCTATGTCGCAACGCCGCCAGGATTCCATCATGAGTACACGCTGCTCGCGGCAAAAGCAGGGAAACCTGTCTACGTGGAAAAGCCTATGGCCAGGAATCACGCAGAGTGTCAGGAGATGATTGCCGCCTGTGAAGCAGCCGGCGTGCCGTTATTTGTAGCCTATTATCGCAGAGGACTCCCGAAATTCGTAGAAATCAAGCGTTTAATCGATAGTGGCGTGATTGGTGATGTCCGTTTTGTCCAATCGACGTACTTGCAACCAACGAGAGATTATCAAGAGGGACTAGAACCATGGCGCATTCAGCCTGAGTTATCAGGCGGCGGTCTCTTCGTGGATTTGGCGAGCCATGCGCTGGATATTCTTGATTATGTGTTGGGTCCCATCGGAGAGGTGAAGGGCTTCGCAAGTAATCAAACGGGCAAACATAAGGTCGAAGATATCGTGACAACAAGCTATGCCTTCGAATCCGGTGTGATGGGGACTGGGGTATGGAGCTTCAATAGCTACAAACATTTAGATTTGAATGAGATTGTCGGCAGCCTTGGGAAATTGTCATTCTCTACGTTCAGTGGCGATCTGCGCATTGAAACCGCAGACGGTGCGGTCCAAGAACTGACGATACCCAATCCGCCACATGTTCAACAGCCACTTATTCAGATGATCGTTGATGATCTTAGAGGCATCGGGCAAAGTCCTAGTACAGGTCGTACAGGAGCACGTACGAATCGTGTGATGGACGAGTTGCTGCGTGATTTCTACCTCAGCTAAGAAATAACGAAAACCCCAGTCCGATGTGATAAGCACACATCGGACTGGGGTTTTTTATTAGGCTTTCGGGTTCGGCGTTGCCACGATAGGAGCCGGTGCAGACGCTGAAGGATTGTCTGGTGCTATGGACCGCTTGCGAATGAACAAGCTTAGCGGCAGAGCGACTAGGACAATGAATGTCGCAAGCAAGTAGACATCATTGACACTCATTGTAAAGGCATGCGTACCAATTTGAACCTTATCCGTCAACCCGCCAGCCGCTAATTCCTTGCTGTGTGTTGCGGTTTGAGAGGATAACACCGATGTGAATAAGGCAATTGCAAAGGATCCGAATACGTTACGAACCCAGTTATTAATGGAAGTGGCATGACCCGAAAGAGTCCGCGGAATTTGCTCCATGCCCGCATTACTTGCAGGCATCGTAGCGAAGGCAATCCCGACGTTCCGAACGATCATCCAGAACACGATGTAGCCGCGCGAGACGTCTGTACTCAACCAACTTAATGTGAGTGTACCAACAGCAATTAAGGAGATTCCGATAAAAATAAGAATGCGTGGCCCGACACTGCTATATAACTTACCTACGAGAGGCATGCAGAGCGCCATTACTAAGGAAGCAGGCAATAAAATTAATCCTGTATCCAATGGAGTAACGTGTTGAATATTTTGCAAGAAAATTGGCGTCAGGAAAGTACCTGAGTACAAGCTTATTGTGACGATACTAGAAATAATGAGCGATAAGGTGTAACGCGAGTTCTTCAAAACACGTATGTTCAATAGAGGTGAATCCACTTTAAGTTCTCGCCATATGAACAGTAGAAGGACTAGGAAGCCTGTTACAAATAGCCCAATGACACGACCGGATGTCCATCCCCAAGCATGCCCTTGTGAGAAACCAACTAACAAGGAAAGACTGCTGACAACGACAGTGAGTAATCCGATGAGATCGAATCTTTTTGGAACTGAAAGTCGATAATAAGGGATCAATTTGAAAACGAGAAAAATAGCGACAACGCCGACAGGTACGTTCATAAGGAACAACCAGTGCCAGCTCCAATTTTGCAGCAACCAGCCGCTCAATGTTGGCCCAATAGCAGGCGCCATCATGGCGGATAGGGACCAAAGGGAAATCGCAATTGGCTGCTTATCGCGCGGGATAACCTGATAAACAATGGTCATCGTAGCCGGCATAATCAGACCACTGAAAGCCCCTTGAATAATACGGAATGCAATCAGTGATGAAGCATCCCAGGCCAGCGCACATAAAAGTGAAAATACAGTAAAACCTATCAGCGCGATGGCGTATAAACGTTTGTAGCTGAATTTTTCCCCGAAATAACCTGTAATCGGAGCAATCGTACCGCTTGCGAGCATAAATCCGGTAATCGTCCATTGGATTTTGCTCAAATCTGTATGGAAATGCTCACTAAGAATCGGTATAGCGATATTAATTGTGCTCATACTTAGAATCGACACGAACGATCCGAAGAAGATAGCAATCATGATTGGCCAGAAGCGCACTTGCTGTAACTCATCCTTACTCAAAATAATGCCTCCACTCTATCATTGATCTTACCGATAGTATTCTCTATAATTTGAATGAAAATCATCATACTACCGAACTGTTTATATGTCAATAATGACATAGAGGAGGAACGCCAATGAATACCCTTTCATACGGATTACTAAGCCTTTTAACCAAAAACTCCCGCTCAGGGTATGAGCTTATGCAACATATACAACCTTTTTGGTCAGCTAAACATAGCCAGATCTATCCTCTTTTGGCACAACTAGAGCAGAAGGGGCACGTCGCTTTCGTACATGTTCCTCAATCTGATAAGCCTGATAAGAAGGTGTACTCCATTACGGAGCAAGGAAAGGATGCTTTGCGGGAGTGGATTGCTATGCCTACGGATGAGCCTGTGACGAGGGATGAGCTTGCTCTGAAGGTGTATTGCATCGGTCTCGTGGATAAAGAGCAGGCGAGTAAGATGCTCGCGGTGCGTGAAGTGTATTATAAGAAGAAAAAAGAGCGATTCAACCTTCTAATGGATAAGATCCAACAAGAAAGTACGAAACCGCTCGAGCAATTAGAAATTGAAGATGATAGTTTTGGCAGGTATGTACTGGTGCATAAAGCCACGATGAAGGTAGAGACAGATTTATTGTGGTGTGAGTGGATGAAGGAGAAACTTAAATAGAAGAGATTGGCTAACCGCCGATTTCTTGAATCACTGTTTGGATTTTCTGAAGACGAATGTATTCGGATTTCTCCAGTTGAGGTCGGAAATAGGCATAAAGGTAGGCAGCATCCTCAAAAGTCAACGCAGGGTAACAGACAACCTCTTGCACGACAAGTGGATTGTCCATGATGACTTGCCATTCACCGGATCTGTCTGCGAGGGGAATATTTGCGAAAATATGTTTCTTGGCAGCTATGGTACATTCAAGTTCTGGCCAAACCTTCTCCCAGGAGGGACTGAAATCAACAGGTTCCGGAAAAAGACGTTTTGCTTTCGCGACCGACTGCTCAACCACTTCCATTTCGATGTCTCCCGCGGATTTGACCGCTTCCGTGAGCGTGTCGAGTAACCGCCTAAAGCCTGCAAACCCTTCAGAGAGCACCTCGCGTTGAAACAGGACTTCCGCTTCCGCGGTAGTCAGCTTGTTGAAATCCGCCAATGTGTTATTTGTCATACAGGCCACAACCCCCTAGACTGTTCCTTACCCCAAATTTATCATAAATTATTTTTCAAATAAAGCCCTTTCATTTATAAAAAATTCAAAATGGTTTAAATTCAGTTTATATTATGCGCTTATGCTTACTTCTATTAAGGCATGCAGTAAAAGAGCGAATGGCATATGAGCAATGAGCAAAAGAACCTAAAGTGAGTCAAGCGTAGACACGTATATAGATGAAAAATTAGAGATTAAGAAGTGAGGATGAATGAATCATGGCACCCATTATGATCGTAGATGATGACCCGTATATTCGTGAGCTTGTCCGTGTTTTCATGCTGAACGAAGGCTTCGATGTCGTTGAGGCCGCGGATGGCGTCGAAGCACTTAAGAAGCTGCAAACCGTCCAGGTCGATATGGTGATTCTCGACGTGATGATGCCGCATATGGACGGTTGGGAGGTATGCAAGGAGCTTCGTGAGCATTATGATTTGCCAATACTCATGCTGACGGCCAAAGGTGAAACTGCCCAGAAGGTCAAAGGCTTCGAGTTGGGTGCAGACGATTACCTCACCAAACCCTTCGAACCGCTTGAGCTTGCGATGCGGGTGAGGGCACTACTCAAGCGATATAGAATCGCTTCTTCGCAAACGATTCAGGCTGGCGATTTAAGCATGAACCGCAAAACCTATGAAGCTACCGTTGGTGCAGAGAGCATCACGCTGCCGCTCAAGGAATTCGAACTGCTCTATAAGCTTGCGAGCTATCCAGGCAAAACCTTCTCACGCGACCAATTGATCGAGCAGATTTGGGGATTTGACTACGAAGGAAACGAGCGTACGGTCGATGTGCATATTAATCGGCTGCGTGAGCGATTCCCTGAGGAGCGGCACGCGTTTCGCATCGCTACGATTCGAGGCCTAGGCTATCGCTTGGAGGTGCTGAAGTGAATCATCAGCACAGGGCAGAGAGAAGAGAGCGGAGAGAAAGACAGAAGCGACGACGGATGAACCATAAGAATCAGTCTATTCTCCAGCGAATTGGAGGCTTCTTTTTTGGCTTAGGGATCTTTATTCTCATTATCGTATATTGGTTAGCTACTTTTTATGGCATGGAGCATCTCTACACACATTTAGAGAAACGCCCTGCGGAAGTCATTGTGCAGTTGATCAACTGCATTGGGGGCATGTTCCTCTGGGGAGTGACCATGGCCATTTTAGGTCAATTTTTACGAAAGCATCAGTTGATTTTCTTTCAAAGTTTGAATCAAGCGATACGCAGCATGTCGAGAGGGGATTTCAATGTGTCCGTAGATGATAACCCGCGGAATGGTCCCTTCGTGGAGTTAGCGGAGTCCATCAATCAAATGGCGAGCGATCTCGGGCAAATAGAGAAAATGAGGCAGGAGTTTATTTCGAACGTCTCCCACGAGATCCAGTCGCCTTTAACATCCATTAGCGGATTCTCCCGCGCATTGCAGAATGATCAGCTATCGCCTGAGGAGCGTAAACATTATTTGACGATCATTGAAACCGAAAGTGTACGCTTATCCAAGCTCAGCGAAAACCTGTTGAAGCTGACCTCCCTGGAGTCACAGCATCACCCTTTTGAACCGAGGAGCTATCGTTTGGATAAACAGTTGCGGAATCATATTCTCGCTTGTGAGCCGCAGTGGGTAGATAAAGATATTGAAATGGATATCGAGCTGGATCCTGTAACCCTTGAGGCCGATGAGGATTTGCTTAGTCAGGTTTGGATCAATCTCATCCACAATGCGGTTAAATTTGTGCCTGTTGGCGGAACGATTCGTGTCCGAGTGGTTAGCAATGGGGAAGAGGCGGTAACGCGAATTTCGAATAATGGGCCGTGGATTCCTGAAGAGGATCAGACGCATATTTTTGAACGGTTTTACAAAGCAGATAAGTCTAGGAATCGAATGGCTGGCGGCAATGGGCTTGGCTTGTCGATTGCGAAGAAAATTGTAGAGATGCATCACGGAACGATTGCAGTGGAAAGCGGGGAGGAGGCAATGACATCCTTCATCGTTCGATTACCCATTGTGCAGAAGGAGCAGTTAACGAGTAAATAACTTCATCTGAACGCAAATAGAGGCCCCCGCTTATCGATGATAACCGGAGGTCTCTATGAGTCATTTTGACTATTCAATTGTTCTTCCACACACTCCATTCCCCGAAAAGTCGCAGATCAGTTGCTGTATTCCATACGTTCGCATCAAAGTTAAAGTGTCCTTTCTACAGTGTATATCTTCCCAGTTACGCTACTCACGACAAGTCCCTCACTATAGTTCCTTTCTTCAAATGATGACCTGCCTGATCTGATTTCCCGCATGCTGATTGAACGAGTGGGACGTTCTTCCTTCACGTGGCTCCTGTCGTTTAGAGCGGAAGTGAGTAGCATGCTTCGCTAACATGGTCCAATGGACTATCCCCTCTCGTAGTTGATTTGTCAGGCTCTTCGTTGATATGGCACCTACTGGTGCGGGTTGTCCTCCCTGTCTGCCTTGGATTCATCATAGCCCATTATTAAAATATTGTAAATATTCAGATTATTCAAATATTGGCGTTAATATGTCTATTTTTTATGGTTTTCTTGTAAATGCTTACGTATGCGTGGAATTGCTTAAACGGCTTGTTTGCGTTCAAATTCTTTGAATCGAGTACCTTGAAATGTTAAATTTCCCGTGTCACCTTCGACCATATAGCCAAATTGCTGACGTCCTATCCATAGTTCCATTCTACTCAAGTCATCGAACTCAAAAGTAACGTAGTAGGAGGTGTTCGAGCCTATATGTCCGTTGCTTCCAGAGAATTGTATACGTTTGGCGACAACTCTGCAGGCTCGATCTTGAATGGGCGCGTTGTTATTGGATGTCCAGGTCGATAACGATTTCATAATAATAGATAGAAAGATGCCAACAACGAAAAGAAGGATGATGATGAAGGCAATAAGAACAAGAGTGCTTAAAGCTCCTTCATTAAATCCAATCAACACATGTAAGCACTCCTTTGTAGAATGTGATATAGAAGTTCGCCTAGTTTAGAGAAAACGTTTGACAAAACGGTAGCCGGTTTCATGAAAACCGATAGGAGGTTGGGCGGAACGAGGTTTGTCGGTAGACTCTACGTCTGTCAACCACATCATCCCCGAGCAATTATGATCCGTTGTAAGCTGATGAGCGTATGTCTTTAATTGCTCCATCGGTGCTTGGTTACTATCGGGATCCTGCTTAAAGGAAATAACTGAGATTTCACTAAAGGTAAGATGCTCTGCATCCTGATCTCTGCGGATTCGGAAGCTTAATGTGCCGAGAATCCGGTTCTCCTCTTCATAGACATAGAGCAGTTCATCTGGATTATCTCGTAAATTATGCAGCCTATTTTCAATATGTAAAGGAGAAATTACCTTACCAGTGAGATGAGAAACGAGTGAGCTGATCGCTGATGTATCCTGAGGTGTTGCTTCACGAATGATTGAGGTCATGGGTATCCTTCTTTCTAAAAACAAGTTATGCTGTTAATTGTACCATATTTTGGAACATTAATTCTTTATTTGTGAAAAAAATGTCAGAACTTTACCCTATTGGCTAGAATATGTTTTCGTTGATCAAAAAGACCTCTGGAGCTATCTGCTCCAGAGGTCTAATTCGTCATATTTGCGATACCGGATAGGAAGTATCTCCTACGTAGGGCTGTCATCAATCTAATTAAGGCGCGTAGACGGCAAGATTGGCGTATTCAGCTATCAGAGGTGTCATCTGGCGGAAGCCAATGCGACCCTCTCCTAAAATTGGCCCATAGGTTGTACCTGGATCTTCCCAAACGAAAACGGGCAGGTCGTTGATTGTAAATGTCACGCGTGCGCCTTGCTTAAGGACGGTGATTCGATACGGACCAACGGCATCGGCTACATCAGGGATAGGGTCGGCCCCCTGCATGACAAGATGGAAGCCGTAGCTTTTTCTTAAATTGCAAGTGTGGAACGCCCGCTCTGACGCATAACGTCTGCGGAAGTAAGAGACATGGAGCGCATTCATTTTCCCGTGATGGTATTGATCATATTCACCAGTACGGGTTGGGAGACTAGGATCAAATAGGTCGTAACCTTCCATTCCCTCAGCGGCAAAAAATAAGATGGCAAGTCCCGGCTCTCGAATCGGCCAAAACTCCCATGTGATAGCTACATCGGCAGGAAATATTTCTGGACACCAATAGACGATGTTCGCTTTATAATCGTCCTCCAGGCCGCGTGTGCCTTCCAATCGCATTCTACCCATAGGGAAGGAGACTGCTCCATCTCCTTCCATTCGAAAGCTTTCCACCTCCTGCGGTGAGGAGAGCGGATTCTGATAAATGCATTTCCATCCTGTTGGAATCATGTCAGCCTCCAAGTTTCCGGCAAGAGCAACTTGCCTAGTGCCCTTAAGCCTGGGCAAGAATGGTGTTTAACGTTGTGCGATCGCTGGCTTGCACTAACTTGATCAGCAGCTCCTTCGCCGCAGCGTAATCATCCACGTGAAGAATTGACGCGGATGTATGAATATAGCGTGCACATACCCCGATCACAGCGGATGGAATCCCGCTGCCTTGCACGTGTACTTGCCCCGCGTCTGTTCCGCCTTGCGAGATAAAGTACTGATACGGGATCTTATGCGTCTCCGCCATATCCAGAATGAACTCAACCATCCCACGGTGGGTAATCATCGTGGGATCGAAAATCCGCAGCAGCGCTCCGCGCCCTAGCTGCCCGAAAGCCTGGCGGTCGCCGGTCATATCCCCGGCGGCACTTGCATCGAGCGCGTAGAACAGATCCGGCTGAATCATATTCGCAGCCGTTCTTCCGCCGCGCACGCCGACCTCTTCCTGTACGGTGGCACCCGCGTACAGGATGTTCGGGAGCTTCGGCCCGCCGTGAAGCTCCTTCAAGAGCTCAATCGCGAGGCCGACGCCGTAGCGATTATCCCAAGCTTTGGCCATAATCCGCTTCGGATTGGCCAGGGGCGTGAACGGGCAGATCGGCACGATCTGCTGCCCGAGCTTGATGCCGATGGCGATGGCATCGGCCCGATTTTCCGCGCCGATGTCAATGTACATCGTCTTGATGTCTGCGGGCTTGCTGCGCGCAGCTTCGTCCAGCAAGTGCACGGGCACGGAGCCGATCACACCGATGATCGGTCCGTTCGCCGTCATGATCTGCACGCGCTGCGCGGGCAGTACTTGACTAAACCAGCCGCCGAGCGGCTGGAACTTGACGGTGCCGTGCTCGGTGATGCCGGTCACGAGGAAGCCGACCTCGTCGAAGTGGCCCGCCACCATGATGCGCGGTCCTGTCTCGTCGCCGCGTACAACCCCGAAGAGGCTGCCGAGCGCGTCCTGCACGAACTCATCGGTATATTTGGCTAACTCGCCGCGTACAAATGCACGAATCTCTCGCTCAAAGCCAGGTGCGGCTTGCATTTCGGTTAACGTTTTAAAAAGTGCTAAAGTTTCAGTGTTCATTAGGTAACCTCACTCACATATATGGACTTTAGGACAAATATGAGAACTATTTTACCACATAAGGAAGATAAAGTTTTCGATACCCGAAAAATGTACAGATTTCAAATAGATGAAAAATGTTTCTTTACAAAACTAATGACATTAGTTATTATACTAATATAAGTAGTTAAGAGGAGGCGTTGAATATGAAAATAACGCAAAACGGACATTTGTACCAATTGGCTTTTATGCCGAGGTTTTTCCCAGTAAATTGTTACTTGGTTGAGGAAGAAGCCGAATTAACTTTGATTGATGCAGCTTTACCATTCAGTGTGAAAGGTATTCTGCAGGCGGCAGAGCAAATCGGGAAGCCGATTACACGTATCGTTCTGACACATGCGCATGGGGATCATATTGGTGCATTAGACGGTTTGAAGAAGGAATTGCCTCATGCACAAGTTTACATCTCCAGAAGGGATGCGAAGCTGCTGGCAGGCAACGTGGAGTTGGAAGCAGATGAGCCTCAAACGCCGATAAAAGGCGGCATTCCAAAAGGGATTCAGACGAAACCTGATGTGCTATTGGCCGATGGGGATCGGATAGGTTCGTTGCAAGCATACGCTGCACCTGGACATACGCCGGGGTCGATGGCATTCCTTGATGTGCGGAGTCGGGCGTTGATCGCGGGAGATGCTTTCCAAGTACGAGGCGGTGTAGCGGTATCCGGTGTGGTGAAATGGAAATTTCCCTTCCCAGCCCTGGCGACGTGGAGTAAAGAAGCTTCCTTGGCGAGTACGCGCCGATTAAGACAGCTAGAACCTAGCGTACTGGCAGTAGGACATGGACGCATGATTGAACAACCAGCAGCAGTGATGGATGCAGCACTAGAAGAAGCATCAGCGAAATTCCAAGGCGCATCAGCGACTATTTAGCATAGAGGGGCACAGGATAAGATGGCGATTCGACAAGGATTAGATGCAGAAATGGTTTTGCAAGCGGCAATCGAACTGGCAGATCAGCAAGGAATTGAGCAGCTTTCGCTGGCTGCACTGGCGACCAAACTGACTATCAAAACACCTTCCCTTTACAATCATATCAAGGGCTTGCCTGATCTACGCAAGCAGCTATCTAAGCGAGGGCTTCTCCTCGTGAAAGAAGTGATGATCGAAGCCGTAATTGGTAAAGCAGAGGATGAAGCCTTACTGGCTGCGGGTGTAGCGTATGTGGATTTCGCTCGGAAGCAGCCAGGTCTGTACGATGCGATCTCAGTGCTGCCTGATTATGAAGATCCCGAGCTGAAAGAGGTCGGAGCTGGGGTTGTGAGCTTCCTGTTGCGCATCCTTGCGCCGTACGGACTCAGTGAGGAAGATGCGCTGCATGTGGTGCGCGGTTTTCGGAGTATGGTGCACGGATTCGCCTCCCTCGAGCATCGGAATGGCTTCCGCATGGGGCTGGATCGGGATGAGAGCTTGCGTCGATTGTTGCAGACGTATTTACGAGGGCTGCGGGCTGACATTTGTTGAGGAGCGTCTCAGGCGGTTCAGCAAGTAAATTCGTACTCGTGAGTTTAGATGTCTAAGCGTGAGTGGGTCCTGATGGATGACTGCTTGCGTTTTTTTGCGTGTAAGGGCTTTGGTGGAAGAGGGGAGGCGAGCAATAGAAGCGTAACTCCCCACAATTAGCAGATGCCGGGCTTTTCTACGCTTGCATCGGTTTCTCACACGCCTCCACCGGCAGACCGGAATCAACAAGTCCCGTGTCAATCGCGCGCCATAAATAGAGGGATGCGAAGCTGCGGTAAGGCGCCCATCCTTCGGCGGCGAGGCCTAAGTAATTTTTATCCGGGCGCTCAGGGAGTGCATGCAGCCAGCGGGCTGCACGCTGAAGACCAGCATCGCCGAGGGATAAAATGTCGGGCCGGCCTAAAGTGAAGAGAAGGAACATTTCAGCGGTCCAGACGCCAATTCCTTTGACACTTGTTAGCTGTTTCAGAAGTTCTGCGTTATCTACATCTTGTAGCTGATCCAGCATGACTTCACCGCTTAGAACCTTGGTGCTTAGGTCGCGAATGTAGCGGATTTTGGGATAAGAGACCCCGCATTGGCGGATGGCTTCTTCATCTGTAGCTAGAACATCCTCTGGCGTAATGGCGGGAATGATCGCTTTAACTCTGGTTTTGATCGTTAAGGCAGCTTTGGCTGAGAGTTGCTGGGAAATAATCGACATGACGAGAGATTCATAGGGACGAAAGCTCGGTGTAAGTGTGAGTTCACCGATGAGTTCGATCAATCTAGCCAGTTTTGGGTCAGCTTGAGATAAAGCGAGGATGGCAGGGTGCTGGTTATGAAGTTGAATGGTTGTCGTAGGCACAGTGGGCTGAAGCATAATAATAATTCCTCCTCAGAAAAATCATTTCCTAACGGCGACACCATTTCTTTAAAACTTCAAGCGGGAAGAGCTGAATTGGTTGGCTTATCCAAATTCACTCTCTTTGAGTATAATAGAAGAAAGAATGAAAGCCAAAGGGGCCGGAGCGGGAATGACAGATGAGAAACGCATAGTGTCGAGAAGGAACGTGGGAATTTTTGCGCACGTTGATGCGGGAAAGACGACAACTACGGAGCATTTGCTATATCTAAGCGGGCGCATTCGCGCGCTAGGCAGTGTAGATAGCGGGACGGCACAGACGGATTCTATGGACGTGGAGCGTGAACGGGGGATTTCGGTTCGCAGCGCAACGACAAGTTTAGTGTGGCAAAATACGTGGATTAATCTGGTGGATACGCCAGGTCATGTCGATTTCTTGTCGGAAGTGGAACGCTCCTTACGTGTAATGGACGGAGCGATTCTGATTATCTCCGCCGTGGAGGGCGTGCAGTCGCAGACGGAAATGATCTGGCATGCGCTGCAATCGCTTAAAATCCCAACGCTGCTATATATGAATAAATTAGACCGCGTCGGGGCTGACCCCGAACGGGTCCTACAAGAGATTCATAAGCAGCTTACGGGGATGGCGGTGCCGATCTATGCACCGCTCGGCCTTGAAGACACGTTCCGCGGCGCGCGGAACGTATTAGAAGATGCGCCGCCCGCAGCCGGCGCTGGAACAACGGGATTCGACCTCGCAGCCGCGGTCGAAAAGCTCTCCGAGCTCGATGAGCCCCTGCTCACGAGCTACATCGAAGGTGCGCCTATCACGGCGCACGAGGTCAAGAGCACCCTGCAGCGATACGCGCGGCAGGGCGAAGCTTTTCCTTTGCTGGTCGGGGCATCCAGCAAAGCCATCGGCATAGAGGAGCTGCTTGCAGCGATCCTCGATTACTTGCCTGAGCCGCGCGGCGATGCCGAGCAGCCGCTGTCGGCAGTGGTCTTTAAGGTCGAGCGCGACAAGACGATGGGGCGTATGGCGTACGTCCGCCTCTACGAGGGGACGATCCGTAACCGGGACACCGTCGTCAATGCCACGCAAGGCGTGGAGGAGAAGGTGACCCAGATTCGCCGCATCGATGGGCGCAAAGCCGAGGATCTTGGCGTTGTCGCGGCCGGCGACATCGCCGCCGTCTGCGGCTTGACGCAAGTGCGGATCGGCGATGTGCTCGGCCGACCGGACAGCGTGCCGCCTGCGCCGCGCATGGCGGTGCCGCTGCTGACCGTGCAGGTGCACGCCGAGAGCGACGCGCAGTATCCGGCACTCGTCGCCGCGCTGCAAGAGCTCACGGACGAAGATCCACTGCTCGATCTGCAATGGCTGCAGGACGAGCGGGAGCTGCACGTCAAGGTCATGGGCGCGATCCAGCTCGAGATTCTGACGAGTCTCTTGAGCTCGCGCTTCGGTCTCCAAGTAAGGTTCGACCAACCTTCCGTCATCTACAAAGAAACGCCTTCGCAAGCAGGTGAAGGCTTCATTGCTTATACGATGCCCAAGCCATGCTGGGCAATCTTACGGTTTCATATCGAGCCAGGTGCGCCGGGCAGTGGGCTCGTGTACGGGTCTCAGGTTCGCGGTGAGCAGCTGCTCGTGCAGTACCAGAATGAGGTGGCGCGCCGCGTGCCGGAGGCGCTGCAGCAGGGGCTGTTCGGTTGGGAAGTCACCGATGTGAAGGTGACGCTTCTAGAGGGTGAGCATCACGTGTGGCACACCCATCCACTCGATTTTGCCGTCGCAACGCCCATGGGCATCATGCAAGGACTCGGCCAGACGGGCACGACGCTGCTGGAGCCAATGCTGCAAGTGCGGATCACCGTACCCGAAGAGTTCGGCGGTAAGGTGCTCAGCGATCTAGTGCAGATGCGGGCGACCTTCGATGCACCTAGCATAGCGGGGGGACGATTCGTCCTAGAAGGGCGGCTCCCAGTGGCAACGTCGCTCGAATATCCCGTGAAGCTAAGCGCCATGTCAGGCGGGCGTGGCGTAATTACGTCCTCTTTTGCCGGCTACCAGCCAAGCCCTCCCGATGTTCATGCCGAACGTAAGCGACGCGGCGTCAATCCGCTGGATCAGTCGAAGTATATTTTGGCCGTGCGCAAAGCGTTATCGATGTAAGCGCGTTGGATGGTGCCGAGAGCTGCCATTGACATGGCATCCCCTCTTTCAGTAAAATACAGATAAGTTAATAACACGTGACGGAGAACAGGAGACTCACTTGGATTGCCCTTTGAATAGAGAAGGCAAATCTTGGTGAGTTTTTTTGCCGTGTTCGTCCTGTTTAGATACGTTCAGATAGGTTCAGGAAATGGAGGTGAAGCGCATGTCATTACAGGATCAATGTATTTTGCCAGCCATTCGTAAAATGAAGGATTTAGAGAAGCTCATGAAGTCGTCATACACGCATATCGTGCTGCTGGACAGTCATATTGGGCAGCTCAAAAGCATTGTCGACCTGGGCCGAGCGCACGGAAAAAAGCTGCTGCTTCATGCGGATCTCATCGAGGGATTGAAAAACGACGAGTTTGCCGCTGAGTTTTTGTGCCAAAGCATTCGCCCTGCGGGAATCATTTCCACGCGTGGCAATGTGATTACGAAGACAAGGCAGAATGGCTTGATCGCGATTCAACGACTTTTTTTACTAGATAGCTCGGCACTGGATAAAAGCTACACGCTGCTTGAACGCTCACAGCCGGATTACATCGAGGTCATGCCTGGTGTCATTCCGCACATTATCAAAGAGGTGAAGGACCGTTCCGGTATTCCGATTTTTGCAGGCGGCTTGATTCGTTCTGTCGATGATGTGGAACAGGCGCTTGCGGCGGGTGCCACGGCTGTGACAACTTCAAACCATGAGCTATGGCAGCATTATGAACATACGAAAGGTGGCGCTTCCAAACGATGACAACAACGGGATCTAAGCCTTCTTATATGCTTTCCCTCGATCAGGGGACGACGAGTTCTAGAGCCATTTTGTTTGATAAAAAAGGTAGCATCATCCACACCGCGCAGCAGGAGTTTAAGCAGTATTTTCCGAAGCCAGGCTGGGTGGAGCATGATGCGAATGAAATTTGGCTGTCGATTCAAAGTGTGATCGCGACCTTGCTGTCAGAGTCCGGGGTGCAGCCCACGGAAATAGCGGGAATTGGCATCACGAACCAACGGGAGACGGCGGTTGTTTGGGATCGGCATACGGGCATGCCGGTGTATCATGCGATTGTCTGGCAGTCGCGGCAGACGGCGGATATTTGCGAGGAGTTGAAGGATGCTGGCCTTAGCGACCTGTTCCGAGAGAGGACGGGGCTGCTGATTGATGCGTATTTTTCGGCGACCAAAATCAAATGGATCTTAGATCATGTCGAAGGTACCAGAGCTAGGGCGGAGCGCGGTGACTTGCTTTTCGGTACAATGGATACGTGGATTATTTGGAAATTGACGGGTGGCAAGGCACATGTCACGGATTACTCGAATGCCTCGCGGACGCTCATTTATAACATTCACGAGCTGAAGTGGGACGAGGAACTGATGGGGCATTTGGACATTCCAGCAGCAATGCTGCCAGAGGTTCGTTCGTCATCTGAGGTATATGGGCATACGCAGGAGAGCCTCTTCTTTGGAGCGGCGATTCCCATTGCGGGTGCGGCAGGCGATCAGCAGGCGGCTTTGTTTGGTCAGGCGTGTTTTGAAAAAGGCATGGCCAAAAACACCTACGGCACCGGCTGCTTCATGCTGATGAACACAGGAAATCATGCGATTCCGTCGCGCAGCGGCCTTTTGACAACTATTGCATGGGGCTTGAACGGGAAGGTTGAGTATGCGCTGGAGGGCAGTATTTTCGTCGCAGGATCGGCGATTCAGTGGTTGCGGGATGGGCTCCGGATGATCAAATCGGCGAAGGATTCCGAGGATTATGCGAAAAGAGTCGTCTCCACAGAGGGCGTGTACGTGGTTCCAGCTTTTGTCGGGCTTGGGACGCCTTATTGGGACAGCGATGTGCGGGGAGCGGTTTTTGGGCTGACGCGGGGGACGTCGAAGGAACATTTTATCCGGGCAACCTTGGAATCCCTTGCTTATCAGACGAAAGACGTGCTGCAGGCAATGGAGGACGACTCAGGTATCGAGCTAACGAAGCTGCGGGTGGATGGCGGTGTCGTAAAAAACGATTTCCTCATGCAATTCCAGAGCGACATGCTGGGCGTCACGGTGGAGCGTCCAGTTATTAATGAAACGACAGCGCTTGGAGCGGCTTACTTAGCGGGTCTCGCGGTTGGTTTCTGGCAGGATCAGGCGGAAATTGCGGCGCAGTGGCAGGTAGATCGGGCCTTTGAGCAGGAAATGGCAGCGGATTTACAAGAAAAGTTGTATAGCGGATGGAAAAAGGCGGTAAATGCCGCGATCGCTTTTAAATAATGGCATACAGTGTTATACTATAACTAACAAGTTCATATTCGGTTGGAGACCAGGAGAAACCACAGCGGACCTTTACGTGCAAACGTGACAGGCTTGTTGTGGTTTTTTCTTTTTTTCATACATGGAGGAGAGATTGGGATGACGGATCAAATGAGAACAGGACAACATACACAATTTAGCGGGTTAAAAAGAAAAGAGACGCTCGAGGCGATGGCACAGCAGCAATTCGATGTAATTGTGATTGGCGGCGGGATAACGGGTGCAGGTATTGCGCTGGATGCGCAGAGTCGCGGGCTTCGCACGGCGTTGATTGAGATGCAGGACTTTGCTTCAGGGACGTCGAGTCGTTCTACGAAATTGGTGCATGGTGGACTGCGGTATTTGAAGCAGCTGGACGTGAAGGTTGTAGCGGAGGTCGGCAAAGAGCGGGCAATTGTTTATGAGAATGGGCCGCATGTGACGACGCCAGAGTGGATGCTGCTGCCTTTTTATAAAGGCGGGACGTTCGGCAAACTGTCTACCTCGCTTGGTTTGCGGGTCTACGACTTCTTAGCAGGGGTTAAGCGTTCGGAACGACGCAAGATGTTTAATCCAGCGGTCACCTTGGAGCACGAGCCTTTGTTGAAAAAGAAGGATCTTAGAGGCGGCGGCTATTATGTGGAATATCGTACGGATGATGCACGATTAACGATTGAGGTTATGAAAAAAGCGGTGCAACTTGGCGCGATGGCGGTAAATTACGCCAAGGTCGAGGAATTGATCGTGAAGGATGGCACGTTGGTTGGCGTGCGTGTAGTGGATCAACTGGCGGAAGCTGATGTAAAAGATGCGAAAGATGCGAAAGATGCGAAAGATGCGAAAGATGTAAAAGATGTAAAAGATCAAACTGCGTCTTATGTACTGTCTGCGAGTAAAATCGTGAATGCGGCGGGGCCGTGGGTGGATACCCTTCGGGAGATGGATCGTTCGAAGCAGGGCAAAACCTTGCATCTGACCAAAGGGGTTCATTTGGTTTTTGATCAGAGCCGGTTCCCGTTGGGGCAGGCGATCTATTTCGATACGCCGGACGGGCGCATGGTGTTTGCGATCCCGCGTGATGGCAAAACCTATGTCGGCACGACCGATACGAACTACAAAGGGGATATTGCGAATCCCCGTATTACTTTAGCCGATCGCGCCTACGTGCTGAGAGCCGCGAATGAGATGTTTCCGTCCCTTGAGTTGACGGAGGCTGACGTCGAATCGAGCTGGACCGGACTGCGCCCGCTGATCCATCAAGAGGGCAAAGACCCTTCCGAGATTTCGCGCCGCGACGAAATCTTCGTGTCGGCATCCGGCCTCATTTCGATGGCCGGGGGCAAGCTGACCGGCTACCGCAAAATGGCGGAGTCGGTCGTGAATCAAATCGCCGCCATGCTGGTGGCGGAGGGCAAGGTCTCGGCGGCGCTCCCGCCGAGCCGCACGAAGACGCTGCCGATCTCCGGCGGCGATGTGGGCGGCTCCGCGAAGCTGGCGCCATTCTTGCGCAGCAAGGTCAGCCAGGGCCTGCGGCTAGGGCTGACCGAGTCAGAGACGATGCTGCTCGCGCAGCGGTACGGGTCCAACGTGGACACCGTATTCGCGCTGCTGGAGCAGCACCGGGGTGAGGCGGCGCGGCGCGGCATGCCCGCTGCGGTGCTCGCTGCGCTCGTGTACGCGATCGAGCGCGAGATGGTCGTGAAGCCGGCGGATTTCTTTATCCGCCGCACGGGCGCCCTCTTCTTCGACATCGCGTGGGCAAGGCAGTGGAAGGCTGCGGCGACGGCCTTCCTGGCGGAGCGCTTCGGCTGGAGCGAAGCGCAGACAGCGGCTTACACCGCCGAGCTGGAGCAGCTGCTCCATGAGGCGGTTCATCCGCTGGAGGCTTAACTTAAATAAGAGTGCAAAGTCTTACGTAATAAATTACGTAAGACTTTGTGTTATAAATGGAGTATACTTGTTACTACATGGATCATACTATAGGGTAAAGAGGAGAGAAAAGAGATGGTTACGATGGCTAAACCAACGTTCACAGCGGATCAACTGGTCAGTTCCTCCGTTGCATCCAAAAAGTTTGGTGAATTACGTAAAAAGGCGAAACAACGGCCACAATTTATTACAGAAAATGGTGCAGTGGATACTGTACTAGTTGGATATGAGTATTATGAGCAACTTTTTGAACGACTGACCCAGCTTGAAGAACAAGAGGAAGAGCGTATTTTAAGTGAGCGTATGGACCGTTTGAGCCGAAATCCGGAATCAGCAAAGTCATGGAAAGATATTCGTAGGGAAACTCATGAATGAACGCTTCGATATTCGTTTTGATGTTGAGGCAGAGAAAGAATATCGCAAACTAGATAATTCTGTGCTTAGTATTGTTAATAAGGCTATTGATGAACTGCTCTATCGCGCGGATGAGGTAGGTAAATCCCTCAGTAATAAAGCGAATTCTAAATTGGTAGGTTGTAAAGAGATTAAGTTAAGGGATGCTGGTATCCGTATTGTTTTCCGTATTACGAATGAAACGGTTGAAGTTCTTCGTGTGGTGTACATCTTAACAATTGAGCGTCGTAGTGAGGATCTTGTTTTCAAGATCGCTGATCAACGGTTAAAAACGTTTAAAAAGATTCCTGAGGTTCAATTACATAAATTTATTCAGTCCAAACTGAAATGGGAAACAAAAAGAGAACGGAAATAAGACCGCACCTCCCCAGAAGGCGATCCTATTCATTCCACTTTAACACTTCGTCACAGCACCATTCACTCCCCGAGAAGAACATGTTCCATGTCATTCTCAGGTCATCAAATGACATAACTGGATTTCCTGCAGCTAATTTAGCCTAACCACGCAATAAAATAAGTCGTCCCACAATTCCTCTAGGAATTGTAGGACGACTTATTTGTGCTTCTAGAGGTGAGTTTCCTCTCCTACCACTCCGCCACAGTGCCATCCTCTTGGCGCCAGATTGGATTTTTCCAATTGTGCCCGATGGCTGCCATCTCGCGGACTTTCTCTTCATTAATTTCGATCCCGAGGCCGGGTGCGGTCAGATTCTTCACGAAGCCTGCTTCATACTGGAAGACAGACGGATCTTTCAAATAATCCAGCAGATCGCTGCCTTGATTATAGTGAATGCCGAGGCTTTGCTCTTGGATGAACGCATTTGGCGAGCAAATATCCAGTTGCAGACAGGACGCTAATGCGATAGGACCAAGCGGACAGTGCGGTGCAATGGCAATATCATAAGCTTCGGCCATTGCGGCAATTTTGCGAGTTTCCAAAATCCCGCCAGCATGTGAAAGATCCGGTTGAATGATATCGACGATACCTTGAGCGAGTAGTTCTTTAAAGCCCCAACGCGTGTACATACGCTCTCCTGTGGCGATGGGACATGAGGTATAACGAGCGATTTCCTTCAGTGCCTCATTGTTTTCAGGCAGAACGGGTTCTTCTATGAACATCGGGCGATAAGGCTCTAACTCTTTTACGATGATCTTAGCCATTGATTTATGTACACGACCATGGAAGTCGATGCCGATACCAATGTCTTTGCCAACAGCTTCACGGACAGCCGCAATGCGGGCGATAGCCTCATCTACTTTGCTAATCGAATCGATGTAATGCATTTCTTCGGTAGCGTTCATTTTGACCGCTGTGAAGCCAGCTTTAACCTGCGTCCTAGCCGCTTCGCCTACGTCACTTGGGCGGTCGCCGCCAATCCAGGAGTAGACACGCGTGCGGTCGCGGCAAGCTCCACCTAATAAATCATAAACAGGGGCGTTGTAGAATTTGCCCTTAATGTCCCAGAGGGCTTGTTCAATCCCAGAAATTGCGCTGGAAAGGATCGGGCCTCCCCGATAAAACCCTCCGCGGTACAGCACCTGAAACATATCTTCGATTCGCATCGGATCCTTCCCGATGATATGGTCGCTCATTTCCATCACGGCTGCTGCGACTGTATCGGCTTTCCCCTCTACGACAGGTTCTCCCCATCCAGTGATTCCTTCATCCGTCTCGATTTTCAAAAACAACCATCTTGGCGGCACTTTAAACAATTCTAATTTCGTAATTTTCACGGAAATACGTCCTCTCCTTGTTACCCTAGAATGTGCGACAGTTCATTGCAGGAACAGGCGCAATCTGAGCTGTCTGGTGTAGTTGGCAATCGCAATAAAAACTTACCCTGTAGAATTTCGTGAAACGATGCCCTAATTCCTGCTATATATAACTATTGACATATCACTCCCCTCCACATAAAATGTATTAAAATACGTAAAAATGTATAAATATACATAGGCGGTGACGAAGTTGCAACATCTTTTAACGCTGCAAGAACTCGATAAAGAGAGCTTGTACGCCATCATATTCAAAGGCATTGAGATTAAAAACAACCCTAAGGCGTACTACAACCACTGCGAGCGCAAGGGGTTGCTTATGCTTTTTCAAAAATCATCAACGCGAACGGCTCTTTCCTTTCAATCAGGAGTTCATCAGATGGGCGGTTATGCAGTAAATATGGATTGGGATTCTAGTAATTTTCGAATTTCTCCCATACAATACGAAGCCCGTTATGTGTCAAGGAACTGCGATGTCATCATGGCTAGGCTCAAGAAACATGAAGATTTACTGGAACTAGCCGCCTATTCGCAAGTGCCAGTGATTAATGGCTGTTGTGAGAAATACCACCCCTGCCAAGCGCTAGCTGACCTCATGACGATGTACGAAGTGAAAGGATCTTTTGAAGGTGTAACGTTGGCCTATGTTGGTATTCATAATAATGTGGCAAATTCCTTAGTTGCAGGTTGTATGACTTTAGGGATTAAACTGCTGCTGGTCACACCAATCGTCAATGAGGCTTCGTGGGATGTAGAACTGATGCAGCGGGCTTATCAAAGTGGGTATGTGGAGGAAATTGAAGTTCTGTCTGCAGCGATGAAAAAGGCTGATTTTATCTACACAGATACGTGGGTTGATATGGAGTTTTTCGGGGATGACGATTACCAAGAAGAGAAACATAGACGGATTGATATTATGATGCCTTTTCAAATTAATAAGCGGAGCCTTGGGAAGTATGCCCCCTATATCATGCATGATATGCCGATTCATCCAGGCTTTGAAATTGCCGAAGACGTGATTGAGTCGGAGCATTCGATCATTTATCAGCAAGCGGAGAACCGGATGCATGTGCAGAAAAGTCTGCTTTTACACTTGCTAAACGTTTAACGGAGAAGGAGGATTTCCGCGATATGACAGTTACAACGCTACTAACCTTCGCCCTAGTCTCACTAGGCATGGTGTGCACGCCTGGACCTAATATGATTTACTTAATTTCACGTTCGGTCACGCAGGGGCGGCTGGCGGGGATTATCTCTTTATTAGGTATTGTACTCGCCTTCTTAGTCTACATTGTGCTTACAATGTTAGGGCTCTCGGCATTGTTTTTGGCCGCTCCCTTTGTGTTTGATGCCGTGAAGCTTGCCGGAGCAGCCTACTTGCTGTGGCTGGCATGGCAGGCTGTTAAGCCAGGCGCTAGGTCGGTGCTGACAGCTCGGGTTCTACCTGTGGACCCACCGAAGAAGTTATTTCTGATGGGCTTCATGACGAATCTGCTCAACCCGAAAGCTGCGGTCCTGTATGTGTCGCTCCTACCTCAATTCGAGGATCCAGCTAGGGGGTCGTTACTGCTGCAGAGCGCTGCGCTGGGACTCACGCAAATCTCGGTGAGCTTTATCGTCAACCTCTTCATCGTGCTAACAGCAAGTCACATCGCGAGTTGGTTCGGTACGAGGCCGCAATGGTTGAAGTTCCAGCGGTGGTTGATGGGGAGCGTGTTAACGGGGCTGGCGGTGCGCCTCGCTTTCGAGCGAAGATAATAGGGGCTTTATGTTTATAGCAGCAGTGATTGGGTATAAAAACGGTGGCATCTCCTCAAAATAAGCCATGTTCCAGAATTGTTTACAGAGGAGAAGGTTTTTATGAAACGAAGGTTCCTATTAGTAACGCTGCTCGTAGCGATGGTTCTCTCTTTCACATTGACACCAAATGGCGCACAGGCAGCTGTGAAAGAGCCTGGTTCTGTGCTTTGCATGAACCCTTCCAAAGTGAAGCTCAAGGAAGATCTAAGGAGACTATGGATCGATCATGTGGGTTGGACAAGAAGCTATATCGTTAGTGCGCTTGCTGGGGTTGAGGATCAGAAGGACGTGTTGGCTAGGTTGCTAAAGAATCAGCAGGATATTGGTGATGCCATTAAGCCGTACTATGGAGACGCAGCGGGTAATAAGCTGGCTGACCTATTGCGGGAGCACATCCAATTAGCAGGCGGTGTCGTAGACGCAGCAAAATCTGGAAATCAAGCGGATCTAGCTAAATTCAACAAGGAATGGTACCGGAATGCGGATGATCTCGCAAAGTTTCTGAGTGGGGCTAACCCAAACTGGTCACAGAAGGAACAGCAGGACATGCTCTATGGTCATTTAAAACTAATTACTGAGCAAGTAACAGCAAGACTCAAAAAGGACTGGAACGCCGACATCCTGGCCTATGACAAAGGTGAAGATCATATGATCATGTATGCCGATATGTTGTCCGATGGGATTATCAAGCAGTTCCCCGATAAGTTCAAATAAGTTCGAAAACGTAAGCTGATACTGGGTGCATCCGGTGTCAGCTTGTTTTGTGCTTCATCGTGCGCGGATGGGGCCGTCGTGCTATAATCGTGCCATATGAACGAGAGGAGAGGGAAGGTCGAAGGTTGTCGGCTTTTCACGCTATATGGATATCAAAGAGCTCTTATCTTATTTAACCGAAGAGAATCTCATGCTGATTTTGGACAAGTACCGATCATTAGGTCCACTGCCGGGACTATTACTTCCCTTTATGAAATCCTTCATTCCGCCACTTCCAACGCTGGTCATTATTAGCGTGAATGCGACAGTGTATGGACTGTGGCTTGGCTTTCTCTACTCATGGATCGGAATTGTGTGCGGTTGCTTGGTGACATTTGCGATTGTGAAAAAGGTGGCAGGCCATCCCTATCTCGTGCGTTGGTCGCAGAAGCCCAAAGTTCAAAAAAGCCTCAATTGGGCGCGGCGTCAAGCGTTCAACTATGTTTTTATCCTTAGTTTATTTCCACTGGGCCCCTTCGTGGTCATTAATATGGCGGCAGGGCTGGTACGGATGCGGTTTCGATCATTCCTCGTGGCAGTTGCTGCGGGCAAAGCGGTGATGGTCATGTCCGTAAGCTTTATTGGCTATGATTTGAAGAGGTTCGTGAACAATCCGTATGAGCTTATTTATGTGGCCTTATTCATTGCGATTTCCTTGGTCATTAGCAAAAGGGTAGAAAAGCGGTTTATGTGAGGGTAGATGATGACCCCGCTGGCAGCAAAGGACAGTCCTCTATCTGGGGATGATGCCGATGCTTAAGGCGGGGTCATTTCTATTTATTTTAGGACAAAATAGGGAAGTATAGCCAGATGCACATATAACTCAAAAGGCACAACAAAAAGACGAATCAACGCTAATGCAGCATCAATTCGTCTTTATCCGACTTATCCAGTTCCGTGTACACACGGACGTGGTCTTGATCATCAATCGTTGCGAGCATGACATGCTCAAGTTGAGCATGTGCAGCCATCATCTGTGCTTCCAACCAAGCCAGATCTTTGCCGTGCTGCGCGAGCAGCTTGGTATCATAGGCACCCTGGATAATCAGTGGCTTCACGAGGGAAAAAGGATCACTCGAGATTGCCATATCTTTGGCCGTCACCGTTTGATGCTGGGGTTCAAGGAAGACAGAGACCATGCCGCCAGGCTCCCACAGAGCCAGCGCAACCTTCTCAATATCCTCAACTTGTTGTTTGCGGAGCTCTGAGAAGAGGTGGTCGACGGAGATTTTGGCTTTGCGCAGGCCATCTAAACGTAATTGTCCGTGCTCAATAAGCGTCAATGGTGATGGCTCAAAGAGATGCTTGAGGAAGTTCCATTTTAGGCTCAGCCATGAGGTTAGGAGATAGAGCACCACGATCGCAACGGTCGTGATCATGGAGCCATATAATCCTAAGTGCTCATCAGAGAGCGGATGTGCCATGATATTACCTAAGATGAGAGCGATGACGAAGTCGAGAAACCGCAGCTGGGAGATGGAGCGTTGGCCTAAGGCTTTGGCTGTGATAAGCAGGAAAAAGTAGCCTACAATGGCTCGTAATATCCATTGCAGGGTGGTTAGTGATTCTTGACTGCGAAAAAAG
This sequence comes from Paenibacillus sp. J31R109, assembly GCF_059692055.1. Taxonomy (NCBI): domain Bacteria; kingdom Bacillati; phylum Bacillota; class Bacilli; order Caryophanales; family Paenibacillaceae; genus Paenibacillus; species Paenibacillus sp. J31R109. Next base: position 168,678 of record NZ_JCAUAR010000009.1, on the reverse strand, counting down.
TCCAAGGTCGTCACACTCCGAACATAAGGTAAATGCTCCCTATAACGTACCCTTATCTGGGATCAGCTATCCGCTATGCGCCGCCAGCGAGTCCGACCTGCTCCTCGCTCCAAGACCAGAGCTGACGAGCTAACGCATCGTCCTTCGCTCTGACAGACACAGGCGCAATCTTCCGCCTGTAGTAGTACTCGCCGCTGACTGCCCGTACGTCCGGGCTCGTGGCTAAGTATACCGCCGTATCCGCGCCCTGCGCCGGCGTCAAGAAAAACGGCCGCAGCATCGCATGCACGGCCTTCCCAAACCCGGTGTCGCGATCGACACCGATGTTCGTGCCCACGGCTCCCGGATGGAGCGAGTTGGCCGTGGCGGTAGTAGACGCGAGCCGCTTCGCGAGCTCGCGGGTGAACAGGATATTCGCCAGCTTCGACTGGGCGTATCCGTTCCAGACCCGGAACCCTCGCTGCAGGTGAGGGTTCGCCCAATCGATGCGCCCGATTTTGTGGGCGCCGGAAGAGACATTGACGATCCGCCCCTGCGGAGCGCGGATAATGGCTTCCAGCAGAAGCTGGGTCAGCAGAAAGTGACCGAGATGGTTGACACCCATCATAGCCTCGAAGCCATCTGCTGTGGTCTGCCGTTTCACGGTGACGACGCCTGCGTTATTCACAAGCACGTCGAGCACGTCGTGCTTTGCCAGAAACGCTGCCGCGAAGGCGCGAATGCTCGCCAGCGAAGCGAGGTCGCACAGCATCAGCTCGATGTGCGCGGATCCGCTTTGGCTGCGTGCTTCTGCGAGCGCCTGCTCGCCTCTTTGCTGGCTGCGGCAGAGCATAATAACGTTAGCGCCAAGCTTGGCCAAGGCCACTGTCGTGGCCAGGCCCATACCCGAGTTGGCTCCGGTGATGAGTACCGTTTTATTTTGCATCAGAGATCGCCTCCTTTTAATTCCAGTATAGCCCATGAGGGGAATCCCCGCATGGATTCCTTCTAGCCAAGCCGAGAAGCTAAATTCCTGAATTGTGTTAAACTAGTGAGATAAAGAACGTATCCATAGAAGTGAGGTGCATGAAGAAATGGAAGCGAAAAAAGCAGCAGCAGAGCTAGCCATCATGGATGTCCACGATGGGATGATTGTTGGTTTGGGGACGGGCTCAACAGCTTATTGGGCTATTCAAGGTCTTGGACTTCGCGTGCAAAACGGCTTGAACATTCAGGCGGTTGCTACCTCCGTAGCCTCTGAGAATTTGGCCAAGGAGCTCGGCATCCCGCTTATTCCTTTTGCAGATATCACAGAAATTGATATCACCATTGATGGGGCAGACGAAGTTGACGCTGATTGGCACTTAATCAAAGGCGGGGGAGGCGCACTGCTGCGGGAGAAGATTGTTGCTTTTTCAAGTAAGAAGCTGATCGTGGTCGTTGATGAAAGTAAAGTCGTTGAGCGACTGGGCACCTTTCCTCTTCCTGTAGAAATTGTCCAATTTGGTTATGAACTGACGGTTCGAAATCTTCAAGCACTAGGCTGCGAGCCCCAAGTCAGGGTGGCTGACAATAAGCCCTATGTAACAGACAATGGGAACTACATCATCGATTGCTATTTTGGCAGTATTCCTAATCCTGCGGAGCTTCATCAGGCCATGAACAGCATTCCAGGTGTTGTGGAGAATGGGCTATTTGTCGGGATGGCAAGTCAGGTAATTGTCGGGTATCGGGATGGTTCCGTGAAGAGGTTGGTTGGTGAATAACAGTCCGCATGAAAAAAGAGTTGTCCCATCAGTCCGTAAGAGGACTTAGTGAGGCAACTCTTTCTGTTTAAACGACGAGTGTTATACCAACGGCTCCATACCCATGCCAATCCAGCTTTCCCGTGTAGGTCCATAAATGTCCGGTACGATCAGTCCAGCTTGACGCATAAGCACAATCATTTCACCGCGATGGTGAATCTCGTGCGAGATGAGGACGCGTAACGTCAGCCCGTTAGGCCATTGATCACCGTACATGTCGCTAGTTTCAGTCAGCTTCTCGTCGGTCCATTGCGAACGAATAGCTGCGATGGCAGCGGCCGATGAGGCGCGGTAGGTGTCAGCGATGGTTTTCGCTGATGCAGGGGCAATCTCTTCCCCTTCTGGAGCGTCGAATGTCAGCCCTGTGCGAGTTAGCATTTCGTGGATGGTCGTCGCGATATGCCAAGCAATTTGTCCAAGCGAACGAAGTTCAGGCGTGATTTTCTGAGCAAGTGAAGCATCTGTCAGGACGTCAAAAACACGTTGTGTTCCTTGTGCTTCTCGGCTGTATTCGATGGCGAAATCTTCAATCATTTTGATCATGGGGGTTGTCCTCCTCAATGTGTTTACTTCTTATTCTCAGTATAGACAAACTTTGCTGACAACAGCATGTCAGTGATTCGAATAGAGGGCAACAATTTTTTCTGCCATCTCTTTGACAGCTGCTGCGATATGCAAAGGTTCGAGAATACGCAAGCTGGGTCCATAACCGAGCAACATGGTATAAAGCCAAGGTTCATCGGGCTGCATCGCTTTGACCAGCAGTGTACCGTCGGTTTGGAGGGTCACCTGCTCAGGCTGGAAGTAGTCTTCGATCTTTGCCCTCACATTCGGCTGTGCATGCAATACGAGCGTAATAAGGGTGGCGGGGTCTCTATTGCTCCAACGATAATTAAGTGTTTCTAAGGTTTTTTGTTTGCGAACGAAGGTTTGGGACAGCAGTTCAATGGTTCGTATACGGGATAATCGGAATACACGGAAATCCTCACGGAGCAAACAATAGCCGTACAAATACCAGCCGAAACCTTTCACGACGATCCCCATCGGCTCAATGGTTCGCTCGGACAATTCGCTTTGCGAAGAGAGGTAGGAAAAGGTGACGAGCCTTGTCTCCTTAATTGCTGTGCGCAGAACAGTCATATGCTCCATATCTTGATGGCTGCTTTGCCAGGGATTCATGTCGAGGATGAGCTGGTTGCCTAGTTGCGCTGCGGCGGGTTGTTCGGATTTGGCAACTAACGCACCAACCTTATCTAGCAAATTGCTGATTTCCTGGTCGCCTACCGAAGCGCGTATCCCTTTGAGGCCGATGATGATCGATTGCAGCTCTTCCAAGGACAGGAACTGACGGTCGAGTCGATATTGGTCCATAATTTCATAACCACCACTAAGTCCTGCATAGGAAACAACGGGAATACCAGCTTGGTTAATGGCTTCCACATCCCGATAAATGGTGCGCAGGGACACTTCGAAACGTTCGGAGAGTTCCTTGGCACTTATGCGTCGACGATTGAGCAGCAGCATGGTGATGGCGAGTAAACGATCTATTTTCAAAAGGAGCACCTCATTGACTCTGGTCGTATTCTTCTAACTATTCGATTGTGACGGTGGAAATCCTTTGTATCCAATGGGAGAAGGTAAAACTGAATGCCTAGGGAATTAGTGTAGCATGAATCGTAGGAGGGTGGCGGTGGATCGTGACGCTGATATCGGAAGAATTTATGGCAAATGCGGATATTCAAACGCTTCAACTTGCATTGGAACGACGGGAGATCAGCTCCGTTGACCTAGTTCATTACTATCGTAGTCGAATTGAGGCCTATAACGGCAAGATTAATGCGGTGTTGGAGCTGAATCCAGATGCAGTAGAGATTGCAGAAACCTTAGATAGAGAACGTGTGGAAGGTGGGAGCCGAGGTCCTCTTCATGGTATTCCGATCCTGCTCAAAGACAATATTCAAACGGCAGATCGCATGCACACCAGCGCAGGTTCAATTTGTTTGGCTGAACATGTGGCAACAGAAGATGCTTATATCTCTGCACAGCTGCGTGAAGCTGGTGCTGTGCTGCTTGGCAAAGCGAATATGACAGAATGGGCGAATTTCATGGCGGTTGCCATGCCTTCGGGCTATAGCTCACGAGGCGGGCAAGTGGTGAATCCTTATGGACCGGGCAGATTTGAGGTTGGCGGCTCTAGCTCGGGGTCAGGTGCGGCAGTGGCGGCGGGCTTTGCAGTCGCAGCGATTGGCACAGAGACGTCAGGATCTATCGTCAATCCAGCAGGACATAACAGTCTTGTTGGATTGAAGCCAACGGTGGGCTTATTAAGCCGTACAGGCATTATACCGCTTTCTAGCAGTCAAGATACGCCGGGTCCGATGACACGAACGGTGAGTGATGCGGCTATTTTGTTAGGTGCGATGACTGGTGTGGATGGTTCGGATGCACATAGTCTTGCTAGTGATGGCCAAGGTCATCGGGATTATACACCATTTCTTGAACGCCGAGGTCTGCATCAAGCCAGAATAGGGATTCCACGTTGGTACTATGGGCAGTTAGATGAGGAAGAACGTCAAATCGCGGAGCGAGCTATTCAGGTGCTGCGCGATGAGGGCGCGATTGTAATCGATGACGTGACACTTCCGTGCCAAGATGCCGTCTGGAACTATGATGTGCTGCTCTATGAATTCAAAAGAGATTTAAACGCCTATCTCGGGAAGCTAGACCCCTCTAAGACGCCAGTTCACTCGTTGCAGGAGGTCATTGCGTACAATAAAGCGCACGTAGATAAGGCGTTGGTCTATGGGCAGGATACACTCATTTCGTCAGAGGACACCAAGGGAACGTTAACTGAAGAGGCTTATCTGACGAGTCTTCAGACATATAGAGAGCTCACACGGCAGCAAGGTATTGACCATGCCCTCCAAACGTATCAACTCGATGCGTTGTTCTTTCCTAAAGATGAAGGCGAGGATCTTGCCGCCAGAGCAGGCTATCCACTTCTGATTGTACCCGCTGGGTACACAAGTAAAGGACCTATGGGTGTCATGTTTGTCGCCGGAGCTTTCAGTGAACCCATGCTGATTAAGCTTGCGTATGCGTTCGAGCAGGCCACGCAGTGCCGCAAACCGCCTCTATTATAATGATTTCCCGCATACCTCATGGAAAAATTTGAAATAATAAACCGAATTCAATTCCATGATGGGAAGTGCGAACAATGTCTCGGTTTAGAAAATGTTTTATGATTCCGCTGCGCACAGCAGCAATGAGTATGGTCTTGTGCAGTGCTTTGAGCCTCAGCCAGTCAGCGGAAGCTGCAGTAGTACCACCGCCATCAACACAGCTTACGCCTCCTCAGAGTGGCCAGGGCCATCTGATCCAAACGCGAGAGATCGATGTCACGGGCGATGGCCAATTCGATGTCGTTTCCCTTGTCGGTCTGAAATCGGACTTGAACAGTCCCTACTATGACAAGCTATTTATCTCCGTCGTCGGACAGGGTCAGGCGCAGGTTGTGATTCCGCTAGAAGGCGGGTATAACCCGAGGATGGATTTTTGTGATTTTATCCACGACAAGCTGCCTCAGATCTATGTTACTTCTGATACAGGCGGCAGCGGTGGTTTCACTTCCAATTACATTTATTCGCTCAAAAATAACGTACCCACTGCGATTCCGATGCCGGAACCTCTCCGTGTCAAAGCGACCTTTAAGAATAACTATAAGGTGAAGATGAAGATTGAGGAGACCGGCAAATCCTTCACCCTCGATATTGCAGACCGGAAGGAAGCTTATGAGCAATTTGGCATTTACAACCAAGGGAAACTGGTGAAGCCGCTTATTGTGAATGTGGATGCGTACAGCTTGCTGAAGCCTATCGATACGGATCGGGATGGCATCTGTGAGTTGAAAGGCGTTCAACGCATCACCGGTATCGCCAATGCCGATACACTCGGTTATGTCACTTCGATATGGAGATGGCACAAGGGCCAGTGGAAGCTGAAAGAAGCAGCCGTGGTTCAAACCTTAAGTACGAGCATGATGCGCATGCCGAATCCGGTAGACGAAGAATAATCGATGTGCATAAAAAGACCGCTTATACTCGGAGGGATCTCCAAGTACGAGCGGTCTTTATACATGGTGCAGTGGTTGTCGTGCGGCCTATGCCCAGTTTCCATTGCGGAATAGTGGCTCACGGGTACCATCTGCATGAACACCGTCAATCGCCATATCCTTGGATCCAATCATGAAGTCGACATGGATTAAACTCTTGTTATAGCCATTTTGTTCGAGTTCCTCGGGGCTCATGGCTGTCCCACCCTCAATGGTGAATGGGTAAGAATTGCCGAGCGCGACGTGACACGAAGCATTTTCGTCAAACAGCGTGTTGTAGTAGATGAGGCCCGATTGTGAAATCGGTGAATCATAAGGCACGAGGGCGACCTCGCCCAAATAACGGGCACCTTCATCCATGTTCAACATGTTGTTGAGCACTTCTTGACCGACTTCGGCTGTCGCTTCGACGACACGGCCATCCTTAAAGGTGAGACTGAAGCCATCGATCAACGAGCCTTGGTAGCTTAGCGGCAGCGTGCTGCGAACGGTACCGTTCGTTCCGCCGCGTGCTGGCATCGTGAAGACTTCTTCCGTTGGGATGTTCGGCACGAAGAAAATGCCTCTCTCGGATTCGCTGCCTGCGGCAACCCATTGATGCTTCGCAGCTAGCTCTATGTAAAGGTCTGTTCCTGGTGCTTGGAAATGCAGCTGCTTAAACTTCTTGATGTTGAGCAGGTTCATCTTCGCCGTCAACGTTCCGATATGTTCTTTCCAAGCAGCAACAGGATCGGCCTTATCGACACGTGTCAGTGTAAAAATCTGCTCCCACAGCTTCGTCACACGCTCGGATTCGCCTAGATTCGGGAATACTTTGGCAGACCATTCCGCAGTCGGGTAGGAAACCAATAACCAGTTGACTTTGTTGCTGCGCGTATAGGAAAGATAGCCTTCACGCGCTGTAGCGGCAGCCTTGCTGGACATGGCTACACGCTCAGGTGGAATATCTTTTAACAAATCAGAGTTAGGTGCGTAAATCGACAAGAAAGCGGCGCCATCCTTTGCCATCTCTTCCAGGCCTTTCGCGCGCCACATTGGATATGTACGCAGGGTATCGTCTGGTGCATTCTTTAAGCGTAAAGCCTTCACTTCATCGTCATCCCAATCGACGACTACATCTTTGGCTCCGGCTTCATAGGCTTTCTTTGCAAGCTTGCGAACGAAATCCGCACAGGCTATCGGCGTTGAGATCACGACCGTTTGATCCTTTTGTACATTTAATCCGACACGAATAGCAAGCTCTGCATATTGATCTAAGTAATGCTCGAATGATTCCATCTTCTTGTCTCCTTTATATTTGAGTACCATTTAGTGTATGATAGAAAATAAAACTTTAACCCGTGGGAGAAAGGCTGGGCACATATGGAAACGAAAAACGCTGAAGTAAGCGCAATATCCAATTTCATTAAGAACATTGTAAACGAAGATTTAAAATCAGGCAAAGTTAGTCAGGTCGTGACCCGATTTCCCCCGGAGCCGAACGGATACCTTCATATAGGACATGCAAAGGCGATATGCACGAACTTTGAAATCGCGGATGATTTCAATGGGTTGACGAACCTTCGATTTGATGACACGAATCCGGTCAAAGAAGATGTTGAATATGTGGAGTCCATTAAACAAGACGTAGAATGGCTTGGCTTTAAATGGGATGGGCTTTTTTTTGCTTCGGATTATTTTGAAGAGATGTATAGCCGAGCGTTAGTCTTGATTCGCAAAGGATTAGCTTATGTAGATGACCAATCTGCGGATGAAATTCGTGAAACGCGTGGAACACTGACGCAAGGAGGAACGAACAGTCCTTATCGTGAACGTACGATCGAGGAAAATATGTCCCTATTTGAACGTATGCGTGGGGGTGAATTCAAAGACGGTGAGCGTGTGCTGCGCGCCAAAATTGATATGTCATCGCCCAATATTAATCTGAGAGACCCTGTCATCTACCGTATTCTCCATGCACATCACCATAATACAGGAGATAAGTGGTGCATCTATCCGATGTATACGTACGCACACCCGCTTGAAGATTCTATTGAAGGTGTCACACACTCTCTTTGTTCTAGCGAGTTTGAAGATCAACGTCCTTTCTATGACTGGGTTATTCGTGAGTGCGAGATGCCGAATATATCCAGACAATATGAATTCGCCCGTATTAGTCTAAAGAATACCGTTACGAGCAAAAGAAAATTGAAACAACTCGTGGACGAGCAAGTCGTAGACGGTTGGGACGATCCTCGTATGCCTACGATTTCTGGACTGCGCCGCAGAGGCTTAACGGCAGAATCGATTCGCAATTTTGTTCGTGAGCTAGGGGTATCAAAAGGTGGCGGAGGCAGCGTTGTGGACACAGCAATGCTCGATCACTTCGTCCGCGAGGACTTGAAGCTGAAGGCACTTCGCACGATGGGTGTGCTGAACCCGCTGAAAGTCATCATCACCAACTATCCGGAGGATGGCGTGGAGATGCTCGAAGCGGAGAACAACTCCGAGAACCCAGAAATGGGGAATCGTATGATTCCGTTCTCGCGCGAGATCTACATCGAGCAAGACGATTTCATGGAAAATCCGCCGGCTAAGTATTTCCGGTTATTTCCCGGCAACGAAGTGCGTTTGAAAAACGCCTACTTCATCAAGTGCAACGACTTCATCAAGGATGCCGATGGCAACGTGGTTGAGTTGCATTGCACCTATGATGTCGAGACCAAAAGCGGCAGCGGCTTCACTGGCCGTAAAGTCAAAGGCACCATCCACTGGGTGGACGCGAAAAGCGCTGTACCAGCGGAGTTCCGCTTGTATGAGCCGTTGATTTTGGACGATGAGGAAGGCGAGGAAGAGGCTTCTTTCTTGGATAAGGTCAATCCGAACTCCATGCAAATCGTGCATGGCTTCGTGGAAGACAACATGAAGGCTGCGAACCCACATGACAAGTTCCAGTTCTTCCGCCACGGTTACTTTAACGTGGATCCGAAGTACACAACACCGGATCATCTGGTGTTTAACTTGATCGTATCGTTGAAAAGCTCGTTCGTGGTGTAACGAACGGATATAGATAAGACCCTAGCGGATGCTGGGGTCTTTCTGTTGTGCTGGCTTTGATAGGGTTGGTTAATTTGTGGTGAGGTGGCGCGCTAGTAGGATGGTAAGATGGCGTGCGGATGAGCTGAGGAGCTGAAAGCCTGCAAATGTGCAGGCTTTTCGGGTGATTTGGCGCAGAAATAGCAAATACCTGCAAATATGCAGGCATTTGGAGAGAAACGCAGCTGGATCGTCGTATTTGCGGGAAAAAGATGTATTTTTGCAGGCATGTGCGGTTAAGTAGGGGATACAGGAGGAAAAGGATGTAGATTTGCAGGTTTTTCGTCAGAATGTTCGTCAGTCAGCCTAGTCTAGTGAATGGAAGTGGCGTGCAAATGAGCAAGGGGAACGCGAGAATGCAAAAAAAAGGGCATCCCACAGCATTTTCATGCTTCTGGGATAGCCCTTTTTCGCTAACAGTTAGCCAATAATCGCATAGGCAGATACGCGAGCTGGAACTGTGCGTGTACGGAAGAGAACACCAAATCGGTCAAAAGTGCGGATAACGATCGTTCTGTTCGTTGGCGTGAAGATGTTATTGAAAACAGCTGTTCCAAAGCTGTCGAATCTAGCTGTACCGATAAAAGCTCCGCCCAATGTGCGTGCTTGGCAGGTAAAGCCTGTCGTATTGAAAGGGACGCCTGCGTTGTTAACCCAAAGGACGGTAAATCTAGTCAATCTTTGTGTTGGTTTGATATTGGCAGGAATACGATGAACGGCTTTACCTTGGCCTCTATCTACGCTGCTAGGGAGAAGAAGTTTGTTAGTTTTCATTGATATCACCTCCTCATACTGTCTGATTCTAGTAGATGCAAAAAGAGAGTTGCCCGTTAGGAAATCTCCCTACATTCGTAAAAAATGTGTGAAGTGCTATAAAAAATAAATAATTTGTTCACAATTATGCCGTAAAATAAAGGGGATGAGCAGTACAAAAGGAGTGTGCGCACCTGTGACAACGGTATTAGTCGTGGATGATGACTTGAATATATGTAAAATAACGAAGCTGTATCTGGAGAAGAACGGCTACGAGGTGGTAACCGCGAACGACGGTGTGCAGGCGCTCGTGAGGTTCAAGGAGTTGCAGCCGGATTTCATCGTGCTGGATATTATGCTGCCGAAGCGCGACGGGTGGTCCGTCTGTCAAACGATCCGCGCTCAGAGTGATGTGCCGATTCTTATGCTGACCGCAAGAGGCCACGTGGATGAGCGCGTCGAGGGCTTACAAATGGGAGCTGACGACTATTTGGTGAAGCCCTTTGACCCTAACGAGCTGGTCGCACGGGTAAACTCGATTCTGCGCCGCACCGTGCTGCGCACGCAAGTGATGCCAGCCGCGCATATCTATGAGATCGGCAGTCTACGCGTGGACAGCTTGGGGCATGAGGTGACGGTTGAGGGACAGTTAGTCTCGCTACCGAAGAAAGAGTACGAGCTGCTGCTTTTTTTCATGAGGAATCCGAATCAGGTGTTCACTCGCGAGGATCTGATCGCTAAGATCTGGGGATGGGATTTCGAGGGGGAAGATCGTGTCGTTGATCTATACATTAAACGGTTGAGACAGAAGCTCTCAGCACTGACGGAGCGGAAAGAGGACTGGAGCATTCGAACCGTATGGGGAGTTGGCTACAAGTTCGAGGGCCCAGGCGCATGCTGAATTCCTTTTATAGCAAGCTATTATTCATCTATATCTCCATCACAGTGGTGTCAATTCTGGCGATCTCAGGCACGATTGGTTACACGATGAAACAGAAGACGTATGAACGGAGTGAGAAGCTTCTTCTGGAGAAAGTGGAGCAAGTGGAGGAGCTGGCGAAGGATTTGTTTGACAATGCGACGGCCCAGAAGGATTTTCGTAAGCAAATTAGCGCGATCGAGAAAACATCCAATGTGCGTGTCTCCGTGATTAAGCATCCGAAGGCCACCTTGGATAAAATCCAAGCTGTGGGTGAAGTGCCAGCACGACTGGGGTGGGTGGAGAAGGTACTCTCGGGTAATCCAGTGACGGTGAAAAGTACATTTACTTCGAATAGTAAGGTGAAAATGCTCATTGTCGGACGTCCTGTCCTGCAGGACAATCGTGTGGTTGGGGCCATTTTCCTGTATACCCCTATCGTGAATATTCAAGGGACGATCAACGAGATTAATCGGGCTATATATGCTTCTGCACTTGTAGTTGCCCTATTGGCGATTGCTGTTCTGTATTTTGTTTCACGGCACTTTGTGAAGCCGATTCAGCAGATGAGCAAAACCGCGGAGGCGTTGGCTCTAGGTGATTTCAATGGCCGGGTGCCCGTGCGTGGAAAAGATGAAATTGCCTCGCTATCAGGTTCCTTAAACCGTATGGCTGGTAAGCTGCAAAAGGTTGAAGAAAGCCGCAAACGGTTTCTATCCGAGATTTCTCATGAATTGCGGACACCGCTGACGACGATTCGAGCTTCGCTGCAGGGCATCACAGATGGCGTGGTGGAGCCAGAGGACGCGAAGGAGTTCATCGATATCTCCCTCCAGGAGACACTTCGACTGAGTCATCTGGTAGATGATCTGCTGGAACTTTCTTCTTTTGAGGAGAAGCAGGTGAAATTGAATCTGCAAGCCGTGGATCTTCCTGAGCTGATTAGTCTTGTCGTGATGCAGTTGAAGATGAAGGCGAAGGGCAAAGGGATTGAGCTCAGCACAGATGTGGAGGGGCCGTATACCGTACAAGCTGATGCTGACCGGCTAAGGCAGGTGTTCATCAATTTATTAGACAATGCGATCAACCATATTCCAGAGGGCTCGCAAGCGGGTATTCGGGTGAAAGCTATTAGACATGAGCGCTGGATAGAGGTCTGGGATCAAGGGCAAGGCATTGCCCCAGAGAAGCTTCCGTATTTATTTGATCGATTCTACAAAGCGGACGAGAGCCGCAATCGCTCTGGCGCGGGGTTAGGCTTGACGATTTGTAAACATATTATCGCGGCGCACGGCGGTTCGATTCGCGTGGAGTCACAGTTGGGAGCTGGGACGGTTTTCAAAATCTTTTTGCCTAACCTAGCGGATAAAGCTCCTCGCATGACAAACTTATGACATAACTATCGGATAAGATTAGTTTCGTAAGGTAAATAACCCAACAATTAAGGAGTGATTCCACATGTTGAAGAAGCTAGCAGGAATAGTTATGGTAGGCGCGATTGTATGTTCCATTCCAGTAGCGGCTTTCGCCGAGCAAGGACAAGGAGATGCAGCAGCGTCTTCGGCAAGTAAATTTCATCCGATTCAGCAACTTTTACAAGACAAAGCGAAAGCTTTTGGCATATCGACGGATGGCAAAACGAACAAGGATATGAAGACGGAGCTGAAAACAGCAGCCACAGCGAATCACACGGAGAAGTTGAATGCAGCCGCAGCCAAATTAGGGATCAGCACAGATGGGAAGTCGGCGGAACAACTTAAAACAGATATTAAAGCGGCTGTCAGCGTGAAGCTTCAGGCGAAAGCAACAAAGCTCGGCGTGAGCGCAGATGGCAAAACGAATAAAGAGCTGAAAACAGCCCTGAAAGCTTCCGCATTGACGAAGCTGCAAGCGAAAGCAACTGAAGCGGGCATCGCCACGGATGGCAAGACAGCGAAAGAAATCCACGCAGCTTTGAAAGCAGCGAAAGAGGCTAAGAAAGCAGCGAAAGATGCGAAAATATCGGAGGCTTTGAACAAGAGGGCGGCCAAGCTAGGTATTTCCACGGATGGCAAAACGACGGAGCAAGTTTACGCGGAGCTTGAAAGTTCGCTTCAAGCGAAGTGGGCCAAGAAAGCGGCGAAGTAGGCGACTTAAGAAACATAGAGCTTGTACATGGAGGAACCCCTAGTGCCACTTTGGCGCTGGGGTTTTTGCTTATCTAAGTCATTTTGGAATTCTCTCATATATAAGCGTCATGCTTGATATGCTACAATGATGACATTGGCAAATGTTAGGTGGATACCTGTAAGGAGGTCGCCATGCTCTTCTTCTCAAAATTCCTATTACGTCTGATTCGATGGAATAATCTCTTTATTTTTGGAGTAGCAGTTGTGTTCATTGCAGGCAGCTCCTTGCTAGCTTATGAACTAGAACCGAGCACCTTCAAGACCCGGTTTAACGGCTTGTGGTGGGTCATGACGACGGTTACCACTGTCGGCTATGGTGACTTTTATCCCCATACGGTCGCAGGCAAATGCTTAGGTATCGTCGTGTACATCTTCGGTATTGGGCTTATTTCCATAACGATTAGTAAAGTCGTGGATGCCTTATTTGTGTATCAGCGGATGAAGGAGGAAGGGAAATTGAAGTTTGCAGGGGCGAACCATTTTGTCATTATTGATTGGAGTCAGCATGCAGAGAATGCCATAAACGAAATTCTGAACTCAGACCCCCTTGTGGAGATTGTACTTATAGATACACTGGAAAAATCGCCAATTCAGCATGATCGCGTGCATTATGTGCTAGGTAACCCTCAGCTCGTGGCAACACTCGAAATGGCGAATACCTCTAAGGCAAGAGCGGTCTTCATCTTTGCGGATGAGGTGACACAACTCCAGAACACGATTCGAGATCCGGCCTTCGTCGATGGCAAAACACTCTTGGTCGCCACGACGGTCGAACGCAACTATAACCATGTGTACACGATTGTGGAAATTCGCGATAAGCAAAATCTACCCAATTTTCAGCATATTCGCATCGATGAATTCATCTTCGGGAGTGAGACGATATCCCAGCTCGCGGTACGTTCAGCATTCAACCCTGGCAGCTCCAAGATTCTTACACAACTGTTGACGCGTACGCCAGAGGGGGAGGATCTCTATGAGATTCCAACACAGGCCAAGTGGGTGACATTCCATGATGCGTTTCAGGATTTGCTGCAAAAGGGTGCCACACTCATCTCAGATGGTGAACATCTGAATATTAACAAAAGGCTTCATGAGCAGATTCCGGAGGGAGCTAGGCTGTTCGTCATTTGTGATAAGGAAACGTACGGACGATTGACTGTTAAATAGAGAAAGAGCCAGGAGGCCGGTCGATCAACCTCTTGGCTCTTTTTGCATGCCACTTTTAAATCAAATAACGCAAGTAAATGTATACGCTGGAAAGTATGATCGATAGCAGCATGAACGGGAAGCCATATTTTAGATATTTCATGAACGTGATAGGATGCCCCTCTTTGCTGGCCAGTCCTGCCACAATCAAGTTCGCGCTCGCTCCAATCAATGTACCATTACCGCCTAAACAAGCGCCAAGTGCCAAACTCCACCATAGTGGTTCTAGATTGCTGACGCCTAAGACACCCATTTCCTGAATCAATGGAATCATTGTGGCAACGAAGGGGATATTGTCGAGAAAAGCGGATGCAATCGCGCTCAGCCAAAGAATAAGCATGGAAGTTGCGATCGGATTGCCGCCTGTTAACTCGATGGCATGTACAGCTAATTGCGTAATTACGCCTGTTTCTACAAGGCCCGATACGAGTACGAACAGCCCGACAAAGAAAAAGATCGTAGGCCACTCGATACTTGCAAAGGCAGACTCTAGCATGCGCTCTCCTGTCAGGAGGAGTAGAAGAAACGCGCCACTAAGCGCAATCGTAGCCGATTCCAAATGCAAGCTTTGGTGCAGGAAGAAGCCTAGAATAGTAAGTGCTAGTACGGTGAGGCATTTCCAGAGAAGCTTGCGGTCCGTCAACATGGCGTTCTCATCTATTTCCATAATGCTCTTTTGGAGCTCGGGTGTAGACTTGACTTGCTTCCCGAAAATAAGCAGAAACAAAGGGATATAGGCTAGCATGATGATGATTGCAATAGGTGCCAGATTGTTAATGAAGGCCATGAACGTGAGCTCACTCACTGCGCTGCCAATCATAATATTGGGCGGATCACCAATCAGCGTCGCTGTACCCCCAACATTAGAGGCCAGAATTTGCGTAAAAAGGAATGGGAACGGATTCACGCGAAGCTGTCTGGTGATACTCAAGGTGACAGGCACCATGAGAAGCACCGTCGTCACATTATCCAGAAAAGCTGAGCATACGGCTGTAATGATCACGAGGGCTATCAGGATCCTTCGCGGCTGCCCTTTGGCAAGCTTCGCTGCCTTCACAGCGATATATGTGAACAGCCCTGTTTCTGCCGTGATACCCACCATAATCATCATGCCGATGAGCAGTCCCAGTGTGTTGAAATCGATGTGGTGCAGGGCTGTTTCTTGACTGACAATACCACAAACAACCATGAGCACGGCACCAATCATGGCGATGATGGTGCGGTGAATTTTCTCAGAAATAATAATCGCATAAATCAGCAAGAAAATGCCGATAGCCCAATAAGCTTGTAATTCCATTAGACTCGCCTCCAGTGACTAATTGACGACCCGCAGTCTCCGAAAAAAGACAAAAAGAGCCCGCTGTTGGCAGGCTCCTCCGGGTCAATCCTATATAGCGTAACTATACCTGTTCCCGTGGAAGTTGTAAAGATAAAGGCATTTGGTACAATAGAATTAACGTTTTTGGCTCAGGGGGACGACAATGATCAATATCGGTTTGGCAGGTTGGGGTGACCATGACTTAGGCGGGAGTAAAGGGAAGCTGATGAGTTATGGCGCCCATTTCCCATTGGTGGAGGTCGATACCTCATTTTACGCGATACAACCAGAACGCAACTATGCAAAATGGGTACAAGAGACACCTGAGAATTTTGGGTTTATTATAAAAGCTTACCAAGGGATGACCGGCCACCTGCGGGGAGAAAATCCGTTTGCAGGAGGTGCTGAACAAATGTTCGAGGCATTCCTGCAGTCTATTCGACCCGTTCAGGAAGCGGGGAAGCTGAAGGCTGTGCTATTTCAATATCCACCATGGTTTGCGTGCAACAAGGCAAGTGTGGATGTCATTCGCGAGGCGAAGGCGAGAATGGGTGATGTGCCGCTCGCGCTTGAGTTTCGCCACCAGAGCTGGTTCACGGAAGACATGTGCGATAAGACGCTGGCTTTCATGAAGCGCGAGGGGTGGATGCACAGCATCTGTGACGAGCCGCAGGCGGGGATTGGATCGGTTCCGATCGTCCTGGAGGCGACGCATCCTGACATGACGATGGTTCGCTTCCACGGACGGAATGTCGGGGGATGGGTACAGACGAATGAAGCTAATTGGCGCGACGTGAGGTATCTATACGACTACAATCCGCAGGAATTGTTGGAGTGGAAGGTGAGGTTGCTCCGCTTGCAGGAGCAGACACGTGAGATTTGTATCATTTTTAACAACAATTCCGGTGGACATGCAGCTGGGAATGCTAAAACACTAATGAGCATGCTAGACTTAGACTACGAGGGGCTAGCGCCGAGGCAGTTGGATTTATTCTAATTATAAATAGTTGGAAGTATGAACAGGTAAAAGGGGCGTGTAAACAAGTGGTTGGTGCTATTATTGGAAGTGTGATCGCGATTATTATCGTGATTGGACTAACGATTTGGATAACGAAGAAGGCATACTCACGGAAGTGGGAAGATGATGAATAGAGCCGAAGTAAGTGCTGAGTTGTAGGGGAATGACACATAGAAACACGTCTTCAGGTGTTGTCAGGTATAGGCTTTCTTGCTATGATGAAGCTAGGACAAGCTTGTAAACGTAAACATAAAGGTGGCTGGCCGATGAACCGTATGGAGGCCGAATTCAGTAACCTCGTGAAGGCGTATCGCAAGAGGCATATGGGTAAAGGGCCGGAGCGAGTGACGACGACATTTTGTAAAAGTTGGGCGATCTGCGAAATGGCAGGGAACCTCTCCCCTGTGGAGAAATTTATGGCGAAGACCGGCGATGGCAGGCAAATGCTCCGCACGGCACGCACAGAAATGGTCAAAGAAATCTACAAAGATCATCCTCCTGTAGAGATGGAAGCGCTGCTCGGCGCGAAGTTTATTCAGCTGTTTGTCGATATCGATATTGCCCAAGATGTAGGGATGTCGGTATTCGTTTTTGATGAGGATCTGGAAAAGAAGTTTGGTACAAGAAACGGATAACTAACCGCTCGTACATCTACATATACATAAGTAAGGTGCTTGGCACTTGGTAGCGAACCTGCCGGAGACTAACCACTGTGAGACAACCCGAGACTCTTCTCGTAAGAGGAGCTTGGGGTTGTTTTGCGGTGGTTTTTTGCTTCTAAGGAGCTGAGGAGCATTGGTGCTGAGTGGAATAGAATGTTGGGAAGAGGCGTAAACGTGCCGACCAGTTGCCGGCCAGCTGGAGGAAAAGCCTGCAAATATGCAGGAATGTTAGTCCAATTCCTGCGTTCAGCGAGAATACCTGCGAATATGCAGTTTTTTTGGCGAATTCTCTGCATGGAACGAGACAAAGGCAGAAATACCTGCATATTTGCAGGCATTCCTCGAAAATAGTGTGTTTGGGTAGTGAAAGGATGTACTTTTGCAGGTTTTTTGTAGTAATGATCGACGAGTAGCAGTTTGGGGAGCGAGATGAGCCAGGTGGAGCTAAAGTGCAGCACAGCACAAACCAACACAAACACAACGAAAACATATAATCTACAACCAAAACAAGACAATACATATACAAATGGAGGCGTTCATCTTGGGAAAAACAAAGCACACAGGGCCGATCAAGCTGCCCGCGAAACCGGACCCGAAGTTCTGGGTTAGCAAAATACCATTCGGACTAGGCAAGGTGAAACCGAAACATATTCGAGAGACAGCGAAAATTGCTTGGCAAAATCGCGATAATTTGCCTTACGCTGTTAGAATTCTGACGCAAGGCGTGTGCGACGGTTGTGCGCTTGGCGTGTCGGGGCTTTACGATCAGACGCTGGCGGGGCCGCATATCTGCACGACGCGGCTAAACGTGTTGCGGCTGAATACGATGCCAGCCATTCGCGAGGAGCTGCTCCATGCGGACATCGACGAGCTCAGCCGCTTGAGCTCCACCGAGCTTCGTCAGCTCGGGCGAATCCCGTATCCGCTCATCCGTAAGAAGGGGGAGCGACGGTTCCGCCGCGCCACATGGGATGAGGCGCTGGACACGATTGCAACGAAGATGCGAGGGCTGAACCCTAAGCAGATGGCCTTTTACTTAACGGCGAGAGGGATTACGAACGAGTCGTACTATGTGGCAGCGAAGGTCGCGAGATTGCTCGGTACGAACAATATCGACAATGCCTCGCGCATCTGCCACTCGCCGTCGAAGACGGCACTGAAGCGCTCCGTAGGCGTGGGCGCTTCGACCTGCAATTACAAGGACTGGATCGGCACGGACGTCCTTGTATTCTGGGGCAGTGTGGCCGCGAATAACCAACCGGTCTCAACGAAGTACATGTATGCGGCCAAACGCAAAGGGACGAAGATCATCGTCATTAACCCGTACTACGAGCCATCGATGGAGCAGTACTGGATCCCTTCTATTGCCGAATCGGCGTTATTCGGCACGAAGCTGGCCGACGATGTATACCAAGTGAACATCGGCGGAGATATTGCCTTCATGAACGGCATCATGAAGGTATGGTTCGAGATGGAGGCGCGTGAGCCCGGCTCCGCGATAGACCACGCGTTCGTTGCTGCGCACACGAACGGCATAGAGGAGCTGCGCGCCCACGTGGCGCAGCAGGATTGGACGACGCTCACGCAGTCGTCCGGTCTCACCCGCGAGCGCATCAGCGAGCTCGCTCTCCTCCTAGCCCGTGCCTCTAGCGCGGTATTCGTGTGGAGCATGGGGCTCACACAGCACCGCTTCGGCACGGATAACATCTCGCAGGTGGCGAACCTCGCCCTCCTGCGGGGCTTTCTAGGCCGCGAACACTGCGGGCTGATGCCCATCCGCGGCCACAGCGGCGTGCAGGGCTCCGGCGAGATGGGCGCCGATCCCTTCTCCCTGCCGGGCGGCGAAATCAACAGCGCCGCCGACCGCAACCGCATCGAGCAGCTCTGGGGCTTCGAGCTGCCGAGCTGGCAGGGTGACATCGTTGGTGTCACCCTAGAGAACGCGCTCCTGCCCGAGGAGCAGGAGCGGAAACTCCGGTTGTTTTACACATCCGGAGGCAACTTCCTCGAGACGATGCCGGACCCGGCATTCGTGCACAACGCACTAGAGTCAATGGATGTCCGTGTCCACCAGGACATCATTCTCAACACCTCCACGCTGCTCAACGCGCGGGAGGCTGTGGTGGTGCTGCCCGCGATGACGCGCTACGAGCAGCCTGGGGGCGGCACATCCACTTCCACGGAGCGGATGGTGTACTTCTCGCCCGAGATCGCCGGTCCCCGCATCGGCGAAGCCCGCGCGGAGTGGGACATCTACGTCGATCTCGCCCGCCGCGTGAAGCCCGAAGCTGCAGCGCAGCTAGGCTGTGAGACCGCGGAAGCGATCCGCGCCGAGATCGCGCTGGCCGCGCCGAGCTATGACGGCATTCAGCACCTGCGAGAGCGCGGGGATGTGTTTCAATACGGCGGCGCGTGGCTGTGCGAGGACGGCGTCTGTCCCACGCCGGATGGCCGCGGCAGGCTGCTGCCAATTGAGCTTCCGGAGCTGCGGAAGCCGGAGGGGCATTTCGCGGTGACGACGCGCCGCGGCAAGCAGTTCAATTCGATGATCTACAGCGACGTAGATCCCTTTAATGAAGCCGATCGCTACGATGTGCTGATGGGGCAAGCAGATATGCGCAGCCTTGCTTTACAGGAAGGCGAGGCTATTGTTGTCTACAACGGTTACGGCGCAATGCACGGGAGAGCTAAGCAATCAGACATTCGAATGGGCAACATCGAAGTGCACTGGCCAGAAGGCAATAGCTTGATACCTAAGGGGGTATACGAACCGTTTGCCGGTATACCAGAATATAATACAGCCGTTATCGTTGAAAAGGCGGAGACCTATCACGCCCACAAAGACACTCGATATGTAGAGAAGCGCATTTTAGAGCTAGAAACGGAAATGGAGGGTTGAGAAAATGTCTATGGATTCTTCGCCCTCTCCATCACCATCAACCACTACGTGGTCGATTCATCGATACAATGGTTCAGAGGTGTTGCCTGCAGAGGATACGATTGCTGTTGAAGCGCCTTTGACCCTCATGCTGGATGGCGAAGAATTCGCCACACTGGTCTACACGCCGAGCGACACCGTTGATCTGGTTACCGGTTTCCTTGCCTCCGAAGGTATGATTCGATTCGTCGACCAGATTGAATCTCTTACATTTGAGGAAGACCGCGGATTCGTCCATGTGAAGCTGCGGCAGCTTCATCAACTGAGCCGTCAGATGGTATCGAAGCGATTCATCGGGTCCTGTTGCGGGAAAAGCCGTCAATTTTATTTTCACAATGATATGCGCACAGCAAAAACGGTGACGACGAAGCTCACGCTAACTATTCCTCAATGCTTCCACCTGATGAGCGAACTTCAGGAGCAATCGGCTGAATTTCGGCTGACGGGGGGGCTGCATAATGCAGCTTTGTGTACGGTGAACGACCTTCTGGTAACCCGAGCGGATATTGGCAGGCATAACGCACTTGATAAAATTTACGGATATATCCTTCGAGGGCGGATTTCGGTGCGAGATAAGGTCCTTGCTTTCAGCGGAAGAGTCTCTTCCGAGGTGGTATTAAAGGCGTCCAAAATTGGCGTCGGCCTTCTTTTGTCGAAATCTGCCCCTACTGATCTCGCACTTCGACTCGCTCACGATCTTGGCATTACGGTGGTTGGCTTCATTCGGAAGGATCATTTAACCGTGTATACGCACCCCGAGCGCATTGCTGAATGTCGATAAAGTTACCTTTTTGTGGAAATATTTGTGTTGTCTCTCTATCAGAATTGTGCTAGATTCTACCTATTGCCAACTTTTGTTAAGAGAGGAATGACAGAATGGGGAATTGGACAGTTCGGTTGAAAAAAGGGGGCATAACGCTGGTCGCGGCCTTCGTGCTGATGACGACGTTTGCAGGGCCTCAGTCTTCGCATGTATATGCAGCTGAAATCAATGCAGATATTCCACAGGTTATTGAGAAAGCTTCGCCATCCGTGGTTGCTATAATAGGAAAACCATCCTCTGAGGTGGACAAAACACTAGAGAAGAATAGATTTAATCTCGCACACGGGACTGGCGTCATTGTGGCTTCGAACGGTGTGATTGTTACGAATGCTCATGTTGTAAAAGATATGAAAAATATCGTCGTCGTGACCTCCGAAGGGACAACCTATCGTGGACATGCCTCGAATATTGATGAGGAAAGTGATCTTGCCCTGGTCAAAATCGATGCTGTCGGTTTACAGCCAGCCACTTTCGCATCCTCGTCAGATATTAAGGTTGGGGAAACGGTCGCTGCGATTGGAACGCCAATTTCATTTGCTTTGCGTAATTCAGTTACAGTGGGCATTGTCAGCGGACTAGATCGTTCCGTGAGCTCGCAGTACCAGCTGATTCAAACGGACGCAGCGATTAACCCGGGGAATAGCGGAGGCGCCTTAATTAATATGAAGGGCGAAGTTATCGGGATTAATACGATGAAATACGCTGATATTGGTATCGAAAATCTCGGGTTCGCGATTCCTGTGGATACGGTGAAATATGTAATTAAGCATTTTGAATTGTATGGTAAAGTGAAGCGTGCTTACACAGGGCTCGAATTGGAAGAAAGCTGGGAGGCTGTTGTTGGCTTACCTAGCATGGCGGGGTTAAGGGTGGATTACGTAGATGCGGATTCACCTGCGGCTGAGGCGGGAATTGAACAAGACGAAGTGGTCGTTTCTGTTGGCTCTGACTCAGTCCAAACACTGGTCGATTACAACGAGGCGATTAAAAAGTATTTGCCCGGACAAACGGTAGACATCAAGCTTCAATCGGGAAGTTCAACGTTGACCAAGTCGGTAAAATTAGGCGAGCTGCACAACACTGAAGCGACATTAACAGAGGATGCTGACGGGAGCTCATTAGACGCGGATAGCGGCAAAACGAAGATTGGCGACAGCCACTTCGGGTGGTCGATGAAGTACCCAGCGGGTCTGGTCAAAAGACAACAATCCGATGATGGTGATTCCATCAGCTTTGTTGATGCAAAAGGTGAATTCGCACTTTCCATTCGGATTGCGAGTGATCAAAGCGATGAGCTGTCACCAGCTGCCCTTTTGAACACAATTGCCGGAGAAGATGGCAGTGATTATTCGAGCTATGCCGACAGCGCGACGGTTTTGGAGCGTCAGTATGTGAAGCGGGCAGAGTATCCTTATGCCAAAATCGTGAGCCGCTCTGGCGAGGATGGATACATCCAAACGCGTGGTTATTTACATGGCGGCCGTTTGTATACGGTACAGCTCTTTGTGACCAAAGAACAATACACGAATCGTTCCAAACAAAATAGCTATAATGATTTATTGGATAGCTTTAAGCTTGCTTTTAATACGGGAGATAATTCTCTGAAGGATATTTCTGTGTTCAATTCCGATGATGTGACCTACACGAGTGAGTATGGATTATCCATCGATTTGCCTGCTGAATGGGAGCAGGATTATCATGGAAGCACCTCTTTTTACAATGATGAGTATTCGCAATCGCTAGAGGTTCATGTAACTTCAGCTTCTTCAGGTGACACCCTGCAGGATTGGGTAGACCGTGAGGTCGATTCGTTCGAAGCGCAGTATACAGCGGATTATCGCCGTGTGGATAAGCCCGTCGAAGCAACAGTAGATGGAGTACCCGCTTGGCAAGTAGACTTTGCGAGTTCTTTAGGGGACGAGTGGTTTGCGGGGAGATCGCTCTTTTTCATCAAGGATAAGTACAAATACGAAGTTCGAATGACCTATCCACAAGATGAGCAAGATGATGAGTTAGAGAAAATTTGGGATAACGTAGTGGCGTCTATCTCTGTGGATAAAGAGACCATGGATGGCGAACTCGGATTCATTCAGGATCTTAATGAACTTGCCGATCCAGATCGTACGGCGCTGTACAAGAATGAGAAGTTCAATTACACCTTACGTATCCCTGAGAACTGGACAACGAACCGTTCGTATGACGGCAATGATCAGGCGACGAAGTCCTTCTCTTTCACAGGTGGATATTTACGTGTAGAGGCAGATAACAAATCAGTCTATACGGAGGTTGTGAAGAACGCCGAAGAAGAGCTTAAGAAAAGTCACACGAGTGACAGTGACTATACCTATTCGGCAGAGGATGTCACGCTTTTCGGAGATGTGAAGGCGAAGAAGTATAAAGTGAGCTACTCCAAAGCGCACATACCGTATACCGAAACGATTTACTTGTTTAATCGCAAGCAAGTTACCTACACGGTGACGCTGCGTACGGATGTTGCGGTCAGCACAGCTGCGAATGTCGCACGGCTGAACAAAGCCTTTGATTCGTTCACCTTTGTGAACGGGACGGGCGGGAAGTAGGTTCCCCTGACAACGCAAAAGCCCCTGGGAATGTTCATGTTCTCGGGGGCTTTTCGTATTTAACCAGCAGTAGCGGTGCTCTCCTGCTTGCTTCTAATTTTATGGAACATTGCCTCGCGTTCTGACTCTTTGAGAATTGGGCAACTGAAGCACTTTTGGCCTTCTTCGCGGCGGTAGTACATGCAGCAAGAAGAGCGCATGATCACTTTTTTGCCTTCTTGGTAAGGGCTGTCTATGTACTTAGGCTCATGAACGAATGGGTTGACCTTGCGGCCAAACACATCAGGTGTTAATTGCTTGGTCACCACCTCGTAATCTGCGGAGAACTGTTCGCGCACGTTTGGACGCGGGTCATTTTCCAAGACATAGTCCCTAACGAAGGTCATACGCGCCGCAAATTGATTCCAAATCATAGCTTGATTGACTTTGGCCTGTTCAGCGATGACCGTAATTACAGGCGAGATGAGTTCTGCGAATACCCGGCGCATCTCTAATTCAATGAAAAGATCACGATCTTCCGTAGGCGCTTCTTTCCACTGCAGATTTATAATTTTATAGCCGATGTGGGCATGGTCGCCGTGATTCTCGACTTCGAATGAAATGTTGTCTAGGTCGAAAACTAACCACTGATTATACTGGGAAAGAAATAGCTGGCTCGTAGCCACAAGGTTAAAAAGGGAGAGCCCCAAGTACGATGCAGAAATGTCCAACCCTTTGCCGCGGAGCAAAGCTTGACCTTTCTCGAGGACTCCGAGCATCGTCGGTCCATCTAAAAGCTGCCGTGCAGGAATATGCAGGAGAGGTTCTTCCATGCCTTTGGGTGAAATGTGGAAATACTGTTCAACTAGTGTAAAATCAACGTTTGACTCGATGGGCATCGTCAGCACGCTCCAATTTATAATAATGATTATCGTTATCAATATAGTTATTTTGATCATACAAGATGCGGGATGAAAGTGTCAATTTGCTTTCTTACATAAAAGGAAGGCAGATCCTAGAAATAGCAAGAGACGGGTGACAATTGTACAATCCCCAATTGAGAAATTGTCTCGGAAATTCATCTAATGCTCCCAAATGGAGAGAAACTCCAAAAATAACATCCATTTAATTTGTTGTGGTGGAGGCGGAGCAAGGTTTGGCTGCGGCTTTAGTGGTGGTGGGTTGAGGCAGAGTTAGAAGACGAAATAATACCTCCCAATCCATTTGGACTGGGAGGTATAGGTACCAAAGGTGTCTTACTTCCGGTATAAGGCGTAACCTGGATTCTCGGGTACGTCGATGGCAATGATCCGCAGGCTTTGCGCACTGCCTGCTTGCAGATGAAGCGCTTCGCCTTCACCCTCAGCCTGTGCCACCGCAAAATCCTTGTGGGACAAGGTCTTGTGCCCTTGCACTTGCTCTTGCACTTGCGTTTGCCCAGCGAGCTCCGCCGGGGCAACCACGCCCTCGCCTTCGCCACGAATGACGAGGAACGCCAGCCTGCGCCCGAGCTCTATTGTGTAGCTGAACGCTGCGCCAGGCTCCAGCTGCCAGTCATACATCCGTACATCGGTATCGAGCTGGATAGGAGCTTCCGCGCCGATGACGGTTTTCAGCGTAGCGCCTGCTTGCTGATGAACCGGAAACTGGTCATGCTCATATTGATGATAAGTAGCTGGCTTCTTCACGGTCTCGCTCAGATGAGGCTCGAACCAAATCTGCATCGCCTCGCTGCCTGCTTTACGGAAGGCCTCGGAGTGGTGGACGCCGGAGCCTGCCTGAATCACTTGAGCGCCACCGTTCGTTACAGTTTCCAGTGAGCCGAGGGAATCCCGATGCTCGACGAGTCCGTCGATGACATAGGTGAGGATTTCAAACGCTTTGTGCGGGTGCATCCCGATCTCCGATACATCGGATGCTTTGCCCCAAGCCCAGTAGAATAAAGGGCCTACGCGATCTACGGCCGTCTTTTCACCAGGGAAGCTGATCGCACGTTGTTCAACGAATTTGCCCCCATCAAACGCCCCAACGCCTTGCTCACCAGCCGAATAGATATGCATACTCATATGAATCACTCCTTAGCTATATAATAATTAATAACTTACTTTATGTAAGTATTATATCGCCTTTTATCCCCAATGTCAAAATGATTTCCTCACGCCGCACGGTACTTCTTGACTTCCTCCCTATGATCACACTACAATTCATAGTGTAAGGAGTGTGGCCTAACGTGAAAATGCAAAACTTTAAATTAAAGGAAAGCGGACTTAACCGCTTCTTCGGGCCGCTAGAGTCCAAAATCATGGAAATTCTCTGGAGCAGCCCTGCGGAAATGACGATTAAAGACGTTCAACAGAAGCTGGATGAGGACAAGGCGATTAATTTTAATACCGTAATGACGGTGATGAACCGTCTCGTAGACAAGAAGATTTTACAGAAGCATTCTGTCGCACGCTCGTTTCACTATAAGCCAGTTGTGACGATTGAAGCGTTCATGGAAACGCAATCGAAAGAACTGACATATGACCTCATTGAACAATTCGGCTCATTAGCAGTTACCCATATGGTTGATGCGCTCGATAAAGTGGACCCAGAGCTGCTAGACCAGCTGGAACAGCACATTCTACTTCTGAAAAAGGATCGATGAACGATGACGGAATCACGGTTCAAATGGCTGTACGCGGCTGCGCTGATCATTGGAGGCACGATTGTGTGGCAGATGGTTGCCTTCCTCCTTGGGCATATGTTTCATTGGAGGCCTTCACGCAATCTATTTGATTTGTGTCTGATTCTTTTTCACTATCTGCACGTGCCTGGTCCTGTGCCAATGACCTTAGTGAATGGGCTCATCCTGTACACGATGGGAACGATGGTTTGGCTTGCCGTCAAGCATGGCTATGATGTTGTGAAGGCGAATAAGCTCGTGAAGAAGTATTACGACGCAGCGCTCTCTGCAGAAAATGCCGCCAAATTCGAACTCGCACCGCAGCAACTCCAAATCGTTAACTATAAAGCCCCGTTAGCGATGACGATTGGGTTATGGAAGCCACGTGTTCTCGTCTCAACGGGACTTATGGACATGCTGGAGCCGAATGAGCTTCGCGCGGTTATTGAGCATGAGAAGTGCCATGTACAACACCGGGACCCTGCGGCTATTTTTCTGCTAGCGCTGATCTCGAAGTCGATGCGATATATCCCTATTTTCGGGTGGATTGCTCATAAATATCCAATGATGATTGAATTGCGTGCGGACAAGTACGCGATTGAACGGATGGAGCAAGCCACTGACTTAGGCAGTGCGCTGCTGAAGTTGCTCAAGCAAACAAAGAAGCCGCGCTTCCCGCTATCGCATGCATCGTTTGCAGAGACGTCGATGAATGTGCGCATTCAGCATATTTTGGATCCACAGAAGCAAGTGACCTTGCGCTGGCCGCTGGTTCGTTTGGCCATGTCTGCACTCATATTTGTACTCGTTATGGGGCTTATCTAAATAAGCCCTTTTTGCATACCAATGGAGGCTCATCTGAAAAGAATTGACAATCTGCGTATTCAACACTACAATTTGTAGTGTAACTATTTTCCGCCATATGAAGGAGAGAATAGCATGGACTACATAATGAAGAATCTACATTTTATATTTACTCACGTTCCGATTGCGCTTTTAATTTTTAGCTTTGTTTTTGATGTGGCGGCTCTCATTACTAAAAAGAAGGACTGGCACTCAGCTGGTATGCTATGCCTGGTTGTAGGGGCACTCGGCGCCATTGCCGGTGTTTTGACGGGACCCGAATCGCGGAATACGCTGGTTGGCTCGCATGAATTCTATGCGGAGCTAACGATGTTCGCGGCGATAGTGCTGGCTGCTGTGCGCATTGGTTTGCTCATTTGGAAAAAGCTCGAGCTCGGACGCAATCCGATCTTCCTCGTTGCCTCGCTGGTGGTTGTGATTCTGGTGAGTTACACAGGTCATCTTGGAGGCAAAATGGTGCATCGCGATATGCAAGGCGGTCCTGGCATGATGATGCAGGGCGGACCTGGCGGCGGTGGGCCTGGTGGCAACGGTGGCCCTCAGGGAGGTCAAGGTGGCCAAGGCCAAAGGCAACAACAGCAGGGGGGCCAGAATGCTCCTGCACCAGCCAAATAATACGGAAGGGATATCCGCGCTGATCAGCCTGCGAATAAAATAGCCGCACTTACCTCATCCTAGCAAAGGTATTACATATCCTTTTCAGGAGGTATCGACCACGCTATGACCAAGGTTGACTCAAGCTTACAATCACAAAATCCGATCTCATCTGCACAAAATTCCGTCGATAACGTTCACCAAGCGGTAAATCATGCACTATCTCACCCTACTGCTCAAACGACGGAAGAGGCACAGAATGCTATTGCCAAGGCGAAGAATTCAGTAGATCAGGCATTTGACCAATCAGATAGTCCTGCAGTACAGCAGGCTATTGAATCCTTGGAAGAGGATAAGGCAAGGCTGACGAGTTTGGAATAACCTAGTAATACACGATCCCATGTGGGGATTGAAAAAGCCGTATCCCGTAGATCACAACTACGCCGGAGACGGCTTTTTTACGTATTCCTACGCTTTTTGCCACTACAGATGACCTCATGATGAAATAGGCACTTCCGTGCTACACTAAAGAGACGAGCAACTTGTCAGTCTTGTCTTCATAATTTCGTAAGAATTATGCTAACTATTTTGTAAATAGTGTCTATTATTATTAGGCTAGTACGGTGGGTTGAAGTGAGATGAAGAAAAAGGGTGCGTGGACGTGACGAAATACCAAGTGCTGGTCGTCGATGATGATAGCGACATTCAGGAAGCGATTGAGATTTATTTGAGAGGCGAAGGGATGGAAGTCAGCAAAGCAAACAACGGTCTGGAAGCCCTGCTTTTGCTGGAAGTAAAGGAATTCCATCTAATCATCCTCGATATCATGATGCCGAAGATGGACGGGATTCAGGCGACATTCAAGATTAGAGAGAGCTGCAATGTCCCGATCCTGATGCTTTCCGCCAAAACAGAGGATATGGATAAAATTATGGGCTTGAATGTGGGTGCTGACGATTATCTGACGAAGCCGTTCAATCCGCTGGAACTGATCGCTAGGGTGAAGTCGCAGTTAAGACGCTACACAACGCTCGGACCCATGAATGCGATGGAAAAGACGGCAAACGAAGCATTAAGCGTCCGCGGCCTTGTGCTCAATCCAGTCACGAAGGAAGTCACTGTTGATGGTGAGGAAGTGCGTATGACACCAACGGAGTTCAAAATCTTGGAACTGTTGATGGTGAATAAGGGACGCGTGTTTTCCATTGACGATATTTACGAAAAGGTGTGGAAGGATCCTGCCTTTAATGCTGAGAATACCGTGGCTGTGCATGTGCGCAGAATTCGCGAGAAAATTGAAATCAATCCAAAAGATCCTAAATATTTGAAGGTGGTGTGGGGTGTTGGCTACAAAATGGAGAAGTAAATCGCTCTCCCTAGCGTTGCTTGTAGGTGTTTTTGTCATGTGGACGTTGACACTATTCGCGGCAACAAATGTTTATAAGAATAGCGTGTACTTCGGTGAGGATGCTTATTTCAAAAGTGGAGCTTTCAGCAGGGAAATAAATGCCATCTATGAGAACATTCAGTTGTATTATCTGGAGGCTCCGCATTTTAATGACAAAACACCAGAAGAGCAGCTCGGCAACAATGAGTACTATAATGTGAAGCGTGAAGCGGAAAAAACAGTACAAGATCGCATCAACAATTTGCAGGAGAAGTACAGCCAGCGTATCGAAACGGCTCGCAATCATGAAACTAATGCTGACGTCGATCGACTTGAAGCTGAAAGAGATGCGAAGCTTGCGGAGTTGAATAAGGAATTGGATGCGACCTTACAACTCAAGTTGAAGGCGGCAATCGCAGCTAAGCAAAAGCAATTCTCTGCAGCCAAGACCAGTCTGGATAATCGTCTCAAATCTCTGTACTATGTCGTGAAGAATTTGAAAACCGGTGAAACCTACAGCAACATTGCACCTGAAGCTTTGCAAAAGTTACGGGATCAGCAGGCATTTATTTATACCCTGGATTTGCCCAAAATAGATGAACCGAATCGATTTTCGTACCAAATGAATGTTGATCAGATTAAAGCTACGTATTACATCTTAAATCCATCGCAAGGCTCAGGCATTATTCAAGCAGATTATCTCTCTTATGAATCCATGAAGAATCAAGCGCAAGCAACGGTCTACTTGTTCATCGTGATTGCGGCACTTACCATCGGGCTAACGTATACGGCGCGCACATATCAGACCGGTGAGATATCTCTGATGAATATCCAAACGGAGATAAGGAAACATTTCCCGCTCGATGTTCGGGCTTGGACCACCTTCATCGCGACTGCAGCATTATTCGGTATCCTGATGGAATGTGAGCTCTATTACTGGTCGTCGACCTATATCAGCATGTATCAAATAACCATCGTCCTTATTGCATCGGCGTTACTTGTCATTGTGTGCAGCGGCTTTCGCGGTGCAGTCGCATTGCTTCGACATCCGGAATATCTCGCCCAGCAGTGGAGCAGCTCCTTAACCGCTTCGTTCTGGCAAACGGTGAAAGATACGTTGGAGGGACGCGGCTTGATCTTCAAACTGATTGTCTTTATGGCAATCCTTGGGATCATGGGCTTCCTGCCCGTGTGCATAGTTGCTTCTGGCGGTGAAGAGGTTGTTATCGTCTTTACGTTCGTCTGGTACATCTTGTTCCTGCTTGTGGTGCTGCCTTACATGATGCGGAAGATCAAGCAGCTTCGTGCCATTATTAGAGGCGTGGAACAAATGTCGCAAGGCAACTTTGATGTGACCCTCCCTGCCAAAGGGAAAGGCCAGCTGTCCCGGATGGCGATGAACATTAACAATTTGAAGTACGGTTTACAGCTTTCGCTCGAAAAAACACGTGTCAGTGATCGTCTCAAAACAGAGCTGATTACGAATGTGTCACACGATTTGAAAACACCGCTAACTTCAATTATTAGTTATGTTGATTTGTTGAAAAAGGAAGGCTTGTCCGCCGAGCAATCCACCCATTACTTAGAGGTGCTCGATCGGAAAACGCAGCGGCTCAAGGTGCTCATCGAAGATCTCTTCGAGGCATCGAAGATGGCAAGCGGAGCTACGGAGCTTTACTGGGAAAAAGTCGACGTCTCCGCCCTGCTGACACAGGCACTAGCGGAGTTCAGCGACAAAATCGAGGCGTCCACACTGACTTTCCGCGTAAACGTGCAGAGCCCGCATATGTATGCGCTGCTGGATGGCAAAAAAACATGGCGCGTCTTCGAGAACCTCATCGGCAACGCCTTGAAGTACGCCCTGCCGGGAACAAGGGTTTACGTCACGTTGACGGAAAATATAGAGCGCGTCATCCTCGTCATTCAGAATATCTCGCTCCATGAGCTTAATTATGACGTAGAGGAGTTGTTCGAACGCTTCAAACGCGGTGATCAATCTCGCGGAACGGAAGGCTCCGGCCTCGGCCTCGCCATTGCGAAGAGCATCGTTGAGCTGCAAGGCGGCACGCTCACGATTGACATTGACGGCGACCAATTCAAGGTAATTGCCGAATTTGAGAAACGTGAGATGCTGGCAGCGCCGCAGGAGTAAATCTAAATCTAAATCCTAGAGAGGAAAGAGAGAGGGCCCCCGCCATATGGCTTAAGGGAAACCCTCTCTCTTTTATTTCAATTCTAGCTCCAACTCTTCTAACGTATACCGGTTGTCCCACAAAAAAACCATGTCATACGCGGTTGAGTCCTTCGAGACAAACCTAGCTGTAGCCGCAATAACACCGCCTATGATCGCTCCGAATCCCACAATCCATCCCATCAATGCAAACACTTGATCGACCATGTGCATTCACTCCTTTGAGGCGCGATGAACTCTTAATCTATCCATATGCACGACGAATTTGAAACATGTGTGACATTTGAAAGCCTTCTCATCACGAGTATGGACATCGGAAATGTCGGGCTGGGAGAGTTGCATTTTAGTCTTTTTATCCGATTGACACGTTCGGAAGAGGGATGGTAAGATCACCGTGTAAGGATCGAATAGACAGCATTTGGAAAAGTTAACAGGCATCTAATGTGCCCAATTCATACAACGAAAAAGGGGGGTTCACTATGGATTTTATGGTTTTTGTCGTACACACACATCATAAACGGACATTCGTCCAACCTAATTTCATAGATGGTAACCCGCTGGTTAGCCCGAGCGACTGCGATTGTATGCGCATCTTCGGCTGCTAGCACCCCTTCCCATACGTTAAGTTGTGAAGCGCGGGTTACGACAAGTTCGTAACGAGCGCCCCATGTGTTTCATAGAAGGCATATCGCTGCGTGCGGTATGTCTTTTTGCGTCTTTAGGTGTCTATGCACCATTTGAGAGGAGTGAATGTATACATGTTTACCGTTTTAAAGAAATTAGCTTGGTTTTTCAAAATGAACTGGAAACGCTATAGCCTCGCCATTGGGTTGCTCATCATTGTAGGAATTATTGATGTCATGCCGCCGAAGCTGATCGGTTATGCGATTGATGGGATACACATGGGGACATTGACGGGGTCCAAAATGGTTCAATTGCTCGCCTTTTGGGGCGTGCTGATCATTGCTGGCTACGGGCTGTCTTACGTATGGCTGTACCAGTTGTTCGGCGGTGCCTTCGTGTTGGAACGCGTGCTTCGCTCGCGATTCATGCGGCAGCTGCTGAAGATGACACCGACGTTTTATGAGCGTAACCGCACGGGAGACCTCATGGCGAGAGCCACGAACGATCTGCAAGCGGTGTCGACGACAGCGGGGTTCGGTATCTTAACCTTCGTGGATTCCACGCTGTTCATGTTAACCATCCTTAGTATGATGGGCTTCTTCATTAGCTGGAAGCTGACCCTCGCCTCGATTCTACCGCTGCCGATTATGGCCGTTGCGATTACGATTTATGGCGGTCGCATTCATGAACGATTTATTCTTGCACAGGATGCTTTTGGGCAAATGAACGACCGTGTGCTGGAAACCATTGCAGGTGTCCGGGTCATCCGGGCTTTTGTGCAGGAGAAGGCAAGTGAACACAATTTCGCGACGATGACGGACGACGTCTATCGGAAAAATATCGCCGTAGCGGTTATTGACGCTCTTTTTGAACCGACGGTCAAAATTCTTGTAGGTATTTCTTACCTCATTGGGCTCTGTTACGGAGGCTATCTTGTTTTTCATAGTGAGCTTACGCTTGGAGAACTAGTGTCCTTCAATACCTTCCTGGGTATGCTGATCTGGCCGATGTTCGCGATTGGGGAGCTCATGAACATTATGCAACGCGGAAACGCATCCCTAGATCGTGTCAACGAAACGCTTGGTTACAAGCCAGATGTCAAAGAAGTGCCGAACGCTGCGACGCAGCTGAAGCCGGATTCGATCCATTTTGAAAAGGTAACGTTCCGTTACCCGTCCTCTTCTATTGATAATTTGGTCAATATGACGTTCCGTTTAGAACGCGGGCAGACGCTCGGCATTGTCGGCCGTACAGGCAGCGGCAAAACTACGCTGCTGAAGCAGCTGCTTCGCGAGTATCCGATTGGTCAAGGCGCCATTACGATCACAGATACGCCAATTGAGCAGATTGCTATCGATACGCTGCATGGCTGGATTGGATATGTGCCGCAAGAGCCAATTCTCTTCTCCAAATCCGTGCGCGAAAACATCATGTTCGGCAAGGCGCAAGGCACGGAAGACGAGTTGACGCGTGCGCTTGATCTCGCTGCCTTCCGCAAGGACGTCGAGTTCCTGCCGGAAGGTCTGCAGACACTCGTCGGGGAAAAAGGCGTTGCTTTATCCGGCGGTCAGAAACAGCGCGTATCTATTGCGCGTGCGCTGTTTGTCGATCCGGAGATTCTCCTGCTCGACGACGCGCTCTCTGCGGTGGATGCGAAGACGGAAGCCGAGATCATTCGCGGCATTCGCTCCGAACGCGCAGGCAAAACAACCCTAATCACCACGCATCGACTCTCCGCTGTACAGCATGCTGACTGGATTGTTGTGCTGGATGAGGGCTACATCATCGAAGAAGGCACGCATGAGCAGCTGCTTGCACTTGGCGGTTGGTATAAAGAGCAGTATGATCGGCAACAGCTGGAAGAACAGACGGTTGGATAAGGGCAGTTGTCAGTTGAGACATAAAGAAAAGAAGGTGAGACTCCTGATGAAGAACACGCAACAACAAACGAAATCAACGAAACAAACTGGCAAACGGTTATTTCAATATGCATCGCAATTTAAGCAAACCTTGCTAATTGCCTTAGTTTTTTTATCCTTAGCGGTTGCAACTGAGCTGGCGGGACCGTTTATTGCCAAGCATATGATCGACACGCACATCCTGGGCATCGAGAAGCCGTGGTATGAGACACAGTCGAAGGCGATGAGCGATAAGGCAGTGGCTTATGATCAAACATTCTTTAAGCGGGGTGACAACTACGCGGAAGGCGAGCCGAAGGGGAGAGAGGTTCGTATTTTACAAGTGGGAGGCAAGTTCGTCTGGTTAGATCAGGCTCTTCCTTGGGATGGTGTGCGTAAGCTCACAGATGATGGGAAGCTGCAAGTCACGCAAGACGGGAAGCAAGCCGAATACACGGTCAAGCGTCTGAGTGCGCAGGAATTATACAACTTTTACAAGCCGCAATGGGCCAATCTGATGACGCTCGCTGGGTTCTATGTGATCCTAATTTTCATTGGTGCCGGATTTACGTATGGACAGAAGTTTTTACTGCAATCTGCGGCGAACCGCATTATTCAGCGCATGCGCAGGGACGTGTTCGCGCAAATTCAGCGGTTGCCGATTAATTATTTTGATAATCAGCCAGCGGGCAAAATTGTCTCACGCATCACCAATGACACCGAATCCGTTCGGGATTTGTATGTGCAGGTATTGGCGAACTTTTTTACAGGTACGATTTACATCGTCGGTATTATCGCTGCTATTTTCATATTAGACTACCGTTTGGCTCTCTTCACATTGCCGATTATTCCACTGCTGGTAGTATGGATTATCGTCTATCGCAAATACGCGTCCTCCATTAATCACGAAATTCGGGAGCGCATTAGCGCAATTAACGGCATGATCAACGAGGCGATTCAAGGGATGACCATCATTCGTGCTTTTCGCCGACAAAAGGAAACGACCGCAGAATTTGAAGTGCTGAATGAGGAGTATACGAGGTATCAAAATAAACTGCTCAGTCTGAACTCCTTGACCTCTCATAACTTGATGAACGTGGTGCGGAACTTGTTCTTCTTCGGTTTGATCTGGTACGTTGGCGGCAGTTCGCTGAATGCGCTGATTACCGTTGGTGTGCTCTACGCTTTCGTCGATTACCTCAACCGAATGTTCCATCCGATGGTAGGTATCGTGAATCAGCTGCCGAATTTGGAGCGTGCGCTCGTGTCGGCTGACCGTGTATTTGAGCTGCTAGACGAACAAGGCATCGATGTTGTGGCTGAAAAAGCAGATCGCTACAAAGGCCACGTGAGCTTCGAACACGTTCGCTTCGCTTACAAAGAAGGTGAGGATGTGTTGAAAGACATCTCCTTCTCCGCGGAGCAAGGGCAGACCGTAGCCTTAGTTGGGCACACTGGTTCAGGCAAAAGCTCAATCTTGAACCTGCTATTCCGTTTCTATGAGGTTAGCGAAGGTCGTATCACGGTGGATGGCCGTGATATTCGCGAGCTATCGAAGCAGCAGCTTCGTCAGCACATGGGCATCGTGCTGCAGGATCCGTTCCTGTTCACAGGGACGATTGCGTCCAATGTGTCCTTGGACGATCCGTCCATCACCCGGGAACGGGTGGAGGCGGCGCTGCGCGAAGTCGGCGCCGCGGAAATGCTAGGTGCGCTGCCGCATGGCCTCGATGAGCCGGTCATCGAGAAGGGCAGCACGCTGTCTGCTGGGCAGCGGCAGCTGATCTCGTTTGCCCGGGCGCTGGCGTTCGACCCGGCGATCTTGATCCTCGATGAGGCGACGGCCTCGATCGACACCGAGACCGAGGCCATCATTCAGGCCGCGCTCGATGTATTGAAGAAGGGGCGGACCACCTTCATCATTGCCCATAGACTGTCGACGATTCGCAGCGCCGACTTGATTCTTGTGCTCGATCACGGCGAGATCGTCGAGCGTGGGACGCATGAGGAGCTCATGGCGCTCCTCGGGCGGTACTACCAGATGTACCAGCTGCAAGCGGGGCATCCGGAAATTGCGGCTGCAGCGGAGGCGGCTGCTTCGACAAGCAAGCTGTAGGCAGAACAACTGGGCGCAAAGACTAGGTCGCTAGTCGAGGATGAATCTCGACGAAAGGCTAACGACTCCGACTTTCCAATATGCTACAATAGGTGCAAATGGATGCTTATGTGAAGTGGAGGGGAAATTTTATGCGTTCAGATACAATTCGTTTGTTAAACCTATTGCAACTGCTATCCGAAGTAGCGATTGCCGTGGGGTATGTACTTGGTTTAATCCCATTTGTATATGCATGGTCATGTGCGTGGGTCATTCCGTTGGTTTTTGTGAATCTCGTATTTGCGATTCTTACAGGTAATGGAACTACGTTGAAAACGATCATCAACATTGCTTTGGCGTTCCTAAGTCTGATCCCGGTTCTCGGTTACCTTTTCCGATTTGGCGGTATTGTGGTGTCAGGTCTTAATATGAGAGAGCTAGCTAAGAGACGCAACAATTAGTAGTGGAAAATTGGATGGCGCCGAATGGCGTGGTTCCCCGAGGTAGAAAAATCCCGAGATTAAGGTGATCGCATCATCTTATCTCGGGATTTTTCTCATTTTCAATGGTAATAAAGTGATGCGATAACGCTAATGTGAGGAAATACACCGGAAACTTCGACGTTGAAGCAAGTTAGCGTTATGTCATAATGTTATTGTGCAATCGCTCGTTCAATAGAGCGGAATAGCGTTATCGCATAACGCTATTTGCTAATGCTCATGCCGTCCAGCGTCGTCAGACTAATACGCCAACCCCACGCGGCACCCGACGTACGCGCCATCCACCGCGACGCGGTAGGTGAACGCCGCGGTGTCGCCGACGGTGATGGACGTGCCGCCGTCCGGCAAAAAGTCGCGCTCCGCGCGGAACTGACCTTGCGCCTCGCCGTCGGGCAAATACGTTGGACACACGACAGTCCAACGTAGACCCGACGCTGCGAGCAGCGCCCACGCCTGGCGGTGCTCCTCGGCCGCGCGGGTCGAGGAGCGCCGTGTATCCGGCGCTTCAAACCGCAGCAGCCCCGGGTGCTCCCGGCTCTGCAGGATGCCTGCTGTGCCGACGGTAACCACGCGGCTTACGCCGGCGGCCTTCATCGCCCCGATGAGCAGGGGCGTCGCCTCGGTCAGCACCGTGCTGCCGTCGGTGCCCAAGCAGCTCACGACGATGTCCACGCCGGGCATAGCACGCTCTAGATCCGCTGCGGAACAAGCATCACCTTGCAGCAAGGTGAGTCGATCAGGGCGCAGCGTGACTTTCTCGGTATTGCGTACGATGGCGGTGACTTTATGGCCATCCTGCAAAGCTTGGTCGAGTATGCGCCGCCCAACGCGGCCCGTTGCGCCTAATAGTAAAAAGTGCATCTTTGTGCTCCTTCGGTATGTAATCTTTCCCCACAGTATAACAAACAAAGTGTAGGATGTAGAAACCCCCAGCAACCTTTATAGGTGCGAGGGGGTTGTTTGCCTTCTCTAACTTCAATTACAGCTTAGCTACGAATGTAAATGAGATCGCACGTGTGAAAATAGTAGGGTTGTAAACCGTGATAACATAAACGGTGTCGGTTTGGTTGTAGAAACTTGTTGCATAAGCGGGCAAGGAGTTTTGATTGGAAATGAAGAATCCACCGCTTACAGGTTTGTAAGCTCCGCCTCTGAATGTGAATGTAAAATAAGTGTTCGGTGAAATAGTACGATTAAAAAAGAAACGTTGGAAGCCGTCGCCTAAATCCGTTTTACGATTCGCTTGTTTGGGTGTGGAGAAAGCTTTCACGATTCTTGCTTTTTTTGAACTCATTGGTCATCCCTCCTTCTATTTCTAATAAATGCTAGATTAATAGATTCTGCGTGGATGAATCTACCAGTTCATTCATATCAATTTGTAGTAAAGAGATTACGGACTAATAGGTGCGTGCCTCAGACGGTTTGCCGCAGCGACTTGAACCGACGCATTGAATCCAGCATAATAGAAGGTATTGAATTCAAATGAAGACGGCATAGAAGGGAATTTCGCGGGCATGAGAATTAATAAGTTTATTAGTGAAACCGGCGTGTGTTCCAGACGTGAGGCTGACAAGTGGGTCGAAGCACGGCGTGTGACGATCAATGGCGAAATCGCTGGATTGGGTAGTGTAGTGGGACCAGGCGATGAAGTGAAGGTAGATGGTCGAGCGATCGGAGAGAAGAAGGAGCATGTCTACATTGCCCTCAACAAACCTGTAGGGATTACCAGCACAACGGAAGCGCATATTCAAGGGAATATCGTGGATTTCGTGGGGCATTCGGAGCGCATTTTTCCTATCGGCAGATTGGACAAGGACTCGGAAGGGCTCATCCTGTTGACGAATAACGGGGATATCGTGAATCAGATCCTCCGTGCAGAGAACAATCATGACAAAGAATATATTGTCACGGTTAATCGCCCAATCACGCAGATGTTTCTGCGGGGAATGGCAAGCGGTGTGCGTATTTTGGGAACGATGACGAAACCTTGTGAAATTGTACAAGTGAATGAACGTGTTTTTCGCATCATTCTTACGCAAGGTCTGAATCGTCAAATTCGTAGAATGTGCGAAGCATTCGGATACCGGGTAGTGCGTCTCCAGCGTGTTCGTATTATGCATATACATTTGGAAAATTTGAAAGTAGGCAAATGGCGAGATTTGACACAAGGCGAGTTGAAGGATTTAATGCAGACACTGAGTCATGAAAATGCGAAATCCGAACGGTAATTTGATGCCGAAAAGCCGTACTTACAAACACATGCAGGATCATTCGTCTATCGGATGTTCGAGCATGTGTTTTTTATATTATTAAAAAATTATGTAGCGCTTACGCAACCTTTTTCCAAAATTCACCGTCAAGTTATATATAGCAATAGGACACGTCCAAGCAGCTGCTCGGTATGTGAATCCACATGTTGTATGGAGAACACTTAAGGAGGAAGATGACATTGAAATTATTAAAACAAGCAAGCACGATGGTACTGGCATCGACGCTGCTGTTGACAGTTGCCCCGACTGGGGTGTGGGCGGATAATGCCACTGCTGCAGTAACGAACGCCATGACATCCCCAGCTTTCCCAGGCCAAATCGATACCTCGGTACTCGAAGCCAAAATAACCAAAGAACAAGCACTAGAACACGCGAAAGCTTACATAACACTGCCTGCTGACTATACCTTCCAATCGATCAGTTTAAATGCGTATTATGGCATGAATGGCCAAAATATTCCTACATGGAATGTCAGCTATTCGAAAAAGGTGAAAGAACGCTTCTATGGCTCCGCCAATATTTCGATTAATGCTTTAGACGGAACGTTAACTTCCTATTCCCTGAATGACAATGATCCTGATCATAAGCCGACGTACCCGCCTAAGGTGGATTTTCAAGGTGCGAAAGATTTGGCAGCAGCCTTCGTGGCGAAAGTAAATCCTACGAAGCAAAAGGAGCTTATCTACGATGACTCTGTAGAAAAAGCCTTCCGCACACCACTTGACGGTAATTATCAATATAATATCCGCTATGATCGATCTGTAGGTGGAGTTCCTTTCTCAGCTAATGGTCTCAATGTCAACGTCAATGGTGACGGTCAAATTACGGGCTATGGGTACAACTGGGATGATAAGGTAACTTTTGATACAACAAGTACACCGATTACGAAGGAGAAGGCAATTGAACAATTCCGTGCAAAGACGGAACTGTCCTTGCAATATCAAATCCCATATAACACGCAAGGGAAAAGAATTCCGATTATTGCGTACTTGATGAACGGCTTTGCTTTGGATGCGGCAACAGGGGAAGTATGGAATCCAACTCCTAGCTTAAGCGGCGGCAATAAGCCTCTAACCGATAAGCCACTGGGAGCGAATCCGCCGGCTAATTTGAATTTGACGAAAGAAGAAGCGGTTAAGAAAGTAGTATCGACGTTTAACCTATCCGCTGACTTCAAGCTGCAAGAAGCCAATTATAATGAATCGAAGAATCCTGAAACAGGTGAGACGACCTCTAGCTGGAATATGAGCTGGAACAAGTCAACGACGGATGCGACAGCTAGTGGGAAAATGATTGCAGGAAATAATGTTTGGGCAACCGTGAATAGTAAAACAGGGGCTATCATTAATTTTAACTTCTATGTGCCTTATAGCAGTGAAACCGACAAACCGATCGAGGGGAAAGTTTCCTTGGATGATGCGATTGCGAAAAGTACAGATTTCGTCAAAGCGCAGCTTCCAGCCTCTACAGATCAGCTTGTGCTGAGCGTTCAAAAAGAGTACTCCGAAGAAACGTTGAAGCAGATGCGTACTTGGGAAGTTAGCTACAAACGTGTCATTGACGGCGTTACTGTGGGTAATGAAGAGGTACGCGTAAGCATCGACCGTGTAACGGGAAGCATCTCGAGCTACTATGTCAACCTAAGCGATGTGGCGTATCCTACTCAAAAGCCTGAGGTTATTTCGATCGACAAAGCGAAGGAGCTATGGTTGTCACAGTTCGATGTGAAGCTTGGCTATGTATTGGAAGGTAACGGATTCTATGGCCCTATGCCGATTGAGAAATACCGCGTAATGATGGCTGCTGGGGAGATTCCTATGTCTGCGGCTGCGAATGGCAAAGGAGAATCGAAAGCGAAGCTCGTTTATTCTCTTATTTCTAAAAATCCGAATCGCGATGGCGGTTTCCTTCTAGATGCGGCATCCGGTCAATGGCGCAGTGCGCAATCTGGCGAGGTTATTTCCTTGGATAAGGTTGTTGTAAGTGACATTGATAAGCACTGGGCGCAAAATGAACTTCAACTCATGCTTGATTATCAAGCCTTGGATGTGAAGGACGGTAAAGTAAATCCAGATCAAACGATCAAGCGCGGTGAGTTGGTCAAAATGCTTGTCATCGCCATGAATGGCGGCAACGGCGGCATCTATTATGGCGCAGAACGCGCGGCTTCCTTTGCTGATGTGAGCAATGGCTCTAAATATTTTGCCTATGTTGAAAATGCGGTTGATCGCGGGCTGCTTGACGTAGGTAAAGAGTTCAATCCGGAAGCTACGATGGATCGTGAAGCAATGGCGCAATTGATCGTCAAAGCGCTGGGGTATCACAGTCTGACGAAGTTCGATGGTGTCTTTAACAATCAATTCGCAGATGCTGATAAGCTGACGAACTTAGGCGATGCGGCTATCGTTGTTGGACTGAACATTATGTCGCTTAACGATGGTAACTTTGCACCACAGGCAGAAGTGACGAAAGCACAGGCAGCCACGGCGTTCTACCGTTTCTTGCAAAAGAGATCCGAACTGCAGGAGAAGCCGCGGTATTACTATTAATCTTTAAACCGAAATATTGCTAACAAAAAGACCTCTCGCAAATAACTTGGAGAGGTCTTTGTTCTTTTTTATAGAAAGAGGCACGCTAGGCTTTTTTGAAAAATAAGACACACAATCGGCGATAGTGCTCCTTCATATGTTCTTTCGTATAGTTCTTCTCATTTTTGATATGGAAGTAGCCGATAGGTGAGATCGAACAGATGATGGTATGTGCGGCTAGATCAGGCTCTGGATGCTGCTCAGGATCGGCCTCAATTGTTTCTTGGATAAGCTCGGATAATTGGTCACGAATGGTACGATACATAGGAGATAAGAAGAAATTAGATTGATTATCATCACAGTTGAAATTCATTTTGGATGACATTTCAACAATGAGTTCCGCATTCGTTTCAATGGCATCAATCCAAAATCCTAAGATACCAGAGAGTCGATCTATAGGAGCGGCTTGTTTGTGTTTGTCCAAATACGCTGTAATCTCTTGAATGAACTGTCTGCCATAATGCTGGAGGACATCAAAGCAGAGGTCTCCTTTGTGGGCATACCTGCGGTATAACGTTGCTTGTCCGATGCCAGCTGTTTTGGCGATTTGATGCATGCTAACTGATTGAACACCGTGCTCATGAAAGAGTTGATTGGCCGTTTGTAGAATTAATTGGCGATTTTCCATGGCGTCCTTGCGTTCGTGACGAATGGACATTCTGTAACCACCTCGTAGGAGTAAATGTTAAGTTGTTCGTATTGACAAACAAAGCAAAGTTGGGTAGCATCATTACTGTAAACGGACATCTGTCCGTTTACAAGAAAAGACACCACGAATTTCATAACTGTCACTATTGTAACGTGTAGTTGATATACGGTCAACGACAGACAAAGAGAGAGAAATTAATCGGATGGAGGGATTACATGTCTTCACAAGCAACATCGAAAGAAACAGAAGCTCCTTTTTCAATGCGCAGCATTTTGGGGCCGCTGTTAGCGATTGTCGTAGGTATCTTTATGGTTATCTTGGACGGAACAGCAGTAAACGTTGCTCTTCCTAAGCTGCAAGAAGAATTCAATTTGCTCAACTTATCACTCGTTCAGTGGACGGTTATTGGTTACGCACTGGCACAAGCCGCGGTTATCCCGTTGGCAGGTTGGTTATCGGATCGTTTTGGCGCTAAGAAAATCTTCCTAATTTCCGTAGGTCTTTTCACAATAGGCTCTGGTCTATGTGCACTGGCGAACTCGGTTGAAATGCTTATTACTTACCGTATCATTCAAGGACTAGGCGGCGGTGTCGTAGTGCCGATTGCGATGGCGTTCATTTATCGTCTATCTCCTCCAGGTAAAGTAGGGACTGTGATGGGGATGATGGGGATTCCGATCCTACTGGGTCCAGCACTTGGTCCTGTCGTTGCAGGTTGGTTAGTTGAGTATCACAGCTGGCAGTGGATTTTCCTGATTAATTTGCCGATTGGTGTTATTGGTATTATTTTAGGTATTCGTACATTGCCAAATATGCAGCGTCAAAGCGTTGCTTCTCTAGATTTATTGGGTATGTTGTTAGGGCCTTTAGCTTTCGCGGCACTTGTCTATGGTGTTTCCAACGGTGGTATTGATCCGATTACGGGGAAATCCACTTGGACAGATGCAGATACGCTGATCGGTTCTGGCGTTGGTGTCATTGCACTAATCCTATTCATTATTGTTGAATTGAAACAGAAGAATCCGCTATTGGAGCTTCGCGTATTCCGTTCTGGCAACTTTACGAAAGGAATTGTCGTGCAGTGGATTTCACAAATTGCGATGTTCGGTACGATGTTCCTTGTACCCCTTTTCTTACAGCAAGCACATGGGTACAGCCCGTTGAAAACGGGATTGATCATGCTTCCGCAAGCCTTGGCTTCCGGGTTGTTCATGCCAATCGGCGGTAAGCTGTCCGACCGTTTCGGTGCTCGTCCGCTCGTTATCGCGGGGATGGTTCTTACAACGATTTCGGCCTTGTTGCTTTCCAATATTTCGGGTGATTCTGGTGTAGGCACAGTGATGCTGCCGCTTACGCTTCTAGGAGCGGGTATGGGACTCTTCATGATGCCGCTGAACAATCACTTGATTCAATCGGCACCGCAGAACTTGGTTGGTCGTGTAACGTCTTTGACGAACGCGGCACAGCAAGTTATGATGTCCTTCGCTATTGCGATCTTGATGACAATCTTCAGTACGAAATTTAAAGATTTGATGGTAGAGTCAGGCAAACAACAACCGGATGTAGGCTTATACGCTTCTGCTTTCGGACATACGTTCCTCATTTTGCTAGGTATCGCTATTGTTGGCGGTCTGCTTGGTTTGATGCTGCAGAAGCCTAAGAAAATTGAAGGCGAGTCCGGTAATGCGGCTGAAATTCCAATGATGGTCGGTCATTAATCACTAGGGTTGGACGTATAAAAGAGCCGTTCCTCAAGGTCATTTGACTGCGAGGGGCGGCTTTTATTCGTGAGGCATATCACGAACGTGAAAGCAGGTCGTACTCTCTGCGATATTTACGTACAGAACGCATCACATATGTTACAATACATGTTAAAACTTAATGGAAGCTTCAACAAAGAAAGGGTGTTCGAGAAGATGGTTGTTTCTGGTAAAGTAGGTTTGGAAGATATTATTAGAGCCAATCATGTGCTCAGCAAGGTGATCGAACCATCGCCGCTGCAACGCAATGAGCTGCTCTCTAGCCAGTATGAATGTAACGTGTACCTTAAACGTGAAGATATGCAAATCGTGCGTTCGTTCAAGATTCGCGGAGCTTACAATGTGATCCAGAGCTTAACCGAAGAGGAACGTGCAGCGGGGGTTGTGTGCGCGAGTGCAGGCAATCATGCGCAAGGCGTAGCTTATTCTTGTAAGCAGTTGGGCATCGAGGGCAAGATCTTCATGCCAACGACGACACCGCGTCAGAAGATTTCCCAAGTGAAGCTGTTTGGCGGCTCGTTTGTGGAAGTCATCCTTGTTGGCGACTCCTTCGATGATTCTTCGACCCAGGCGAAAGCATACTGTCTGAAAGAGAATAAGGTGTTCATCCATCCGTTTGATGATGTACGTACGATAGCTGGGCAAGGGACGGTTGGCCTAGAGATTATGAATCAAATGCCGGAAACACCGGATTTCATCTTTGCAACGATCGGTGGAGGTGGACTAGCTGCTGGAGTTGCGACGTATGTGAAGAGCGTGTCCCCTCGCACGCGCATTATCGGTGCAGAACCTGAAGGTGCAGCGAGCATGACGGAAGCACTGAAGCAGGGGAGCGTCGTAAAACTATCATCCATTGAGAAGTTTGTTGATGGTGCAGCCGTCGCGCAGGTAGGCGAGATGACTTTTGACATTTGTAAAGAAAAGTTAGAAGACATCGTCATCATTCCTTCTGGCAAAGAATGTACAACCATTCTAGAGCTCTACAATAGCAACGCGATTGTTATTGAGCCAGCCGGAGCGCTTCCAGTGGCAGCGCTGGATGCTTATCGCGAACAAATCCGCGGTAAGAATGTCGTGTGTATTATCAGCGGCGGAAACAATGATATTGACCGGATGCAGCAAATTAAAGAGAGATCCCTCGTATACGAAGGATTAAAGCATTACTTCATCTTGAATTTCCCACAACGTGCAGGAGCACTTCGTGAATTTTTAGAGGAAGTACTAGGACCTTCGGATGATATCACACGTTTCGAGTATACGAAGAAGAATAATCGGGACGATGCGCCTGCATTGGTAGGGATCGAGCTGAAGAATAAAGACGATTACGAGGGACTTATTGAGCGTCTTTCCAGCAAGGATTATGGCTATATCGAGATCAATAAGGATCCAAAACTCTTCAACTTA
Organism: Paenibacillus sp. J31R109; assembly: GCF_059692055.1. Classification (NCBI taxonomy): domain Bacteria; kingdom Bacillati; phylum Bacillota; class Bacilli; order Caryophanales; family Paenibacillaceae; genus Paenibacillus; species Paenibacillus sp. J31R109. The sequence goes on along the minus strand of NZ_JCAUAR010000009.1, from coordinate 123,856 downwards.
CTGATCTAATATTTTATGACACGAGAGTGTCATAAAATTAACATAGAGCAATCTAGATTTTATTAACCACTGGTTGTATAATCAATAATTGGGGCTTGTAACCTATATTGTCGGGGAAAACAAAACGAAGATGTTAACTTGTGTGACATGACGAATTATATGTAATCATTGCGAGATTCGCTTTTCTGTTAGGAATCGAAATGATACACTTAATTTGAAGTCAACTTACATAATTTAACTGGAACTGGTCACCCTAGAATGTGGGCTTCATAGTTTCAATTAAATGATGATACGATGGGGGTAAAATCGATGAAGAAGATTTTTTCAACAGTTCTGATGACTGTAACGGTTTCTGCACTAGTGATTTCCGGTTGTGCCAAAAAAGAAGAGACAGGTTCATCCGCATCACCAGCAGCAAGTGCAGTAGCGAGTGACAACACAGGTAAAGACTTCAAAATCGGCATGGTTACAGATATCGGTGGCGTAAACGACAAATCCTTTAACCAAAGCGCTTGGGAAGGCTTGAATCTACTTAAGAAACAAACTAGCGCAAACGTGAAGAACCTTGAAAGTAAAAGTGACGCTGACTATACGCCTAACTTGAATCAATTCGTTAAAGATGGTTACAACCTGACTTGGGGTATTGGTTTCTTGATGGGTGACGCTGTTAAAACAGTAGCAACGCAAAACCCGAACGCGAAACTTGCGATTATTGATAACGTAGTAGAAGCTCCGAACGTTGAATCCGTTACTTTCTCCGAGCAAGAAGGTTCTTACCTTGTTGGTGTGGTAGCAGGTCTTACAACTAAAACAAACAAAATCGGTTTCGTTGGCGGTATCGACATCCCGGTTATCAAACGTTTTGAAGCTGGTTTCGTAGCTGGCGTTAAAGCAGTAAAACCAGATGCTAAAATTCAAATCAACTACACAGGTGCTTTCGACAAGCCTGATCTTGGTAAAGCAGCTGCAGCAACGATCTACAACGACGGCGCTGATATCATTTTCCACGCGGCTGGATCCACTGGTAACGGTGTGTTCAACGAAGCGAAAGATCGCGCGAAAAACGGTAAAAAAGTATGGGTTATCGGTGTAGATAAAGACCAATCCCTAGAGTTTGGTGATGAAGTTACACTAACATCCATGTTGAAACGTGTTGACTCTGCGGTACTTCGTGTATCCAAAGACGTAGTTGCAGGCAAATTCCAAGGTGGTAAAGTTGTTACTTTGGGTCTGAAAGATGATGGTGTTGGCCTTCCTGAAACATCCAAGAAGAACGTTTCCGCTGACATCTTGAAAAAAGTTGACGAGTACAAAGCCAAAATTATTAGCGGCGAAATCAAAGTTCCTGAAAAACCATAAGCGTCAAACTGACGTTATTGGTAAGAACGATAGGTTTGCTTCTGTACAAACAAGGCTAGTTATACTAACTAGCCTTGTTCTTTAGTTTTAATGGGCATGGAATAATAAAAAATTGATCCTTAGGGTGATCTGATGAGTGAAGCAGTCCCAGTTGTTGAACTTCGTGGCATAACGAAACGATTTCCAGGCATTGTTGCTAATGATGCTATCAGCTTGAAGCTTAAAAAAGGCGAAATTCATGCCTTGCTTGGCGAAAATGGTGCTGGAAAATCAACACTAATGAATATTGTGTTCGGTCTATATCAGCCGGATGAAGGTAGTATTTTTGTACAAGGTAATGAGGTTTATATCGACAGTCCGAATCGAGCGATCGAGCTCGGCATCGGGATGGTCCATCAACATTTTAAATTGGTACAACCGTTTACAGTAACTGAAAATATCATTTTGGGGATGGAACCCAAACGTGGTATGAATGTGGATATACGAACAGCACAAGATAAAGTGCGCAAGCTATCTGAGCAATATGGTTTACGTGTGGATCCAAAAGCCAAAGTTGAAGACATTTCAGTCGGTATGCAGCAGCGTGTCGAGATATTGAAAACGCTGTATCGCGGCGCCGATATTTTAATTTTTGATGAGCCTACAGCTGTACTAACGCCGCAAGAAATTAGTGAATTGATGGTCATTATGCGTAACCTTGTGAAAGAGGGCAAGTCCATTATTCTCATTACACATAAGTTGAAAGAAATTATGGAGATTGCCGATACGGTGACGATTATTCGTCGCGGTAAAGTGATTGATTCTTTGGCACGCTCCCAAGCGAATCCACAAATTCTAGCCGAGAAAATGGTCGGGCGCGACGTCTCCTTTAAAGTGAGTAAGGAAGCTGCGAAACTGGGTGAGCCTGTTCTCCAGGTTCAAGATTTGATGGTGCGCAATCAGCAAGGATTAGCTTCGCTCAAAGGGCTTAATTTTGAAGTGAAAGCTGGCGAAATTCTGGGTATCGCAGGTGTAGATGGCAACGGTCAGAGTGAACTGATCGAGGCATTGACGGGCTTGCGTGCTGTAGATGGCGGCAAAGTGCTGCTCATGGGCAGCGATATTACAAATCAGACACCGCGTGAGATTTCAGAAGCCGGGCTATCGCATATTCCGGAGGATCGTCATAAACACGGGCTCGTACTTGATTTTACAATGAGTGAAAATATGGTGCTTGAAACGTATTTCCATCCTGCGTATAACAAAGGCGGTTTCCTGAGCTATGATGCCATTGATAAGCATGCGGAAGCGCTGATTAAGCAATTTGACGTGCGCACACCGAGTATTTATAACAAGGCGCGCTCCTTGTCCGGCGGTAATCAACAAAAGGCGATTATTGCGAGGGAAATACATAAGAATCCGAACCTGTTGATCGCGGCGCAGCCGACGCGTGGTTTGGATGTGGGTGCGATTGAATTCGTTCATCGGATGCTGATTGAGCAGCGGAACAAAGGTAAGGCCGTTCTGTTGATTTCTTTTGAGCTGGATGAAATCATGAATGTTTCCGACCGTATTGCGGTTATCTACGAAGGACAGATTGTGGGCGAAGTGATGCCGCAGGATACGAACGATCAGGAGATCGGTCTGCTGATGGCAGGCAGCAAGTCTGCTCAGAAAGGAGCCCCTCATGAATAAAGTGGTTCGCATATTTACAAGTGAGTCAGCGGTCAACCCCCTTGTGGCGATTGTGCTGGGGCTGCTATTCGGAGCGCTTGTCATGCTGGCTGGTGGTTATAATCCGATTGCTGCGTATGGGGCATTGTTCTCACGTATTTTAGGAAGTCCATATGATATCGGTGAGTCGATACGGGCAATTACGCCCTTGATTCTTACGGGTTTATCCGTCGCTTTCGCCTTCCGTACAGGATTGTTCAATATTGGTGCGGAAGGGCAGTTCGTGATGGGGATGACGGGGGCTACCTTTATTGGCGTCAAGCTACATGGTCTGCCATGGATCATCCATGCTCCCCTAGCGGTCATTGTTGGGGCATTGATCGGCGGACTTTGGGGCGCTATTGCCGGTTATTTGAAAGCGAAACGCGGCGTAAACGAAGTCATCACCACGATCATGTTGAACTGGATCTCGTTGTTCCTATCCAACTATATCGTGAACACCTTCCTTCTTGAGCCGAAGCAACAACGTTCCTATATGATTCAAGACTCTGCGTCTCTAAGCATCGGTTGGTTGTCAGATGCGATGAACCACGCGAGGCTCCACTGGGGAACACTGATTGCCATTCTGGCAGCGGTTGTCTTCTACTTAATTCTGTGGAAAACGAAGCAAGGTTACGAGCTGCGTGCTGTAGGGCATAATATCGATGCTGCTAAGTATGCGGGCATGAACGTGAATAAGAACATCATCAAAGCGATGTTTATCTCCGGGGTATTTGCTGGACTTGCTGGTGTGTTCGAGGTTCTCGGTGTCTTCCATTATCAAGTGGTTGCGGCAGGTACGACAGGGTATGGGTTCGATGGTATCGCGGTATCCTTGCTCGGAGCCAATAATCCGATAGGTGTCGTGCTTGGTGCTATCCTGTTCGGTGGCTTATCATACGGTTCTGCGGGGATGAGCTTTGGTGCGGATGTACCACCAGAAATTATCCGTATTGTCATCGGATCGGTGATATTCTTTGTAGCTACCCAAGGTATAGTCAAATGGGTGCTGATCCCGTTCTACGGCAAACGCAAGAAAGAGAGGGCTTCGTAATATGGACCTGCTCAGTATGCTTAATGCGTTCTTCACGAAATTCAGTGAACTTATTAATACAACGCTGGTGTATTCCACAGCGCTTATCTTCGGAGCTTTGGGCGGTATTTACTCAGAGCGATCGGGTATCGTTAATATCGGTATCGAGGGTCTGATGGTTTCCGGTGCATTCGCGTCAGCGGTAGGCACTTACTATGCGGAAGAGGCGAACATGGGTATCTGGTCTCCCTGGATTGGACTCTTGTGTGCATTCCTATTCGCACTGATCTTCGCCTTAATCCATGCGGTTGCGACGATTTCGTTCAAAGCGAATCAAGTGATCAGCGGCGTGGTTATCAACTTCTTGGCAGCTGGCGTCACGTTGTACTTGGTGAAAGTATTGTTCGATGGTGCGGGTCAAACTGAAACCTTGAATGATGTATTCTCCAAATGGGAAATTCCGCTGCTATCCAAGATTCCATATGTCGGCTATGCATTCTTTACGGCGTATCCAACGACGTATATTGCGTTAATTCTAGTTTTCGTAACTTGGTATGTGTTGTTCAAAACGCCATTCGGTCTGCGCCTACGAGCTGTTGGTGAGCATCCGAGTGCCGCTGATACTGTTGGGATTAAAGTGAAACGCATCCGTTATTTCGCTGTTTTGATCAGTGGTCTTCTAGCGGGACTTGGCGGAGCAACGATTACCTTAACGACTACAAGCGCGTTCTCGCATAACACGATCTCGGGTCAAGGCTTTATTGCCATGGCGGCGATGATTTTCGGCAAATGGCATCCATTTGGCGCGCTGGGCGCCGCGGTATTCTTCGGAATGGCGCAAGCGCTCAACAATTTTATGCGATTGTTCGATTTCTCCAAAGACATTCCGCAGGAATTCCTTTACATGTTGCCTTACGTACTAACAATCCTTGTATTGGCGGGGGCCGTGGGCCGTGCGAAAGCACCGTCAGCACTTGGTGAGCCGTACGATCCGGGTAAGAGATAGATCGATGAATTAAAGAGCACCATCATGGGAGTGATCCTGTGGTGGTGTTTTTTTGTCTATAAGAGCAGGTTGATGAGCAGTTCTCTCTTGAACACTTGAACATCACCCCGCCTACCCGAATGCTTGCCCCGCCAACCTCCGCCCCACGAACCCCACCCCTGCTGGCAGATCTGCTAATGTCGCTTTTTGAAGGAAAATGTCGAAATGAGTCTGAATTTCTTAAATAGTCAGTATTTGGTGTAAACAAATAGAAAAAAGCAACTAGCATGTAGGAGGAGTAAGAGAAAATGAAAATGCAAAAAGGAATGAATGTAAAAGAGTGGATAAAGTCTCTCTCTTTTACTTCGTTCAGAACAAGAATGACGATTTTGTTTCTAGTTATCGCGTTGGTACCGATGTTATTTAGTACCGTCTTTTCATCCTACTATTTGAAGAGTGTGGTGAAAGATGAAGTTCACTCCAAGGAAGAGAGTATCCTGAAGGCAAATGTGACGGCTATCGACTATTCAATTGAGCGTCAAATCGCTATTCTGAAAGAAATGATGAAATATGAAGAGATTAAGAGTGGGAATGAAAAGGAAATTGTAAAAATTCTACTCAAATTCGAACAAGCTAACAAAGATGTCGAACAATACGTTTATGTGAACAAAGATGAAATCGCGCTGACCTCGGCCGGACAGAAAATTCCTGTATCCGATCGTGATTACATCAAACAAGCTAAAGAAACGAAAAAGCCGGTGAGCACGGATCTCATCGTCAGTAAGGCAACAGGGAATAACATCGTAGTTCTATTTGTCCCGATGCTGGATGATAAGCAGAATTTCATTGGAGGGATGTTCACACCTCTGACTACAGGGAACCTGAATGTGTACACCAATACGATACAAATTGGAGCTACAGGGTACGGCTACTTAATGTCGCCGAGTGGTGGACTTTTAACCTATCCGGGTAAAGAGCATGCAGGAAAAAACATTGCAGATGTGCTTCCAAAGTCGGAAGTAGCGAAATTGCAAGAAACGGTGTTGAAAGAAAAGAGTGGAACCTTTAGCTTCAAAGGTGATGATGGCATTGCCCGAGGAATCAGCTTCGATACGATCCCATCCACAGGTTGGCGCTTGGTCACCAATGTGGTAGATTCCGAAGTCTATGGTGCGGTAAAAACGGCGAAGGAAGTATCCATTTGGCTGGGTGTGATCACAACGATTGTTGTAGCTGCCATTGCCTTGCTAGTCTCTACAGCGACCACGAAACCGATTCTAGCGATTACAGAAGCTGTGAAGAAGATGGCACAAGGTGATCTGACGCCACGTCTGACAATCAAACGCAGTGATGAACTAGGCCAACTTGGCACGAATATGAATCAGATGCTAGACTCGTTCTCGGAGATCGTAGGCAAAGCCAGTTTAACCGCGGAGCAACTAGGCGCCTCTTCGGAAGAGCTAACCGCTGCAGCAGCAGAGTCGGTCGGTATTTCCAATCGTATCGTAGAGTCGATGCAAGAGGTGTTCAATGCGAGTGAAGGTCAACTGATGGGGGCCGAGCAAACGTCGATCGCGATGGGCGAAATGGCAGTAGGCGTTCAGCGGATTGCGGAATCTTCGGCGGTTGTGACAGAAGCTTCGCATACATCCATGATGGAAGTACAGCAAGGGCGCGTTGCCATTCATCAGGCTGTTGAACAAATGAAGTTCATTAATGACTCCGTTGGCAAATCGGCAGAAGATATGAGAGTGCTTGAAGCCTATTCGCAAAAAATTGGAGAAATCGTCTCGGTCATCACCGAGATTGCCAATCAAACGCAGCTCTTATCGCTGAATGCGTCGATCGAGGCCGCTCGTGCCGGAGAGCAGGGGCGCGGCTTTGCCGTCGTTGCAAATGAAGTGAAGAAGCTCGCTGAGCAGTCATCCTCGTCGGCGAAAGATATTTCAGAGCTGATTCGCGAAGTCCAATCATCGACAACGCGAGCGGTACAAGCGATGAACAGTGGTGTGAAGGATGTAGAGAAAGGATCCGAGTTGATTGATGAAGCGGGTCAAGTCTTTAATCGTGTGACCGTTGCGTTCCAAGAAATCTCGGACCAAATCCAAGAGGTGTCTGCAGCTTCGCAGGAAATGTCGGCTGGAACCGAAGAAGTATCCGCATCCATGAGTGAAATTGTCTCGATGACGAAAGCTTCCCACGAGCATGGTCAAGGCATCTCGCAAGGCTCCGAGAAACAGCTGGCGGCTATGGAAGAAATATCTGCTTCTGCAGAAGATTTAAGTCATATGGCGCAGGAATTGCAAGAATCACTTTCGCGGTTTAAAACGCGCTAATCGTATACCTTTTGAACAGTAATAGGTAATGAATGTTAGGTAATTAGAGGGTCAATCAGGAAATTCTGATTGGCCTTTTTCAACTAGAAAGGAGATCATTATGCTATAATCGGTGATGAGGGGTGAATATTGATGAAAGCGGTTACGTGGATAAGGTCGATATGGACTTTTATCATCATCATTGCTGTGCTAATAGCCGTTATAGGAACGAACTTCTATCAGATGTTTGCTCTGAAGGGGACGATTGATCATGTTAAGACGAATTGGATGCCGAGTATTGCGAGAATTGTAGAGATGCAGGACATCATCACACAGGAAAGAATTCTTTTGCATAAGTTGTTGCTTGAAACCGACAAAGATGTACTCCTCACGGTGATTACCTCCTATATGGAAGCCAAGAGACAGTTTGATGAGAAATATCTTAACTATAGTTCTTTCATTAATTCTGAGGATGAGAGACGAATTTACAAGGAAGTCGGTGATAAGGCCTTAGACTATTTGCAAAAAGGTCAACTTATCATCGATGCCGTTCAATCTGGTGATTTTGCCAGGGGAAAAAGCTTGTTGGACAAGCTTACACCGAATAGAGAGCAAGCAGATGCCAGTTTGCAGCAGTGGATCACGTATAATTTGACGGGAACACAGCGGGATGTAGATCGAACCTCGAATCAGCGCGAATTGGTTCTTTGGATGGCGAGTATTTTTACACTGGTAGCAATTGCGATCGGGATGGCTCTTTCGTTGCAGACACGAGAGGTGCGAAGGAAAGGCGAGCAGAGGCTGATGAAAGAGAAAGAGAAAGCCCAAAGCTATCTCGATCTCGTCGATGTCATGATTGTGGTGCTGGACCGAGACTGCAAGATTGAACTGTTGAATAGAAAAGGCTGCGCCATGTTGGGCTATGAAGAAGCTGATATCATTGGTAAGAATTGGTTTGAGATTTGTGTACCCAAGCATCAATGGGAAGAGCGGAAGCGATATTATCAAAGCATCATGGACGGTGTACCGGCGCGGGATTACTACGAGTTAGCGATCACCATTAGCTCAGGAGAAGAGCGTCTTCTTGGATGGAATAATAACTTGATTTGGAAAGAGACTGGTGAAATTGGCGGTGTGATACTTGCGGGTGTGGATATTACGGAACGCAAGCAAGCCGAAGAGACGCTGAATCAGTACAAAGAGCATCTTGAAGTATTGGTGGAGGAACGTACATCCGAACTGGAAAGCAAGAATCTCTTGCTCGCAGATGCCAAAGAATCCGCTGAATCTGCTAATCGTGCGAAGAGTGAATTCCTTGCTAATATGAGTCATGAAATTCGAACACCGATGAACGCGATTATCGGACTGAATTATTTATTGCAGCAAACAGATTTAACAGAGAGGCAGAAGGATTACGTCGAAAAGACGGTGCTTTCGGCCAAAAGCTTGCTGACGATCATCAGCGATATTCTTGATTTCTCGAAAATTGAGGCGAAGAAGATTGTGCTCGAGCGCATTGATTTTGATTTATATGAAATTATGAGCAATATTTCGAATATTATCGGATTTTCGTTGTATGAGAAAGGGTTAAAGCTTCACTTCTCCATTCATCATGAAGTACCTCAAGTCTTGAACGGCGATCCGTTCCGGTTGAATCAAGTCCTGCTCAATTTGGTGAATAACGCTTTGAAATTTACAGATGAAGGCGAAATCGCCATTTCGGTAGGCGTTGCATCACAAGATGCTAGCGGAGTTTCACTGCGATTTGAAGTAAGGGATACAGGAATTGGGATGACACCCGCGCAGCAAGCGTTATTGTTCCATGGCTTCACACAAGCCGACATGTCAACAACTCGTAAATACGGGGGGACAGGCCTCGGGCTAGTCATCAGCAAGAGTATCGTAGAGTTAATGCAAGGGGAGATCCATGTAGAGAGCAAGTTGGGAAGAGGAAGCTCCTTCATTTTTACGGTGAAATTCGATGTGGGTTCAGAGCACTTATTCAGCGCTCCAATAGCCTCATATTTGAAGTTCCTGCGTGTTCTTCTCATCTGTGATGACCAGGAGATGCGTCTTGTGCTGAAGAATCAGCTGGAGCAGTTCCAATTTATCGTCAATGACGTGGATTCGGCTCAAAGTGCGATTGAGCGAATCAGCACCAATGGTCGCTATGATTTAGTTATCATCGATTGGAAGCTTCAAGATGAGAAAGCGCACGCCTTGGCGGAGCGAATAAAACTTGAGTACGCGACACCTGTCCAAGTCATCGTACTTATTAGTTCCTATCATGAGTCCGAGCTTCAACTGAAGTCACAGTCGACATCAGTGAAAAAGGTCCTCTATTATCCAATGAGCCAATCACAGCTGTATAACCAAATTACGAACCTATTCCAAGAGCAAATGCAGATAAAGTCCGCATCGCCACAACGTGAGAATGAAAGCAAAAAACTGCATATCCTCCGGAACACGGAGGTTTTGTTAGTAGAAGATAATGAAATTAATCAGCAAGTAGCGCAGGCAATCCTTCAGGAAATGGATATTCATGTAGATCTAGCAGAGAATGGCGTCGAAGCATTGAAACGGACGGCGACGAAGCAATACGACGCTATATTAATGGATTTGCAGATGCCTTTGATGGATGGTTTTGAGGCAACGAGAAATATTCGAGATTACGATCAAGAGACACCGATTATCGCGATGACGGCTGACGCCATGCAAGGTATCAAAGAGCAGGTCATGGCAGCCGGTATGGATGCCTATATTTCGAAGCCATTTGAACCTATTCAATTGTTCAGTGTTTTACAGCGAATGATTCAGAGCTCGCGCGGAAAAAGTTATGCTGAAGTCGCAGCGGCGAAGCAAATCGAGGAGATGCCTGCCTTGAACGCGGCGGAGGCCCTGCAGCGCCTGGGACAAAATAGCAACCTCTACGAGCGGATATTGCATAAGTTTGTTGCGAACCACGCGAACGCGATAGAGGGGATTCGAGAAGCGATTACAAAAGAAGACTTTCCTGAAGCGTTGATGCTTGCTCATACGTTGAAAGGCGTGGCTTCTAACATCGGAGCAACTCCGCTCAGCCATACGGCGGATGAGCTTCAGACCAACATTCATCAAGGTTCTGTTGGCGTGTTGGAGGGACTTATGGTAACGGCAGAGGGTAGGCTGTACCAGGTTAATCAGGCCATTGAAACCTATTTGGCAGCGAAAGCTCTCGACAAATAACGAACTAGACTAACGCTAACTTCACAAACAGCGGTGACCAAGGATGAGCAAATAAAGTCCTTAGTTACCGCTGTTTTTGTTGCGTTTATCTTCCTGAATTAGAGTGATTTGATATGATTTCGATACTCGCTCGGCGAGACCCCGTACCAACGCTTAAACTGCTTAGAGAAGTATAAGGGATCATAGAATCCGACGGAAGCAGCGATCTGCTCGATCGTGAGCTCCAGCCGTTCTCGCAGCAGCAAACGCGCTTTATCCACACGCAGTTTGAGCAAAAACGTGACAGGCGTCACTTGGGTATGTTTTTTGAACATGCGCGATAAATACGCACGATTATAACCCAAACTTTCGGCGAGCATTTCAATCGTGATGGGTTCCGCATATTGGGTGGACAAATAGTGAATCGCTTGCTGTACGATGCGGTCGCTTTCATCTTCTGTGATGAGTCCTGCAATCGTGGGGGCAGATAGAGCTTCGCAGTATTCACCGAGCAATAAGCTGAGGTATCCGGTAGCCTTGAGCTGCGCGTTGCTTTTCTTGGATTTGAGCGCCTGCTGAATCTGACGATAAAGCACAGGCATATGCCGGTTGCGCGAGATATGGATGATCGGGTTGGCAGGCGTGAGGCCCGCCTCACTGACGAGCTTCGCTGCTTGGGTGCCCGTAAAGGCGATCCAGCAATAATGCCAAGGGTCGAGCTCATCCGAGACGTAGCTAATGAGTTGCTCTGGTTCAATGACAAAGCTGTCGCCAGCGCCAATGGCATACTCTTCGCCATGTGAGGAGAATACACCGCGACCCGATATGACATAATGAATTAAGTGGTAGTCATAAACTTTCGGTCCTAGTCGATGTTCAGGCTTAGTCTGACTTTCCCCTGCAAATAAAACCGTAAAGTCACTGTTCCCAGCTGGTAAAGGGTTCGATACAACGTAATAGCTATAGTTCCTATCCATCTCGTATCCACATCTCCGTTCGTGTCTTTCGTTCCTTTCACTGTACCATAAAATCCACATAAAACGGAATTTGTAAATCACATTTTTCCATGTGGAAATAACATGCCTCCATAGCCAATCACCGGCGTATCTTTTATACTTAAACTATGAGAAAGCTCAATTAACACTTTTACCAATACCTTTAAAGGCGGTGCCACACATGGCAGATTTGCAAGCTCTAAAAGACACGTTTATTGAAATTTACGGAGAAACAGCCCCGAAAATATCAGCATTTCACGCTCCAGGTCGCGTGAATTTGATCGGCGAGCATACGGATTATAACGGTGGTTATGTTTTCCCGGCAGCTTTGACGTTCGGAACGACCTTGCTCATTCGTCCAAGACAAGATCGTGTAATCGGCTTTGCGTCTACCAACTTGGCACTTCGCAAACAAATTTCCATAGACGACTTGTCCTACAAAGAAGAGGATGATTGGATCAATTATCCGAAAGGAATCTTTGTTCACTTGGCGAAGGCAGGCTTTCCTGTGACACAAGGCTATGACCTTTTGTTCCACGGTGAAATTCCGAATGGTGCAGGTCTTTCCTCCTCGGCTTCCATCGAAGTTGTGACAGCTTTCAGCCTACTGACACTAGAGAAATATCCGGTGGATACAGTCAAAATCGCGCTGCTCGCACAAGAAACAGAAAACCAATTCGTTGGCGTAAATTGCGGCATCATGGACCAATTCGCTGTAGCGAATGGTAAGAAAGATAACGCGATCCTCTTGATGTGCGATACGCTCGAGTATCGTCATGTTCCTTTTCAAAGCGGCAGCTATAAGCTTGTGATCGGTAACACGAATAAACGTAGAGGTCTCGTCGACTCTGCTTACAATGAAAGAAGAAGTCAATGCGAGCAGGCCGTTACCTATTTGCAAAAGCAATTCCCAGACATCACGCTGCTTGGTCAACTGAACCTAGAGCAGTTTAACGAATATAAACACCTCATCCCAGACGAAACCGTTCGCCGCAGAGCGGAGCATGTTGTGGAAGAGATTGACCGCGTTTTGAAATCTATCGAAGTGCTTGAAAAGAACGATCTTGAATCCTTTGGCAAGCTGATGATCGGCTCTCACGATTCCCTTCGTGACCTGTATGAAGTAACGGGCTTGGAGTTGGATACCATGGTTGCAGCAGCGTTGAAAGTACCAGGTGTGCTTGGTGCACGGATGACGGGTGCAGGCTTCGGTGGTTGTACAGTTTCCTTGGTGCATGAAGATAGCGTTCAAACATTTATCGATCAAGTGGGCGCGGAATATACAGGAATTACAGGGCTTACACCAAGCTTCTACGTGTGTGACATTGGCAACGGTGTAGAGCAACTTGAGGAGGCGTTGTAAATGGCAATTCTAGTTACAGGTGGAGCGGGTTATATTGGATCGCATGCGGTAGCAGAGCTTCTGGCCAAAGGCGAGGAAGTTGTCATCGTCGATAACTTGCAGCAAGGTCACAAGGACGCGGTGCTTGGCGGCAAACTTTATGTTGGCGATCTACGCGACAGCGAGTTCATGGATACGGTTTTTACTGAAAATAAGATTGATGCCATCATTCACTTTGCAGCGAATTCACTTGTTGGTGAGAGCATGACCAATCCGGCAAAATACTACCATAATAACGTGTATGGAACCCTTTGTTTACTTGAAAAAATGACGCAATACGGCGTGAAACGCATCGTATTCTCCTCGACAGCTGCTACGTATGGCGAGCCTGAGAATATCCCGATCCTTGAAAGCGATCGTACCTTGCCGACCAATACGTATGGCGAGACGAAGCTGGCGATGGAAAAAATGATGAAATGGTTCGATACTGCGCATGGTATCAAATATGTATCATTAAGGTACTTCAATGCAGCTGGCGCGCATGCAGGCGGCAAAATCGGTGAAGACCACAGCCCGGAAACGCATCTGATTCCGATTATTTTGCAAGTAGCGTTGGGTCAACGCGCGCATATCTCGATCTTCGGTGAAGATTACGCAACCGAAGACGGAACTTGTGTCCGCGACTACATCCACGTCAGCGATCTAGCGAGCGCGCATGTGCTTGCGGTAGAGAAGCTGCGCAGTGGTGCGGACAGCAACATCTACAACCTTGGCAACGGCACAGGGTTCTCCGTGAAACAAGTGATCGATATCGCACGCAAAGTCACAGGCCATGCGATCCCTGCGGTTGTTGAGCCTCGTAGAGCGGGCGACCCAGCAACGCTAATCGCATCGTCAGAGCGTGCAAGAGCGGAGCTTGGCTGGAAGCCAGCTTTGGATTCTTTGGAAGCGATCATCGAGAGTGCGTGGAACTGGCACCAGAAGCACCCGAAGGGGTATGCAGCGGAAGTTAAGGCTTAATTTGGGAAACTGAACTCAAGCCCCCAAATTCCTGCAAAAGTGCAGTTTTTCCGGAGATTTGACTTGCCTATGTAGAAATTGATGCAAAAGTGCATGCATTTGGCGAGAAATGAAGCGATTCGCGCGAATATGGCTCGAAAAGATGTATTTTTGCAGCTATTCTTTCTAATTGTGCATTTTGCAGGTAAAAAGGATGTACATTTGCAGGCTTTTGGTTGAGGCTTTCTTATAAGTAAGGGGAGTGGCATGATGGAACGTACACAACAAACACCGCAAACTGCGGCTTTAACGATAGAAAGACTTTTGCAATTCGCTACCCAGAATGGGTTGATTGAACAGCTGGATGTGTATACCTCGCGCAATGCTTTGTTGGATTTGTTCGGACTATCAGAGCCTTTCCAAGGGGAAGTACCGGCGGAGCAATTGAACAGTCCGGTTGGCTTGCTGGAAGAGCTGCTAGATGCTGCTTGGGAAGCGGGACTTCTGGAAGAGAATACGACAACTTACCGTGACTTGCTGGATGCGCGCATTATGGGTCTCATGATGCCACGTCCTTCCGAAGTCGTGCGCCAATTCTGGACGCTAGCCAAAACGCAGAATGTGGAGGCGGCAACGGCCTACTTTTATAAGCAATCTATCGACTCGAACTACATTCGGATGGATCGCATTGCGAAGAATGCTTACTGGCTCGCGGAGACGGCTTACGGCGATTTGGAAATTACGATCAACCTGTCCAAGCCGGAGAAGGATCCGAAGGAAATTGCGCTGCTCAAAACGCTGCCACAAAGCAGCTACCCCCTATGTCTACTCTGTGTAGACAATCTGGGTTATGCAGGCCGTGTGAATCACCCGGCTCGACAGAATCTGCGCGTCATTCCGCTTGAGCTAGATAGCGAGAAATGGTACCTGCAGTATTCACCTTACGTGTATTATAACGAGCACAGCATCATCTTCCATGAGAAGCATATTCCGATGAAAACAACGGCAAATACATTCTACCGTTTGCTGGATTTCATTGAGCAATTCCCGCACTATTTCATCGGGTCTAATGCTGATTTGCCTATTGTTGGTGGTTCCATTTTGAACCACGATCATTTCCAAGGCGGACGTCACAAGTTCCCGATGGAGAAGGCACCAAGTGAGAAAGCATTCTCACATGCGGATTTTGAAGGCGTCAAGGCTGCGATTGTGAAGTGGCCGATGTCCGTGCTCCGCCTGAGCGGGCACAACAAGCAGCAGCTGTACAAGCTGGCAAGCAAGTTGCTCGACGACTGGCGTGCCTATAGTGATGCGGAAGCGGAGGTCCTCGCGTTCAGCGAGAAGGACGGACAGCGGATCCCGCATAACACGATCACGCCGATCGCCCGCAACAATGCGCGGGGCGAGTACGAGCTTGACCTGGTGCTGCGGAACAACCGCACCAGCGCTGAGCATCCGGATGGGATTTTTCATCCGCATCAGCACTTGCACCACATCAAGAAGGAAAACATCGGCTTGATTGAGGTTATGGGGCTGGCGGTGCTGCCAGGCCGCCTGCAAGAAGAGCTGGCGGACATCGCCAAGCTCTTGACCGGCGAAGCCGAGCTCAGCCGCGAGGCGCTTAGCGATACCGGGCATCCGCTGCACAAGCATGCGGATTGGATCGCGGCGCTGCTCGCGAAGCATGGTGCGTCGCTGACGGTCGACGCGGCGAATGCGGTGCTGCAGACGGAGGTCGGCAGCAAGTTCATGGACGTCCTGCTTGACGCAGGCGTCTTCAAAAGAGACGACGCCGGGCAAGCGGCGTTCGGACGGTTTTTGGCTGCGGTGGGCTTCGCGCAGCAGTAGAATAGTGCGAGATCCCTGGTCGGTGGACCAGGGATTTTTTTGTTGCGCGCGATGCGAGGTGGTCGCGTGGGTCTATGGTTGCTCCCAGTAGTGAGGGAACAACTGGAAAAACTACAGTTAATTCCGAAAAAAGTGGACAGAATTGAAGATTAACTGGAAAAGATACAGCTAATCTCACTGATTTCAACCACTTGGCGTAGGATGAACGAAATTACATGTAGAAAATCCATCTAAACCAAAATTTACAGGGTTAAGGGAGAATTTAGATGGAGATTTTCCATCTAAGTGGTTGTTGAGCAGCACCGCAGCACGAAGGCCCCGCGACAGAACCAAGCCGGTTACTCCCAAACAGATCCCACCAACAGACGCACCATGACACCAATTTCCCGCCACAGAACCAAACTAACTACTCCAGGTCCGCCTCACCAGCTACATTAAACCAAGCACCCTCTTTACACATTTCCTCCCAGCCCCCAATCATCCCACCCATCTATCACTATCTCCTCACACATGCACATGATAAATACCGTATTGACAGGACGAGTCATGCTACCTAAAATATTAATTAGCCGACTAACTAAAAGGAGAGATTCCATTGTCGCGTCACCATAATCCAGAATCGCTTACCCATTTGATGTCGCATTTGCTAAAAATGCATCGACATACGATCGATCAAATCATTCATCCCTATGATGTTTACCCGGGTCAGCCCCCTTTGCTGCTTGCTTTGTCTGTAGAAGACGGACTGAGCCATAGTGAGCTTGCGGCTCGCATCCACAATAAGCGCGCCACTTTGTCCGTGATGGTGGACCGTATGGAGAAGACAGGCCTTGTCGAGCGCCGCCCTGACGAGAATGATCAACGGGTTACACGCGTCTACCTGACCGAGAAGGGGAAGGAAGTCACCGTGCATGTCAAAGAAGCGATAAAGACGGCGGATGAGATGATCTTTTCGCATTTTTTACCGGAGGAAGTGTTGTTGTTTCGCCGTCTTCTGCTTCAAATGAAAGATAATCTCCGTCCCAAAGAGGAGTAAATTAGTTAGCTGACAAACAAAAAGAAAGGATCTCATACCATGTGGAAATTACGATCGTTTGTTAAACCGTATTGGTTCATAACGCTCCTTGCTCCTTTATTGATGGTGATGGAGGTATGCATGGATTTATCGCAGCCTCGTCTCATGGCGACCATCGTGAATCACGGAGTTGCCGATGGCAATCTAGCGCTGGTATGGACGACAGGCTTACATATGCTAGGCGTTGCATTTGTTGGTCTTGTGGGTGGAGCGGGTTGTACATTTTTCGCAGTGAGAGCTTCCCAGAACTTTGGCGCCGACCTGCGGTTAAGCGTATTCGAGAAGGTCCAGTCCTTATCGTTCCGTCAGTTGGATACCTTTTCGACGGGCTCGTTGATTACTCGTTTGACTAGCGATGTGATGCAAATGCTGAATATCCTGCAAATCCTACTGCGCCAATTCGTACGCGAAGCCTCACTGCTTATTGGCAGTGTCATTATGGCTGTGGTCATTTCACCACGACTATCCTTGATTCTACTAGCTGTCGTACCGATTCAATTCCTCATCCTATATCTATTGATGAAACGATCTACACCGCTGTTTCGCCAGATGCAGACCAAGATCGACCGCGTGAATACGGTTATGCAAGAGAGCACGACAGGTATCCGGGTAATCAAAGCTTTCGTACGTGCTGCCTTCGAGCGGACGCGTTTTGGCAAAGCGAACACGGACCTGCTGAATGCCAGCCTTAGCTCAGCTCGTGCATTGGCTACAAGCGGGCCGCTGATGACGTTGATTTTGAACGTGAGCATTGTAGCTGTTCTCTGGTTTGGCGGCGCTCAAACGTGGAGCGGGTCGATGGCTATTGGTGATTTAGCGGCATTCATTATCTATATTAGCCAAGTGTTGTTTTCGCTGGTGTCTATCAGCAACACGTTGATGAACATTTCCCGTGCACAAGTTTCAGCCGAACGCATTCGGGAAGTGCTCGAGACGAAGATGGATCCGAATGAGTCTGCTCAGAATAAAACGCTAGTAACTCAGCTAGAAGCCCCTTCGCCAACTACAGTAGGGTGTGAATTAGAATTTGATCGGGTTTCTTTCGTCTATGAAACGGCTCCTGATCAGCCAATTCTCAAGGATATTTCGTTCAAAGCTCTCCCTGGCCAAACGATTGGCATTCTAGGTGCAACAGGGTCCGGCAAATCCACACTCGTTAGCTTGATTCCTCGACTTTACGAGGCGTCCAGCGGGCATATTCGTCTCAATGGGGTGGATGTGAAAGATCTCCCAGCAGAGCAGCTGCGCAGTCAGATTGGGATTGTGCTGCAGCAGTCTATTTTGTTTAGCGGTACGATTCGCGATAACATTCTCTTCGGCAAGCCGGAAGCATCGGATGCAGAGATGGAGGCCGTCGCCAAAGCAGCTGAAGCGGACAGCTTTATCCGCAAGCTGCCAGAGGGTTATGAAGCCAAGCTAGGACAGCGAGGCGTCAATCTCTCTGGAGGTCAAAAGCAGCGAATCGCGATAGCGAGGGCTTTGCTTTTGCGCTCGCCGTTGCTTGTGCTGGATGACAGCACTAGCGCCATTGATCTTGGGACGGAGAAGCGTATCCAACGTTCCTTGCAAGAGTTGATGGCAGGCAGCACGCGCATCATTATCGCACAGCGCGTTTCTTCGGTCCTACAGGCCGATCAGATTCTCGTCTTGGAAGAGGGGGGCATCGCAGCGCGCGGAACACATGAGGAGCTACTGGCAACAAGCGCGCTGTACCAAGATATTTACCACTCCCAGCAAGGGAAGGAGGCTGCCCTGCATGGCTAATAAGCCGAAACCACGTGCCAAAAATATCGGAGCCACCCTTCTGCGTATGTGGGGTTACCTCCGACTGCAACGTGCTGGGCTGCTTACTGTTGCGATCTTGACAGTTCTCGGCAGCGGCCTAGCGCTAGTCGGGCCTTATTTAATAGGCAGGGCCATTGACGATTACATTATCCCTCGAGACAAGAATGGGCTGTTAGGGCTTTGCCTCCTATTGCTCAGTTGTTATGTCATCAGCGGGGCTGCATCATGGATCCAATCCTATCTGATTTCTGGGGTTTCCCAGCGGACCGTCTGGCAAATGAGGCAGGATCTTTTTCGCCACTTGCACAAGCTGCCAATTAGCTACTTTGATAAAACTTCCCACGGGGAACTCATGAGCCGTACGACCAATGATGTCGATAACGTAGCGACCACGCTCAGTCAAAATTTAACGCAAATTATGGCTAGTATCATTATGATTGTTGGATCTTTGATCATGATGTTGATATTGAATATATGGCTTACGCTGATTGCATTAATTACGGTTCCGATCGTTCTTTTGACAACGAAGCAAATCACGAAGCATACACAGCGCTTATTCAAAGAGCAGCAGCAGCGACTAGGTGAACTGAATGGATTAATTGAGGAGACGATTTCGGGGCAAAAGGTTGTAAAAACATTCCGTCGCGAAGCCGCAGCCGTCGATCAACTCGCTGTGATCAACAAGCAGCTCCGCGCTGCTGGTACCGGTGCTCAGCAACTCTCGGGCATGATGGGGCCGAGCATGAATATGATAAATCATTTTAGCTTCATCCTACTGGCTGCTATTGGGGGTTGGATGGTGCTGAAGGGATGGACGATGGTTGGTGTCATCATTAGCTTCCTGAACTATTCGAAACAATTCAGCCGTCCGATCAACGACCTCGCTAATCAATATAATATGATTCAGTCGGGTATTGCGGGGGCGGAGCGTGTTTTTGAAGTGATGGATAATGAGACGGAATACGATTCAAATGAGGGGGCTTCACAGCTAAAAGATGTCAAAGGTGAAGTTGTTTTTCAGAACGTTTCCTTCGCTTACACCGATGATGTGCCTACGCTTCAAGAAGTTTCCTTTACCGCGGAGCCCGGGGATCTGATCGCATTAGTAGGGCCCACGGGTGCTGGGAAGACGACGATCATCAATCTGTTGACTCGTTTCTATGAGATAAATGAGGGACGTATTACGATAGATGGGCTGGATATTCGCGATATGCAAAAAGACAGTCTACGCAGCCAGCTTGGCATCGTGCTGCAAGATGTGTACCTTTTCTCGGATACAATCCGAGAAAATATCCGGTTCGGCCGCTTAGACGCGACGGACGAAGAAGTGGAAGCCGCCGCGAAGCTGGCCAATGCGGACGGGTTCATTCGCAAGCTGCCGAGCGGCTATGACGCCAAGTTGACCGCCGGGGGCGGCAACTTGAGTCAAGGCCAGAGGCAGCTGCTGACGATCGCGAGGGCGATACTCGCCGACCCCGCGATTCTTGTGCTCGACGAGGCGACGAGCTCCGTCGACACGCGTACCGAGCTGCACATTCAGCAGGCGATGGGTGTGTTGATGAAAGGGCGAACGAGCTTCGTGATCGCCCACCGGCTCAGCACGATCCGCGAAGCGAGTGCCATACTGGTCATCCACGGCGGCGAGATCGTGGAGCGCGGTACACACGAGGAGCTACTAGCTCGTCGCGGGCATTATTATGATTTGTATGCCAACCAATTCAGCCAGGCTAGTTCGCTTTGACGGAAGGGCGTGTCCTTCCGTAGCTAAGCAGAAAGGGAGTTCCCGTTATGGGAACTCCCTTTTCCTACAGCTAATTCCCGCCATTTCCGCTGAAATGCCCCGCTCTGTCGGAATTAACTGTAGTTTTGAGACTGTCGATTAACTGTTTATCCTGAATATCCTATAAACATTTGAAATTTAGAGAAACAACCGGGAACTTCTGCAACTCGAGATAACTTATCGCTTCCATGACATAGAGATGAACCTCGTTTGCAAAATAGCGTTATGAAAACATCTTATTTATTAGTTTAGTAGAGAATACGGGAGAATAACGTTGTAGAATAGCGTTATTTCACTCTAAATGGATAAATTCCACTCCATTTGGTCGAAATAGCGTTATTTCGTAATGCTATATTTTCACAGAACATGTACATGTAGCAAATAACGTTATGCCACACCTTTATTTGAAATCGCATGTGACCATACCTTTGTAAGGAGAGGCAACTTCCTCTGAAACTAACAATTTTTATAAAAATTCACTAAGTTGCATGTTTATTAAGCCTCGATTCATTAATCGACAGTCTCGTTTTTCCAGTTAATGCTTACCTCGAGGTGGTGACGAATGATTCTACAGTTCCGTCAAATGCACAAACCTGATTCCGCCCAGCCCGTTTCGCCTGATACAAAGCCATGTCGGCATGCTTCAGCAGTGCCTCCATCGTAGCGTTGCGAGGGCTCGCTTGCGATAATCCGAAGCTCGCTGTCACAGTAATTGCGCGCGAGCTCCCTTGCATCGGTTCATCTGCGAGCTGTGCACGAATTCGTTCGGCAACCTGGGCTCCACGTTCTTGCGAGCAGGAAGGTAAGGCGATGACAAACTCTTCACCGCCATAACGGGCAATAAGTACGCCAGGGACTTCGGCCTCAACTCGCTTCGCAATCGCTACCACATGCTGAATGGCCATATCACCGACGTCGTGACCATAGGTGTCATTGATGTTTTTAAAATGATCTATGTCGAAAAGCAGGATACATGTCGATCTCTCGCTGAGTTGATCTTTTTCCAACACAACCTTACTGCGGCGGATAAACTCCGTGCGATTTAACAGCTTCGTCAAACCGTCGTAGTAGGCAAGCTGCTTTAATTGATCTTGGAGCAGCTTTTGCTCGGTGACATCAATTAGCATTAGCAGACTCCCAATCGACTCTGAACTGCTTCCAAGGACAACCGAGGAACGGGTTTGATAGAAGAATTCGTTGCCACTCGCATCACGCCAAACAAACTCTTCTTGGGTGCCATCTTGCGTTCGCTCCACGGGAAATGGCGTCCCTGACAGCTGAATCCAGGCATCATCCAGTGTTAATCCAAGCATGTCCGTCGTTAAGCCTGGGAACATCGAACTAATCGCGCCATTGATGTCAACAAGCCGATCGGCGGAATCCAGCACGACAGCACCCTCACGCATACTTTCAAAAATACGATCCTTCGCTATCGGAATAACCGTCAACATTCTAGTAGACACCATTGACCAGATGTACATGGCAGAAGTGATACAAAGAATCATGGGCACAGGGTCAATGCCATACGGTGTTAGTCCCATCAGGTAAACGAACGCACCTGTCATTGGCAGGAACTGCCCCATAATTAAAGTCGCTAGCTGCAACCGGTAAGACTTCTTGGTTTGACGCCATCTGCGCAAGAGCAGTACGACCGCTGCCAGCATGCATCCGAATATATAAGCCCCGTGAATTATATAATATTGTCCGATGACAACATCCGTCGTAGGAAAGGGAGCATTTTCGCGGAAATAGATATCTTTATAAAAGAAATGATGATAATCATTGGTAATCACCATAATGAAGGTAATGGCAGGAATGAGAAGGAGTGCCATTACTTTTCTGCGTGTCAGCTTCAAACCGATATATTGCATAACAATGAGCAAACCAATGGCAGGTGCAGCTCCGATGCCAACATACTCAAAAATCGTCCATATTTTTACCTCAGTTATGCTATCGCTGGCCATTTCAAATGCGTGAGCAAAAATATAAATAGCCTGCGTAGCTGTATAGATGACGAACGTATAGGCGCCGGGTATTTCTTTGCGTTTGATAAAGGTATACATACACAAAAAGGTTGTAAAAACGCCCGAGGTTGCGACGATTGAAATGAACATGGTTAGCGTTGGATCCATGGTTCGCACTCCATTATTTGTAGGATTATTGGATAATTTGTCGTTTTAATGGTAACACATCCGCCATTGCGGTCATAGGGAGTTGACATGTAAATCCGATTGCGTCTGTATGCAGTGAGAATGGCATGGCGTTACAAAATTTAGTAAACTAATAGAATCAAGTGAAGTCATAGCAAGAGGTAGGAGGAGCGGACATGGATAGCTTTAACGCATTGATCGTTGAGCGAACACAGGATCAGTTTTCTTTAAAAATGAAAGAGATCCGCATCGAGGAACTGCCCGCTGGGGACGTTACGATCCGCGTCGCCTACTCCGGGATTAATTATAAAGATGCACTGGCCTGCAGCCCGACCGGACGAGTGATTCGCCAATACCCGATGGTACCGGGCATTGATTTGGCTGGCACCGTTGTGGCCTCGTCTGATCCCCGCTACCGCGAGGGGGATGAGGTGCTCGTGACCAGCTACGAGCTGGGCACAGGGCATTTCGGCGGATTCAGCGCGTATGCGCGCGTTCCCGCCGATTGGGTCGTGCCAATCCCGCAAGGACTGACGCGTCGCGAAGCGATGATTCTCGGCACGGCGGGATTGACAGCAGCCCTGTCCATTCATCGAATGGAGCAGAATGGGCTGCGCAAGGAGCAGGGACCCGTGCTCGTGCGCGGGGCAACGGGTGGTGTGGGCAGCAGCAGCGTCTCGATGCTCGCCGCCCTCGGCTACGAAGTGGAGGCGAGCACAGGGAAGTCCGCTGATCACGCGTATTTGCTTGAGCTCGGTGCAACGCGCATACTCTCGCGCGAGGAGCTCTCGCCGCCCGAAAGCAAGCCTATCGGCAAGGAGTATTGGGCCGGCGCAGTTGATCCAGTCGGAGGCGCATCGCTCTCCTATGTGCTCAGTCGGATGAAATACGGCGCATCCGTGGCGTTGAGTGGATTGACGGGAGGCGCAGATGTTGCGGCGACTGTGTATCCTTTTATCCTGCGGGGTGTGAATGTACTTGGCATTGATTCCGTCTACTGTCCATCAGAAGTGCGGAAGACGCTCTGGGAGCGGATGGCAGCGGAGCTGAAGCCCCGGCTGCTGGAGCAGACGGTGTATAAGGAAGTCAGGCTCGATGGGGTCGCGGACGCTGCGCAGCTTGTGTTGGAAGGCAAGGTAAGAGGCAGGGTGCTGGTTCGGTTATAAGCGAAAGATCCGGTGACATGTCTGTATAAGCATTTAAGGGATAAGGAGGATTGTGCAGTGAAAATGCGGGTATCAGCCGTTCAATATCATTTACATACCATTAGCAATTTCGAAGAGTTCGCCGCACAGGTGGAGCATTACGTGAAGGTGGCGCAGGAGTTTGAGGCGGATTTTGTGCTTTTTCCAGAGTTGTTCACGACACAGCTGATGTCAATTGGAGATGACAATGGCAAAGCATTGCCAATCGAGGCACTGCCCTCTTTTACAGAGGCTTATCGTGACTTATTTCAGGGACTTGCTCAGCAAACGGGCATGCATGTAATTGGTGGCACGCACATTACGGCTGAGGGGGACAAGCTGTTCAATACAGCGTTCCTGTTCTATCCAGATGGTCGTATTGGCGAGCAGAAAAAGCTGCACATTACCCCAACAGAAGTGAAAGAATGGGGGATGGGCGCTGGGGATACGCTGCAGGTTTTTGATACGGATAAAGGCAGAATTGCAATTCTGGTTTGTTATGATGTGGAGTTCCCAGAAATCGTACGGATGGCTAGAGCTCGTGGGGCAGATGTCCTATTCGCTCCTTCGTGCACGGATGATCGGCATGGGTTCCATCGAGTTCGGTATACGTGTCATGCCCGGACGATTGAGAATCAGATCTATGTGGTGACCACGGGAACTGTTGGTGCCTTACCTACGGTTGATTTCATGAGAGCGAACTTCGGGCAAGCCGCAGTCATTACGCCAAATGATGTGCCGTTCCCGCCTAAAGGCATTCTTGTCGAAGGGGAGATCAACGGTGATATGGTTGTCACTGCTGATCTTGACCTCTCGTTGTTGACGCTCGTTCGAGAAAAAGGCTCCGTCACCACCTGGCGCGATCGCCGCACTGATTTATACACGGATTGGTCATGAGACGATGAGGAAACAACTTTATGTGTTTGATGGCGACACGCCTATTGAGGCGGTCATACGCACGTACGGTGTAGCTGACTTTGATGCCTTGATTCGCGTTCAGCAGCTGAGTTTTCCGCCACCTTTCCCCTCGGAGCTTTGGTGGACTAAGGAGCAACTAACGGAGCATGTGACTCGGTTTCCCGAGGGTGCGCTGTGCGTGGAGGTGGCGGGTCAGGTCGTGGGATCGATCACTGGCTTGCGGGTAGATAGTGAACAGATGGCTGGGGCAGTTGATCATAGCTGGTCGGCGATCACGGATGAGGGCTTTATCCGCACACACTGTCCCGAGGGTGACACGCTCTACATTGTGGATGTGTGTATCATGCCGGCGTATCGTAAGTTTGGACTTGGCAAATGGCTTATGCAGTCCATGTTTGAAGTTGTCGTGCAGCTAGGGCTGGCTCGTTTACTTGGAGGCGGGCGGATGCCTGGCTACCACAAGGTAGCGGAGACGATGAGTGCCGACGACTATGTGGCGGCTGTCATGGCGGGGACGATGAAGGACCCGGTGATCACCTTTTTGCTACGATGCGGCCGGACGCCAGTGGGTGTGGTTGCGAATTATTTGGAGGATGAGGAATCGCTAAATCATGCGTTGCTGATGGAGTGGCGGAACCCTTTTACATATTACAAATAGGAGTGAGTTGACCTTATGGAATTCATACGTATAACGAGTATTGAGGATCCGTTGTTTCGATCGATGCACGATTTGATGAAAGAGGTATTTCCACCGGAGGAAGTGCTTGAATATTCGCTGTGGAGGGAGCCTCTTGAAGATCCAGGGATTCGCGTGTTTGTGGCCGTCCATGAAGGCAAGGTAGTCGGCACGACAGAGTATCGCTATTATGAGGATGACCAAGTAGCGATGACGGACTTCACGATTATTGGCCAGGCGGGTCTGGGGATCGGGCGGTTTCTTGCGAGAAAACGGTGGCAGGATTTGGAACGTTTGGCTTCGGAGTCAGGTAAACCGATGAAAGGGATGTTCGCTGAAATTTACGACCCGTACCGGGTTGAGGGGCACGCTTTCGGTGGTGTAAAGCCGATGGATCCTTACGTTCGACGTGAGGTGCTGTCGCACCTTGGTTATAAGCGGATTGACTTTACATATGTGCATCCATCTTGGGAGAACAATGGAGAAGCTGTTGAGGAGCTGGATCTTTGTTTCCTACCAACCGACGAAGAGGTAGCTGAGATTCCTGCAGCGCTGGTGGCGAAGTTCCTGAGACGGTATTATGCAGTGTTAGCGAACAAGCCGCAAGCTTGGGAAGCGATGGTTGACGGATTGGAAGGGAAAGAGACGTTGGCGCTGTTGCCTTTGTAATAGGTTTATCAAGAAAAAGAATGAGACTTTTTAGTCTGATTCTTTTTTTTGTTTTTTGTTTATATGGTACGTTGGGATAATGGCCGAAGGAGTGCAGCTTTTCTTTTTGCCTGTAATGACACTTGTCTATTCCAAGAAATGCTTGCCCTCATACTTTATTTATGGAGGTGACAACCGTAGAGTATGCCCAGCGTAGAAAAAAAGAAGTCTCTGGAACACCGAGTTCCTCAGAAAAATAAAGGGACGAGACAGCCCAAATCATTCCTTCCTAAAAAAGATCTTGTGAAAAGTAAGCCAGTCTACTTTCTCTACCCAAGGAAAAAGAAAAAGAGGACTGCAAGGTGCAAGTTATGCCATGAGTTTTCATGCAAATGCAAAAACAGGAATAAGGGTTGTAAGAGGGGGCCGCGAGGTTTTCAAGGGCCTCCTGGCAGGATAGGCGATCCGGGTGTGCCAGGAGTGATGGGAGCCATGGGTGCTACAGGATTGGCGGGATCGACCGGAGCAGCAGGCCCGACAGGGGCCACGGGGGCAGCAGGTGCGACGGGGTCTGGAGTATCAGGTGCGACTGGAGCCACCGGAGCAGCGGGAGTAGCTGGACCGATGGGAGCCACGGGGTCGGCAGGAGCAGTGGGTCCGACAGGGGCCGCGGGGGCAGCGGGTGCGACCGGAGCTGGAGTGACAGGAGCCACAGGGTCTACCGGAGCAGCGGGTCCGACAGGGTCTACGGGAGCTACGGGTGCGACCGGAGTTGGAGTGACAGGAGCGACTGGGTCTACAGGAGTAGCAGGCCCGGCAGGGGCCACGGGAGCTACAGGTGCGACCGGAGCTGGAGTGACAGGAGCGACTGGGTCTACCGGAACAGCGGGTCCAGCAGGGGCAACGGGAGCTACGGGTGCGACCGGAGCTGGAGTGACAGGAGCGACGGGGTCTACAGGAGCAGCGGGTCCGACAGGGTCTACGGGAGCTACGGGTGCGACCGGAGCTGGAGTGACAGGAGCGACGGGGTCTACCGGAGCAGCGGGTCCGACAGGGTCTACGGGAGCTACAGGTGCGACCGGAGCTGGAGTGACAGGAGCGACGGGATCTACCGGAGCTGCGGGTCCAACAGGAGCCACAGGCGCCAAAGGCACTACAGGAGCAACGGGAGCGACAGGATATACAGGTGCTGTAGGAGCAACTGGAGCCACAGGAGCAACGGGGGCAACAGGTACCAAAGGCACTACAGGAGCAACGGGAGCGACAGGATATACAGGTGCTGTAGGAGCAACAGGAGCCACAGGAGCAACGGGCGCAACAGGTGCCAAAGGCACTACAGGAGCAACGGGCTCTATGGGAGCCACAGGGGTAGCTGGAAGTGGCTCATCATTCATTGAAACTTTTAAGATTGGCGACATCAATGTACAGATTCCTTTTAATGCTAGCGGAGGGAATAATCAAGCTATTGGGGCACTTGCTTATGTAGGGCAACCAACAACAATTACGAAGCTTGCAGCTTATATGACGCAAACAGGTTCTAGCGGTAATTTTCAAATGGCAATCTTGCAAGCGAACTCAGCATCCCAAGCAATGGTCATTGGTGTGACGACGGTAACAACTTCTGTAACAGCGGGCCTGATCATTTTACCATTAACTTCCACTGTTGTACTTTCGAATACGATGGTTTATTATCTTGCAGTTTTTAACCAAATGAATGGATCAAACATCGGTGGCCGAAGTACGGGAGTCTCAGGAATATCACCAGCCCAAATCAATTTTAGAGCTCAAAACCTATCGGGCTTTACAGTGGGTCAACTCATAAACACAAGCGATTCAATCCTTTTATCACCCTGGGTTGCTGGGATCATATAGCCCAAAAAAATAAGGTGTTTCCTGAACGGGACAGGAGACACCTTGTTTTATTTGCCAATACGATTGACTTCATATTATACACATCCTGTATAATATTACGCATCCGTTAATTGTGCAGTCTACCAACCGAAATCTAGCGTTTTCCCCGTTTCTGCGAGGGTCTTGATGTTGCTTAGAATCATCCACCAACTGGCTTTCGTGGTTTCAAAGCTAGGGTGGTTAGGCGTCCATTGATCATTGACGAGTGTCAATTTTGTGCAACTGCCTACGGTTTCTAAGCTAATCGTCATACGAGATTCAAAATCAGCATGGTTCTCCCGATAGGAAGGACCAGCATGCTCGGTGCAACTGAGAAGTTTCTCGGGCTCATAGGCCAAAATTTTGCCGTACACGTGCACCGTTTCCTCGCCATCTTGACCGGGGCCAATATAGGAGTAGTCGGAGCCGATTTCAAAGGTGGAATGCAGCACGCTGCCGAATAAAATTTGTCGAGTTCCCTCTGGTGTTATGAGTATATCCCAGATTTCCTTCGTACTTGCGCCAATATAAAATTCATATCTCAGTTCCATAAGCCATACACTCCTTCGCATCTATGATCCTACCTATCATATGGCATACGTATTCCCATGTATTGTAAAAACGCGACAAGGAGTGTTTGATATGCCTACAAATACGAATCCCAATTCCCCCATGCCTAGTTTGGGGATTATTAATTTTCAACAAGGCGGACACAAATTTCAGCTTTGTCGCTATGCTCCGGCAGAGGATGTGGCCTATTTCGTTCGTCATTATTGGGTTGTGAAGTGGGACTTGGCAGGTGAAGACCCGTATACACAGCATGTTATTCCTAACCCTTGCGTGAACTTAGTTGTAGAACAGGGGAAAACGGCCATTTACGGTCCTGGAAAAGAGAAGTATGGACATCGTCTAGAAGGGCAGGGAAGTGTGTTTGGCGTGAAATTTAAACCAGGCGGCTTTTACCCTTTCGTTCAAGAAAACGTCTCTAGTATGTTGAATAATGCACTGTGTATTGGTGATGTTTTCGACACTGACCCGCGTGTCTTGGAAGAAAAAGTATTCAGTCACAGTGATGATGAACGGAATGTTAGTCTGGTTGAAAATATGATTCGCTCCAAGCTGCCTGCCCAGGATGAGCAAGTGATAGTAGTTAATCAAATTGTAGATTATGTGTATGAACAGCCTGAGATTACCAAGGTTGACGCTATTTGTGAGCATTTTCGAATGAACATTCGCACCTTGCAGCGCCTTTTCGACCAGTATGTGGGAGTCAGCCCCAAGTGGGTAATCAAAATCGCTCGTATCCAAAGCGCAGCTGAGACCACCGATGGTAATGATACGCATAATTGGGCCAAGCTGTCGATGGATCTCGGATATCATGATCAATCGCATTTTATTAAGGATTTTAAATCCATACTCGGTCAAACACCGGAGGAATACGCACTAAGGAAGCAGGCCAAGTGATAATGGCGACTCAGACCCACTCATGCCCAGGAAAATAACTGGAAAACCGAGACTGTCGATTAATGAATCGAGGCTTAATAAACATGTAACTTAGTGAATTCTTATAAAAATTGTCGGTTTCAGAGGAGGTTGTCTCTCCTTGCAAAGGTACGGTCACATGCGATTTCAAATAAAGGTGTGCCATAACGTTATTTGCTACATAGGGATGTTCTGCGAAAAAATAGCATTACGGAATAACGCTATTTCGACCGAATGTCGTGGAATTTATCCATTTAGGGTGAAATAACGTTTTTTTATAACGTTATTCTCCCGTATTCTCTTCTAAACTAACAAATAAGATGTTTTCATAACGCTATTTTGCGACCGAGATTCATCTCTATGTCATGGAAGCGATAAGTTATCTCCATCTATTTATCGGCATTTCCATCCTTAGGAAGTCCCCTTTCTCTAGCCCATCCAACAGTTCGTTACATGGCTTGCTGGTTGGCCTTTTGTTGATTTCTCCGTAGAAGCGGGTTTAACAACACAACGCCTGCTATCAGCAACGCGC
The DNA here is from genome assembly GCF_059692055.1 of Paenibacillus sp. J31R109. Lineage (NCBI taxonomy): Bacteria > Bacillati > Bacillota > Bacilli > Caryophanales > Paenibacillaceae > Paenibacillus > Paenibacillus sp. J31R109. Next base: position 93,964 of record NZ_JCAUAR010000009.1, on the reverse strand, counting down.
CACTCAACACATACACCGTCAACAAAGACGTCATATCCTTCAAGTAACCAGAAAAGGACATCCCCACGAGCATCATCCCCATGAAAATCGGTGTAATCGCACCGCCAACTCGCCCCATGAATGGCCCTTCCGTGTTACGCATAATCAGGGTTTGAATACCCACATGGATACAGGGATAAAACAATCCACTTACGATTTGTAGGATTAGTGTCACAGATACAAGGGTAGAAGCTCCGACGCCGATGGTGCAAACTGCACTTACTAATAAGCCAGTGGCAAGTAAAAACTGGGGTTTCACCTTTTTTGCAATCCCCATAATGACCGTACCTCCGATGAGCATAGCCGCCCCGTTGGCCATCAAAAACCATTGTAGAGACTGTTTGCTTAATCCTAATTTCTCCACAGCGATGAACAAGGCAAGTGGTTGAATCAAGCCTGCCGCTAATCCCGTAACTCCGAAAGTAAGGCTAAGTGTTCTGAGCGCACGGTTGGTGTACACATAGTGTAGTCCGGTTTTCAGCTCTTTCAAGAAGTTTGTGGTTCCTGAAGCGGCTTCTTCCATCTCGTCTTTTGGGAGGAACATCAGGACTATGGATGATCCGAAGAACATCACACCGGTGAGGATAAGAGAAGCTTCCACGCCGTAGTTTAAATAAATGAACGTACCGATCACAGGGCCTAGGACCATGAAAATCGCAACGAGAGATTGAGACATCGCCATAACACCTTGGAGATGCTCCGCGGGTACATTCTTTTTGTATAGCTTCATGGCAGAAGGCTGTGAGAATTGCGATAAACTCGCCGAAATGAACGTCCCGATGAGCAAGGCATACCAAGAGCCAGATAACAGAGTCAACAAGACAAGAAATACGGTTGCAGCGGATAAAAGATCACTCCAAACCATGGTCCGTTTTGGCTGCCACCGATCGGCAAACGTGCCGCCAATAAAGGCGAAGATGAAAATAGGTGCCGTCTCCACAATGGAAATTAAGGAAAGATACTGCGGATTATTGTGGGTAATATCCGAGATGTAGAGGAGAATGGCGAAATTTCGGATCCAAATGCCGAGCTGTAGGAGCACACGGGATAGGAGGATGGTTTGCACATAACGATTTTTAAACACAGGTCTTACTCCTTTCAAAATAATATTTACTAAATTACTAATTTACTAAATTAGTAAAACAACAACCAAATCATAGCCCACTCGACCGAAGGAAGTCAATACGATTTTGATTTTTTCCAATACTTGTGTCTATCTAGACATGAAAAAACGACTGCCATGGAGGCAGCCGCTTCTAGACATACAGATTACTTACGGTGAATCTTACGAACCGCAAAGAGGTAAACAATGGTGGGAACCGGGGCCTGAATAATGCCCCAAATGCCCCAAAACCATGGGTGACGGGCACCGCGCTTGCGGGAGTCCATATAGAGCCATGTGCTTTGGATGAGCATAATGAGTGCAAGACTAATCCATGCCCAGAGGGGAAGTTGATCGAATTTGGAGTCAGTTGTTGTCATGAGAATCCACCTGCTTTCTTAAGATGAGCCAAGCTAACGGAAGGAATATCGCCGCAGCTTGGATGGAGAGGAAGGCAACAGGCTGAGCTGTTACCGTCAGATATAAGACATAAAACAAGAACATTGCGCCGATCCATAGGATGACTAGATCACGGATTAGCTTGGATTTCTGCTTGTTTTGCGTCGTTGCAATATGCTGATCAAACCAAGCTGCATTGGGGGTTGGAATCGGGATGGCGTCATCGAGCAATTCCAGCCCGTCGCGCAATTGACGAGTGATGTCCTCGTCATCTAGACCCTGGCCAGCACGAGGCTGCGCGCTTCCATCTTGCACCTTGCTTGCTCCTTCGCCCGACGCCTCAATCTCACGCTTCCGCCTCTTTTGCGACTCTTCGTCCATCTAGTTCAACTCCTTCCGTAGTTGTTTCAGTGCATGGTGCACTCTCGATTTCACAGTGCCCTCTGCAAGGGAGAGCATGTCGCCAATTTCTTCATAGGTGTATCCGTAGTAATGCTTGAGAATGAGCGGAATGCGACTCTCACGCGGCATTTTAGCTAAAGCATCTAACACCTCAGGCCAAGCATCATCCGTGTGATGGGCTGTCTGCCATTGCAGCTGGCGCAAGGTCTGCTGCTGCTCTTTCTCTTGCCACTTGCGCTCCCAGAGGCGGCGTCTCCCTTGATCGATCATCAACCGAGTTGCGATGGTGATTAACCAGGACGAGAACTTCGAAGTCCCGTTGTAGAGTTTTATTTTTTCAATACATCGGGCCATTGTTTCTTGCGTGAGATCCTCGGCTTGGGCAGGATTCAGTGTGATTTTGACCAGATATTTATACACAAACGCATAATGCTGCTGGAGTAGCTGAGACAGAGCCGCGGTGTCGCCTACCATGGCTCGACGAATGAGTTCGTGCTCTTCCAAGTGTTTGAACATCCTCTCTGCCTGGTTTCATAGATAGTACGAACAGCTCGTGAAGATCGTTCACAGCCCCAAGAAAATATTTTTTGAATGATTTATTAGCTTACCACCGTAGTGCTCAGACATGTATAATGACAGCAGGCAAGTCCATATGAATGAGATGATTAATGGAGGACAACATATGAAACAAGGCATCTATGCAAGAGCTGGCTTAACCCCTGAAGAGTTGGAGGAAGTTAGAGCTTTATGGGAGATATGTAACACGCACGAAGGTATTGAAATTAAATTAAACTGGAGCACCTTATCTAGCCGTCCTGTTGGTGTGACCAATGATTTCGTTTATTACGAAAATGACCGGATTATCGGTTTTCTGGCCATCTATAGCTTTCTCTCCACTGAAGTGGAAATCAGCGGTATGGTGCATCCTGAGGCTCGACGAAGAGGTATATTCGGAAATCTCGTTCAGTCAGCGATTGAAGAGTGTAGAAAACGGGAGGTTCCGAAGCTTATTTTCATCAACGAGCACAGATCCAAGAGCGGCAAGGCTTTTCTAACGAAGCTGAGCGCGTACTACTCTTTCTCTGAATATGTGATGGATTTGAAAGAGCAAATCATCCCCCCAGTCTCTGACCAAACGCAAGTCAGCATTCGCTTAGCGGATCCTGCAGACACGGAGTTATTGGTGAAGCTGAACATGTCAGGCTTCGATATGACGGAGGGGGACACACGTGAATATGTAAGCCAGACGATAACGGGTGAGAAGGAACGTACCTGGATAGCGGAACTTGGTGAGAACAAAGATCCGATTGGAAAACTTGGAGCGATGGTGGAGCCGGGAGTAAGTGGGTTTATCTATGGTTTTTGTGTGTTGCCTGGAGTAAGAGGCAAAGGGTATGGCCGCCAAATTTTGAGCCAGACGATTACTGAACTAAAGCAACGAGATAGGGTGGAGAGTATCAAACTGGAAGTATCGGTTGAGAATGAGAAGGCACTCGGGCTCTATGAATCTTGCGGGTTCGCAACGAGAAATGCACAAGACTACTACGTGCTTCTTCTAAGCTAAAAGAAAAGGATAGCGCAGCAGGACTTCTGCTAGCTATCCTTTTTTTGTTCTTGGAGGTTATGCCGCTGTATTAATGGTAAACGAGCTCGGAAGAACCGCTAATAATGGTGCCCGTATTCAGCCCCACGCAAATATCCTTCATCGAGCCAGGCTTGTCGAAATTAAACACATGAATCGGAACATGGTAGTCCCGCGCTAGAATAAAAGCGGATTGATCCATCACTTGCAAATTATGTTGTATGACATCATTGTAATGGAGGGATTTGTACTGGAGTGCCTCCTGATGGTGCTTCGGATCTTTGTCAAAGACACCGTCGACGCCTTGCTTAGCCACAAGAATGGCATCGCAATTCACTTCAATGGCACGCTGCACGGACGGGTAATCCGTCGTAACGAAAGGCTGCCCATTCCCGCCAGCGAAAATGACGATGTACCCTTTTTCCAAGTGGTGAATGGCTCGTAAACGAATGAAGGGCTCCGCTACGGAAGCGATCGGAATCGCGGTCATGACGCGAACTTCGGCGTCAGTCTTCGCTTTTAATACACCGCGTAGCATCAAGCTGTTGATGACGGTCGCCAGTGTGCCGATGTTATCTGCTTCGGCCTTCTCGATGCCCCAGCTTTCACCCATATTGCCGCGGAAAATATTGCCCCCGCCAATCACAAGGCACACTTCAACACCCAAATTCACGACGGTCATAATTTCATTGGCGATATGATCCAGCTGTGTAGGATCGAAACCAAATGAGTTGTTGCCTGCTACAGCCCCGCCACTAAGTTTAATGAGGACTCGTTTGTATCGCAAAGCCATGTCCATATCCCCTCTCTCTGATGAGAACACCTGTACGACAAGTTGTGTCTGACTAGGTTGTGTAGTGCGGGCACCTTGGATGTTTGCAAAAAAAACACTAAAGCCCTTGAATGCTCTAGTGTTTTCTGTGTCTGATTTCCTCTGGTTAGAAGTAATTGTACATGAACTAAACGGGGTTTTGCAATTTCTGTGGAACTCGCATATGAACGATAAGACCAATGATAACGAGAACAAGCAAGGAGCCCAAAGCCACACGGCTTGCTAAGTTACCTGTGGATGCCAAAGCCCAAGTAATTGATCCGTATAAGGCAGGCCCTACAATGGAGGACACTTTCCCTGAGAAGGCGAATAGGCCGAAGAATTGGCCGCGCTTTTCTTCTGGTGTTAGCTGCACAATCAATGTGCGGGACGTCACCCACATAGCACCCATGGAGACGCCATACAGGCTGCCTGCTACCCAGAAAATGCTTTGGCTCGTCGCAAGGGCGGCGAGGGAGATGGCGACAATCAGGATAAGAGCGACGATGGTTACCGCCTTCTTAGGCCCAATACTGCGCGTGACATACCCGAAGAGGAAGGAGCCAATCACACTGCTCACCGTGGACACGAGATAGAGTAGAATGAACTGCCCCGTGGAGAAGCCCATGACCGTATTGGCATAAATGGCCATAACCGCAATCGCTGTGGCGATGGCATCGTTAAAGAAGAAGTAGGCGATCATGAAAGTGAAGGCTGCCTGGTATTTTCGCGCTTCCTTGAATGTTGCCCAAATCTCGCGATAGCCGCTAAGCAATGATTTGTTACTAGCCACAGGCTTTTGAGGTTTCTCCTTGTACAGCAACATAATCGGGAGTGAGAAAATGAGGAACATGACGGCACTTGGGATGAATGTACTCTCAAAGTGGTTATCATGAACGAACAAGAAAGCAATAAGGCCGACGAGCGTACCTACATAACCAACCGCTACACCAAACCCAGAGATTAAGGGGATTTCACGTTCATTACCTAGATCGGAGATCATGGAATCATAGAAGACTAGGCTGGAGTTATAGAAAAATTTTGCAACCATGAAGCATAAAATAACACCAAGAATTGACGTATTGAGACCAAGCCATTCTTGATCTGTTTCCCATAGGGCCGATGCTCCCATGAGCAGTGTTGCGATAATTGCGATGAGTGTGAAGGGGACGAGGTAGGCTTTCTTTTTGCCGGTACGATCTATCCAGACACCGAATAAGGGAGATAGGAGCACTAAGAATAAGCTGGATAACGCATTGGAATAGGTGATGAAGGTACTGGCAATCTGGTTCATTTCCTCGCTGCTGCCTAGAGTTTCTTTTAAGTAAAAAGGATAAAACACAGTTACGATATTAGAAGAAAAAATGGTATTTGCAAAATCATACATCGCCCATGCGAAAACAGGCAGGGAGAAAAACAACGCCCACACACTACGTCCTCGTACTGGATTGGAAGCGGATTCAAGCTTTGCCATTTGGGCACACCCTTTCTCTGCACTTACCTCTATTTCTTTACTATATTAGCGATGCTATATAGAAATCCCTCTATCTTTACATGAATAATAAAATCTCCCCCACCTAAGCAAGGTAGGAGAGATCAATGAACGGTTACTTGTCCGATGGTCGAATGAGATCAACTTCAATCATGTCTTGATTCTCTTCCATCTTAAGTACATTAATTCCGTTGCGTATTAAGGTCGTGGTGAGCGTTTCTTTGTCTTGAACAGGAAAAACATAAGCTAAGCTGCTCTTATTGTCGAGCAAGCGTTTGGCTACCTGGACGAGTCGTTCCATCGTGAACGGCTTTTTCAGGTATTTCTCAATCTCTTTTTCATGATAGTCATGAGGCGGATCGAGCGCTGTTGAAACAATAACAGGCGTTTGCGCGTGCAACGGATGTTTGTACAAATCTGCGATGAAATCCCAGCCCGTTTTCTCGCCCTCCAGATGAATATCTACGATGAACAATATCGGGCCTTCGCCCTCACAGCGCCGCAGCGCAATCATTCCTTCTTCGGCAGAACGCAGCTGGACGGAAGGCAGGTTCAATTTATGCAAGGCGACTTGAATTAATTTGGCCAAATTATCATCGTCTTCGAAAATAACGATTTTCCCGTCTAGGCCAGAAATTTCATATTGATCAAGCTCAATACGGAACGTGGTGCCATGGCCCATTTCAGACGTATAGGAGATATGTCCGTTGTGGCCCTCTATTATTTCCTTAACAATGGCCAGTCCAAGGCCAGTGCCGCCAATCTGGCGGCGATCCGAGTTATCGACCCGGAAAAATTTGGAGAACATATGCTCATTGGCTTCCTGAGGTATGCCTAATCCATAATCTTGAATAGCTATCGTAATTTTACCATCGTGAGCTGTCAGATAAATGTCGATATGATCAGCTGCTGGCGAGTACTTAATCGCATTGCTAATGAGATTATCGAACACTTGGCGAATACGATCAACATCTGCTCGTACCCACAGCTCTGGCTCTTGCTGCTGATGAAGAACAATGTGATGAAGCTGCTTATCCTGCCATTGCTCTGCAATTTCACTGACGATAGACTGCAAATGAATCGGTGCGAAGTTGTACGATTGACGACCGGATTCCATCCGCTGTAGATCTAAGAAATCATTAATTAAATTCGACAAGCGTTGCGCTTCGTTATAAATGGTTTCCATGTAACGCTTTTGCTTCTCTTTCGGAAGATCACGATGCAATAAAATTTCGATAAATCCAAGCACACTGGCCAGCGGAGTTCGCAGCTCGTGTGAAACAATGGAGATAAATTCATTTTTCATCTCATCAACACGCTCTTCTTCCGTACGGTCACGGAACACGAATAGGTAGCCTTGTTGCTCCGTACCTTCGCTAACAACCGTAGCGTAGAGCTCGGCATGTTGCAGCTGCTCGCCACTCTGGAAGCTAAAACGTTGTGTCAAATGAGATAACGAGCGATCAATCAAAGCCTCTATCGAAGCTGCTACCCCATGAAAGCTAGGGTTGTGGGCTCCGATGTCAAAGCTGCAGTCAACGAAGTTCTGGCCGACACGTTCATCTAGTCCGAAATATTGATTCATCCGGTGATTGGAGAAGAGAATCTTGCCTTGAGAATCACACATCATCATGCCTTCATGGGCAGATTCCAAAATATTTTGAATCAAATCGTGTTGTCCTTCTAATAGCAACTTCTCTGCGGTGAGTTGATCATTCAGCATGGCTAAGCTTTCCGCTTGCTGCAACTTCTGATCATTGACAAGCTGTGCGTAGAAGGCTAATCCGAATTGCCGTACTAATCCTTTGGTCAGACGCTGATTATCATCTTGATAGTGTGAGCATTGGTAACTGGTTAGTAAAAGAAAGCCAATGACTTCTTGTTTGTCATCTGTCAGTGGAATGTAATGATCAATAGCTCGTAGCACTCCGCTGTGTATACCTTGCTCATTGCCTGTTACATCACGGGTATGTGTAATGGCCACACCTTCATCGAATACACGTCTGGATGGCCCAAATAGTTCACTGCGGGAAGCTTGAATCTGTCCTTTGGGATACCCAATGGAATGAATAACCTCGTAAGAGACAGGTCCATCATCCAGGCGATTCTCGAGAACGACCAACGCTGCATCATGAGCTAACGAATTTAAGAGAGCAGGCAACGTATGTTTCAAGAAATCGGTCAACTTCACATAGCCGGTAAGTTTCTCTTGATAAGAGGAAATGAGTTCTAAATCCCGTTCGCGTTCAGATAGCTTAGCCAATGTGATCTGCTGCTCTTCTTGCTGGGCAATAATTTCCTCGTTCTGCGACTCGAGGCTCTCCGCCATATAGCGGTACGTTTCTTCGCTCTTGCGCAGCTCTTTCTCCGCTTGGAAAGAACGCAAGGAGATAATGATGGACATACCCCCTGCTAGAAGTGCGATGATGAAGCCAATTAGGGTGATCAAACGGGAGGTTTGTCCAGCTTGCTGAGAGGCCTCATAAGCCGTTGAGGTGATTTGCTCAATATTATTTGCAATGCTGGTATGAATGACTCGATAGCGATCCATCAGCGTTTTGCCGCCAGTGACACGGGCTTTTGCCTCTTCAATTTTACCCGCACGGAATAATTCTAAGGTCGTATCATAATACCTTTGCAAATTGGTAATGGCAGGTACCGCCTGTGTGTCAATAATGATTTGCAGTGTGGGATACTTCTTGCCGTAGGTTGAAAGGGTATTTAAATCAGCAGCAACCTGGTCTCTTCCTGCGGTGTATGGTTCAAGGAACTGTTCACTTCCACCTAGTTGGTAACCACGAAGCCCTGTTTCCTGATTAATTAAGCTGGTCAATAAACTATTGGCTGTCGTAAGAATTGGGATAGCCTGATTCACAATTGCATTGTTTTCTTTCTCCATATTTCGAGAAGCCAAGTAGTTGTACACACTGACGAAAGCAAGCAAAACAACTATTAAAATGACATATAACATGGAGATACGTGATCTCGTGAAGGTTTTCATATCCATCGCTCACCTAGCTTCTAATTAGAATGAAATATCCCATAGAATTTCGACAAACCTCAACAAATTCCTTTAAAAAACGCTTATGTCATGTTTTCTTCCATAAGAGATTGCAGAAAGTGATAATGTCGTTTAAAATATGAGTCAACAAGTCAACGGATGTTAAGTCGTATAACATGAGAAGTTTCTAAGAAGGAGGCGCACTGTGCTGGTGAAAAACATCAAGATTCCGCCGCGTCATGAGGTACGTCCCTATTTTCAACCGATCATTTCCTTACAAAGCCAACGAATCATTGGATATGAAACACTGGGGAGACGGGTTCGTGAAAGCGGTGTGGAGAGCTTAGGTCCCTTTTTCCAAGATCCTGATATTTCCGAGGATATGCACCTGATGATTGATCGATATTTGCGAGAGCAGGCGATAGAACGAATTGCAGCTTCTTCTGATGAAAGCGAGCTTTTTATTAACTTAAAGCCTTCTTGGATTTATAGAACCTACAAGCGAACAGGTGTCTTACCCACAATTGAACTATTGAAAAAATACCAGATAAACCCCTCACGAATTGTGATTGAAATTACGGAGGAGGAATTTACAGGCAAGCTCCAGGAGCTGACATGGATTGTTGAGCTCTATCGTAAATTCGGATGTACCATCGCCATTGATGATGTGGGGAGTGGTTTTAGTAATTTTGATCGCATTGCAAGTTTGCAGCCGAAGATTTTGAAAGTTGATCTGAATATTTTGAAAAAGAGTATCGTTCACGATGGCTACAAAGCAGTCATGCAGTCCTTCTCCATCGTTTCAGCTCAAATAGGTGCCTCATTACTCGTTGAGGGCGTCGAAACAAAGCAAGAACTGCGCAGCGCCTTACAGGTGGGGGCACGATATGTGCAGGGCTTTTTGTTCTCCAAAGCTGAACCGGATCTGCAGCATCCGGATGCCTATAAGGCCATGCTGGAAGAAGAGATCAAATCGTTCGGTCAGGATGAGTTTGGACGGTATCAACATCTTTTGAGTGTCCATCAAAGATTGGAAGCACTTATCCATTCTTCTGTTCACATCTCAAACGCCGAAGAGGCCGACACTGTGATCGAACAAATCATTGGCAACGTGACAGACAATTGTATCCGCATGTACATATGCCAGGGCGATGGCTACCAGACTTCATCCAACTATGCCCGTACAGATGAGGGGTGGAGCAAAGATGAGAGCTATCGTCAAGCAAACTGGACCTGGCGGCCCTATTTTATCTCTAATATCCTCATGATGAACATGCAGAGGCAAGGGATTCTCTCCCAAGCCTACACCGATCTAGATACCTCACGCCAAATTCAGACTTACTCTTGTGCGATGGGTGAGGGGTATTATTTGTTTTTGGATTTGGTGATTTGAGGGGCAGGGGATGGATGTAGTGTTAGACACGTTAGACGCGAAAAGGTGAGTAATGTAGTTGTGTGAAAATAAACACAACAAATAGGGTGCATGGAGCACAAAAGAGGTTACCCCAGGTGAAGCTTGGGATAACCTCTTTTGTGTTTGAAGCCGAGACCCTACGCCTCGACCCACTCGCGGCGGAGCGAGAACAGATCGCGCAGCTCGTCGGTCGACAGCTCCGTGATCCAGTTCTCGCCAGAGCCGACGATCTGCTGGCTGAGGCCGAGCTTGCGCTCGATCATCTCGTCGATGCGCTCCTCTAACGTGCCGAGCGTCACGAACTTGTGCACCTGCACGTGACGCGTCTGGCCGATCCGGAAGGCGCGATCCGTCGCTTGGTTCTCGACGGCGGGATTCCACCAGCGATCGTAGTGGAACACATGATTCGCCGCCGTCAGGTTGAGCCCGATGCCACCGGCTTTCAGCGAAAGAATAAACACATTTCGCTGCTCGTCGACCGACTGGTCATCAGCGTTTTGGAAGTGCGCGATCATTTCATCGCGCCCATTCTTGGATGTTCCGCCGTGCAGGAACAGCACTTTTTCGCCAAGCTCCTGCTGAAGCACATGCTGCAGCAGGTTGCCGGTCTCGACAAATTGCGTGAAGATCAAGCATTTGTCGCCCTCCTGGCGCAGCTCCTGCACCATTTCGAGCAAGCGCTCTAGCTTGTTGGAGCGTCCGCTCCATGGGGCGCCGAGCCCTTCTTTGAGCAATAAAGCAGGGTGGTTGCACACCTGCTTCAGCTTCGTCAAAGCAGCAAGGATCAACCCACGCCGCTCCATCGCGGAAAGCTTATCCAGGCGATCGAACATGTCCTGGATGTAGTTTTCGTACAACGAGCCTTGCTCCGCTGTGAGTGAGATGAACGTTTTGGACTCGTTTTTCTCCGGCAGATCCAGCTGAATAGCGGGATCCTTCTTTTCACGCCGCAGTAAGAACGGTCGAATCAACTTTTGAACCTTGCCAATCGTCGCCTCATCGCGCGTTTTCTCAATGGCGTTCACATAGCGATGAGTGAACTCTCGCACCGTACCGAGATAGCCTGGATTGGCGAAGTCGAAGATAGACCACAGCTCCGTCAACCGATTCTCGATCGGAGTTCCCGTTAAGGCAATGCGATGGAAGCCATTTAATCGGCGAATCGCCGTAGCTTGTTTTGTGTAAGCATTCTTGATATTTTGAGCTTCATCCAAGCAGATCGAGTTCCAAGCAATAGCGCCAAGTTCACTCTCATCCAGATGGGAAAGCGTGTAGGAGGTCAGTACCAAATCATAGTTGCCGACGATTTTCTCGCTGAAAGCGGGCCCTTTTAACCGTTGTGGTCCGTAGTGAAGATGGACGCGCAGCGAAGGCGCAAATCGTTTCAGCTCCATCTGCCAGTTCCCCAGCACAGATGTTGGACAAACGAGCAAAGACGGTGTATCTGGCTTCTCATTCTCCATAACCGTGAGTAAGTAGGTGATCCATTGGATCGTTTTCCCGAGACCCATGTCATCGGCTAAGCAGCCGCCAAGGCCAAATCTACGTAAGAACAACAGCCATGAAATGCCATCCACTTGATAATGGCGCAATGAGCCATGAAAGCTAGGTGGGGGCTCAATCGTCGGAATCGCGGAGGTTTGCGTCAGTTGATCGATCATGTGGCGCAGCTGTTCGTTCAACTCGACTTCCATGTCGAGGTAGCGCGCGGCATCCGGATCATCCTCAGCAGGTAATAATCCGCCTGCATCACCAGCAAAATGCAGCTCTAGCACATCGCGGAACGAAAGTCCCTGCTTCTTGTGCACTTGCTTCATAATCTGCTCGACCTGCGCCATGAAACGAGGGTCGAGTTGAATCCAGTTGCCTCGAATCTGGATCAGCTTGCGCTTCTCCTCAAGCAACTGACGGAATTCTTCCTCCGTCAGTTCTAAGTCCCCAACAGCCAGCTTCCAGTCGAATTGCATCAGCTGGGTTAGCCCGAACATCGTCTCCCGTCCAGAACCGACGGAAGACTTGATCTTCGCGCGCAGCTTCGGCCGCATCTTGCGGATGCGATCCCACCACGCCGGCAGGAACACGCTCGTTCCTGCCTCAACCAGTCGGACGCTTCCCTCTGCGAGGAAGCGCCAAGCCTCCTCCTCCGTCACCGACTGACGGAGGACGCCTTCACCCGCATCCAGCCACGGCAGGATGCGCACCCACTTCGCCGTGTCACGCTCGACACGGCCCAGCTCAGGCAGCCACGCCTCCGGCAGTGGCTGTTCACCAGCGACCGGCTCGCCGACGGTCGTCACGGTGCGCAGCACCTCCGGCGCCAGCCGGTCCTGCAGCAGCACGCGCAGCTGCCAGCCTGCGCCATGCGCCAGGTCGGGCTCCACGAGCTGCAGGCACGTCCGCATCGGCGTCCGATCCTGACGCCAACCAATGCTGACGAGCCAGTCTTCCTCGTCCAGCCACACCTCGCCGCTGACATCGCCGCGGCGCATGAGCGGATACGCTGCTTCCAGCTTGCGTAAATTGTCCTTCATGATCCCGTCGGCATCGACCCACTCCGGGATCAGTGCATGAATCCAGCGGGATATCGCTGGCGTCTCTAATAATTGCAGCTCTTCCGGCAGCTGCAATTTCCAGCCGATCTCGCCGGACTTCCATTTCTCGTAGTCCGGCATGAAGCGGCCTGTCGCCAACGACTCACGAATAGCAGGAGCTAGTGCAATCACATCTGCACTAGAAGCATGCCACTTTAGTTGTAAGTGCTGAACCGGCTGCGGTTCACTGAAATAGTCGAGAGCCTCCAGTGGCTGCAGCTCGATGCCCTCCCGATTTTGCCATTCACTCGGTTCCATGAAGGTGCCGAAGAAAGAGGCGCGATGCCAGGCGAAAAGCATATGTTTTAAATCAAGAGCATCCCAAATACCGCCGTTTTCACGGGAACCCCATAGAAATAATGACCCGTTAGGTAAGGAACTAACGTGAACGGTCAGCGCGCTGGTTTCGATCATCGAATCCATTTTCCTTTCTTGAGCTCTTCTTGGAAAGCACGCAAACGCGAGAACTTATCCGCTAAGCGGTAGATATAGTGCTCCCAGCGGTCATCCTGGCCGATGTGTTTATAAATGCTATGCAGCTTCTTAAGGAGGCGGACTGCCGTCTTGTAAGAAGCCCTATTTTTCTCCAGAACAGCCCGTTCGGCTGCTTGATGATAGAGCGGAAGCAGCAGCGCGGAATCATGCTCCTCGATCGCTTTCAGCTCCATCCCATATAGATTTAGGGGCGAAATGCGATTCGCAAGCTGCAAATCCACCCACTGCCGGTAGCGCTTCGTTTGCAATAAATAAGCTGTGTAATAGTAGTAAGAACGAGGCAGTAGGGACTCCATGACCTGAACCCATTCGCTGTCGTTCGCCAAGTGCTTGGTCGTATCCAGCCAATATTGGCAGAAGGTCCGGAAGTCATCGTGATTCGCGTTCGCAATCGAAGGGAATAGATGGCGCAGCCAGATCAGCATCTGATCCCACTGTCCATCATTCGCAAATTTATTTAAATAGAGAAAGAAATCCTTGGCCTGCGGATGAGCCAGCTGTGCAAGGCGTTCGAAAGCTTGCTCCGTATGGCCCTGCATAATATCAAAATGAGCCCTAGCCGCAATCAGTGTATCTTTCTTCTTCGGGAGCAGTTCCTTCTTGGTCAAAAGGTTATCAAGACGGGTTACTTCCTCTTTTTGTGCGCTAAGCTGATCGGTTAACTTCCACCAGATGAAACGGTACACAAACAGCCAATCTACAGGGCTATCCTTGCCTTGCAGGGCGGATTCTCCGACCATCTTCATCGTTGAAAGCCAGATTTTCGGTTCCGCAAGGAAAGAGCGATTCACATCAATTTGCTGTACGAACACGACAAGTTTATCTTCGCAGTTTTTGGCGGCGATTTTGCACCCATTTTCATGATAGTAAGATAGATAGGAGCTTTTCGTTTCTTGATAAAATTGTTCAATCTTCCGCATCATGAATAGCACAATGTGGAACATGTAGAGCTCACGCGTCGTATCGCGCCAGTTCGCTGCAAAAGGCGGAAGCGATTCCAGGGCGGACTCATAAAAGGTTTCAATGGAATGCTGATGAGAAATGGAGAAACCGTGGAATTTCCCTTCAAAAAAACGATGCCATTCACTAGGCATACTCTCTTCCAAAGGCACGTTCGCCTGTGCAGCCGCCTTGCGTTCTTGTATAACTGAGGCTGCAGCGCTGCGAGCTGGTTTCTTCCGTGTATGGATTTGTTGTTTCAACTGTTGCAGCACTAGCTCTGGTCGGCCATAAGTAGCGTATAAGCTGAAAAATGCAGCACCAATATGCTGACAGAAGCCCTCAAAGGAGCAAGTGCAGGTACTCGCTGCGAAATTTTCTAAATGAACTTCTGCTGTGTGGATCTGTTTGCCTGCGACAGTGGCCAGGACACTAAGCCCTTGGAGATCAACCTCGGTCACGCGGCCTTTATGATAATACTCCCAGCCTTGCTCCAGACGGGTGGCGTCGAAGTGAAGGGGGATTTGCTTAATGAGGTAGTTCATTCGATTTTTGGGAATTTGAAGTTTCAACATGTGATCGTTCCTACCCTCCGAGCGGCGCATTCCTTCTTCCATAGTAACAGATTTTTTCCGAAATTGCCCATTTCCACAGTTTATGCCAAAGGTGATATTTTTAATCCGTGCCGAAAGGGGTTAACCCTGCATTCTCACCTAGAATATGATAAAGTGAAGCTATAAGAAATGCTTCTTGAAGGGAGACTGCGCGAGTGGGTATTAAATTTGGGCGTGAATATAAGGACATTGTGACTGATTTTGTACGAGGGATCGAAATGGTGAATGGATTCTACGAGCTGCTGGAGATGAATGCAGAAGACTGGCAGGAGCTTGATGCGAGTGAACAGGAAGAATGCCTGCGTACGCTGGCTGACGATATATTCTATGGACTAGGCAGTTCACCGGTCATGCAGGTTGGAGCGGGTTCAGTTAAACATGATGCAGGGAATCACGTGCTTAAGGTACATGATGGCGAAAAGTTAGTTTCGGTCATCTATCTGGTCTAAAACAGGCAGAACTGTGATATAGAAAGGTGTAAAGAAGCTATGTTGGATGGAGCAAGAAAGGTTCTGCAACAGGTATACGGGTATCCCGAGTTTCGAGAGGGCCAGAAAAATATTATTTCGAACCTTCTCGAAGGGAAGGACACCTTAGGCATTATGCCAACAGGCGGTGGGAAATCGATCTGTTACCAAGTGCCAGCCATGTTGATGGAGGGCGTGACGTTGGTCATTTCCCCTCTCATCTCCTTAATGAAGGATCAGGTGGATGCGCTTGGTGCGCTCGGAGTTTCGGCCACATTCATTAATAGTACGTTGGAAGCTAGAGAAGTGGAACAACGCATGCAGGGAGCTATGCAGGGTAAGTATAAGTTGCTTTACATAGCGCCTGAGCGCTTGGAATCAGAACGGTTTCGTGCGCGGATGGCGGCGTTGAACCTGCCTCTGGTCGCGATTGATGAGGCGCACTGTGTCTCGCAGTGGGGACATGATTTCCGACCGAGCTACGTCTCGATTGCGCCGTTCATTCGGCAGCTGCCGAATCGGCCGATTGTGGCTGCGTTCACGGCAACGGCTACCGCTGAGGTGACAGCGGACATTGCTAGGCTGTTGGACTTGGATGGGGCAGGGATTTTCATCAACGGTTTCTCGCGTGATAATTTGGAATTAACCATTCTTCGCGGTGAGAATAAGCGGGATTACATACAGAATTACGTGAAGGAACACACGCATCAACCTGGCATTATTTACGCAGCTACGCGCAAGGATGTTGAGGATTTGTACGAAACGTTACGTAAAAAAGGCTTCGCCGCTGGCAAGTATCATGCTGGGCTTTCGGATGATGAGCGCTCCTACATGCAGGAGGCGTTTCTCTATGATGATATTCGCGTGATGATCGCGACGAACGCTTTTGGAATGGGTATTGATAAATCCAATGTACGGTACGTGATTCACTACAATATGCCAAAAAATATGGAAGCCTATTACCAGGAAGCCGGACGTGCAGGGCGTGACGGTGAGCCGAGCGAGTGTATTTTGTTGTTCAGTGCGCAGGATATTATGACGCAGAAATTTTTGATTGAGCAGAATCAGCTTTCGCCCGAACGCAAAGCGAATGAATATAAGAAGCTCCAAACCATGATCGACTACTGCTATTCGCCGCGTTGTTTGCGGAATGCTATTTTACATTATTTTGATGAGCAAAATATTCAAGACACCTGCGGGAACTGCTCCTCCTGCAAGGACGATCGGGAAACGGTCGATATTACCGTCGAAGCACAAAAGATTTTCTCCTGTATCCGGCGCATGAACGAGCGCTTCGGGATTTCGATGGTCGCTTCTGTTTTGAAGGGCTCCAAGGCGAAGAAGATCATGGAATATCGCTTTGATCGCTTGCCGACGCATGGCATTATGAGCAACCTGCCGGAGAAAGAGATCGCCGAGTTGATCAATGTGCTGATTTCCGAAGGCTTCTTGCAGTTGTCCGATGGGCAATATCCGGTTGTTCGGTTGATGCAGCCTGCTGCAGAAGTGCTGCAGGGGAAGTTGTCTGTAAATCAAAAGGTACGCAAACAACCCGTTCGCGCTGTTGCTGCGATGGACAATACGTTGTTCGAGCAGCTGCGATTGCTGCGTCGTGAAATGGCTGCGCGTGAGAAGGTGCCGCCGTATATTATTTTCGCCGATAGTACGCTGCGTGAGATGAGTGAGAGCTGTCCGACTACGGAAGCCGCGATGTTGCGCATCAAAGGGGTCGGTGAGGTCAAATACCGGAACTACGGGAAGCCGTTCTTGGAGCTTCTTCGCACGTATGCGGGAGAGAGCGATATGGGCGCGGTTGCGTATGAGTTCGAGTGAGGGAGCGAAGCGGATGGTGAGGGTGAAGTTAGAGCGAGTGACTATTGATGCGCAATTGGCCGCTTTGGGAACGTGGGTCCTTGAAGCGGAGGAGAGCAAGTGGATCGTGCGGAAGTATCGGTTTACTACTTTTCTGCAAGCGATCGCTTTCGTGAATGAAGTCGCTCAACTGTCTGAAGCCATGAACCACCATCCGATGATCGCGATTGATTATAAAATGGTTACGCTGCGCCTGACCTCGTGGCGTGCTGGCGGTTTGACCGAGCTCGATTTTCGGACCGCTGCGAAGTTTGATCAGGCGTATGCCGAGCTAACGCGCTAAGAGGATGGTTGGACCGGTATAGACCATGCAGTGGAAGTCTGCGGGGCCAGTTGGTGTCCATTTCTCGTAGTTGTCTGTCATGGTGAAGCCAGCGCGCTGGTAAGCGCGTATCGCTCGCTCGTTCCAAACGAGTACCTCGAGGTCGATTTCTTGCTCAGGGGAGCGGCGTTGGGCTTCGGCTACGAGCAGCTGAACAAATTGCGTACCGAGTCCACGCTTGTTAGACCCGCCTTGACCGCAAAGATCCGGTCGAAGCCCAAGGCCTAGCCGCGTGACGCCAACGATCGGGAAGAATTGAACGAATCCCATTAGTGTGCCGTTTATATCCACGACTCCCCGATATTGTGAGTCCCTAATTTGTGGATCAGCGAATTCCGATTGGTTATCGAGCATGGTTTCCCAGGATGGCCAGTTGTAAATGGCATAAGGAACCGGATATCGCCATGTACATAGCTCCTGACAAGCAGTTTCCGTTAATGGAACCACGTACCATGGTAAAGTTAAGGTAATAGGTTGAGGCATAGTAGGGGCAACCTTTCTATAGGCAGGTATGTGTAACGATGAAGTATCCATTGTTTGATAACGCAAGATCAGATTCCCATTTTAGTTATACCATACCTAATAAAGAATAAGGAGGGCACCCGTGATGACACAAGTGACCATTCGTGAAGCCGTAATGTCTGATATCCCCCAGCTCAAAACTTTAATGCTCGCTTATATTGTGGATTTTTATGAGTACCGACAACCTGATGACGAGAAGCTGAACGTTTTGATTCATGAACTTCTCGAACAGAAAGTGGGCATTCAATTTGTTGCTGAGACCGAGGAAGGGGCGTTGGTTGGCTTTGCGACCTTATATTTTACCTTCAGCACGCTGCGTGCCTCCAAAGTTGCGGTGATGAACGATTTGTTTGTTGTAGAAGCAGAGCGTGGACATGGTGCGGCGGCCAAGCTTTTTGCTGCTTGCAAAGGATACTCGGCTAGACACGGATATGCCAATTTATCGTGGGTAACCGCACAAGATAACTTACGCGCGCAAGCATTTTACGATAAAATGGGTGGAGACCGCAATCATTGGTATTCCTACTCCGTTAATCCCACAAGTGGGCTTGGCGACTAATTTATAGGTTGGGGAAGGTGGCAGAACCGTGGAGAATATCGTTAGTCAGAGTTGGCTGCTAGGGCAGCTAGGGGATGCAAATATCGTAATAGCGGATTGTCGTTTTGCATTGGGCAAGCCTGAATCAGGCCGTGAACAGTATGATCAGGATCATATTGAAGGAGCGGTGTACGTTGATTTAGAAAAGGACTTATCCGGTGCATTGATGGCGCATGGCGGACGACATCCACTTCCGGATCTAGGTGCGTTCTCGATCCTCGTTGGCAGTCTCGGCATTGACGGCACGAAGACCGTCGTTGCTTATGACGATCAAGGCGGAGCCATGGCATCGCGCTTGTGGTGGATGCTGAAATTCCTCGGCCACTCCGAGGTCTATGTATTGGATCAAGGGTACAGTGCATGGAAAACTGCTGGGTATCCAGTTTCTGCTGAAGCGCCTGCGGTATTCCCGCGCACCTTCTCACCGAAGGTGCACCGGTCCATGCTAGCGAGCATGGACGAAGTGAAGGACAAGCTCGGCCGTCCAGGCACCGTACTCGTCGATTCGCGCGAGGAGCGCCGCTACCTCGGCTTGGAAGAGCCGATCGATGCGGTGGCTGGCCACATCCCAGGCGCGCGCAACTTCTTCTGGAAAGGCGTTCTCGGCGAGAACGGCGCTTGGTTGTCAGCTGCGGAGCAGGAACAGCATTTTGCCGCACTGCGTGACGCTGATGAAATCATCGTCTATTGCGGCTCGGGCGTGACGGCGTGCCCGAACGTGCTGGGACTCAGCGAAGCGGGCTTTGATAATGTGAAGCTCTACAGCGGAAGCTGGAGCGACTGGATTTCGTGGGAAGATAACCCGATTGCCAAGGGTGAAGAGGAATAGCACACAACAAAAATGGTTCACTGCTAAGAAATTGGCGGTGAACCATTTTTTTCGTGCGCATGAAACAAAATAGGTAATTAGTTGTATGGATGTATTTTCCAATTAAGGGTATATTCCAATTGGTTAACTAAATTGGAATTGTCAACCATTTTAATTCCCAGTATATTGAAACTTTTTTCCAACATTCATCGTCTACTTTATCATACGAACAATATGGAAATGAAAGGAAAAAACGCATGACAAGCTGGTTTCGTAAAAAAGGCACTTTGGAGGCTATTGCTTTAGAAGAGGAGCCATTAGCTAGTAGCAGTTTCACTCGCAACATTACGCCCCATACACCTTTGTTGAGGGTAAGCGATGTACATCGCTCTTTTCAAGTTGGAGGTGGGCAAATCGATGTTCTGAAAGGGATTGAGATGGAGCTGAGGCCGCTGCAACTTGTCATGCTCAAAGGGCGATCAGGTTCAGGGAAAACAACGCTGCTCAATTTAATCGGAGGGCTGGATCTGCCAACGAAGGGGGAGATTGTGTTTCAAGAGCATGACTTTCACCATAGCAGTGATGATGATAGGACGTTGATCCGTCGTAAGGAGATTGGTTTTATCTTTCAATCCTATGCCTTAATGCCCTTGCTATCTGCTTGGGAAAATGTTGAGTTGGCGCTGCGGATGGCAGGCACGCCTCGCTCTCAGTGGAAAGAGCGTGTGCATCATTGTCTTGACCTTGTCGGTCTAGGGAAAAGGATGCATCATCGTCCCTACGAGCTTTCCGGTGGTGAACAGCAGCGTGTCGCGATCGCCAAAGCGATTGCGCATCGGCCATCGCTCATATTGGCCGATGAACCAACTGCTGAGCTGGATTCACAGATGGGCGCGCAAATTATGTCGGTTTTTCGCAACATCATCGCGACAGAGCAAGTTACGATTTGTATGACGACACACGACCCAACAATTTTGGAGGATGCCGATCATGTTTATGAAATGGTGGACGGAAGATTCGTCACGTAAGTGGACGATGAAACCACTCGCAGCATTAGTATTAAGTTCTACACTCCTTCTATCTTCAGGATGTGCACTGTTGCCTAAGGAACAAGATGAAGAAGCACTTCCGTCAATTAATCCACCGAAGCTGTCTAAGAAGCCTGAGTATACGGTGAAAACGGAAACCCTTGAGACAAAAGTGAGAGGGAGCGGGCGATTAATGGCCTTGCAAGAAGAGAAATTATTTTTCTCGGAGGATATGTCTGCTAAACGGATAAGTGCCATACTTGTAAAAAATGGCGATTCCGTCGAACAGGGACAGCCAATTGCCGAACTCGACGTATCGGATATCGAAAGCGATTTGAAGCGTAAAAAGCTTCAAACACGCAAGGATGAGCTGACGATGATCGAAACACTTCGCAAGGCTGACGAGATGTCGCCAGAACAGATCGAGCAGGCGAAGATTGATTTTGAACTGAAACGTGAGGAACTGACGAAGCTTGAATCACAAGTGGGTAAGGCGAAGCTGCTCGCACCGTTCAGTGGAACCATTGTCACCGTATCGGCTAAGAAAGGGGATACCGTGAAGTCAGGTGAATCCGTAGCCATTATTGCCAATCTCAATGAACTAACTGTCGCCGCAAGCATTAGTGCAGATGATGCGAAGAAAGTAGCGATTGGCATGGAAGCTCAGGTGGATATTAATTCAGCTGGTTCGCACAAAGGGAAAGTAAAGCAGCTACCGAACCCTCAAGCTGGAAACAACGCTAATAATGGTGGATTCCCCGGTCAGGGACAGCAAGGGGAACAAGATACGATTGATAATTATTTGGTTGTGCAGTTGAATGAGTTTCCCAAAGGGCTGAACCGCGGTACACCGCTAAGTGTGACGATTGTGACGCAGAGAAAAGAAAATGCTACGACAATTCCTCTTGCGGCACTTCGCTCCTATTCAGGCCGAAATTATGTGCAAGTGGTTGATGCCCAAGGCAACAAGAAAGAAGTGGACGTGGAGATTGGGCAGCAGACGTCAACGGATGTGGAAATTATCAAAGGTCTTACAGCTGGACAGAAAGTAGTAGGTCGCTAATGTCCATGCCGATGCTGCGGTTTTTATTTCGGAAAATGTGGAATACCCGCTGGCTAACGCTCAGCACCCTGCTTGGTCTTGTCTTGGCAGTTGCTTTCACCACCAGCATTCCTATGTATGCCAATGGGTCTCTGAAGCGTGTCGTAGCCAAATCCTTAGAAGCTAAGAGCGAGGGACTTCCGGCAGGTTCGTTGCTCATGCGGTATCAAGCAGTAGGAACAGAACGTGCAGATTTGAATGATCTAGAGAGCGTCAAGACGTATATTCAACAGGATGTTCCCACAGATATAGGTTTTCCAATACATACATATGCAAGTAGTTATGCAATTAAAGGAGCACAGCTAACTCCTGCTGAAGGGACCAAAGCTGATCCGAGTAAACGTCGTCAAATGACTTTAACGTCACTAAGTGGGTTAAAG
The DNA here is from genome assembly GCF_059692055.1 of Paenibacillus sp. J31R109. Lineage (NCBI taxonomy): Bacteria > Bacillati > Bacillota > Bacilli > Caryophanales > Paenibacillaceae > Paenibacillus > Paenibacillus sp. J31R109. The sequence continues at coordinate 71,984 of NZ_JCAUAR010000009.1, read as the reverse complement.
GACGAAGTCGAATGGTCCAATGGCCAAATGGCTTCTGGAGACATGAAAAATGGTCAAATCGAAGCTGTCGTCATGGAAGAAGCCTTGTTCCGCAACGATTTGCACGTAGGTGACGTGTTCAATTATTCCGTTGCAAGTGCAAGCGGCAGTCAATTGCTTAAGGTCAAGATCGTGGGTTCCTTCAAGCCGAAGGACGAAACGAGCGCATATTGGTTTCAAGGGTTAGAGGGTTTAATCAATGCACTTATTATTAGCGATGATGCATTCATCAAGACGTTGTTGACGGATAAGAAAATTCCACTGCAACTTGCGAATTGGTATTATGCTTTCGATCTGCGAGACATTCAAACAAGTCAATTGTCGCCGCTTGATAACCGTTTGGAACGACTAGATATCAACTTGTTCCAGAAGCTTAAGAATACGAAGGTAGATGTCTCCTTTAAGCCGATTCTAAGCGAATTCAAAACACAAAGCCTACAGATGCAGATTCTCTTATTCACATTAGCGGCGCCGATGATTGCGATGGTTTTCTATTACATTATGATGAATGCCAGACAATCGCTGGATCGACAGCGCGGTGTGATTGCCATCTTGCGAAGCCGTGGGGGCAGCACGAAGCAAATCGTGGGCATCTACTTCCTAGAAGGATTGTTGCTAGGCGTAATTGCGCTGTTGATTGGACCCTGCATAGGCTGGTTCATGGCGAAAAGCATTGGTTCCACCAGTGGGTTTCTAACCTTCGTGGATCGCAAGTCGATGCCGATCAGCCTTACACCAGAAGCGCTGCTCTACGGTGGGCTCGCTGTTCTTATTGCCATTCTCGCCAGCGTCATTCCAGCTGTGCTTTTTGCAAGATCTTCAATCGTAAACTACAAGCAGCAGCTTGCAAGGTCAGACCGTTCACCACTATGGCAGCGTTGGTTTCTCGACATCGTTCTGTTGGGGCTTGTAGGTTATGGTTTCTACTTATTTGACCAACGTCAAGTGTTATCTGTGCAAACAGGCATGACAACTGATCAACTGCAAGTTCATCCGCTGCTGTTTTTCGTACCGGCACTTTCGATCTTCGCGTTGGGACTTTTCTTTCTACGCATCTTTCCATGGTTGCTGCGATTGTTCGGTTGGTTTGGCCGGAAGTTCCTGCCTGTGCCGCTCTATTTAACGCTTGTACAGCTGTCACGTTCAGCTAAAGCCTATTACCCGCTAATGCTGCTGCTCATTCTTACGCTCGGTCTTGGCGTGTACAATTCTTCCGCTGCACGTACGATTGATTTGAACTCTTCGGAGCGAATCTTGTACCAGTATGGGACTGACGTCGTGATTCAAACCGTGTGGGAAGGTTTCTCGGATGATGTGCCACAGAATCCGAACCCCGGAGGGAATGGTGGCGAAGCTCAAGGCGGAAATGGAGGGTCTGGTACTGGTGGCGGCCAAAACCAAGGCCAGGGTCAAGGTCAAGGTCAAGGTGGTCAGAAGCCTGGCGAGGAAACGCCTTCCAAAATCCGATATGTAGAGCCGCCATTTCAAGTGTTCCGCGATTTAGAAGGCGTTCAGGCTGCTGCTAGAGTCATGCAAACCAAAGGGAATGTGGTTGTATCCGGTAAATCTACCGGGCAGGGACTTGTCATGGGGATCGATAACACGGATTTCGCTAAAGTTGCATGGTTCCGTCCTGATTTATTCCCAGCTCATCCAAATGAATATTTGAATTTACTAGGCAGCTATGAGCAAGCGGTTATCATTCCTTCCAGCTACGCTAGCAAATATGCACTTAAAGCGGGAGATTTGCTATCCATTTCGATCGGCCAACAGCCTATGGAATTTGTAATTGTTGGGATATTACCGTATTGGCCGGCTCAATATCCAGATCAAACGCCATTTTTCATAGCAAATCTAGACTATATCTATGATCAAGCACCAATTATACCTTATGACGTATGGCTCAAAATGAAACCAGACGCTAAGGTGACGCCGATTGTTACGGCATTGCAAGACAAAGGGATTGAAATTGCTGCCATCAAGGATGTTCGCAATGAGCTCATCGTCCAGAAGAAGCTCCCAGCAAGAGGTGGTGTATTCGGTATTCTTAGCTTGGGTTTCCTTGTTTCTGTCGTGGTGTCTTTGATCGGTTACATGCTGTATTGGTTCTTTAACTTATCTAGCAGGGTTGTACAATTCGGTGTTCTGCGTGCTATGGGGCTCTCCCGTAAGCAATTAACGGGTATGTTGTTGCTGGAGCAAGGGTTCACAGCTGGACTATCCATCGTGTTAGGTATTGCAATTGGCAAGCTAACGAGTTATTTCTTCCTCCCCTTTCTGCAAACGTCCCAGAATGTGAAGACACAGGTGCCACCGTTCCGAGTCGTGTTCGATTCCAAGGACACCTACCAGTTATATATCGTAGTTGCTTTCATGATGCTAACTGGGGCCATGTTGCTGTTCTTACATATTAGAAGGCTGCGTGTTCACCAAGCAGTGAAGCTGGGAGAGGAGAAATAGCATGATAACTTGCGAAGGCTTAGTGAAAATTTACAAAACCGACGAGATCGAAGTTGTCGCGCTGCAAGGACTTAATATTCAGATTAATGACGGTGAATTAATGGCGATTATCGGCAACAGTGGAAGCGGTAAATCTACGTTGCTGAACATTTTAGGAGGTCTTGATCGCCCCTCCGCAGGTGCTGTGAAAGTCGGAGATTGGGATTTGCTAAAGATTACAGATAAGCAGCTCGTTGATTATAAACGACATACAGTCGGCTTCATCTGGCAAAATAATGCACGTAATCTCGTTTCTTACTTGACTGCACTCGAAAATGTGGAAATGCCCATGATGCTGAGCGGGAACTACGACCCTGCTTACGCAAAGCAATTGCTGGAATGGGTCGGTCTGGGTCACCGCTTGAATAATAAACTACAGGAGCTTTCCGGTGGAGAGCAACAGCGCGTGGCTATTGCGATTTCATTAGCCAATCGTCCGCGTTTGCTGCTTGCGGATGAACCAACGGGGTCAGTTGATACGAAGACAGCGGATATGATTCTTTCTATTTTTCAACGATTGAATAAGGAACTGGGTGTCACGATTGTCATAGTTACTCACGATATGTCCATGGCTGGCAAAGTAGGGCGCGTCGTTGCTATTCGAGATGGAATGACAAGTTCAGAGTTTATCGCTCGCAATCCTTCGAATTCAGCCGAAGAGGGGACTTCGACGGGGCTCTCAGGTGAGGCTCATGAAGAATATGTCGTGTTGGATCGTGCAGGCCGTCTACAGGTTCCCAAAGCGTATTTAACCGCTCTGAACATTGAAGGGAAAGCTACAATGGAGTTTGATGGCGAGACCATCACAATTAAAGCACCGAGAGCACTTTCGGCAGAAGAGGAGCAAACGTCAATTCATCCACAAAGGGTCGGAGGAAAATCAAAATGAAACGTAAAATGATAGTGACAACCTTAACTTTAGCTTTAATGGCTCCACTTGCTGTTGCTTGTACCAAAGGGGAGAAAGCAGACGATAACCAAGAGCGTGTGCTGAGGATCGCGACGAATATGGGGTATGGTGGTAATTATGAATATTTCACACAGCAATTCACTGAAATATTTGAATTTGCCAACCCGAACATTAAGCTGGAAATCGTTTCAACGATGGATGAAAAGCTTATGAACGGTGGCCTTCAGCCTGGTGAGAAGATGCCAGACCCGATGGAGAAGTTAAAAGAAGTAATGCAGGGCGATAATCCGCCGGATGTGGTCATGCTTGGTTATGAACAGTTGCCAGAAATTATCGATAGCAATCTGCTTTTACAGCTGGATTCACGCATAACAAAGGATAAATTCGATACAGCCGGCATTGTCCCAGCCGTAATGGAAGGTATGAAAAATGCAGGCGGTGGTAAGATTTACGCACTTGCTCCGACATTCAGTTCCTCTGCACTTATTTATAATAAGAAAATGTTTCAAGATGCGGGAGTCGATTATCCGAAAGACGGCATGACATGGGATGAGACATTTGATCTTTCCAAACGATTGGCAAAAGGGGAAGGGGATCAGCGAATCAATGGGTTCTCTTTTACAACCCAAGCCCAAGGTGCGGATTTGTTCTACGGCATGCAAATGTATACAGCCCCTCTGCAATTAAGCATGTTTGATGATGCTGGCGAGAAAATGACGGTAGACACAGACCAATGGGAGAAAGTATGGGCCAAAATGGCACAGTTGCAAAAAGATAATGTGTTCCCACCGGTAGCTGATCCGCAGAAACAAATGAATCAGAGGTTTGATCAAAATAATCCTTTTGCATACGATGCTTTTATGTCGGGTCGCTTGGCCATGTCGATTCTCAATTATGGTCAACTTCCACAACTCACGAACGCCAATAAAAATGCAGCTAATTATAAAGGTTACACACCGATTGATTGGGATGTTGTAACGATTCCTTCTCACCCGGAAGCCAAAGGCGTTGGCGGCTCTATTTATATGAATGGCATTATGGGCATTAACGCCAAATCGCAAAATCCCGATGATGCCTGGAAGTTCATCAAGTTCATTAATGGTGATGAGTGGGCTAAACTTAAATCGCGTAGTCAAAATATGTTGGTGTCACGCTCGAAATACTTAAAACCTACAGAAGGACTGGATTTTCACATGGAAGCTTTTTATAATGTGACACCAGCTCCGATGGAAGATAATTCGAAAATTTACCGTAATAATCCTAATATTTATCAGGTGCAGGAAATTGGTCGTAAGCTGTTTAGTGATGTCTTACAGGGGAAAATGGCGGCACGAGAAGCACTTAAAAAATGGCAGACAGATGGCGATGCCATGATCAAGCAAATGAAAGAAAACCCAACAGCACCCGGGCAACCCATAATGAATCAAGCAATTGCAGTTCCAGCAGGATAAGAAGGATATAGAAGGAGGCGAGAATCCATCATGAACATCCCAATTCACCACAAGCGCCTAGTAACTATAGCCTTGTCAGCGATGCTTGTGCTAGGAGCGACTACCCCCGTCTGGGCTGATAGCAGCCCCTCCGCGCCTGTATTAGATGTGGGGAAGGTAAACATAACGGGAAGCAGTTATTTTGAGTTACAACAGATTCATCTTCAACAAAATGCTAGCGGGAAGTTAGCGACATTTACGATTACGATCCATAACGAGGGCAGCAATGAACTGCAATTTATTGATTATTGGACACGTCTAAAAAGTAAATCCGGCAAGCAATTCTCCGTACGATTACTTCCGGCAGATAAGGATAAGAACCGGGTAGCTCCCGGTTCAACGACAGATGTGACGTTTTATGCAACGGTGGATGCGAGTACCAACTTACAAGATCTTGTTGTGCAATTTATTAAGTGGGATTTCAACCAAACGGATTTTGAACGAATTATAGGTGAGGTAGCGATTCCCGATGATTATACAGATGTAACACCTGCTGATCTTGCCTCTGTGATTTCGGTTGGTGGAACTAACGTGAAGGCGTCGATTACAAAGTTTGTCAGCAACAAGAATGAGAAATATCATGTGCCTACGGTGTATGTAAGCTTAGAGAATGTTGGAAGTCATACCGTAACCATTCCTGCGTACCTCTTCTCAATCCGCACTTCAGAAGGTCTCTTGTATCCGATGGAAGCCAAAGGATTGAAGGATTTGCAAATTAATCCGAAGGAAACCAAGGAAATTCAGCTCTCTGGTTCAATTCCAGTTGCTGTTGCTGCAGATGCTTGGCAATTAGCGATTGCGGAGACGATTGCAGACTTGAAATTAAATGTTGCGGTCGCGAATTTCCAGCTGCCAACGGTTTCTCAGCCTGAAGGTGGATCTGTTGGTAAAGCATATACCTTCACCAATAAATCAGGTGTGTATACGGCGCAGCTGAACGGTTTGCACAGATTGCCGTGGGAGGATCAAGACTTACTTACAGCTGATTTAACGCTAAGCAATAACGGGGATGATTCGCTGCCTATTCCAAAATTATCCGGCTACTTTTTATTGGATGACGCAGTGAAAATTGATGCAAAGCTTATTCAAACAGCTAAAGTGATTGGGTTAGGAGCGGGTGCAAGTGTCAACCTGCAAGTTGCAGGCAAGGTACCTTATACGTATGAGTTCTCACAAATCAAATTAGTTCTCCAAGAGAATGAGGGGGAAACGACGGGAACCGGAACAGGCACAAACACAGGCAGTGCGACAGCGACTGATGTGCTGGAATTCTCGACACAGGCTGAGCTCCAGGCTATTCCATTGATTGGGATGGGGCAATTCTATACATCTAATGATATCGGACGTAAAGCTAAGTACGGAGTTCTAAGCGTATCGACCTATGCAGATAAAACGAATATGATGTATTCGGCGATGGTGGAAGCGACTAATTTGGAGAAGCGATTCACGAATGTGTCTAAATTGGTTGCTAATTTCCGTTCATCGGACGGTACGATTTTCCCAGCAAACGTCGCGGAAGTGAAAAACAAAATTAGCCCTACGGGCAAAGCGCTGTTAAATGTATGGGCATCGGTTCCCAAGGGATTCGCCACGACAAATATGAATTTACTTCTAGGAGAAGCCGTGACAGAAGGTAAGTTGTCGGAAGGTGAGAAAGCTGTCGCGGATGGCTATGTGAACCCAGTAGCTTACTTGCTGCCAGATGAGAAGAGCGATGTAGCTACAACACTTAAAAATGTGGAATTGTTCCCTTATACGATCTCGATTGATAAAATAGGAACGTCCATTTCGGACGGTGCATTTACGTTGAAATTTAACTACGAGTTAACCAAAGAGAAAATGACAGAAATTAATACCGAAGGTCATAACCTACTGCTTGTGTTTGAAGATGGCGGCGGGATTAAGCGATTTGAAAAGAAATTTGATTTTAAAGATTTTGATGTCATTAATGGAGATTCAACGGCGGATGAAGATGTTAAGATTCGTCTTGGTAAGAGAGACAATTTCAAAATAACAAGTCCAGATCCAGGACTCATTTATAATACTAAATTTCTACAAAAGTATACGCTCAGCATCTATGACGAATTCCAAGGTCAAAGAAAGCTGCTAGCGACGCAGAAAGCGGATTGGTTTGTCACTACGGACTAATGTTGAACAAAAGTTATCACAAGAGTGGAAAAGCATACAGAGCGTGGTGCGTGGACCAACTAACACCGCTGCTCTGTATTTTTTATTTCCTGATATCAAAGATTTTGTAAAATCTTGAGATATCTTGTCGTCTCGATATGCTAGAATAATAGAAAGGATTGGGAATAATAGGCAGAGGGGTATTGTATGAAGAACAAGAGTGGGATTTTGGTCGTGGGTTGTCTTGGTTTTATTGGCATATTGGTGGTAATTGCAATTATCACGGCAGCCGTGGTGTGGGGACAACGGGGGACAGCCATTGCGTTGGATGAGCAAATTAAGTCACAACATGTGGCGAATAAGTCCAACTACGATAACATGTGGAAACGGTTCAAAGAAATGGCGCAAGTCACTGACATGCAAGCTGATGATATCAAAAAAGTATATACCGACCTCATTTCAGGTCGTTACACGAATACACAAGCTCTTTTCCAAGTGATACAAGAGCAGAACCCGCAAATGAGCAGCACTTTGTATACGAAGCTGCAAAATGAAGTTTCTTCGGCGCGAACCGAGTTTGACCGGAATCAAAAGAAAATTGCTGATCAAGTTCGTGAGTATAACACGCATATTCGGAAACATGTGCTGATGAACGCTATTTTCCATTTTGAAACCATGGATGCAGAGAAGTTTATTATTACTTCGGATCGTACGAGCGATGCGTATCAAACAGGCAAAGATAACGAAGTGAAGCTGAGGTAAGCACATGGCGTATTGGTCGGCGTTTTTTCTCGTTTTGATTGTTGGATTTGCCACTGAGCTCGTAACGGGACGCAAATGGTGGAGATATGTGGGGATATCGCTATTGGCTGCCACCCTATTTGCTGGTGTAGTAGCTGGTGACTTTTATGTGAGGACAGTCGATACAGAGGTCTGGTCGGGGAGCGTGACGAACTGGGAGCACACAGAAGAGTGGGACGAGTGGATTCCGGGCAAGAAAGAATGTTCCACGGATGCTAACGGCCGCAAGAGCTGTACCCAAAATCCGGGGCACTACGAGCACCACAAGGCGAAAAACAAGATTAAAACCTCGGACAACGGATGGTTTGAAGTGGACGAGTCCATGAACGGGAGAACTAGGTTTAATGATCGCTCCCCCAATACGACAGCCGAATTAGCCAAATATTTTCCACTGGGGACGCCTTCAGCTTCCGTTCATTTGTATGTGAATAAGGTGCGAAGTTCTTACAGTCTTTTTAAACATGAAGACATTGATCTAAAAGATTACCCTGATCTGCCAGGGTATCCGAGCCATGTATCGGAGCTGCTTCATGTCGATAGGATTGTAGGCGCTGTGCCGAATGGCCTGCAAGCCTTGCAAGCATTGGCGGCGTGGAATACCGAGTTGAACAAAGCGGTGCCTGACCCTGAGAATCCGGGGGAGACCAAGTCGTGGAAACAAGTCAATTTAATTTTTGTGAATTTGGGGACGGATCTGCCGCAAGAATACGGTTATGCTCTTCAGGATAAATGGAAGAACGGCAATAAGAACGATTTTGTCGTTAGCTTCAGCCCGTCAACGGATGGTTCGATGAGGTGGGTACATGCTTTCTCCTGGAGTGAAGTAGATATGCTCAAGCTTGAAGTTCAGGACTACATGATGGCGCAGGGGTTTGGCAAAGATTTTGTGCCGATCGTGGACCATGTGGCCAAGATGGTGGCAGACCAATTTGTGAGAAAGCAATTTGCTGACTTTAACTATTTGCAAATTGAAGTAAGCGAAACCTCGACTTACATCATTTGGGGACTTGAGATGACGCTGCTTGCGTTCTATATGTATAAATGCATCAGAACCTCCCTTCATCGTCGACGGAAATTAACATACGAGTATTGATAAGAGCGTTCTCCCACCGGATGGTGAGAGGGCGCTTTTTCTGAATTTACTTTTTTGCATGAAACGTTTCAATAAGGCTCGTATTAGTCGTATAATTAACCTGTTTACAATTAGGAGATGGGACAGCCCAACCTCAACTACTCTACGATAAGGGCGTGAGTTCATTGCGTTTTACCTCCAAAGATTCTGTGTTGAGTCATCCATCGTTCAATTATTTTTGGATTTCGCGCATGTTTTCCTCTTCTTCTTTTCAGATGCTTTCTGTCGCGATTGGGTGGCAAATGTATGACTTGACCCACGATGCGTTCAGTCTCGGCTTCGTCGGGCTAGCTCAGTTTGTGCCGATGGTGCTGCTTACCTTCGTTGTAGGGCAGGTGGCGGACCGCTTTGACCGTCGGAGGATTGTCTTCATCTGTCAGTTCATCGAGGCCTTGATTGCCGTTCTGCTGCTATTGGGCAACCTGAATGACTGGCTCGGACGAGAGGAAATTCTTGTGGCAGCTGCCATTCTCGGTGCTTGTCGCGCCTTTGAAGGTCCTACTTCCTCTGCGCTGCTGCCGCAGTTGGTCCCCAAATCCATCATGCAGCAGGCGATTGCCTGGAGCACGTCCGTCGGACAAACGTCGCAAATTATAGGACCATCGCTCGGCGGCTTGCTTTTCGCGATAGGGCCCACTTTCGTATACAGCACAGCGACAATTGCCTTGCTCGGTGCTGGCATCCTAACGTTCTTGATTCGTATGACGCCTATCGAACGTAAATTCGAGCCTGTCACCATGCGTTCTGTGTTCATGGGGTTAACGTTTATTTATCGCAAACCGATCATTCTCGGGACGATTTCTCTTGATCTATTTGCTGTTTTATTAGGCGGAGCGACAGCTCTATTGCCAATCTTTGCGCAGGATATTTTGCATACGGGACCTGTGGGACTGGGGCTTATGCGAACCTCACCGGCAATTGGTGCCTTATTGATGTCGGTCGTGTTGGCCTATTTTCCACTGCAAAAGTCAGTCGGACTTAAGCTCTTTGGGGCACTCGCTGTTTTTGGACTTGCAACGATGCTATTCGCTATTTCGACGAACCTGATCGTATCGTTATTCGCTCTATTCCTCGTGGGCGCTTCGGACGTAGTCAGCGTCGTGATCAGGTCATCCCTTGTGCAGCTGCAAACGCCAGACGAGATGCGAGGCAGGGTTAACGCCGTGAATTCACTATTCATTGGGACATCAAATCAGCTGGGAGAGTTCGAATCGGGCATCGTGGCTGGTTTCATCGGCGCAGCTCCGGCTGCGCTCGTCGGTGGCATAGGGACACTTGCTGTTGCAGGCCTGTGGATGTATCTGTTTCCGTCGCTTCGGAGGCTGCGGTCTTTATCGGGTAGTTAGAATGGAAAAAGGGGGGAGCTGAGCACTGTGGAAATGACGTATTTAAGGACATTTCGCGAAGTGGCGAAGTATGGAAGTTTTACGCGAGCCGCGGAAACGCTGGGCTATGCGCAATCCAGTATAACGGCGCAGATCCAGAAACTGGAGGAATCTTACGGCGCTGTGCTCTTAGAACGATTCGGACGGACGATGAAGTTGACGATGGCCGGAGAAGCGCTCCTGCAATACGCTAACGAAATTTATCGCTTACACGAAGAATCCAAGGAAGTCGTATCTAAGCAATCCAAGGGGACACTTTCCATTGGAACGATTGAGACGTTGGCAGCTTTCTATCTCCCACCCCATCTTCAGGCGTATCGACGCCAATATCCGGACGTCAACATTGTTATTCATCCGGGGAACGAGCCTTTCATTATCGAATCGGTTAAAGAAGGTGCTGTGGATATTGGGATTATATTGGACCCGCCATTTACAGATCCAGAGCTAGACAGCGCCATTTTGAGAGAAGAACCATTAGTCATTATTGCAAGTCCTGATCATAAATTAGCTGGGCAAACCGAAGTCCATGTGGAAGATCTAGCGAACGAATCCCTCATCCTGACCGAAGATGGCTGTACGTACCGAGCGATGCTCCTGAAAGTGTTGAAAGGAAATCAAGTGAGCTACAATTTATCCTACGAATTCGGCAATCTTGAAGCAATCAAGCAGTGTGTAACCTACGGGCTTGGCATCGCATTGTTGCCGCGAATTGCTGTCGCCGAGGAACTTCGCAAAGGCCAGATCGTCGCAATGCCATTCATTCATCCCGAGTGTAAGTTCTATACACAATTGATTATCGCCAAGAAAAAATGGAGATCGAAAGCCTATCTTGGTTTTCTAGAGATACTCGGTGGTGCTAACTAACTATCGAAATGAGTGAAGTCTAGTATCGATTTCTATCGATAACTCCAGTGTCGGTTCCTGTGTTACATTAACATCAAGAAATCGACAAACCCACTGGAGGCAACCCAAATGACCATTCCAACGAATAAATCACTCGTTCTCGAGATACCTGCCGCATCACCGGAGCTTACTCATCGTCATTATATGAATAAGCTTTCCGTGGAAACGGATGTTGCAGATGTGCGTTATGATATGCAACATGGCTTCAATGATTTTTTGCTCATCGATGTTCGCAGCACCAAAGCATACGGAGAATGTCACGTACCCGGTGCGATTAACCTTCCTTCCAACCAGATCAACGAAGAGACGACTGCTTCATTCGCAAAAGAACAAACAATCGTCGTTTATTGCTGGGGACCTGCTTGCAACGGTGGAACCAAAGGAGCAGCTCGACTATCCGGTCTCGGGTTTAGGGTGAAAGAGATGCTCGGAGGCATTGAGTACTGGAGGAAGGAAGGGAACGAAGTAGAGGGAACGCTTGGCGAAACTGCTCCATTGATCGGTTAAGGCTATGAAAATCGAACTAAGGCTTTAAACGGCCTTTATTCAAGTCCCTTCTTACCGGGCATCCAAAAGGGCTTCACTTTAATTTGACGATTCTCCCATTGGTGATGCACTTTCACATAGTTACGCATCTCGATACAAACCCGGCCATCGCCTCCCACATATAGCATGCCCTTACCTTGTGCTTGTTTCAGGATTGGTTCTAGTTGTTCAGTCAACGACTGTACGGGGTTTGCAGGCAAGTCATAGAAGGTGAGGGGCGATGTTCCATCTAGATCGGTAAAAAAATCTTGTTTATGATCGGCATAAATGAGGCTAAATACCTTTTTGTGTGGAGGGATTTGGCGATGGATTTCATACAAATGGGCTAATGAGGAGATGTCTCCGATAAGGATATAGTAATCAGGGGATTCATCATACACGAAATTTCCTTTAGGTCCTGTGAAATGAACAGTGTCACCCTTCTGTAGACGCTTGGCCCAACTTGCCCCCGAACCTGAGGAAAATGTGCAAGCCGCTATTTCAATGACTTGTGATGCCGCATCGTAACGCCAGACGGAATAGGTTCGGATCATGTCGGTTAGTTTGACGGATTGGTCAGCACCTACCAATACGCGCAGAAACTCTCCTGGCGTGTAGGAAAGGCCTTTGGCCTGCTGTAGCTGAAGTGAAATTCTAAACGTATGCTCAGCAATTTGTTGCTTTTGAATGACGGTAGCCTTATGTGAAATGCGTTTACCCAAGTTTTCTAAAATCCCCATAGGAACAACCCCTTCGGCTGAATGGCATATTTAGCAAATTTTTCTGATCCACATCTATCAAAACCCACTTTTGGCCGCACGATTGTGCAAGCCTTCGGTGGGTTTTTCACTTCGCATAAAGTCGAGAACCTTGGCTAGGCTGAGGTCATATTCTTTTGGACAAGGCCCTACTTAGAACAATCCGAATCGTTTTTTGCACGTATTTTTACGTCGGGGATCAAGAAGTTCAGTAACGCCTGCTTTGTCTAGCTTTTTGTATAATGCTTCGGCACCATGATTAAGTTTATAGTCCATTTCTTCACTATAAAGTGGAGTTAAGCTGAAGAAATGAACTTCTTTGTCTGGCGAGATGGTTAATGTGAAGAAATCATTAATTTGCTGCACGATGGAAGGAATCGTTAGCATCATGCCCATCAGCTTCGTATTGCTTGCATAAGGCTCAGCAGGATTGTTATTGGGAATGGTGTGAGCAGTATACAGCCACGTATTGTATTCGTGTGGAAGTCTTGCTAGCGTTTTTAAGCTGCGGATCGGCCAATAATTTTCTTCTTTTTGCATGCTTTCGTTTGATAGCTGCCAATCTGCAGGAAGACAGATCATAAGTTCGGCATAGCGGAAGGCTTCCGCTCCTTGTGGGACCGTCATGGGTAAGTTGCTCATGCCGGAGGTTACCAATGTGATGTAATTGCGCTCCTTGGTCGGAGCTACGTAAAGGATGTCGATATGAACCAAGTCGGAGATGATTTCATGGAATACGGATTGGATCGGTCCGATGTACGTCTCCACATGCTGAGAAATGAGTTCGATTGAAGCTTCATTCCCCTGGGCGAATGTGAAAGGTCGATCTGTTGCTTGATGGCGATATATGGTGCTGCCGCCTGAGGATTGCTCTTTAGTAGTCATTTGGACTCCTTCTGGAATGTAGAAATTGAGATTAAGTTAACTATATCGGTATTTGTTGTAATTGGGAATATTTAGTTTGATTTAGAGCGTGATCAGCACATTAACAAAATAAAAATGATTGCCTGCATGACGTTTTACAATGCTGTTGTACAATAATTGGACCCGCCATACGTATAGGAAGGGACGGTGGAGCCAAGATGCTGCGGAGATGGTGGCCAGTGCTTCTAAAGGGCTTACTCGTGGCCGTCATTTTGTATTTTGCCAAGAGAAGCTTAGCGCTAGAGCCCGCGGACTTACTAACGTTTCTGATGGATGCAGATTATCGTTTTTATGTGTCTATGGTCCTTTTCACCGTGTTTTTAATCCTGCAAGCGAGCATTTGGGTGCTTATTGTCAATGCCGTTGGAGCAAGAACGGACAGTCCAACAAGACTAGATTTATTATCAGGTCTGCTTATTTTTATTAACTCGCAATTTGCTAAGTACATACCAGGCGGCTTTTGGAACTATGCGGGCCGCATCGTACTCGCCACTAGGGCGGGTGTATCATTGGGTGCACAGTTTGCAGCCATCCTATACGAAAACGTTCTCTTGGTATCCGCGGCGCTTTCGTATGCACTGTTACTTGCTTTTAGCCTAGACGTTGTGTCAATTCCTGTTTGCATGTTCATTGGTGCTATTGCGGGCGCAACCTATTTGTATTATTCAAGTATCACAGCTTGGTTAGGTCGAGTATTCGCTCACGTTTCTCGATGGAAGTTACTCCAAAGGCTGCAACAGCGATTCACTAATTCCGCCTATACCCTGTCGAGTAGCAGCGCGCGTGCAATCTTGTCTCGCAAGCAATTTTTTAGTTATTTTTGTTGTTTTCTAGGCAGCCATTTCGTGATGGGGATCGCCTTCTGGATGTTGTCAAACAGCTTCGGAGCTGGCCGAATTAGCGTATTCTATGCGGCAGGTACGTTCGCCACTTCTTGGCTGCTCGGATTGTTAAGTCCACTTCCTGGCGGGCTTGGTGTTAGGGAGGGCTTCTTGGTTTATTTTTTATCGCATAAGCTAGGTGCGGAGGCCGCACTGAACATTTCGATCCTAGCACGGTTATGGAATGTGATGGCTGAAATTACATTCTGGGCCGTCATTCAAGTGGCCAACAGACTAGTTCGAAAGGTGAGAAGCTATGAATCGTAAAAAAGTCGTACTTGTTGCTGGTGTATTCCCTCCTGGAATTGGTGGCATGCAAAGTTATTACTATAACCTTTCTAAGCATACAAAACATGAGATTACAGTTCTCGCTCCAGCGTATCCAGGCAGCGAAGCTTTCGATGGTCAACAATCCTTTCGGACAGTGCGTGGGGCATTTATGCGTAATGAGCGTGCACACATTCTGAGCTGGGGGCGACTTTTTCGGCATGTGAGAAAAATGATGATGGTGGAAGAGCCTGATGTTACGGTCTACGGGTATGTGCTAATTGGTATCATCGGTCTGTTGTTTCGGGTTTTTGGCAAACGCCGTTATGTCATTTCCACGCATGGCATGGATATGCTGATGTTTCGTCGATTTTTCGGCCTAAATCAAATTGTGAAGCTCATATTGGTTCATGCAGACGGCGTGTTGACGAATAGTATATTTACCAGAAAACTGGTAGAAGATTATGGCGTCGATCCGTCACGTATCCGTCTTGTGCATCCTGGTGTGGAGGCTGTTTTTGATCAAAAAGCTGCCAATGCGGAGCTGATCCGACGTCATGGACTTGAAGATAAGTACGTTATTTTATCTGTCGGTCGGCTTGTCACTAGGAAGGGACAGGATCGGGTCATTGAGGCCATGCCCGAAATCCTGAAGCAGATTCCCAATGCTGTATATGTCATTATCGGAGATGGCCCAGATCGTGCACGACTTGAACAAATTGTACAGGTGAATGGCGTCGAAGATGCGGTTATTTTCATTGGAAGTATCAGCGGAAGTGAAAGTTTGAATGAATATTATAACGTGGCAGACCAGTTTATTATGGTGTGTCGAGAGCTGGAGAAGGGGGATGCTGAAGGTTTCGGGATCGTCTACTTGGAAGCAGCCTCGGCAGGAGTGCCCGTTATAGCTGGAAGGTCCGGTGGAGCTCTGGAAGCGGTGCTTGACGGGGTTACGGGGCTGCTCGTTAATCCAGATTCACATGCGGAAATTGTAGAAAGCGTTCTCCAATTGGCCAAGGATCAGCCGCTTAGAGATCGCCTAATAGCAGCTGGCTATAAACGTGCGAAGACTGGGTTCCAGTATGAAGTACTCGCAGAGATATTTGATCAGTACGTGGAAGAGCTGTGTGCAGGCCCTCGGGCCAACAACAGCAGGTTAGTTAGGAAACAGGCTCGTATGAAGCAGGATATCCGGTGAAAAAAAAGGCTAGAAATCACCTCGAAGGTGGCTTCTAGCCTTTAATAATTTCATCAGACCGTAACAGGCATCAATTGTTCCTCATCGTGACTATCTTGCTTTTTTCGAGTGAGAAAATAAACGCTGGTTAGTATCAAAGCGGCTACCAAGTAGATACTCAAGTAACCCACTTGATGCCACATTTCCGCATACTGACCACTGGAAATGACATACCGGAAACCTTGAATAGCATAAGTCATCGGCAGCCAAGGATGCAGAGCTTGTGCCCAATCAGGCAATAGCTCTAGCGGATAAGTCCCCGCACTTGAAGCTAACTGTAGGATCATCAGCAGCAATACGACGAATCTGCCGGGTTGATCGAGCCATGTGACCAGCATTTGAATGATCAGCATGAAAGTTAGGCCAACGACAAAGGTAAAGAGATAAAACAAGGGAATGCTCTGTACCTTCAGGTCTAAGACATAAGTGAGAACAGTCGTTGCAATCAAAGCTTGGAAAATGCTCATCAAACTAAAGGTTAAAAGCTTGCTGACCAGCAACCGGAACCCGTGAGCACCTGGGGTGAACGTACTTCTAGCTGCGTAGATCGTTGTGAACACGAGCGAACCTGCAAATAACGCCATGGATATGAAATAAGGGGCAATGCCGTTGGCATAGATCGACACCTTACGGTCGTCATTGGCTGTAATCTTAACGGGCTCTGCCAGCATTTTGATCGTGTTGTCATCAGCTTTGACAGCAGCTGTCTGCGCCGCGGCATCGTTTAATTTCGACGCTAGCTGGCCGCTGCCATCCACCAATTTCGGTGCACCTGTGTCAAGCGCAGTCGCACCCTCATTCAGCTGCGCGGCGCCACTTGCCACTTTATGAATGCCTGCTGTCATTTGCGTCATGCCGCTTGCCAGATCTCCGGCTCCTGTGCTGACTTGCGCGGCACCGCTTTGCAACTTGGTGGCGCCAGCAGCTAGCTGCGGCAAGTTGGCGTTAAAGGTGTGCAGGCCATCTGCAAGCTGCTGCCCACCCGTTTGTAGTTGCGTTGCTCCAGCAACTAATTGCTTTTGGCTGTCACGGAGCTTCTCAGCGCCAGTGACGAGCTTTTCTGTGCCAGATGCCACTGACTGGCTGCCTGTGAGAAGCTTCGACTCCGCATCATGCAACTTTTTGTTGCCTTCTGCGACTTCTTTGCTGGCTGCGATGAGCTTCGTCATTGTCGCATTCGAAGCCAAATCAGGATGCGCTGCGACGAAGGCTTCGAGACCAGTGGCGACCTGTGCGGAGCCATCTTCCAGCTTATTGCTGGCACTTACGGCTGATGTAAGGCCATCGACGACTTGCGTGCTGCCTTTGGCAGAAGCGGCAAGCCCAGAGGCCAATTGTTCCGCGCCGGTTTGGGAAGCTTGTAGCCCTGTTACCAAGGAAGAGGTGCCTGCTGCTGCTTTCTGAGCACCTTGCTCCAGCTGAGCGCCTGCGTCTTGCAATTGGTTGGTGCCGCTCGCCAGAGTAGCGGCGCCCTTGCTAACTTCCGATGCGCCTGAGCTAAGGGAAGTGGCTCCTTTTTGAAGTAAACCAGCGCTGTCGTCCAATTGTTTGGTGCCATCCGCTAGGATGACCAAGTTGGATTTGACTTGATGAATCCCGTCGCTTAAGGTTTGAGCCCCTGCCTGGAGATCGGAGGCTCCTTTTCCTGCTTCACTGAGCCCATTTGAAATCGTTTCGAATTCAGAAAGAATGCTTGTAGAGTAAGCTTCCGTCAATGTGTGAGAAAGCTTGTTTTTTAATTCCTTCGTCGCGCTTTCCCCAATCTGACCGGCAACAAAGTTGTAATAACTGTTGGATTCGAATATAATCTCAGCCTGCTTCGGTGTCGAACTTGTTATTGAAGCGGCATCTGTTGAAAATGAAGGTGGAACGGTAATCGTGGCATAATAATGGTTATTTCTCATCCCAAGTGCGGCTTCCTCTGCACTCATGAATCCCCACGCAAATGAACTGTTTTTCTTCAATTCATCGATAAATTCATTGCCCACATTGCGGGGTTCGCCTTCAAAATCAGCGCCCTGATCCATATTGACCACAGCGATTGGAAGTTTCTCCAATTGGCCGTAAGGGTCCCAAGTGCCCTTCAGTAAGAATCCGCTATATAAAATAGGAACTAATGCAACAGCGATAAAGGTAATGATCATCATGGGGTTCTTAATAAATCGGCGAAATTCACCTGCGAATACTTGAAAAATGTTGTTTTTTTTCAATGGTAATGCTCCTTTACAAGATAGAATAAATAAACACAATCGTCGTAGAAAGACGATGCGGTCGTTTATTGTGCGTGATAATCGTCGTTAATGATGTTCCCTTAATCCAAACAATTATTCGAAAGACTAAGTTTCATCGATGTGGTTTCGGCAAGGTTGAGATGGTTACTGTATAATACCACTGTTGAATGATAAAATATATTTAAGTTTAATTTATTTAACTAAACAAAAAGTTAAGGATGAGGCTATTTTGAATATCATACAACTTCAATATTTCATTGACTCGGCGGAATCAGGTTCGTTCACCGAAACGGCCAAAAAGCATGGGATTACCGTTCCAGCTGTAAGTCAATCCATTAGCCAGCTAGAAATTGAATTAGAAGTTACGTTGTTTACTCGTTCCAAAAAAGGCATTGCACTTACACAGGATGGGTTTAAAGCCAGGCAATATGCACGTACCATACTGACGAATGTGCGGAATATGAGAAATGAACTCTCCCAATACAAATCCATCAATACAGGGAATATTGTGATTGCCACGATTCCTGGCATGGTTTCATTAGTAACGGATACTACGATTACTTTTATGGGGATCTATCCGCATATTAATGTGCAACTTTTGGAGGGCGATAATACAGCGGTGATGAATCAGGTGATGAAAGGGGAAGCGGACATGGGGTTCGTCTCTTTGTCGCGCGAGAGTCAGAACGATTCGTTCACGTGGGAGCCTGTGATTCGCGGGGAAGCCGTCATTGTCGTGAATAAACAATCCCCTCTGCGATTTTTAACTGCCATAACAGGCTCCGAGTTACATAATGAAGTGTTCGTTATTTATAAAGATGCTTATATAGAAAGAATTGCAGCGGAGCTGATTTCCGGAGATTCAGGTAATCGAATTGCTCTGACAACCAATAACACGCAAGCCATCATGCAAATGGTTAGCCGCGGGAACGCGATTACCATTGCGACGGATTACATCGTGACGACGATGCCAGAGAAATTCAAGAACGGGGTCGTCTCGATACCGATTGGCACATATAAAAAATACCCGAACTACCTGTGGCGTATTACGAAGAAGGATGTGGAAGTGTCCGCGGTGATTAAGGAGTATACGCAGCAGTTGTTTGCTAATTTGGAGTGAGGGGAAGTGCCCCAAACGTAATCACTACATTCCCCTTCTTACGCCCTGTATCCACATAGCTATGAGCTTCAGCCATCTTTTCGAGTGGATAGCGTCTATCAATTACGGCTTTCATGTGACCTGCCTCAAAAAGCTTCCCGAGAAAAGCCAGATTCTCTTTCTTTTGCTGTAAACCCGCGGCTGTGAACTTGGCTTTTTTACTGCTAAGCTTGGATGTCCATAACATCTGAAGCATGATGCCCAGCGATGGAACGGTAGTGAGATAGACGCCTTTGGCAGATAGCGAGTCTTTACATTGTGTGAATGAACGTTTGCCTATCGCATCGAAAATAACATCATACCACTGACCGCTTTTTGTAAAATCCTCCTGCGTATAGTCAATAACCTGATCAGCCCCCAGCGATTTCACGAATGCCGCATTCGTGGAACTGCACACCCCTGTCACCTCTGCTCCGAAATACTTCGCTAGTTGTACGGCGTAAGCCCCTACGGCTCCGGATGCTCCGTTGATCAAGATCTTTTGCCCCTGTTGAAGCCGTGCTGTATCACGGAGGAATACCAATGCTGTTAAGGCGCCGTCACAGAGGCCTGCAGCCTCTTCAAAGCTCGCATTAACTGGGAGATTAGCCAGCGTGCCAGCTGCAGGTAAACAAACGTACTCTGCGTAGGCACCGAAAGTAGTTGGACTTATGCCAGATACGCGGTCGCCAGGTCGGAAGGAGGTGACGCTTTTACCCACGGCATCAATTTCACCAGCGAATTCCACGCCGAGTATCGTATGTTTGGGCCTGCGCAGACCATACATCAATCGGATGATAAAAGGGTCAGCCTTGCGAAAAGCACAATCCGAAGGAGTGACGATGGCCGCGTGCAGTTGAATCCGCACTTCATTGTCCTTAGGTTCTGGTTTATCAACCTGTCTCAGCAGAAGAACCTCGGGTGCTCCGTACTTGGTACATACGATGGCTTTCATTCGTATCCCTCCTGGCTCAATATCGTAAGATCGTTCTCACACCTGCTCATCCTCAATAAAGAAAACATCTTCTAGCGTTAATTGAAAGACACGCGCAATGCGAAAAGCCAACTCCAAAGAAGGGGAATATTTCCCCTGTTCGAGGGCGACGATCGTTTGCCTTGTTACCCCAACTTTATCTGCCAGTTGTTGTTGTGTCATTTCATCATGGTTAAATCGTAATTTCCGTATGTGATTGCTGAACAGACTTTTGCCCATCTTAAACTCCTTTCCGATAGTGGTAGAGCTGTGTGGATACACCGGCCATTTCGGATAAAAAACCCGAGAAGATAAGAATAATGAACATCGTAGTAGGTGTCATATCTAGCACCAGCGATACCATGGCTAGGAGAAATCCAAGCGTAAAGACATAATGCGAATTCCTAGTTGCTTTCAAATCAATGAGTTTATCAAGTTCATCGGTGAAGGAGGGTTCGACTTCTTTGGTCGTAAGACGATAGACAATATTAAAAATGATCGTAATGATGATTTTGGCAACAATGGTTATTGGAATTAAGATTAAGATGGCTGCGGCCCAAAAGTGAAAGGTTTCCGTCGTGTCCATGCTCGTGTCCTGAACCTTTTGAAAGACATACCAACAATAAAAACCAAAAATGAATAACGTGCTCATTAATGAGACGATATGCTTTTTCTCCTGATAAGACATTCTTCCGCGCCTCCTGTATGTTTAATTTTACCATTAGTAAAATGATCTATACACAATGTAACTTATACTATACATTAAGTCAATTATACAATACACCATTTATTAAAAAATGTCGTGAAGCTAAACGTGATATAATCAGCCTAGAATGAATGATGCAGGTCAAAGGGGATAGCTATGAGTGTAATCCGATTGGAGAACGTGACGAAGAAATATGAGGACGCGATGATTTTTCGCGATATTTATTGGAAGGTGAGTCAAGGTGAAAGAATCGGACTGATTGGACGGAATGGTGCCGGGAAATCGACGGTTTTTAGACTGATCATGGGAAAAGAAGAGCCAACGTCAGGCAAGGTTGAGATAGATCCTCAGGTTAAAATAGGGTACTTCTCGCAATTCTCTGAAATGACCGGAAGCTTGTCCGTGCAGCAAGAGTTGGAAATGTGCTTTGAGCAGGTTGCGCGGATTGAACGCGAGTTGCAGGAAGTCGGAGAAAAACTCGGCACCGTCACGGATGACGGGGAGATGGACAAGCTGTTAACGCGGCAGGCGGAGCTTTTTGAGCGAATGGAGCATCTAGATGGTTGGAACGTATCCGTTGAGATCAACACCGTTCTTACGAAGCTTGGGTTTAATGAGCGTTCACGACATCAACCTGTTGATGATTTGTCCGGCGGCTGGAGAAACCGTGCGGCGCTTGCCAAAATGCTCATAGAGCAACCTGATGTTGTCCTGTTGGACGAGCCGACGAATTACTTGGATATTGAAGGGATTGCTTGGTTGGAGCAGTGGTTATATCGGTTCAAAGGTGCGATGGTGCTGATTTCTCATGATCGGGAATTTATCGACAAGGTGGTCACGCAAGTGATCGAGATCGAGAACTATCGTTTTCAAGAGTACGAGGGGAATTACACGGATTATATTCGCAAAAAGAAGATGCGCAAAAAGGAGCTCGACCGCCAATTTGAGTGGGAAGAAGAGCTGCTCCTCATGGAAGCGGAGGCTATTGATAGCCGTGCCAGTAAGAAAATGTCCAAGGACCGTTTATCGCGCCAGCTGGCAGATAACAAGAAACGGATCGAGCCTCACCCCGTCAACGTGCTGATCACGGATATTTATGAGCGCCTGCGGTTTCCGGACAAGCTGTGCGAGGTGAAAGGGATCGGGCAGACGTATGAGGGTCGGACCATCTTTGATAACGTCAGCTTCGATATTCAAAAGGAAGACCGCCTAGTCGTCGTAGGCCCTAACGGAAGCGGGAAATCCACGCTCATTAAGGTGCTTACGGGACAGGAGAAGCCGGAGTCCGGCGAGGTAATCTGGGAGAAAGGCGTCAGCTATGCGTATTTTAACCGGATGTGGGAAGAGCTTAATCCGAAGGATACCGTTAGCCATACAGTGAATACGTACGGCCTCGGACTGGATGCACCGCGGAAAAAGGTGAACAAATTCCTCGCCATGCTGCAATTTTCGGAGATGGACCTTAGCAAGTTTATTGGCAACTTGTCCGGTGGTCAGAAGGCACGGGTCGCGCTTGCGAAGTGTCTTCTCTCCGGCGCTGCGGTCATCATCTTGGATGAGCCGACGAATCATCTGGATCTTATGAGTATTCAGGTCATGGAGCAGGCGTTGATTCATTTCCCAGGCGCGGTCATAACAGTAAGCCACGATCGGTTCTTTATTGATAAAATCGGTACGAAAATGCTGACGTTTGATCCGGCAACGGGCATCACTCAGCAGAATTTATAGGGAGGAAAAGTGGGAATGGAACAGTTTACAGTTGTTAAAAGCATTTGGATTCAGGCTCCGCTGGAGCGTGCATGGCAAGCAGTGACGGAAGGCGAGCAACTAACGGAGTGGTACTCGCCAGGCTCGCCATGGGACGTTGCCGAGCTTTCGCCGGGAGCTGAGGTTTACTTTCACCATGTACCGAATGAGTACCACGAAGGGACGGAGGTTGTCACTTTGCGAGCGATCATCGAGGGAGTTGAACCTCAGCAACGCTTCGCGTTGCGTTGGGAGTTCAGTGTGCCGGATTATGAGATGATCACCACATTTCTCACTGCGGCGGAAGGCGATGGCACACGTGTAACGATCACCGAGACGGGGTATGAGACCCAAGAGCAGGCGAAGCCGACCGAAGAAGGGTATGCGATGTCATTAGACAATTTGAAAGCGTACTTGGAGGGGCATGAGTTGCCCTATTAGAAAGCGTAAGCCTTGTACCACCGACATGCTGACTTTCTGTCTGGCGACAGGGAGACAGAAAGCCTCAATTACAGGTGAATTCTTTAATTCCAACAAAACCGATAGGAATTAAATAAAAAATGATTGACATAACTATCAATGCCATTTAAGATATGTTTACATTGAGATTCACACATGTCGTATGTATCTCAACAGAATATCGAATGTGATCTACTGGACAGCCAGAGATTCAACGGGAGCAGATGTAATCGCTCTTTGTTGTGTCTCTTTTTTTTATCTTCTCAACAACCAGAAGGAGGATGGCAGCGAAGAGGCAAGTCGGCACGAGGGCAACTGTACACATGAAACCTAAGAGGAAAGGGATGTTCAAACATGGCTAACATTGGACTATCAAAATTTAAATTATTGGCAATACTCGCAGCGATTGCTGTACTTATTGTCATCTATGCGGTCACCGTATCCGCTTCGAAGAGCACAGATAATAATGGAACGACGGCTGTTGCGACTACAACAACACAAGCTCCTTCTGCAACACCGAAGGTGGAGATTCCGTCTCAAGCTGCGGTAGCCGCAGTTGCTGAAGCTAAGCCGCAAGCAGCCGCAACACCAGCTGTGGAAACGACACAGACGCAAGCTGCTGCTGCAACACCAGCAGCCACAACGGCACCTACAACAAACACTGCGGCAACTACTGCCGTGAATACGAAAGCACCTGAAGTTAAAACAGCAGCCGTATCCACAGCGACTGAAACGAAAAAAGCAGAAGTCGTCACAAAAGCGGAAGAGCCTAAACCAACGGCTGAACCTGTGAAGAAAGAAGAGCCAAAAGCTGCAGTGGCTGAGACTCCACAGCCTGCTCAAGTGAAGCCAGCAGCTACACCGGCGCCTGCTAAAGCGGCTGCAACTCCTGCGCCTGCTGCACAAGATGAAGAGAACTGCGACATCGAAGAAGAGGGTTGCTAATCGGAGCCATACACGAACGAAACTAACACAGAGGAGAATACCATGACGAAATCATCGACTACGAATAAAGCCTTAACGCTGCTTCTGGCTGCTACGCTAGTTTTACCTTTTTTACATACGAACCAAGCAAGTGCCGCAGCATCATCAACGCCATCAGCACCAATCAACAGCACTTATACCAGTTATTTCAACCAAAAATATGATAATCTCGTTGACGATAAGAACGTGTTTAAAACAACAACCTATCATGAACTTGATTATTTGCTAGACTCCGAAGGAACTTATGTATTCCTATTCGGTGGTGCCTGGAGTAAAGATACACAAGCTGTTGTTGGATACATAAACGAGGTGGCACAAGCGAAGGGAATCAAGTCCGTCTATAACTTTGATACGCGGTTAGATGGTGCAAACCCTGCTACAGATATCGCAGACTCCGCCAACAATCCAATCTCGAGACGTTATGTCGATCTGGTTAATAAGTATTTAACGAATCTCAGCACACAAATCGAGGGTTCGGAAAGTGTCACGTACAGCAATGATGTGACGTCAGGCAAGGCGCCTAACCTCGTTACCAAAACCCTGACAGGTACAGCTCAAAAGATTCAAACCCCGTACTTGTTCGTGTACAACAAAAATAACAAAAATGGCGCTGCCAACGCACCGATCATTGCTTCGGTAGAGGGAATCGACGCACTTTTAACCAATGGTGTTGTGGATAAAGCCAAAGTGGAGGCGTATAAAGCCAAAGTTAGCGCGGCATTTGATGCTGTTCCAGCTAATCTGCAAGCTGGCTTGCAAGCCGATCCCAATAACAATAACTATATTGCCTCCTCCTATAACGAATTCGCGGGAGAAACGATTTTTGGTGAAGCGGATAAAGACATCGTGCTTGACCCAGTAACTTATGACGAGCTTAATGGCGTGTTGAAAAGCGAAGGGAACTACGTTTTCCTATTCGGATGCTCTTGGTGCCCTAATACACGAGCAGTTGCGAAGTATGTCAATGAATATGCGAAGAAATACAATGTAACCAAAGTGTACAACTGGGATACGAAGCTGGACGGAGGCATTGGCGGTACGCCAGATGTGCCTGTAGGAACGGATAGCAGCAATTTCCTTCAAATCCGCGCAACGGGTGCTCTATTCTCCGATCGTTACGTCGATCTGGTTAATACCTACTTAACGAATATTGAAACTCTATATGCAAAAGCAAGCAATAACGTCAGCTACAAGGACGCGAATGGCGTTGATCATGTAGCTAACAAGCTGCAAGTGCCTTACTTCTTTATTTACAATAAGGATCATAAAGATGCACAAGGCAAACCGGCCCCAATTCTTGATCATGTTGAGTTAATGTACACATGGAAAGATATTCAACCCGACTATGAACTGAATGGTAAAAAAGGTGTCAATTACAACAACTACATTGAGGCGCTAGATCGTGCCTTCTCAGAACTGCAAGGTGCAGCTGATCAAGCGGCTCCAACAGGACTGACAGGAAAAGCTCCGAAGTCAGATACGAGCAAAGATGGTCAAATCAGCGGTACGTCTACAGCTCTTGAGTACAAACGTGCAGAAGACAAAGCTTATGCACCAGTAACGGGTACATCCCTTACAGGACTTACGCAAGGTACTTATTACGTGAGGACTGCAGCTAAAGCTGGCTTCAAGCCAAGTCCATCCACGATCATTGACTTGAATTTGGAACAATCAACAGCACCTACAGGTCTTGGCACTGCAGCAGCAGCGACTTCGTTGAGTCTGGATGGAAAAATTACAGGCACAACTGCGCAGTTGGAATATAAACTTGCGGGAACAACCAAATACACAGCAGCTAAAGCCACAGAAACGACAGGATTATCCACCGGTACATATCAAGTTAGATATGCAGCCAAATATGGGTATAACCCAAGTCCAGCAACGGATGTTGTGATCGCGTACACGAAATCTGCCTTTGTAGATGTGCCAGAGTCAGCGTGGCATCATCAAGCGATTAACTTCTTAGCAGCCAATAAAATTGCTGGCGGCACGGACGAGACTCATTTCAGTCCGAATGATAAGCTGACAAGAGGACAGTTCATTACGCTTCTATTAAAAGCATACGGCATAGCGCCGGAAGAGAACGCGAAAGACAATTTCGCGGATGCAGGCAACACGTATTACACGCCATATTTGGCAGCTGCTAAACGTCTGAACATCGCAGGTGGTGTTGGCGACAACCAATTCGCGCCGAATCAAAGCATCTCTCGTGAGGAGCTGTTCACGCTATTACATCGCTCGTTAGGTGTATTGAATAAGCTTCCGAAAGGGAATGGGGCAGCGACATTGTCTAGTTTCACGGATGCGGGCCAAATCGCAGGATTCGCACAAGAGGCGTTCAAGTCACTTGTTGAGAGTGGGATCCTAACAGGGGATAACGCTAAGCTTAACCCGCAAAACCTATCCACAAGAGCTGAAGCCGCTCAAGTGTTATACAACTTACTTAAATAAGAGGTGAAATGGGTAGCCGCAAGGCTGCCCATTTTGGTTAAAACGAACAGGGGAGGAGAGGCGATTTGGATTTCATCTTGGCATTTTCAGCGGGGCTGCTTTCATTCATATCCCCATGTGTTCTTCCGCTCATTCCTGTGTATTTCAGCTATATTGTAGGCTCTTCTATACCTGATATGGTTACAAATAAAGGGAAGAGTCATGTTGTCTATAAATCCTTATTCTTTATATTGGGATTCTCCCTTGTGTTTATAGGTTTAGGTATTTCCGTAAGCTCGATCAGCAAATTATTTACGTCCCATTTATCGATTTTCAGGCAGATTGGCGGCGTGGTTATCATCCTTTTTGGGCTACATATGACAGGGATATTTAAGATTAAATGGTTGTATTCCGAAAAAAGGTTCTTAACCAGCGGCTCATCTGTGAAAAAAACCGGTCCGTTCCTGGTAGGGATGGCCTTCGCAGTCGGATGGACACCGTGTATTGGTCCGATGCTCTCTACGATTCTCATCTACGCTGGCAGCATGGAAACCATCCAAAAGGGCGTCCTTCTGCTCACGGCCTATTCACTAGGTATGGCGGTGCCTTTTGTGCTTTCGGCCTTTTTAGTTGAACATTTATCCCGATTGTTGAAAAAGGTTTCCAAATACTTGCCCATTTTCTCCGTTATCAGCGGCATCATTATGATCTTTATGGGCGTTCTTGTTTTCTCGAATCGGATGGAAACGATTAATCAATCCCTTTCGTTTTTAACGAGCTCCTATAGCATTAGTGAGGAGGCAGTGGTGCAAACTTCCAGCTTGCAGCCAGCGGCTCCAAATACGGAGAGCGCAGAGGGGGCAACAGCGCCCAATACGCTATTACTCGATGCTCAGGAGCGGGAGAGCGCGATTGATTTTACCGTAACGGATTTACATGGGCAGCGGGTCACCTTAAGCGATCTGAAAGGCAAGAACGTGTATATCAACTTCTGGGCGACTTGGTGCAAATGGTGTATTAAAGAAATGCCTGACATGGAGAAGGTCTATCACGATTACAAAGATGACAATATCGTCATGCTGGCTATTGATGTCGGAGAAAGTCACGAAAAGGTAAGCGACTATCTGAAAGAACATCCTTATTCCTTCCGTGTGCTGCTCGATCCTGATAAAAAGGTCACACAAGCGTACAAACTTCGATCCATTCCAGTTTCCATTTTTGTAGATAAGCAGGGACGAGTTGCCTACAACCGAGTAGGTACATTAACGGAAGATCAGATGCGGACAGTTATTAAGGGATTGCTGACTGAGTAGGATTTTTATTGAATAGGAACACTTGATCCCATCTATATGTGCGTGATACAATTTTAGGAAATAGATGAGGGACGGTGGGCACGCAATATGAAAATTCAATTAGAAGGTATCACCATGTTATCGACAGATGTTGCACGACTAGCTCGTTTTTATCATGATGTGCTTGGCTTTCGAATTGTAGTGGAAGAAGCGGCGTATGTTGAATTTGAAAATAACGGCGTCCGTTTAGCGATCTGCTCGACTCCGCTTATGGCGGATAATACGAATGATCATCCTTCATTTCTGGAAGAACGCAAAGGGCAAGCCTACGAGTTCAATTTTCAATGTGACTCACCAGAAGAAGTGGGAGCACTATATCGGGAGTATGTTTCGAAAGGGGCTACTGCGATTATGGAGCCAAAAGCAAAGTCATGGGGACACGTAACAGCCTTTTTTGCTGATCCGGATGGGAATATTCATTCGCTTTTTGCAGTTAATCCTGAATCAACTTAAGGCTACAAATGCATCAGAATGGCTTCGAATGTAGGTTGCGATACCTTGCTGAGTGATCTCTGAAGCTTCTAGTAAGGCTGCATACAGCGGTCTGACCTCCGACATCAGCTCAGGATCATGGTCGAGATCACTTGCGGAAATATCAAAATTCGTGATATTCCTCGGGTGATTTCTTTGCTTCAGGAGCGACTCCATGCGCTCGACAAGAGGCAACGTGGAGCTATCTTCGAAAAAGCGCAGCGCGCTTTGAATTCCCGCCCATTTTGCCGGCTGAGCTAGGAAATAGGCACTCCACCAATAGAAATCATCCTGCGATTTGATGGCATGGGTATAATAGGTCCAGAAAGCAAACAGGGCTTGTTGGCCTGGCGTAAGCTCTTGGAATAGCCCAGAGATGAAATCTTGGCCTCGGGTTTGAATTTCTTTATAGGCGAGGATGAGCGGTTGAAAACAGGCCGTTATAAGTGCCGTGTCTTCTATAAGCGGAAGAGTATCGTGGCTCATTTTTACTTTTATAACAACATCACTCCTTTACTCCTATTATACTTGCGAATCCCAGCGCGAATGATCATTTCCGCGATGAGTAAATTCGGCAGCCAACACATCCAAGCAATGACGCCGAAGGTATCATTCGTATCCGGAAGGCCCCAGAATACAGCGGCTAACGGTGTCATGATACGAAGCGAGATCGCTGCGCAGGACAACGCGTAATTGCGTAACATCCATTGACCGTGTGCGCGTGAGTTGCGATCAGCGATAATGCTCTTTAGACTTTGGTAAAGTGTGTACAACCACATGAGAGATAGGGCTCCGAAGCCAAGCTGAGCACTCAAGCCACCGCTAGTGTAATAAGCCATGTAGAGACCTGTCGAACCTGCTACTGTAATCATCGTTGCATAGGCATAGCCAATCGCGCGATGGACATTCGGTGTTCGGAGTCGAATTCTCTTCATGAATTGCATCCAACCAATGCCGAGCGCAATACCACCAGAAACCGCGTGGAACCATAGCATGGTATACCAGAGATCAGGCATGGTACCTTTTTCGGTAACGAAGCCTTGATCTTTGATATCGTCAGGGTTGCCATACAGTAACAAGGCATAAGCCGCAATCCCAACGGCTAGAAGGGCTAGAATGCCAAACACCCAATTCCGTCTTCTTCTTCGGTTTCTCTTCACTTTGCATCCCTCACAGCGCATCGAATTCTTGTTAATTCGATCTTACCACTTAGGAATTTATTTCCAGAAGCGACCTAGGTCGGAACATGTGCTCCTCCTGAAGTCGGGGATTAGATCAGCCAACGCTCTAGGCTAAATCCAACTCCAAAACCACAGGACAATGATCGCTCCCTAGAATATCACAGGCAATAGATGCCTCAGTAATCTGAGGTGCTAATCGAGCAGATGCGAGGAAATAGTCAATCCGCCAGCCCACATTCCGAGCACGAACGCCAGGCATATTGGACCACCATGAGTACACATCTGTTCTCTCTGGATACAAGTGCCGGAATGTATCGAGGAAGCCTGCTGCTAATAAATCCGTCATTTTGCCACGCTCTTCGGGGGTAAAGCCAGAGTTGTTGTGGTTCCCTTTGGCATTTTTTAAATCGATTTCATTGTGGGCCACATTCAAATCACCGCAAACCAAGACAGGCTTCGCTGCATCAAGTCCGGCTAAATAGGCGCGAAAGCGATCTTCCCACTCTAGCCGGTAAGGCAGCCTGGATAAATCGCGCTTCGCATTCGGGGTATACACCGTTACGAGATAGAAGTTCTCGAATTCTAGTGTCAGGATGCGACCCTCAGGCTCGGAATCTTCTTCAATACCGTACCGGACAGAAAGGGGCTCCACTTTCGAGAAGACAGCCGTGCCGGAATATCCTTTTTTCTCTGCATAGTTCCAATATTGCTTATAGCCCTCTCCTAGATCGAGGTCGATCTGCCCCTCTTGTAGCTTTGTTTCCTGCAAGCAGAAGAGATCCGCATCCACCTCTTTAAAATAATCCAAAAACCCCTTATTCACACAGGCTCTCAAGCCGTTAACATTCCAAGATACTAGTTTCATTATTGATACTCCTTGCGTTCTATTTAGGATGGTTATCATCTCAAATCAGTGTACCATATGTTCGCGCCAGGGTCGTCCTAATATGCCGATCTTCCCAACTTACAACTAGCCACCTACATTAGAGTATCTATTAGCTGCTTTCTTCAGCAAGTTCGACAACACCCTTTTCTTAGCTTCTTTCTCTCGCGTGCCCGCACAGAACCCTTTCCCTGGCAGCTTTCGCGCGGCCCGCACAGAACCCTTTCCCTAGCTGCTCTCTCTCGCCACACAAATCCCTTACTTAAGCTGCTTTCTCGTGCAAGCCCGCATAAAACCCTTCCCCCAGCTGCGCTGCTCTCTCCCCAAAAAACCTTCCTCCAGTTGCTTTCGCGACCCCCCACTGGATAAATCCAGTAGAATCCCTTTTTTGATCTCCAAAAACCAACCTTGAATGGATTAATCCACTCAAATACTCAAAAAGAGCATAGAATCACTCGATTTTAGGGCCGACTACTGTATTAATCCAATGAAACAACAAATTTAGCTATCAAATATAGCATTTAACTGTATAAATCCAATGGAGCGGGGAGGGGAGTAGGGATAAGTAGGTTTTAGTAGGAGTTAGTAGGTGTGTTAGTTGGGACTTGTAGAAATCTAGAAGAAACTAGAAGAAGTTACTGGGGGCTGTACGAGCTAGAAAGAAGTCAACTGGCTAGAATGTCGTGGTGGCTTGAATAGCTAAAATTGGCTTGGCTGAGAAATATGGCGTAGATACACGGACTCCCTTACCTACAAATGTTCCAGCGAAACATCTTTTAGCTCGTAATAACGAATATTCGATCCTCGGACTATTGGTGTTAAATATCCTCGGTACACTAGTGCTTGGAGCCGCTTGCGTGCGGTTCGGAAATCAACATCGAACTGTTCGACGACATCCTTCGGCCTCACCCGACCGCTTAATTGCCAGGCCAGTCTGAGCACTTCTTTTTCCAAAAGCGTAGTCAAGCTCGTCGCTTCATGCCGAATCATCCGTGGGCCGATCACCATATGCAGTAGCATCCGACAAACGTCAGGACGATGCTGAATATCGTCAAAGGAGAAATGGATCATTTTCCAACCCATGCCGGTCAAGAAAGTTTCTCGATTCAACGAGTAGCTAAATTTCTCTCGGTCCATGTCCTTCACATGACTTTGATAACCATCACATTCAATCCCAAAACGACCGAAAGGAGTCAAATACGCAAAATCGATAAACTGCGATTTTCGATTCCAATCGTAGATCTCATACTCAGGATGCAAATGGTCAAAATGCTGAAACAAAGGATACCACACATGCTGAAGAAAAAGTTTCTCCGCATAGTTATGTCCCCGCAGAAGACGTCCTCTTCTTTCACCGCTACGAAGTGCAGTATGCTTCTCCATAAAAGCTTGATGATCTAAATCAAATGCCATGCCCTTCGACCTCCCATTCTGATTAAAATAAAAAAAACGCCCTCTCGCCATATGGGCAAAAGGACGTTCCTCGTCTCTAATTGGTAGTATATCAAATCTACGAACCGAATATAAGAGAATACCACACTCATTCATCAGGATTATTGATTTAATATAACTTTCAGCAGGTGTTATACTTTATTTATCCAACTAAACGTATAGGTTTAATTAAAACCCGTGAAAGCGAGGTCTCACATGCCTAACATATATAATAATTTAACAGAACTCATCGGGAATACGCCGCTGCTTGAGCTCTGGAATTTCAATAAACAACAAGGACTTGAAGCGCGAATTATCGCGAAGCTGGAGTATTTCAACCCTGCGGGAAGCGTGAAGGATCGTATCGGTTATGGCATGCTGAAGGATGCAGAACGCAGAGGGAAGATCAAGCAAGACACGGTGATTATCGAGCCGACGAGTGGGAATACGGGTATTGGTCTCGCTTTTGCAGCGGCTGCACTAGGCTACCGCTTGATTATTGTATTACCGGATTCGTTCAGTGAGGAACGCCGCAAAATCATAAGAGCCCTAGGCGCAGAACTTGTACTCACGCCAGCTGCTGAAGGTATGCAAGGTGCTATTCGTAAAGCCAAGGAACTAGCTGCTCAGCTGCCAAGTGCCTACATCCCTCAGCAGTTCAGCAATCCAGCTAACCCTGAAATCCATCGTGCGACAACGGCAGAAGAAATTTGGCGAGATACGGGCGGGCAGGTTGATATATTTGTGGCAGGCGTCGGTTCAGGAGGCACGATTACTGGGGTAGGAGAGATTCTAAAACAGCGCCACTCTGATGTTCAAATTGTAGCCGTGGAGCCTGCGGGCTCCCCTGTGCTGTCCGGCGGCACGCGAGGTGTGCACCAGATCCAAGGGATCGGTGCTGGTTTTGTGCCGGATAATTTTAACCGGGACATTGTCGATGAAATCCTCTCTGTCAGCAATGAGGCAGCGATGGAGACGGCTCGCCAGTTAGCCAAAAGCGAAGGGCTGCTCGTCGGGATTTCGTCAGGTGCTGCGGCTTATGCCGCCGTTCAACTGGCAAAACGACCTGAGAATAAAGGGAAGACGATCGTCGTTATCCTCCCTGATACAGGTGAGCGATATTTGTCGTCGGCCCTTTTTACAGAGCTTGAATAAGGAGAATAGGAATCCCCAATAGACCGTGAAGGGTAGCGAAATCGCACCTTCGCGGTTTTTTTGCATGTTGAAAACTAGCGAAAGATCGTAGTAGAAAATGCGACATAAAAATTCTTATTGAAAACAATTATCATTATCAATATAATAAGAATGAAAATCATTATCAATTACATAGGGGGATTTAAAAATGATAAAACAGACATCTATAAAGATAGGTATGGCCGTACTTTTACTCTCGTTGACAGTCGCTTGCGGCCAAGGAACTTCAACGGAACCAGCCGCTACGCCAGCAGCGACTGCTGCAGCTAAAGCAGCCGCAACACCAGCTCCAACCGTGGCACCAACGGCGGCACCAACGGCAGCGCCGAAGGTTGCCATCGATGAGGCGAAAGCTGCTGAGCTGCTCGCGCAGTTCAAAACGCAAAACCCATCCAAACTCATTACTGTCTCCGTTGGCATATCCGAAATTCTCAATGAGCTTGGTGTTATGCCGGTTGGTGTGCCAACAACAACGAGCAAAATGCCAGCAGCTTATGCGAATGTAACGAAAATCGGCAGCTCCCATGCCCCTGATTTAGAGCAAATTGCCAAACTAACGCCTGATGTCATTCTTTCACCATCCTCCCTTAAAGATAGTCTAGAGAAGAAGTTCCAGCCCGCAAAGCTGCCAACGGCTTACATTCCTGTAGATTCCTTAGATGAGCTTAAGCTTTCTACAGTTGTACTAGGAAGATTGTTCAAGCAAGAAGCGAAGGCTACAGCTCTTCTTGAGAAAACAACGACAGAAGAAAACGCAGCGCGTGAGCTTGGTAAAGGTAAAACAGCACCGAAAGTGCTGATTCTCTTCGGATCCGCTGAATCCTTGATGTTCATGAACGAGAACACATTCACAGGCAGCTTGGTGAAGCAACTGGGAGCTTCCAACGTGGTGTCGGACGTTCTGAAATTGAAAGAAGCGTACGTTCCTCTGAACATGGAAAGCATCGTAACGGCTAATCCGGATGCGATTTTATTGGTAGCGCATGGCGATCCAGCGGCAGTATCGAAAAAGCTTGAAGAAGACTTGAAGAAGAACGGCGCATGGGAGAAACTGAACGCATTCAAAAACGGTAAAGTCAAACCGCTAGATTACAACCTATTCGGTATTGCCTCTATCGTTAATGCTCCAGCGGCTTTCAAAGATCTAGCACAAGTTCTCTATAAATAAAGCCGGGGGAATGCCGTTGTGGTCGAGAAGCAGAAAAGAAACATCACATATATAGGGATTGCATGTGTTCTGCTTCTCGTAGGCACGTTGCTATCTATCGGCCTTGGCAGCGTCCGTATTTCACCTATGGATACGATACTAACCGTATTCGGATCCGGTGATAGCTCCAATCATACGATTCTGTGGGATATCCGTATCCCACGCGTTTTTCTTGCTTTAATTATTGGCGCTAACCTAGCCGCATCGGGCGCTTTGCTCCAGGCTGTGCTGCTTAATCCACTCGCTGATCCTGGACTGACAGGTGTATCGAGTGGTGCAGCGGTTGCTGTACTGCTCATTATTCTTGTTTTTCCATCCCTATCTTACTTGATCCCGTTAGGTGCCATTATTGGAGGGTCCTTCGCGGCATTGATGGTCTATGTGTGGGCGTGGAGTAAAAGAAGCGGATTTGCTCCCATCAGAGTCATCTTATCTGGTGTTGCGGTTAATGCTGTCTTCGGCGGTGTCATTGGACTTCTCTCTATTCTCTATAGTGATAAGCTGCCTGCTGCACTACAATGGCTAAACGGCAGCCTTTCCGGTAAGGGGATGGGGAGTGTCGAGACGATTTTACCCTATTCAGTCGTGGGCTGGGTGATAGCCTTCTTCTGTATTCGCCAAGCCAACATCTTGCGTTTAGGAGAACAGGCTGCGCATAACTTGGGACAGAATCTAACCCGTATCCGGTTCACCCTATCATTCGTCGCAGTCTATCTGGCAGCTGTTTCTGTCTCCACAGTCGGACTTGTCGGATTTGTAGGACTCGTCGTTCCACACATCTCACGCATGTTAGTCGGCTCTAACTATCGTTTTATGCTGCCTTTAAGTGTGGTGCTTGGAGCGTTCATACTCTTAGTAGCTGACACGCTCGGACGCACCGTATTTGCTCCATTAGAAATACCTTCAGGCATTGTCATGGCGATGGTTGGGGGACCCTACTTCCTGTATCTGATGCGAAAGGGGGAAGCAGCCCGTGCTTGATGTACAATCCTTAACCATTCGATATGGGGAAAAAACGATTGTGAATGACTTCTCTTTAGATGTCAAAGAGGGGGAAGTGGTCTCGATCATCGGGCCTAACGGATCAGGGAAATCAACGATACTCAAAGCCGTTTCACGTCTTATCCCATGCGATAGCGGTCGCGTCTGCATTGCGCAGCAAGAGCTGCAATCGCTCAGTACGAAGCAGATATCACGTATCATGTGCATGCTGTGTCAATCGAATACAAGTCCAACGGACATGACAATTGAAGAACTTGTTGGCTACGGACGAATGCCCCACAAGAAGTGGTTCGAACGTTTTAATGGGGAAGATTACGAGATTATTCACTGGGCACTTGAGCAAACGGGATTGCTTCCTTACAAGGATCGCATCGTGAACTCTTTATCCGGTGGCGAAGCGCAGCGTGCATGGATCGCGATGGCTTTAGCACAGCGCCCTAAAGTATTGCTGCTGGATGAGCCAACCACTTATTTGGACATTGCACATCAATTGGATGTACTAGAGTTGGTTCGTAAGTTAAATCGCGAACTGAATCTCACCGTGGTTATGGTTCTGCACGATTTGAATCATGCGAGCGCGTACAGTGATTACATTTGTGTGCTGAAGAACGGGGAACGTTATCAATACGGCAAACCGCAAGATGTGTTAACGAGCGACTTGCTCCGACAGGTCTATGATGTAGAATCCGATATTCAACAGGGGGCTCCCGGTGTGGGTCCCCGCGTACATATTTTGAAGAAAGCAGGGGTGCTTCCGAATGAAACAATTGGATCAAGAAATCAGCAAACTCCAGTACTTGAAATTCGCAGATAGTTTGAAAACGTTAATGTTGAGCACGGTGGATGAGAACGGTAAGCCGTTCATTTCCTATGCTCCGTTTGTGAAGAAGGACGGTAAGCTGTATATCTTTATTAGTAGAATCGCAAATCATTTCCGCTATATGGAGACGAATCCTTCCGTTGATGTGATGCTAATTGAAGACGAAACCTCGACAGAGAATCTTTTTGCTAGACAACGTGCTCGGTTCGTATGTACAGCTGTGAATATTGGAAATGAAGAAAAAGAAGATATTTTCGACTTGTTTGGTGAGCGTTTTGGCAAGCAAATGATTAACGTGTTGAAAACGCTGGACTTCTCCTTGTTTGAACTCTCAACACTAGAGGGACGCTATGTAGCTGGCTTCGGTCAAGCCTTTGACCTCGACTTGGCAGCGACAAGATTCGAACACGTAGCAAGAGATGGTCACCAACCCGCAAAATCATCCTAATAGAAACCTAAAGGAGCGTTTACTATGAGTTTTGAAACGGTATTGCCGATTTGGAATGCGATTCAAGGTCGGTTTCATAAAACAGTGCAAAAGCTCCCTGAAGCGGACTTGACCCTGGAATTGGGTTCAGCTTCAATCGGATATATGCTTCGTCACAATGCTGAAGTTGAATATATGTTTGCGAACTGGTTTTTCGGTGTGAAAATGCCAGAAGGAATCCAATTATCTACAAGTGGCGGCCCTGGCGGCGCGAAGGCAAAGGCTTCCTATACGAACCTGCAGGAATTAGTTGATGATCTAACAGCTTCGAACAACCATCTCATTGAAGCGATGCGTGCTTTGCCTGAAGAGGCTTGGACCGTGCCCGTAGATTCGCCGATGGGGCCTTCGACACCGCTAGAAGCAGTGGGAAGATTGATGTACCACACAGGAATTCATGCAGGTCAAATTTCTTTGATACAGAAGCATTTCGCTGTGAAAGAGGATGCCGTATAAGCTTGTTTCATTAAAAAAGAGACTATGGGCCAGTTCCCATAGTCTCTTTCAGTTCGGGCAGAAGCCCGGTGTTTTGGTGCAGATCAGCTTCGCATATTTCGGATCAAGCTTAGCGAGCTCTGTATAATAGCTACTAACTGCATGATTTCCCGCGAACGACCCCGTTGGAAAGGCGAGCTCAACGCCTCTTTTTACATGGATATAGTGATAGAGATCACCCGTACGAGGCGATTTATACACGAGAGGCGGTAGGAATGGTACCATATCATTGCGATTGTATACGCGATAATGTGGCCCTGTTTTGAGATTAAATTGCTTGGCGAATGTTGTATTGCCGACTCTTGGAGAACCGAAGGTGTACACAGCAGGATTCTTGAACTTCGTGTTCGTTGCCAAATCAGCAGCACATAGCGTAGAGAGTGAGCCACCAAGACTATGCCCTGTCAGGTAAACTTGTTTGTGTGGGGATAGTTTGCTCATTGACGCTAGAATAGGCTTCCGTGCTGATTCGTAAATATCTAGAAACCCTTGGTGCACCAGACCGCCCTCTTTGGCATAGGGGAAATCAGTCTGTCTAGCAATAGCATCCGAGATCCAGTCTGACGTGGTGGAGGTACCCCGAAATACAATCACAATTTGACTGTCGGATTCTGCAATAAAACCAAATAGCTCACGCCCGCCAAAAGCAGCATTCGCTGTGATCGGAGAAACGATGCGATAGGCAGCAGGTAAGATGACAGCATCAGTTCCTTGTTCCAGTTGGGTATAGCTTTGACCGCACATTGCTGAAAGGCGAATGGCAGTTCGCGTATCCATCGCGTTGCTGAACATGATTCCATGCCTCCACAGCCAGAATAAGATATACCTATTCATATGAAAATAGTGGATACATGTCTTCTGGCAATTGCCTATTTGTAGAGGATTTCAGGTATAATATGTAAAGGAAAGGTGGAGTAGACACATGTTGAAAAGGTTTTTTTCGTACTATCGGCCCTATAAGCACTTATTTATTTTGGATTTTACTTGTGCAGTGGTGGCTGGGTTGTTGGAGCTAGGCTTCCCGCTGGCCGTCAACCAGGTGATTGATAAATTGCTTCCAGCAGGAAATTGGACATGGATTATTTGGGCGTGCATCGGATTGTTGGCCGTCTATGCGCTGAATACACTGCTGAACTTTGTCGTTACCTATTGGGGACATATGCTGGGGATTAACATTGAAACGGATATGCGGAAAAAGCTGTTCACCCATCTGCAGAAACTGAGCTTCCGGTTCTATGATAATAACAAAACGGGGCAGCTCATGTCGCGGATGTCGAATGATTTGCTAGAGATCGGCGAAGTGGCGCATCATGGCCCGGAGGATCTGTTCATTGCCGTGATGACACTCATTGGGGCGCTGGTGCTGATGCTGCAAATTAATGTGAAGCTTGCGCTTTTAACATTCGTCATTGTGCCGTTCCTTCTGTGGATTGCGGTGTATTTTAATCAGAAAATGACAAAAACGTTCCGTCGCATGATGGGCGATCTGGCTGATATTAATGCAAGAGTGGAAGACAACATCGGTGGTATTCGTGTGGTACAGGCCTTCGCCAATGAAGCGCATGAGAAGAAATTGTTCGAAGTGAACAATGGGCGATTCCGATTGACGAAGCTGGCTTCTTATAAAATCATGGCGTGGAACATTTCATTAAGCTACATCTTAATGCGTTCCGTGACGGTATTCGTGCTTATCTGTGGCACGTGGTTCGTTATCGACAAGCAGATCTCCTATGGGGAGTTCATTGCGTTTGTTCTGTTAACGAACGTATTCTTAGGCCCAATTCAAAAAATCAATAACGTCATTGAAAGCTATCCAAAGGGAATTGCCGGCTTCAAACGCTATGTTGAGGTGATCGACACCGAGCCAGAGGTAGCGAATCATCCGAATGCTCGTAAGGTGGATCACCTTGCAGGTCAGATCAAGTTCGATAGCGTCTCTTTCGGGTACGGGGATGAAGATCATGTATTGAACAACATTAACCTGTCGATAAAAGCAGGTGAAACGGTCGCCTTCGTCGGTCCATCCGGCGCAGGCAAAACGACGATCTGCTCCTTGCTGCCGCGCTTCTACGATGTCAGCGAGGGCAGCATCGCCATTGACGGCCACGATATTCGGAGTATCGAGCTGGAATCGCTGCGCCGCCAAATCGGCATCGTGCAGCAGGATGTGTTCCTGTTCTCCGGCACGATGCGGGAGAACATTGCGTACGGCAAGCTAGGCGCGACGGATGAGGAGATCTGGGATGCTGCGCGTCGCGCGCAGCTGCAGAACTACATTCAGTCCCAGCCGAAGGGACTGGATACCGTGATCGGAGAGCGCGGCGTCAAGCTCTCCGGAGGGCAGAAGCAGCGCCTCGCGATCGCGCGCATGTTCTTGAAGAATCCGCCGATTCTCATCTTAGATGAGGCGACATCGGCGCTGGATACCGAGACTGAAGCGGCGATCCAGCAGTCCTTGGCGGAGCTGTCGAAGGGCCGCACGACGCTCGTCATTGCGCATCGACTCGCGACGATCAAGAACGCGGATCGGATTGTCGTTGTAACCGAAGAGGGCATCACCGAGCAAGGCGCGCATGAGGAGCTTATCGCCGTAGGCGGGGTGTACAGCCGCCTGCATCAGGCGCAGTTCAGCTCTTAGGAAGCTTTCGCCTCCCTGATTGTTAGGGAGGCGGAGGCTTTTTTATTTTTCAATAGAATAGACTAGTCCTGTCCAAAACCTTCATGATAAACTATGACAATACGATGACTATTTTACCTAAGGTAAATAATAAATGAGGTGGCACGGATTGAAGGTAATAGGACGATGGCTATTGCTGGGTGTGATTACGCTAATCGGAATTTTCTTGCTGAGTAACATTCGGCAGATGTTTCTGTCCGTTCAACCTGATCAGATCAAGGTGGCAGTCAATTCCAGCATTAACATGCAAAAGGTCAGTGAGATGCTGCCAGGCAGTAAGGTTTTGAATGAGAAAACGGGGTTAATCGAGGTTCCCTACGGGAAGTTCTGGGAGTATCAGGGAACGGCTATGACGATCAAAGGTGTTTTACGATCTTCGGTCGTTCCGCTGGAGAAGCCGATCATATCGTGGCGCTATTATGGCTACACCGTCAAAGACCAGCTTAAGGGATTCCTGCATGGTGATTTTGGTAAATATCGAGATCCCTATACACGCAAAGAGGTTGCTGTCACGCAGGCCATCCCGAAAATGCTTCTAAAAACCTGCACTTATTTCATACCAGGCTTATTGCTCGCGATTCTACTTAGTATGCTATTTGCGCTGTGGGCTTCGATCTCAAGACGTATCGGCGTTCTGCTAGATGGCCTGCATGCATTGTTAGTGGGATTACCGGACTTTTTCCTGATCGTGCTTATTCAATTAGGGGCTATTTACGCAACGAAGCTTCTTGGTCACTATGTGCTGCTGATTGTTCAGGTAGGAGATAGAACTCCCTTCCTCATTCCGTTTCTCACGATTGCATTGATTCCTTCCGTGACGATTTATGGGACACTTCGTGTTGCCATTGCGCGGGAGCTGGGGCAGGATTACGTCGTTACCGCTTTGGCCAAAGGATTGACGCGCCGCGAGGTACTCTTCTCCCATGTGCTTCGAAATGTGATGGAGGATGTGTTGGCTATCTTGCCTAGAGCAACGACATTAGCCCTAGCCAGTATGGCTGTCGCCGAGGCGATTTGTGGCATTGGGGGCTTGGGGGGCTTCATCATTTTACCGATTTACCAGGGAATCACGTCTATGTCTGCAATCTGTGTCGTGCTTGGTATTGTTGCGATGGCTTTCCATGTTCTCTATGCGCTGCTGCGAAAACGTTTCGTGGTACATACTGAGGAGGTGGCTAGACCATGAGAAAGCGTCCTTCTACTGCTTTTTATATCTCCATCGCTTTCTTGGCGCTTTTCCTGATTGTGATGGTGTTCGGGTCCTGGTTGAAGCCGCATGGGATATCACCAGAGGACAAGATCAACATGATTCAATATCAAGAGGATGGTAAAACGAGATACGCCATCCCTCCGTATGCGCCCAATAGCAACTTCCTGCTCGGCACGGATCATCGTGGCTTCGATATGCTCAGTTTATTATTAAATGGGCTGAAATACACACTAGGTACGGCGCTTGCATTAACTCTGCTACGTCTTGCAGTGGCGCTGCCATGGGGATTGTCGAGCGGGATGACGGGCCGAGGGCGCGGCCTTCTCCGGTCCTTGCAGTGGGCAGTTGCGGCGGTGCCGGCCTTCATTTTCCTCTACCCGCCGCTAGCGGGGATGTATTATGGGTTAAGGCTCGATCTCGGGGCTAAGGCGGATCCTCACAATAAGCTATTGTTCAGCATCACCTTTATTACCTTAATTACACTGATCGGTATATTCCCATTGGCTCATCAGATCGCAGATCGGACACGGTATTATAGTGGCAAAATGTTTATCGAAGCATCCCGACTCATGGGCGGTTCGTTCTGGCATCGGACGCTTCGGCATATTTTTCCCTCGATGCGGAATGAAATGATGTTCATCTTCTTAAGCGAGTTCATGCAGGTGCTGTTCCTTCTGGGGCAGCTTGCCGTATTCAATATCGTGCTAGGTGGTACCGAAACAATCGGGGACGAGGAAGCTGGCTTCCAGATTACGATTAGTACCTCCGGTGAATGGTTGTCGCTAATCGCTTACGGCGCACGCTATATTCGACTGCACCCGTGGATTATTCTCAGCGCGGGCACAAGCTTTGCGTTATTATTCCTTTCGCTGCAATTTTTCTTGAACCAGCTCAAGCGCCGCTATGGCGAGGAGCGCCAGTTGATGTAATAGAGTCGAGCTTTCATCCTGTGGATGGGGCTCGGCTTTTTTCGTATTTGAGTGGAAGTGGTTTTAATACAACATAATAAATGTTAACATGACACATATTATGTGTTATTATATTCAAAAAGGAGGGGGATAACCATGGAAGACAAACAAGACAAGACGAAGCGACTCTCCGTTTATTTGCCTGAGAAAGTAAAATCCGATCTTGAGCGGATGGCCGAAGACACGGGCCTATCGATGACACAGTTGATCGTTATGGCGACGCAGGGGCTGCTTGCGAATTACGCGGTGCAAGGCGGCGCGATTTTTGCGGATTTGCTTTCGGCGAGACATCGTATCCTTCATGAGGTGAGGGAGAAGCAGACGCTTTTGGACCAAGAAAAACTAAGCATGCAAGCCTATTATGGTGCGCGAGCAGAGGAGTATGAACGGATTTATCACCGCGAGGATGCGGAGTACCAAGAAGAGTTGGGCGTTCTGTCCGATATGATTAAGAAACAGGTAGTAGGACGCCGCGTGTTGGAAATCGCCTGCGGCACGGGTTATTGGACACACATAGCTGCTGAATCTGCGGCACAGCTTGTTGGCGTAGACATACGCCCTGAAGTGCTGCGCATCGCGGAGTCGAAGACATGGCCCAAGGGGAATGCCACTTTTATAGAAGGAGATGCTTATAAGCTCTCTGAGGTGCGAGGGGAATTTAATTATGGGCTGGCCAACTTCTGGTTCTCGCATATTCCGCGCAATCGCATCGACAGCTTTTTGCAGGGATTACATGAACGGTTGGGCAGCGGGGCACAGGTGTTTATCGCGGATAATGTGTATGTACCTGGAAGAGGCGGCGAGCTCATCACCCATGCGGATAGTGAGGATACTTACAAAAGGCGTGAGCTCGCCGACGGTTCCAAGCATGACATTCTCAAAAATTATTATAGCTACGAAGAGTTGAATGATATTTTTCGTCCATTGTCCCAACATTTGCGCATCTTCGTGGGTGGCAGCTTGTGGTACGTAAGTTATACGATCAAATAGACATTTTAGTGCCCTGACGTGAATTTCAACCCAAGCACACCGACTAAGATCAGAACCATGAACAAGATACGAAGCAAACTGATGGGTTCATCGAGAAACATCGTGCCAATGATAATAGCACCAACCGCGCCGATTCCGGTCCAAGCGGCATAGGCTGTTCCGATCGGAAGCGTTTTGGTCGCTACGGCTAAGAAATAGAAGCTAACTATCATGCCAAGGATCGTAACAATGGAGGGGACGAGTCGTGTGAATCCATTGGAAAATTTCAATGAAATCGCCCACACCACCTCAAAAACACCAGCTATGACTAAGTATAACCAGGCCATGCACATACACTCCTTTCAAAGTGGGGATACACGTTGTTTAGTGTGACCAAAAAACAGAGAAAAGCCCGGAAGTAATATCGCTTGCGCGATAAGACTCCCGGGCTTTTCTCCCTCCGTGACCACAGCGTATCCGCTGTGTGTTTTCTCTTGGACCAGCCGGCGACGTGCACCGCGGAACCCTAGAAAACGACATGCCGTAATTATAGGATGGGTAACATGTGATGTCAAGTTACACTTTATGGCTAGTTGGGTGTTTTGTTCCTACTCTTCTAGCGGAACTCCGTTTAATGCTAGATGGGCGCGGAACATTTCCATGCTGTCTGGATGCTCTTTCTCAGGCACCCACGTCGAGGAATCCCAAATCTTTGACAGCTTGAGGGCACGGCTGCAATGAATGAAGCATTCTTGCACTTCAACGCCGACAGCGGCGATGGGGGACTTCCCGTTTAACTGCATCGTTGACAATAGCTCCTCATCTTTCGTCAGCCAAGCGCGGCCATTGACGCGAAGCACCACGTCCACGCCAGGAATGATGAATAAGAGACCCACTTGCGGGTTGGTTAACATATTTTGCATCGAGTCCAGTCGACGGTTTCCCAGTCTTTCTGGATAGATAAGGCGATGTTCATCTAGAACGCGTACAAAGCCTGCGCTATCACCGCGAGGTGATACATCGCACAGTCCATTCGCATGCGAAGTAGATAAGTAGAATAAGGGTGACTTGGCGATGAACGCTCTAGCATGCGCGTCGACTTGGTTGATCACTTTCTTTTGGACTGCTGGATGCGCCTCTCCGATAGCTGCGCGAATCTCATCAATGGATTGAATGATGCCGGGGAACGGTGGGGGTGTAAGATCTTTTATGCTGTCCATGTATTCTTATCCTTCCTGGA
Organism: Paenibacillus sp. J31R109; assembly: GCF_059692055.1. Taxonomy (NCBI): domain Bacteria; kingdom Bacillati; phylum Bacillota; class Bacilli; order Caryophanales; family Paenibacillaceae; genus Paenibacillus; species Paenibacillus sp. J31R109. Next base: position 27,852 of record NZ_JCAUAR010000009.1, on the reverse strand, counting down.
GGCCGAAGGCCTTTATGTATTCATTGTAGTATACGCAGATCTTCTCGCTCAAATGAATGAAGCCCTACAAACTGCTCTTACGAGCAAAGCTTGCAGGGCTTCATTCTGTGCCGAGAATATTACTTGGATTCAGCAGTTAGTTGATTGTAGATATCATCCCATAGAACTCGTCTGGCTGATACATACCGCTTCGCATAATAGGATTCGCTCAACTTATTCTTCACAACACCTTGATTTGTAGCGGAGTGAACGAATTCACCATCTCCAAGGTACATGCCTACATGAGATATGCCGCTGCCATCCGTGTTGAAAAATACAAGATCGCCCTTACGAAGATCCTTTTTGTCAACCCAGTAGCCTTCGCTGTTTTGTGATTTGGAGCTGTGTGGAAGGTCGATGCCGAAACCATTGAACAAGTAGGATGTGAAACCAGAGCAATCAAACCCTTTGGTTGTCGTTCCTGCCCATTTGTAGGGAGTTCCTACGAGATCTTCGACTGCGTTGTCCATAGAGGATGACGCGAAAACGCTTCCTACGCTTACGCTCAAAAACAAAACAAGGCTAAAAACAAGACCAACAACTTTCTTCAACTGCTTGTCTCCTTCCGGTGCCTACGAGGTTAGCTGGAGGGTTCGGTTGAAGGTTCCCTATGATCCCTGTCTTGCAAGATCAATTCACCCGGAGTGGTTCCCCCGTTTCCCCATAAACTGAGGAATTCGGCATGAAATATTTGGTTTTTTGATGCTAGTCCTTTTTATTCGTCATAAAGTTTGAATTTCCTCTTTTATGGTTACATAATAGGCAAAAAAATAAGCGGAATTGTTCGAGGAATAGACAAAAAAAAGCCCCCTTCTCAAAGAGAGGGGGGAATATTTGCCTATTGGCTGTTTCTTTGAATATTAATTGGATATTTTGGCAGAAAGCAGTTGATATTGAGAAGAAATCCCCCAAATCTGGATGAAAATGTGGAATAGGGGATATAGCTGATAAATGACTAGTGCTAGCAGTCCAGCCCATATGTAGGTAGCTGTGACAGTTACCCCTGCTAAAAGTCCTGTTATTACTAACAGAATAATGGCCAGTCCGACAATCGGCAGTGAATGTCGAAAAAAGGAGATGACTGTAGATAGGATGCCTAGATTAGCCGCGATGGCGAATTGCACATACATAAAGAGAAGCTGCAAGACAAATCCGTAGACAAAGAGACAGAGTATCCAAGGCAGAAGTTTGATGATTACTTGCTCATAGGATCCGCTATGCGCGAGAATATATGAGGCTTTCGGTAGCAGCCAGATGAGTGGAAACAGGGTAAGTGCAATCCGGACGAGATACACGAGCAGAAACGGTAACATAAGTTTTTTCATCCCGCGAAAGAACCGATAGCCTGCATTCTGATGAGGGTGCGTAAGTGAGTAGTATACACCGCCATTTAGGAGTGGCGTCATCAGCATGCGAGCACACAAGAGGACAGCTAGCCACCATAAATAGGAATAGCTAAGATCGGTTTTTATTAACTGAAACTGGCCTTCAGCTAGGAAGATTTGCAATGCCTGTTTTGGCTGCTCGGCGCCAGGGAAACGATGCATGAGGGGGACTAGTATGCCCTGAACGAGTTTATACAGGAGAATACCCCAGCCCATCTGATATAGGAACAAAATGATTGTGGCAAATGGCTGTGCCATAGTTGCCCTGAAACCTGATTTGATATAGGTGGCCAACGAGGTCCCTCCTTAACGTTTTCTTTAGAAAACTAGCATCATAAGCATACCCTCAGCGTTTGTCATGAGACGTAAGCTAAGTCCTTACCAGGCGACCGAGCCGAAGACGGCTTGAAGGAACTGAATAATGCCGAGATTCCATCGAATTTGCCACTTTGTATCTAATTGGGTTTGGTAAAAGTTATTGATATGCTTATTTTCAAGAATAAGTGTGTATTTCGGATCAATACGCACCCAGTCGACAGGAGAGGCATGTGTTAATTTGAACTCAATACTGCCTTCTTTGCCATCCCATGTTTTATCTAATGTTGTCCCATCTGCGAAGTGGAACTGGATGGGTACTTCCGGTGAATTGCCGCCAAGTTTAACGATGCGGACTGTGCTTTCGTAAGTCTCGGCACCTTTATCGCCCTGAGGCCGGACGTGAACACTCTCGACAGAATAGTCCATCATCATCTCACCATAGACATACTGATTGAAGAAATCGTCCCACTTTGTTTTGCTGACATCCTCCACCACTTGCTGGAAGTCCTTCGTAGAAGGGTGCTTGAACTGCCACCGCGCGAAATAGGTTTGCATGATACGGTCCATCATTTTGGTGCCGACCTGTTGCTCAATCGCTTTCAGTACTAGCTTGCCACGCGTGTACACATTTTCAGCATACTGGTCATGGCCTTTGTAAGCCCATGCTTCCTTCTGCAACCCATTAGGAGAGGTTATATAGCTGGATTCGACAGGTAGATTAGGCACCTCGCCATACTCGGCTTCCATGACTTTATCCTCTGCATAAGAGGTAAAGCCTTCATCCAGCCAGGCTTCTTCGAATTCGTTGCTGGCGACGAGACCGTAGAAAAATTGGTGGCCGATTTCATGCACGACGACACGTTCTAGTTCTAAGTCGGGATCCTTGTCACTAGCGCCCCAAGCCGTAACTAAAGTCGGGTATTCCATACCGCCCGCGCCATTTCCACCTGGAGGCGGTACTACAATAGAAAGGGTAGAGTAAGGGTACGTTCCGTACCACTGACTATAACGGGAGAGAGCTTTTTTGGCCGCATACATGTAACGATCCTTTAAATCTTGATGATTGGGATCGAGATACAGTTTAATTTTGACACCAGGAACTTGTGGAGCAGAGAATGATTGTTCGGCATAGACGAAATGAGGCGAAGCCGACCAAGCGAAGTCATGGACATCCTCGGCGTAGAATTGATAGGTTTTCGTTCCTTTTTCCGTCACAGCGGGCTTCACAGGATGCCCAGTAGCAGCCACAATATAATTGGCGGGTACTTGGATTTTCACATCATACATACCAAAATCCGCATAGAACTCGGAATTGCCATGATATTGATGGAGATTCCAGCCAGCCTCAGTACGGCCTCTGGTACCCTTGCGTTCATAGGCGGCAACCTTCGGAAACCATTGACCAGCCATAACAAAGTCATCAACGTAGCCCATTCTGGCAAAGGCTGCAGGTAACTTAACGAGGAATTCGGTTTTCACGGTGACTGTTTCGCCAGGTCCTACTGGTTTAGATAATGGGATTTTGAGCAGCGTATGGTCGTCCTTATTGCCGTCATCCGGCTGTACAAAAGCCATCCGCTTAGTAAGATCATCACCCGTATCCGATTTCACGGAGAGCAGTTCCATACTTCCGCCACTATCTGCCTTCGCTTCATCGTCCCGCAGCTTCCCGCCGGATTCGCGCATGAATGTCGTTTTTTTCGATGCGAAAGCATTCGGATAAAGGTGGAAATACAATTCTTGTACAGGCACATTGCCTGGATTTTCCCACGTGAGCGTTTGTTGTCCTTGGAGCTGCCTCGTTTCTGGTGTGTACGCAACGTTCATGTGATATTCAGCAATACGATAACTAAGTGGTGTTGAGGTTTCTAACGGTTTGCCATTATCTGCAGGCTGCATGTCCGGTGTCTTCGCAATAGGTACCTCTTTAGAGACGACAGGAACAGTCCCTCTTGATGTGGAGGGGAGCAAGGTGTTCGTTATTAACACTGCGCCGGCAGCAAGGAGCATGACAGCAAACCACTGTACCTTGCGACTATTGAATAGAGCATTCATATCCATGAGATTCACCCCGCCTAAACAAGCATCTACAGCATGTATATGTAGACAACCTAGGGAATATTTCTGCGAGGTGAAAGAAATGTTAGAAAGGGCCATGTCATACTCCGCCCCTTGTTCTAAGAGATGACTTTCGCTACAATGAAAGCAAGTCGTTATTTTAACTTTATGTAGAGTGGAAGGTGCCCTTATGGAAGCGGATAAGAAGAAGCTGGCCTTAAATATAGTAAGTTCAAAAGTGAATCACAAAGGCTTCGGTGCAGGAGCCATTGATCTAAGCAACGTCTCCGGTATCATTATTGATGGGGACGAGGCTTATCTGGATGAAGGAACCCTGCATGCCAAGAGTAAGATTGAGAAAGGGATTAAATTCTCCACGAACAAAGAGGATGTTCCGAATGGCCGTAAAGCGTGGATCGTGTGGGTAGCAGTTGATCGCACAGAAGAAGGTGCCTACTACGCGGGAATGTCTGCTTGCGAGATGTTAATCGATACGGAAGCTCGCCGCGGATGGAAGATTCTTGCGGAGCACGTGAACAAAATGGATGGCGCTATGAAACGCAAATTTATCCTAGAAGGATTGTCTGACAACGAGCGCGCAGCGCTTCGCAATAGACTAATTGAGCATAACGAAGACTGGTGGAACCGCTCAGATCAGAGCCTCAAGGACGCGCTCTCCTAAGCTTTCTATAGCCAATCTGGAGAATATGAACATTATGTGTCATCCATTGTTACACAATGTCGAAGCGGGTATACTAGACCCTAGTGTATGTTACCCTCATATACTAGGACAGCAAAAAGGCAGGACTAAGACGCGCTTAGTACTGCCTTTTTGTGTTTTTATTTAGGTGTAAATTAATCATTCCACCAACGTTTGAGATCGTTCCACCAAGAGCCGTTAGCGCCTTTGGAACCATCTTTTTGACCACCCGCCGCATCTGGCTTTGCAGGCTTGCCTGTACAATAAGTCGTAGGCTCCGTACCAGCGAGGAAAGCTTCCACCTTGGCGTTCGGGCAGTCTTCATTGGACAATTTGCCGCTCACAGGATCAATGTAAACCGTCGATACACCCTCAGGAATGGGGAACAGCTTCGGCGGAATAGCATCCAAGGTCTGTTCGGTAAAATCCGCAAAGATCGGCGAGGCGAGGTGTGATTCCACGGTTGAAATATCTCGGCTCTTATCATAGCCCACCCATACCGCAGTAGACAGCTCGGGCGTGAAGCCGACGAGCCAAGCATCCGTATCGGTCGTGCCCGTTTTGCCTGCAATCGGCCGTTTGATTGTACTAGCAACACGATTGCCCGTACCGCCCTCTTCGAACACACTCTCCATTAAGTTGGTCATCACATACGCAACAGCAGGGGGAATGACTTGCTCCTCCGCAGGTGTCGCTTCATACAAGATACGCCCGTTCGCATCCTCAATACGTAGAATAGCCGTAGGTTCATGGTGTAAACCTTGATTTGCAATGGAAGAAAAGGCAGACGCCATTTCCAATGGACTCACGGGGAAGGAACCAAGCGCAAGGGAAGGCAGCGGCTTCATTGGCGAAGCAATGCCTAGTTTGCGTGCGAAGTCGATAACTTTCTGCGGCCCTACCTGGAGAATCGTGTGCACAGCATAGATGTTGTCCGATTTTGAAATCGCCTGACGCATATCGATATTCCCATTGGTATACTGGTCATTAAAGTTTCGTGGCGTGTATTGCTGTCTCCCTTCATCATAGGTAAACACCGTCGGTTCACTTTTGACCATGGAGACGGGTGTAAAGCCATTCATAAGGGCAACCATATAGACAAAAGGTTTAAAAGATGATCCCGGCTGTCGCGTGTTCGATAACGCACGGTTGAATTGATTCTCGGTATAGTCGCGTCCGCCGACCATAGCTTTGATCTCGCCTGTCCGTGGGTCAACCGCGACTAGAGCCGCTTGAAGATCGGGTTTGCCATCGAGCTGCTTCGTTATGACATTCTCAGCAATTTGCTGGGCATTCTTATCCAGTGTGGTATAGATACGGATGCCGCCCTCATCGAATTGTTCTTCCGTAATGCCAAGCTTCTCCGTCGCGAGGTTGCGTACATAATCCCTAAAATAGGGCGCTGCAGAAGGCTTCTTTTTGGTAAGTGGTTGAATCGTCAGCTTCTCTTTGGCTGCGGCGTCAGCTGCGCTTTGCGTAATGAAGCCGCTGTTTACCATCGTCTGGAGGACGATCTTTTGCCGGTCCATGGCATTTTGCAGATCATAGTAAGGGGAATAGTAGCGAGGTCCTTTCGGGACCCCAGCAATCATCGCGCTTTCAGCTAAAGTTAGCTCACTGGCATGCTTGCCGAAGAATAGCTCAGAGGCAGTCTCAATTCCATACGTGGAGTGCCCGTAATAGATTTGATTCAAATAGTCAGCCAGAATATCGTCTTTGCTCAGTTGCATTTCCATTTGAACGGCATAGACCGTTTCTTTGATTTTACGCGTCCACGTACGATCGTGCGTTAAGTATAAATTCCGAGCTAACTGTTGAGTGATTGTGCCAGCACCTTGCACCTTGGCCATGGCTTGGACATTCACAATGGCTGCGCGTGCTACCGCTTTGACGTCGACACCAAAATGCTTGTAGAATTGTTGATCCTCCACAGCAAGCGTGGCATGTATTAAGTAAGGCGAGATCTCATTTAAGGAAACGACCTGCCGATTTTGGCCAGAATAAAAGGTGTCAATGACTTCGCCATGGACATCATACATTTGGGAGGTTTGCATCGTTTTGGTGACAGGCAATGTTTGAGAGCGCAAATATACTAGGAAAACGGCCGCCCCAATGAGTAACAGCAGGCTGCAGGTGAAAAAGAAGGAGAATGTCTTCTTGATTCGCCGCATCCACCGCATAGAAGCAGGAATATCATCTTTTTGTCTAGCGGGTTGTGTTTCGGATGGTTGTTGGCGAGGTTTCTCATTCTCTGACATAGGCTATGCCTCCTTTCTCTGTGCCCAAAGGCGCTACTATCCAGTATGGAAAAGCATGGCAGTCCGTATTCAACGAATTGTAAATATTTTTTGTTTAATGGGCAAAAAGGGAAGGAAATTATTGCATTTTGGGGGTAATGAACTATAATACAATTTGTGCATGTCAAAGGACTGGAAATTAACGTCCGAAATCGTATGAGTTTTTGGGCTGGTGGAACACTGTTAGAGATGACGAATATCAGGAATTATTCATCCAAATATAGAAACGAAAGAAGGGTTATTCATGGAATTATGGTACACGGAGAAACAAACGGATAGCTTCGGGATCACGGCAAAGGTTACAGAAACATACGTAAGAGAGCAAACAGATTTTCAAGATCTATCCATGATCGAAACCGAAGAGTGGGGCACAATGCTTACACTAGATGGTATGGTTATGACAACGGTTAAAGACGAGTTCGTCTATCATGAAATGGTTGCTCACCCAGCGCTTGTTACTCACCCGAACCCAGAGTACGTACTTGTTGTAGGTGGCGGAGATGGCGGCGTTATTCGTGAGATCATGAAGCACCCGAAAGTGAAAAAAGCAGTTCTTGTTGATATCGATGGCAAAGTTATCGAGTACTCCAAGAAGTATCTGCCAACGATCGCCGGCGAATTGGACAACCCACGCGTTGAAGTTATCGTTAACGATGGCTACATGCACATTCACGATCACAAAAATACGTACGATGTTATCATGGTTGATTCCACGGAACCTGTAGGTCCAGCTGTGGAGCTATTCTCCAAAGGCTTCTACCAAGGGATCTTCGATGCGCTAAAAGAAGACGGGATCTTCGTTGCTCAAACCGATAACCCATGGTTCAAAGCGGATCTGATCCAAACGGTTAATCGCGACGTGAAAGAAATCTTCCCTATCGTTCGTGTGTACAGTGCGAATATCCCTACATATCCAAGTGGTCTGTGGACATTCACAATGGGCAGCAAAAAGCACGATCCACTGCAAGTGGAAGAATCAGCAATCCCAGAATTCCCAACGAAATACTACACACCACGCTTGCACAAAGCAGCGTTCGTATTGCCTAGATTTGTTGAAGATTTGATTAAATAAGCTGCGGAATCGCGGATAAATAGGATTTGAATAGAAGAGGGGCTGTCCAAGAAGTCAATTTAGACTTTTAGGATCAGCCTCTTCTTTCATTGAAACAAATTTCAATCACTGCCATACAGCTGTCAGCAGCTCCTAGCTATACTGTAAACACAAGGACAGGATATGAATCGCACTAGCACGATCACCATCACGAGTATCAAACTCAAGCGAACCTGTACCACCATTCCTAGGAGGTTGTATATATGTTTACAACAATTGAAAGCTTTATCAGCGAATATCAGATGGAGTCCGCCAAAACTCAGCAGCTGTTAGATACATTAACGGATGAATCCCTCAAACAAACACAAGCGGATGGCTACCGTCCACTAGGTTATATTGCTTGGCATCTCGTGCATGCGGAACGCGGCATGTTGTACGGAACTGGGTTAGCCTTCGAGTCAGCACCCCTTGTAAGCGAGCCCCCTGCGCAAGCTGCTGTAATTGCAGATGCCTTCAGATCAACAACAGAGAATATCCTAAGCGCGGTTAGGACGCAACTGACGGATGAGAAACTGCAGGATGTTGTTCCGATGTTTGGACAATCATGGACGATCAGCTATACCTTATATAGTTACTTAAAACATGAAATTCACCATCGCGGCCAGTTGACGATCCTGATGCGTCAAGCAGGCTTGCCGGTGATCGGTGCCTATGGCCCGTCGAAAGAGGAATGGGTCGCTTTCGGGCGACCAGCTCCAGCAATTTAGATGTGACAGAAGCCTCTACCTCCGTTACCTAACGGATGTGGGGGCTTTTTCATCCCCCTTTGCCGCCAAGAAACAAGCTCAAGCCATCCTCCTGAGCCCCTATCCATTGAATTTACTTATCCTTTCATATAAACTATTACCTAACATGTCTACGTTCGGATATCCAATGTCCGGAGATAGCAGAAGAAGAGGGGATTATCGAATCATGACGGATAAGCAGCGGGTGCGGATTCGAATTGAGAGTCGAAGCGGGAGCGAAACCACCGTGCAGAAAGCGCGGGGTGATCTGTACCGCAAAGGCGATCATACCTATATCCGCTACGAAGAAGAGCAGAATGAGCTTGGGCGGACCGTGACGATCATTAAGCTCGAAGACAATCAGATCCGTATTCTTCGTCAAGGCGATGTACAAGCGGAGCAGACCTTCGTTCCCGGAGAGAAGCGGACGGGCTATTATCACACACCACAGCTCCGAATGGAATTGGAAATGGAGACACATCAGCTATCCTCGGAAGCCATCCATGGGATTGGAATTACGAGATGGAGCTATGATCTATATGCATCAGGCACGCATGCGGGGGCCTATCGAATCAAGTTGTTAATTCAGGAGGAGTAAGACGAAATGGATGTTCTTAACGAAGTGAAAGCAAACGTGAAGCAAGCGATCAAAGAAGCAGTTATTGCCGCAGGAATCGTCGAAGAGGCGCAGCTGCCAGAAATTATTCTCGAAGTGCCGAAAGAGAAAACGCATGGTGACTTCGCGACGAATGTGGCGATGCAGCTGACGCGCATAGCGAAGCAGAATCCTAGACAAATTGCTGAGCAAATCATCGCCAACCTGAACAAGGATGCAGCGAGTATCTCGCAAGCGGAAATTGCAGGCCCGGGTTTTATCAATTTTAAAATGAATCAAGTCTACCTCTATCCAGTGATCGCCGATGTAGCTAAGCTGGGTGACCGTTATGGTGAATCAAACGTGGGTCAAGGTCTTAAAGTGCAAGTAGAGTTCGTTAGCGCGAATCCGACAGGTTCCCTCCATTTGGGTCATGCGCGTGGCGCAGCAGTTGGTGATGTGCTTTGTAACGTATTGGATCTTGCGGGCTATGATGTTTCTCGTGAGTACTACATTAATGATGCGGGTAATCAGGTAATCAACTTGGCCAAATCGATCGAGGCACGCTATTTGCAAGCGCTTGGTCAGGATGCGGAAATGCCAGAGGATGGCTATTTTGGTGAAGATATTAAGGGCTTCGCAACGGATCTTGCAGCTGCTGAGGGAGATCGTTTGCTTAGCTTGCCGGACGAAGAGCGTCGTACCTACTTCCGTACTTACGGACTTGAAAAAGAACTCGACAAAATCAAACGCGACTTAGGTCGCTTTGGTGTTCATTTCGACAACTGGTTCTCCGAAACGTCGATTTATGACAATAACTTAATCCCACCTGTGCTTCAGGAGCTTCGCGATAATGGGCATATCTATGAAGAAGAGGGCGCAACTTGGTTGAACACGACACCGCTGGGGGATGACAAGAACCGTGTTTTGATCAAAAACGACGGATCCTTCACCTACCTAACGCCTGATATTGCTTATCACCGTAACAAATTTGGACGCGGATTTGACCGCTTAATTAATATTTGGGGCGCTGACCACCACGGTTACATCCCACGGATGAAAGCGGCCATGACAGCCCTAGGCTTTGAAGCAGATCGACTTGTCGTGCTGATCGCCCAAATGGTGAGCCTTTTCCAGAATGGCGAAAAGGTAAAAATGTCCAAGCGTACCGGCAAAGCCGTTACGATGGAGGACTTGATGGACGAAGTCGGCGTAGATCCGATTCGTTATTTCTTCGCGATGCGGAGCATGGATTCGCATCTCGACTTCGACATGGACTTGGCGGTTTCCCAGTCCAATGAGAACCCTGTGTTCTATGTGCAATACGCCCATGCACGGATTTGCAGCATCTTCCGTCAGGCAGAAGAGCAGAATATCGCAGTGCTGCCGCTGGAGCAGGTTGACCTGTCCCAGCTCACTTCGGAAGCCGAGTTCGACTTGCTTCGCAAGATCGGCGAGCTTCCGGAAGAGATCGCCATTGCGGCTGAGCAGTACACGCCGCACCGCATGATCCGCTATGTCTACGAACTGGCAAGCCAGTTCCATAGCTACTATAGAGGCCACTACGTCATCACAGATGACGCAGCCTTAACCCAAGCGCGCCTCGCGTTGCTCGGCGCACTGCGCACGACCCTAGCCAACACGCTTCGCGTGGTTGGCGTATCTGCCCCTGAGCGGATGTAATCCCCGCTCAACGAGAATAAGCTCCCTTGACCATAGGTCAGAGGGAGCTTATTCTTTTAGGCGCTGGGGTTCCTTCAGCGCCATTACTCTTGCCCCGCTGCGCGGATCGCTCGCGGGGCGTTCAATTGCCCAGGCTGCCACTTGGCGTTGGCACGCTTGTTCAGCGGGAATGCGCAGCGGCGCAGCGCATTCTTGATTTGCTGTGGCGACATGGATCGCAGCGACAGCATTAAAGCGATAACGCCGCTTACATGCGCTGTTGCCATAGAAGTGCCGCTGAGCTCATTGTATTTGCCGCCGAGCCAAGCTGAATACACACGCTCGCCAGGTGCATAGATGTCGATTTGTGCGCCTTGATTGCTGAAGGGAGCAATCCGGCCCGTTCGTGTTGTCGCGCCAACGGAGACGACTTGGGAAAAGCGAGCGGGGTAATCGACCGTTTTCTTTCTGCCGTCATTGCCGGAAGAAGCTACGATAACCTTCCCTCTGTAATAAGCATTGAGTACCGCTTGTTCCAAAGATGGGTTGTATGTCTTCATGCCGAAGCTCATATTAATAATATCGAGGTCGTTTTGGACGCACCAATCAATACCCGCGATGATATCGGATACATAGGCGCTTCCATTTTGGTCAAAAGCTTTAACAGGATGAATGATAGCTCGCGGTGCTACTCCTATAATACCTGAACTGCGGCCTGTTGCCGCGATAGTACCCGCGATATGTGTACCATGACCGTTATCATCATGGGGCATCAATCTGCGATTTAATAAATTGATGCCTTGCGAAATGGAGTTTCGCAAATCAGGATGCTTGAAGTCAATGCCGGTATCGATGACGCCGACGTGAATATTTTGCCCCACAGATTTACTCCAGATTTCTGGAGCGCCGATTTGATCAACCCCCCATGGAATCGTGCGCGTACGTGAGCTGGATAAAATACTAGCTCGTTTGGGTACCGTCTTTTTACCCTTAATTTTATTTATTAATACTTTCGCATCCGCTTCGATACGTGTCGTGCTGGAAAAGCTTCTGAGTTTGGTATTTGGACACAGCATGCAAGAGAAGGCTTGAATAATGTCCAAAGGTTGAACTTGGGATAGTTTGGGGAGTTCAGACGTCTTGCGAAGGAGTTCTGACTTGCAGGCAAAGTAATCCGTCTTTGAGGTGAAATGGATAAGGTACTTTCTTGCTGGTTGTTTAGTAAGACCTACATCTTCATGAAGCAGATGAAGAAAGGTGGCTGTATCCATCGTGCCATCCCCCCGTTACAGCGTATGTTCGTATCTCCCCTATCTTATGTACAGGTCATCGCACTTGACCGTGTCATCGCCTTTATAGAGGTAGTCAAAAAGTCCAATTTTGATCACGAAGTAGTCCAAGATGCGTATTCGACATCGAATATTGAATTCAGCCGGAACTTCCGGTGCTCACGTAGCTTCCACTACGCTCCTCTCCTCATTTTCTAGCTTCTTCCAATCTTCTCGGTACTTAAAATCGGACTTTTTAACCGCACCTTATAGAAATAAATGGGTGCAAAGCCGTGTCAGATGCGTAGGTTCAACATAGGATACATAGAGAGGCGCGGGCAGGAGTGTCTCTTTCTCAGGTAGTGGAAACGACAGCTGCTCAATAACTGGCGGTTCCTATGGGTACAGTCGCGGGCGGGGGGGGACCTTCGCCTGTATTCCTTTTTATGGGTTGTTTTCAGGCGTTTATTTTAGGGTAGTTGCAATTTTAGAAAAAATAGGTTTTACTTAATGAAGATATTGGTTATGGTAGATAACGTAGTCAAGAAATGATCGAAAAGGATGTGCCTTAGATGAGCAACGAATACACACTCAAAATCACCACAGAGCAAGCACGCGAAATGCCCATGGTGGATTTGGCGTTCGAATTGCTGAAGTCGGCGAATACGCCGTTTTACTATCGTGAACTTATGGCTGAAATTGCTAAAATAAAAGGGCTTTCTGAAGATAATGTCATGAATGTAATTGCCCAACTATATACGGAGATCAACATCGATGGTCGTTTTGCTTGTGTAGGTACGAACCTATGGGGCTTGAAGCGTTGGTACCCAGTTGAGAAGTCCGACGATGCGGTTGGCAATGCGAAGCGTCCTAGAATTATCAATGACGAAGATGATGATCTGGATGAAGACGTGTATGCGGAAGAAGAAGATACATACGCAGAAGAAGACGAGTACGATGCATTTGGTACCGAAACCGAAGAGGAAGAAGAAGCGGAAGAGGATACTGAATTCTTCGAAGACGAAGAAATTGAAGAGGATCTTGGTGAAGCGGGTATCGAAGAGAGTGACGATGCTGACGACGAAGAAGATGACTTGGATGAAGATTCCGAAGATGATGAAGACGATTTGGATGATGACGAAGACGACAAATAACTTGTCTTGACAGTCACTACACGTTCAGAGTAAACTATTGCATGGGCTTTAAAAGAATCTTAACAATTCGCGCATGCGTTCAAAAAGTGCCCCGTCACTACGGGTGTCACTTTTTTTTGTTTTTTTGCGCTTTTTTTTTGTAATTTGTTCATGAAAACACTTATTTAGCAGAAGCTAATGCTATTACACCTTTGTTCTGGCGACACCCAAGAGCTTATGCTTAAGAGGCCAGTTTTCTAGCACCTTTTCACACTTATTTTCATGTTTATAACGATGCCAGTAGTCTGGCAAAATCTAAAGCGGAAGCTTATAACTTTAAGGAGGCGTACATAGTGACAAAATACATTTTCGTTACGGGAGGCGTAGTTTCATCCCTTGGCAAAGGAATTACCGCAGCTTCCTTAGGAAGATTGCTTAAGAACAGAGGTTTGAAAGTTACGATTCAGAAGTTCGATCCTTATATTAACGTGGACCCAGGAACAATGAGTCCTTACCAGCACGGCGAAGTTTTCGTAACGGATGATGGTGCAGAAACGGACTTGGATTTAGGTCATTATGAGCGTTTTATCGACATTAACTTGTCCAAAAGCTCGAACGTGACTTCAGGTAAAGTGTATTCTTCAGTTATTACTAAAGAGCGTCGTGGTGAGTATTTGGGCGGAACGGTTCAAGTCATCCCGCATATTACCAATGAAATCAAAGAGCGTGTGATTCGCGCAGGCCGTGAAGCCGGGTCCGATGTGGTTATCACTGAAATCGGTGGTACTGTAGGGGATATCGAGAGCTTGCCGTTCCTTGAAGCGATTCGTCAAATGAAAAATGATATCGGCCGCGAGAATGTGATGTACATTCACGTTACGTTGATTCCTTATATCAAAGCAGCTGGTGAAGTGAAAACCAAGCCAACTCAACATAGCGTTAAAGAACTACGCGGCTTAGGTATTCAACCGCATGTGATTGTATGCCGTACAGAGCATTCCTTGACAGAAGATATGAAGCGCAAACTTGCCTTGTTCTGTGACATTGATCCAGCAGCTGTCATTGAATGTAAAGATGCAGAAACCCTGTATGAAGTTCCGATGATGCTTCGTGAGCAAGGTCTAGATGATTACGTAGTGAATCACTTGAAGCTTTCAACGAATCAACCGGATATGACAGAGTGGGAAAGCCTTGTTCGCAAAGTCAAATCCTTAACGAAGAAAACCGAGATCGCCATCGTAGGGAAGTATGTTGCTCTTCATGATGCGTATCTAAGTATTGTTGAAGCGTTAGGACATGCAGGTATCGATAACGATTCCGAAATTGATATTCGTTGGGTCAACGCAGAAGATATCTACGACCATAACGTACATTCCCTTCTTTCTGGCGTTCAAGGTATTCTTGTGCCAGGCGGTTTTGGGGATCGCGGAATCGAAGGTAAAGTCGCGGCGATTCGTTACGCACGTGAGAAAGAAATTCCTTTCTTCGGTATTTGCTTGGGGATGCAAGTTGCTGTTATTGAGTACGCTCGTTCCGTTTGTGGCTTGGATGGCGCGAATAGTTCCGAGATCAATCCAACAACCGCATATCCAGTAATCGACCTATTGCCAGAGCAAAAGGATATCGAGAATCTAGGCGGAACTATGCGTTTGGGTCTATACCCTTGTAAATTGACGCCAGGATCACTTGCTGCGACGACATACAACGATGAGCTTGTCTACGAAAGACATCGTCACCGGTATGAATTTAATAACGAGTACCGCGAATTGATTGAATCCGCTGGCTTGCGTATTTCAGGGACATCACCAGATGGTCGTCTGGTCGAAATGGTTGAACTTCCAGGTCACCCATGGTTCTTGGCTGTGCAATTCCATCCGGAATTCACATCACGTCCGAACCGTCCACAACCGCTTTTCCGTGAATTTGTGAAGGCTGCGCAATTGATTGCTCGTTAAAATTTCACGTTGCTGAACCAGAGCACTCCCTCCTGTTTATCAACTTTTTTGTAAAAGTTTTCAAAATAAATGCTCTCCTCGGAAGGAAAACGAAAACGAATAGCGAATACCTTGACACATAGGATTGGAACTTGTTATTCGTTTTCGGGAGGGGACTTGGCTGATGAAGAAAAAAGTATTGGTAGTAGATGATCAAAATGGAATTCGTGTACTCCTCATGGAAGTGTTTAGTAACGAAGGGTACGATACCTATCAAGCCTCCAATGGCAAGTTGGCCTTGGAAATTGTAAGAAATGTTTCGCCTGATCTCATACTTCTCGACATGAAGATCCCTGGTATGGATGGACTTGATATCTTGAAGCATGTCAAAGAGATCGATGTGTCGATTAAAGTCATCATGATGACGGCCTATGGTGAGCTGGACATGATCAAAGAAGCGACAGATTTAGGCGCGATTATGCATTTTACGAAGCCATTTGATATTGATGAGCTGCGTCTAGCCGTTAATATGCAATTGAATAATGAGTCGAGCAGTGGTTTTGCTGTAGGATCCTAGTTATAGGGTCTTTTTTTGTTTATGGAAAAATGAAGGCTTGGTTATCATTTGAAAAGTTATGTGCTATAATAACTCAGGTATGAACAGAGAGCGGTATGCGCATCTACTAAAGAGGTTCTAGGAGGAAGAGAAACATGGCATTGGTTTCAATGAATGAATTTTTACCTAAGGCAAAAGCAGGGAAATATGCGGTTGGTCAATTTAACATGAACAATCTTGAGTTTGCTCAAGCAATTGTGGACGCAGCAATTGAACTGAACTCCCCGTTCATTTATGGTGTTAGCGAAGGCGCACTGAAATATATGGGTATCGAGTTTACTGTAGCTCTTGCAGAAGCAGCAGCTAAGAAATCCGGTCTTCCGATCGCATTGCATTTAGATCACGGTAGTTCGTTTGAAGTAGCAATGAAATGTATCCGTGCAGGATTCAGCTCTGTTATGTTCGATGGTTCCCACTATTCTTTCGAAGAAAACATTCGTTTGACGAAAGAAGTTGTTAAAGCAGCTCGTGCTATGGGCGTATCCGTTGAGGGTGAGCTTGGAACAATTGGTGGCGTTGAGGATGACATCTCTGTTGATGAAGAGCACGCTAACCTTGCAAAACCAGAAGAAGCTATCCGCTTCTACGAAGAAACAGGCGTTGATTGCTTGGCAATCGCAGTAGGTACTGCACACGGTATGTACGCTGGCGAGCCAAACATTCACTTTGATATCATTGAAGCAGTTTCCAAAGCGATCCCAGTTCCAGTTGTATTGCACGGTGGATCTGGCGTTCCAGACGAAATGATCCGTAAATCTATTGCAGCAGGCGTTGGCAAAATCAACGTGAACACAGAGAACCAAGTGGCATGCACAGAAAGCATCCGCGCAGCTCTGAACAAAGATGCTAAAATTTATGATCCTCGTAAATATCTAACCCCAGCTCGTAACGCTATGATCGAAGTAGTAAAATCCAAAATTCAATTGTTCGGAAGCAGCAACCAAGCTTAATTCCAAATTGTATAGACAGGATAGGAAATGCAGCAATACACAGATGGATGGTCGACAATCGTTGCCATCTGTCTGTGTTATTGCGGGCGTTTCCTTCTTCTATTTGTTGATATCAAGTAAAAGCGACCTTCTTTTGCTTCGAAATAACTGTGACAAACGTGCTTATCCCTATGGAGGAGCGAAGTCGTTTGTTTTACCTCGCACTTATTTATTTAATTCCTTTTTTGTGGATATTCGTCGAATAATTGTGGAAATACGTAGGATTTGTTGATTGTCGTTCATGGGTTTGTGGTTAGTGAGAAGGCACCTGGTTTAGGGGGAGAAGTATGTTGGAGAAATTAATGGTCGTCGGTGGACGCCCACTACGGGGAACGGTTCAAATTAGTGGAGCAAAGAATAGTGCGATTGCACTTATTCCTGCTGCAGTGCTTGCAGAAACACCAGTAACGTTGGATAATCTTCCACATTTAAGCGATGTGGCTATATATACAGAAATTTTGACGGATTTAGGCGCGACGATCGATTGGAACGAGGATCGTATGACCATTGATCCGAGCCAGATGAAGCCTCTTGCCATGCCGAATGGCAAAGTGAAGAAGCTGCGCGCTTCGTATTATTTAATGGGTGCACTTTTGGGGAGATTTGGTGAGGCGACGATAGGACTTCCAGGCGGGTGTAACTTTGAACCGCGTCCGATTGATCTTCATATCAAAGGTTTCGAAGCACTTGGTGCTGTGGTAAGCAATGAAAACGGTGCGCTTCATATTCGTGCGAAGGAATTGCGCGGAGCTAAGATTTATTTAGATATGGCGAGTGTAGGTGCTACGATTAATATTATGTTAGCTGCTTCACGTGCTAAGGGTTTGACTACAATTGAAAATGCGGCGAAAGAGCCTGAAATTATAGATGTGGCAACACTTTTAAATTCGATGGGTGCGAAAATCAAGGGAGCTGGTACAGATACGATTCGTATTGATGGGGTCTCTGAACTCCATGGCTGCCGTCACTCCATTATCCCTGACCGTATCCAAGCTGGAACGTACATGATAGCTGCAGCGGCGACACGCGGCGACGTAACGGTAGATAACGTGATTCCGAAGCATTTGGAAGCATTGACAGCAAAGCTGCAAGAAATGGGTGTCCACGTTTATGAAATGGATGAATCCATTCGTATTGTTGGTCAGCCGATCTATGAAAGCGTAGACGTGAAGGCATTAATTTACCCTGGGTTTGCAACAGACCTACAATCTCCAATGTCTAGCCTGCTTTGCCAAGCCAAAGGAGTTAGCGTATTAACAGATCATGTTTATAGCAATCGATTTAAGCACATTCCAGAGCTTGTACGCATGGGAGCTAAGATAAGAGTTGAAGGACGATCGGCCATCATTGAAGGGTCGCAGCTGAGTTCAGCGAAAGTAAGAGCGACAGATTTACGCGCAGGAGCAGCTTTGGTTATTGCCGGCCTCAGTGTCATGACAGGCGGAGTTACCGAAGTGTCCGGTGTGGAGTACATCGATCGCGGTTATGAGAATTTAGTGTTTAATCTATCTTCCCTAGGTGCGGAAGTTTGGCGCGAGAACGAGGAATAAAGTGCCAGACAACAGGCAATGCTAGAATCCAATTGAAAATTTAATAGTTTGGTGGTTGAAACATGAGCATGCAGCTTGCTGAGCTTGAAGTACTCAAGCTTACTGAATTATATAAACTAGCTAAGAAATATCAGATTCCCTATTATGGTACGCTGAAAAAGAGAGAACTTATTTTTGCCATTTTACGTGCACAAGCAGCAGAGAGTGGATTCCTGTTCATGCAAGGTGTCCTGGAAATTTTGCAAGAAGGCTTTGGATTCTTGCGTCCCATCAACTATCTTCCTAGCTCAGAGGATATTTATATTTCAGCTTCTCAAATTCGGAAGTTTGATTTGCGATCGGGGGACATCGTTTCTGGGAAGTGTCGTCCACCGAAGGAGAATGAACGTTATTTCGGACTGCTTCAAGTTGAAGCGGTCAATGGTGAGAAACCAGAGACGGCTGCGGAGCGCTTGCATTTCCCAGCATTAACGCCGCTGTATCCGGATACTAGGATTACACTGGAGACGGAGCCGAACAAGATTTCCATGCGAATTATGGATTTGCTTGCTCCTGTAGGTCTTGGTCAGCGTGGGCTTGTTGTTGCACCTCCGAAAGCGGGTAAAACATTGCTGCTCAAAGAAATCGCCAACAGTATCTCTACGAATTACCCGGAGATTGAGTTATTCGTTCTACTGATTGATGAGCGTCCTGAGGAAGTTACCGATATGCAACGCTCTGTCAAAGGAGAAGTCATAGCTTCTACTTTTGATGAGCTTCCGGAAAATCACATTAAAGTTGCTGAACTTGTACTAGAACGCGCTATGCGTCTTGTTGAACATAAGAAAGACGTTGTCATTCTGCTCGATAGTATCACACGGTTAGCTAGAGCTTATAACCTCGTCGTTCCGCCTTCAGGCCGGACGTTGTCCGGTGGTGTCGACCCCGCTGCTTTCCATCGCCCTAAGCGTTTTTTCGGAGCTGCTCGTAACATTGAAGAGGGCGGCAGCTTAACTATCCTTGCTACAGCACTTGTTGAAACAGGTTCGCGTATGGATGACGTCATTTATGAAGAATTTAAAGGTACGGGTAATTTGGAACTTCATCTTGATCGTAAAATGGCAGAACGCCGTATCTTCCCTGCAATCGATATTCGTCGTTCAGGGACGCGTCGTGAAGAAGCATTACTCAGCAAGGATGAGCTCGAGAAAGTATGGGCACTTCGCAAAGGCATGAATGATTCACATGAGTACACCGAAGCCTTTATTAAGAAGCTTGCGGATACGAAGACGAATCAAGAGTTTTTGGACTCATTGGCATCCCCGTCTGCGGGAACGTCATCAGGGCCAAACAAAGGCAAAGTCAAAAACTCAGCATCTTAAGCTTAAGATAAACGGCATCCACCCAAGAAGACGGTGTAGTCGTTTACTTTAACGTACAAAGAGGAGTACCGTTATGAACTTGGTTTATTCAGATTCACAAGGAAATGTATTTGATCATCCTGATTATTTGGCTTTAGGGCGAAATGCAGAAATGATTACTGAAATATTAGATGAAGAACTGATCCCTTTACCAGAGGGCTCAACTCTCGTTAGTCTGCCCTTCACACGCCCGGTTGGTATTGATGCTGCAACCGGTGATATGAAGCTAGTAGAGGGTGATTATCACGCTGTTGGTGCCTTGCTTCCGCAAGGCTTCACGCGATTACTCCTCCCAGGGTATGTGAAGTCCGATAAAACAAAGGCATTACCTTTGTTCGGTTACACGGCCGTAGTCTGGAAGGAAGACGGCTTCTACGTTGCCGCGCGTCTTACGGATAATCCTTACTTCTGGAATCCGATCCACTGTGATCCGGATGAACTTGAAGTTGAAGTGAAACGGCTAACAGCCAAATATCCGGAGAATCGCCTGTATGCGCATCTGTCGAATTGTGCGCTAGGTTACGAGTGCTTAACGGCATCGAACACGTTCCTGCAGCGCTGGGAAGGGGCAGTTCCTGTCTCTTACTCCTGTAATGCTGGGTGCTTCGGTTGTATCTCTGAGCAGCCAGATGAGAGTGGTTTTGTAGCTCCGCAAACACGGATGAACTTCAAGCCCAAGGTCGAAGAGATTACGGAGATCATGTTAGAGCATCTGCGGACACCGGACAGCATCATTTCCTTCGGTCAAGGCTGTGAAGGGGAACCGAGCACACAGGCTGTTATTATTATTGATGCCATTAAGCGCGTGCGTGAGCAAACGAAGATGGGTTACATCAATATTAATACGAATGCTGGTCTTACGGACCATATCCGCGGCATTGTTGATGCAGGTCTGGATCTCATGCGGGTAAGCACGATCAGCGCTTTGGATGATCACTATAACGCTTATTACAAGCCGAGAGCGTATACGCTCAAAAATGTAGAAAAATCACTTCGCTATGCAACGGACAAAGGAGTCATCACATCGATTAACTATCTTGTGTTCCCTGGTGTCACGGATCGGGAAGAAGAAGTGGAAGCGATGATTGAATTTGTCCGCAGAACGGGATTGAAATTGATTCAGATGCGCAATCTAAATATCGACCCCGAGAGCTACTTAGGCATTATCCCTAAGGCTCAGGGAGAACTGTTAGGTATGAAGCAAATGATCGAGATTTTCGAGCAAGAATTACCTGATGTGGTTATTGGTTCGTATTCGCATACGCCGAAATTCTACACCAGCGATCGCACGCTCACAACGGTGCTTTAAGCTAAGTGAGTGGAAGTATTAACCGAGTGATTTTGGATTGCATCTAGACTTGCGAGTATGCTACAATGCAGTAGTACGTCCATTAACTCTGTTTCAGCAAATGATTCAGGGCGGAAAGAGGTGAACCAAATGAAAGCAGGAATTCATCCTACTTATCATGCAACCACAGTGACTTGCGCTTGTGGTAATGTGTTCGAAACGGGTTCAATCAAGCCAAATCTTCGTGTTGAGATTTGCTCCAATTGTCATCCTTTCTACACTGGTAAACAAAAGTTTATCGATGTAGGCGGCCGTGTCGACAAGTTCAAAAAGAAATACGGAATCTAATTGGCATCATTTGCTTGATTGCCAATCAGCATAAGACATCCTCCCATGGTCATCCTAAGCTTAGGCTTAGAGTCCATTGGGAGGTGTTTTTATGTTTAAGGGTCTAATTAAGCTTACAGGGACTGCTGTACTTGTTGCGAGTTTAGTGGGTTGTGGCATGTGGACGGGAAACAATAAGAAACCGAATGATACGTATAAGGTTCAGAACTACAAGCAAGACGGCATGTTGGGAATCACAGATGTGAACCCCAATAATCCGATGAACCCGACATACCATCATTATGAGGATGACTCGAATTTGATGAAGGCAGTGCTTGCTCAGCTGCCAGGCATAGAGAAGACCAACATTGGGATCAATGGCACTTCGGTCAATGTGAAAATCAAACCTCAAGCCTCCTTGACGGCGGCGCAAGTAGAGGAGCTACGTTCGCAAGCGCAGATGGCTTTAGAAACGAATATGCCGCGGTACAAAATATTCGTGCGAATGGTGCAGTAAGCAGAGAGATATTAGCTAACGCCAAAGATCCTATATATGTTACTTTTTCCCCTTAGGTTGCTATTTGGCATTGAATCAGCTATACTATTTTTACTGTGCTAGACGGGGAGGTAGCGGTGCCCTGTAACTCGCAATCCGCTGTAGCGAGGTTGAATTCCTGTTAGCGGTACTGTGATGTGAGGTCTGGCTTTTACACGTGGTGTTGAGAGTCGGGTCCTTCGCAATGGATGCTCATGAACCCGGTCAGGTCTGGAAGGAAGCAGCCGTAAGTGAGATGTTTCATGTGCCGAGGGGTTGCCTGATTTGAGCTAACGATAAGAGTTCGCTTGTATCCCTTTATCAATAACAGGTGCACGGTGTAAACATACCGTATATGTAAGAACACATAACCAAAACGCCAGCAATTAGGGCGTTTTTTCTTTTGCTTTTTGCAGGAAGAATATGACTTTACAGAGAATCTTTACACAATAGCCCAACGGATCCCGCTCGAAAGTAGTTCGATGAAAGAAGAGAAAGTGAAGGAGCTGTTGACATGCCCATTCATTCGCCTCAAGTGTATTCGGTATCGATGGACGAACTGCGAAAATTGTTCAATCATAGTATACAAACTGGCATGCTCATGGTTGATGAAGAGGAGAAGCTCTTACTTGCTACGGATCAGCTCTTAAAATTTTCAGGTTATTCAGTGGACGAAATTACGGGTGTGGCATTTTCTCAATTTTTCAAAGTGAGATCATCCTTGCGTGAGTTATACGAATTTCATTTTAACAATGAGATGGATGTGGGCGAGTGGCCTCATGGTTTCTTGAAGGGGAAGCATGGGGGAATGATTTACTTTCAATTTTCTATGCTCAAACTAACACAAGGGGACAGAACTATTTATTTATTGTCATTTAAAAATAAAGAAGAAGGCCAGCAATTAAACTTATTGCAGCGTTTTTCGGATGCTTTTTTAAAAGATATCAACTTAGGCGTCTTATTAATAGATATGGATTATCGCCTTGCCGACATAAGTGATCGAGCTTGCCAAATGCTGGCCATGGAGAAAGAGCTTGTACGCAATAAGTCGTTGGATGAGATTTTTACTTCGGTACCTAGCCAGCATCAACTCGTGCAAAAAACGATTTTGAATGGTGCGATTGTGCGCAATCATGCTGTTTCGTGGACCAATAATCAAGAGCGCTTTGAGTTACTCCTCGATTCGAATGTGTTGAAAGACGGTCACGGGAACATAGTGGGTGCTTATGTTATTTTCAAAGATGTCACCAACATGCGCTCACTGGAACAAATGGTCTGGCGAAGTGATCGACTGGCCATGATCGGACAGATTGCTGCAGGTACAGCACATGAAATACGCAACCCTTTAACATCTATCAAAGGATTCTTACAGATGCTGCGACGCACCTTTGGTGACCGTGGCATGGATAAGGAACAGAGCTTTACTGATGTGATGTTGGGGGAAATTGATCGGATTAACGCGTTAGTGAATGAATTTCTTATGTTAAGTAAGCCCAAGCATGTCGCTTATGAGCGTATTCATGTGACGGAGGTTCTGCATGAGATTGTGCCGGTTATACATAATGAAGCGATCCTCTATAACGTTCAACTCCATCACGAGGCTTCGCCTCATCTCCCTGAAGTGATTGCAGATAATGAACTCTTGAAGCAAGTTTTTCTGAATGTATGCAAAAATGGGATCGAAGCCATGCCGGATGGTGGGGTATTGACGATTTCGGAGCGTGTAGATACGATTGAGCGCAATGTGTGTGTGGATATTCATGACACAGGCTCAGGGATACCGATGTTCGTGGTTGATAAAATATTCGATCCCTTCTTTACGACGAAGGATACGGGGACTGGGCTCGGGCTCTCCGTGTGCCAACGTATCATCCATGATATGGGCGGGACCATTCGTGTTGCTTCCAAAGGTTTCGGGACAACCTTCACCATAACGATTCCCTATACCTGATCCTCTATTTCATCCCTTGAAGCGTTATAGTATAATGGGTATAGTCAATCCACCCAGGGATTATTGGAGAGGAACACTATGGCACACATTGCTTTGTATCGTACGTGGAGGTCGCAGACGTTTCGTGAAGTTGTTGGACAGAGGCATATCACACAAACGCTGCAGAATTCTTTGCGGGAAAATCGTCTAACCCATGCTTATTTGTTTAACGGACCCCGAGGTACGGGTAAAACAAGTACAGCCAAAATATTAGCCAAAGCTATCAATTGCTTAAATGGCCCCTCCGAAGAGCCTTGTAATCAATGCTCTGCCTGTGAGCGCATCACAGAAGGCGCTGTTATGGATGTTGTAGAGATCGATGCGGCTTCCAATCGCGGTGTGGAGGAAATTCGAGATATCCGAGATAAGGTCAAATATGCGCCGACGGAAGTAAGGCAAAAAGTGTACATTATCGATGAAGTGCACATGCTGACGACAGAAGCATTCAATGCCTTATTGAAGACGCTGGAAGAGCCGCCTGCGCACGTGATGTTTATTTTGGCGACAACGGAGCCTCACAAAATTCCTGCAACCATTATTTCGCGCTGTCAACGCTTCGATTTTCGTCGTGTTTCCATGGAGGATGAGGTAGGGCGTCTACAGTATGTTTGTGATCAAGAGCAGATTTCCATTGATAAAGAAGCTCTTCACTATATAGCAAGACTATCAGATGGCGGGATGCGAGATGCGTTAAGTCTACTTGATCAAGCAGCGTCTTTTGCGACAGGGGAGATACAGCTCACTGATATTTTGTCGATTACTGGCGGTATCGCTTCGGATCAATTTAAGAGACTCGTTACGTTTATTAAGGAACAGAATCTGGGGGCAGCCCTAGAGTTAATTGATACCTTCATGCAAGAGGGGAAAAGCGCAGATAAGTGTATCGAAAATTTAATTCACTATTTCCGCGATTTGCTAATGGTGCGTATGGTACCGAATTCACCTGTGATTTCGGAACGCGTGTTTGATATGGCAGAGCTGAAGGGAATTGCGAGTCACTTCTCTCCAGCCGAAATGATGAGTATGATTGAAACGCTCAATCATTATCAGAGTGAGATGAAATACTCCGTACAGCCGCAAACCTTGCTAGAAATCGCCATTATGAAAATAAGCGGCGGCCATCGTGGAACAGAAGGCAGTCCGGTTATTCGTTCTTTGGAGGAGGCAGGCGGGCGCGCCCCACAAGGTGATCTTATTGCTCAGATGAGCCAAAGAATGAAACAACTTGAAGATCAACTAGCACAACTGGTAAAATCGGGAGTGACAGTTGCTTCTGGCGAGAGCGCGAAACAAGCGCCTGCGGCGAGAGTGGCGGTTGCCTCTGCACCATCTAAGAAATCGGGGCTTAAGCTGGGTCCTTATTTGAAAGCCTCTGAGGGTCCCGAGACGAAGACCGCGCTTCTAAAGTGGAGTCAAGTATTAGGTGATGTCAAAGAGAAGAAAATTACCGTTCATGCTTGGTTTGTTAATGGTGATCTGGTAGCGATGCTAGATGATGTTGTACTCGTTGCATTTAAGAATGAGATGCATCGCAATACGACCGAGAAGCCAGAGAATAAAGTGATTATTGAACAAGTTCTTTCTTCTGTGTTTGGGAAACCGATGCGTTTGTTAACCATAATGCGTAAGGAATGGGATGATGCGAAGAGTGAATCGACGCAAGCCCCTCCTGAAGAGATGGAATTAGTGGCAGAGGATGGTCGCGGGAACGTGATCAAAGAAGAATGGATATCTGAAGCCATCCAATTGTTTGGTGAAGACCTAGTAACAATCAAAGAAGACTAACCATAAGGGAGCGATCTATAATGAATAACATGAACCAAATGATGAAGCAAGTGAAGAAAATGCAAGAGCAAATGATGAAGGCGCAAGAAGAACTAGGAACAAAAATGATTGAAGGAACAGCTGGCGGCGGTGTGGTAACGTGTATCATCAATGGACACAAGAAAGTTCAAAGCATCACAATTAAACCAGAAGCAGTAGATCCAGATGATGTTGAAATGCTGCAAGATCTTGTGTTGACTGCAGTTAACGATGCAATGTCCAAAGCAGAAGAAATTGCGAACAAAGATATGGGCAAATTCACGGGCGGTATGAATATCCCTGGCTTGTTCTAAGACAACGTAGAATCAACGACTCTGTACCATGAAGGAGTACTTCCTTTGTATTACCCCGAACCGATAGCGAAGTTAATCGATGCCTTCTCTCGCTTGCCGGGAGTAGGTCCTAAGACAGCGGGACGCTTAGCCTTTCACGTTCTTCGTATGAAAGAAGAAGACGTGATCGATTTTGCCAAATCGCTTGTTAATGTAAAGCGGAACCTGCATTATTGCTCCGTCTGTTGCAATATTACCGATGTGGATCCTTGCCGAATTTGTCAGGATAAAAGTCGTGATAGTTCTGTCATCTGTGTCGTGCAGGAGCCCAAGGATTTGGTTGCGCTTGAGCGAACCAAAGAGTTTGAAGGCTACTACCATGTGCTGCATGGCGCTATATCTCCTATGGAGGGCATTGGCCCCGATCAAATTCATATCGCGGAGCTGCTCAAGAGATTGGGTGACGAAACGGTGCAGGAATTGATTCTAGCGACCAACCCGAACATTGAGGGTGAAGCGACTGCGATGTACTTATCTAGATTGATCAAACCCTTCGGCTTACGTGTTACTCGTATTGCTCATGGTCTGCCAGTTGGCGGCGATTTGGAATATGCGGATGAGGTAACCTTATCCAAAGCGATGGAAGGCCGTAGGGAATTATAAAAGCATAAATTGTAAGGAGAGCTGAGAAGCTCTCTTTTTTTCTGCCAAAAAAGCATGGTAATAGTTCTGAAAATCCCCTAATTCCCATATGTATAGATCAACCCAGTTGTGGGAGGAATGGAGGTTTGCCTATGAAACCGGCTCTATTAGGCATGCGTGGATTTAAGAGTCCGCGAGCGAAGACTGTTAAGGAAGAATTAAAATTGGACAAGATTATGTTGATTCAAGAGATACGTTCAGCGCACCAGACTTGGGTGGCGGCACAAGCTCACTTTGACTTCGCTGTGGACAAGGATCAGATTGATTATACGATTTATGCAATGGAAGCGGCAGAGAAGCGATTTGAAATGCTTATCAAACAAGCTAAGAAGCTTGGGGTAAGCCTAATTGATAGTGATCGTTTAATGGAGGTGTAGAACGTGATACTCAAATATACAATTTGGGGGGTGTTGATACTCTCCTCTCTTCTATTGGTGTTAATCGTATTTCGCAGCCGTGGTGCTAGTAGGTTAGCAGCTTCGCTAGGTCTGAATGTAGTAGTTGCCGCTTTCCTACTATATGTACTGAGTCTACTGAGTACGTACACTCATATAGACCTGCCTATTAATACAGTTACCTTAGGTACTGCTACAGTATTGGGAGTACCTGGCGTTCTTCTGTTGATTGGTGTAAAAATGATGTTACTGTAGATGTAAATATAATACATCTAAAATTGGGTTGACTCGGCTACAGCATCTGTGTTATCATATAAAAGTTGCCGCTGAGACATGCGGAATAACAAAAGTAACTTGAAAAAAACAAGTTGCAAAACAAAAGTAACTATGGTATATTGAACTTCCTGCTTTTGAAAGAAGGCAGATAGGACAAGCCGATTGATCTTTGAAAACTGAACAACGAGTGAGTAAGCACAGTCGAGTAATCGACTATAAATGAGATTGCAAAATCTCGCTAGCTTCAAATGAGCAAGTCATCTTTCTATTATGGAGAGTTTGATCCTGGCTCAGGACGAACGCTGGCGGCGTGCCTAATACATGCAAGTCGAGCGGGTTTGTCCTTCGGGACAAGCTAGCGGCGGACGGGTGAGTAACACGTAGGCAACCTGCCTTTAAGACTGGGATAACTATCGGAAACGATAGCTAAGACCGGATAACTGGTTTTCTCGCATGAGAGAAT
>NZ_JCAUAR010000008.1:0-304582 GCF_059692055.1 Paenibacillus sp. J31R109 | reverse complement strand
TGATTTAGTAAATTCTGTTAGAGGGAACGCGGAGTACTGGGAAACTCGTACGCTCCGTGTGGAGCAGGGGAAAAGCTGGAGATCACATCAAATGCTTACCTATTGCAACCTTTTGTTCAATACACATCAATGGGAGGCTGCCGGCACGATGGGCAGCCATTTTCTCATCTAACGAGCAGGATAGTTTGGATGATTATGGAATATATATTGGTAAAAAGTAAAAAAGGATGAGAGTTTAATGGCATTTGCTATCGAACTATTTTTTGATTGTGCAAGTACTTCACAAATAATGGATACTTGGACTAATTTAAGCGAACAAGGAACAGGATCCTATCTAATTGACTCTGGAAGTCAACCTCATATTACTCTGGCTGTTTTTGACACATTGGATGTCAATAATATCAGTTCATATCTTAATCAAGTTTCTCAAGATATGGGTGTTTTTAGTCTGCATCTAAATAGTGTTGGCACTTTCTTGACTGATGAGGGGACTGTGTTCTTGGCACCTGTTGTAACAGAGAAACTTTTATATATACATAGAATAATTCACGAACTCACAAACGAATACGATGAGAAAAAGTGGGATTATTATCTTCCTGGAAAATGGGTGCCTCATTGTACAATGGCAACGAATAATTCAAAAGAATTTGGAATTAAAGCATTAGAGATTATTAAAGAAAGATTTCGTCCAATGGATGTGATAATAGAGCGGATAGGTCTGGTTGAATTTAGACCAATTAAGAAACATTCAGAATTTACTTTTAGTAATCACAATTAAGAAAAGTATAGGTAGTGACCAATCTTTTCAACGGGACGAAACTTCTAGTAGATATTAAAAGTACTTTGTTAATGATGATAGGGTTTGGTTAATTGTAGAGGATTACATAGATAAAATGTTATCATTATGAATCGGCTGCCTTGTTACGATTACTTTAGTTTTTTGCCCATATTGTACCAAACGGCACTGCCATGCTCAGAGTCTGAGACTCCGTGATTGACGTATCCACGTTTTTCATAGAAGTGAAGCAAGTCTTCTTTGCAAGTAAGAGTAATAGACTCACGGTTCTTCAATAGTGCTTCCTTCTCAAGGTGATCTAGCAACAGGGAGGCTATCCCTCGCTTTTGTAAGTGTGGGGAAACGGCAAGGCCTAAAATGGTTTGATGCCCACCAGACAATGAATTTGGTTTGATATCACTAAAAAGATCATCTGTAATAAATGTTGTATCAACAACGGGTCCATTAACTAAACCTAGTATCTCCCCATTTTCTTCAGCTACAAAAAAGCTATCAGGGATTTGTTGGATACGCTTAATGAATGCTTCTTTCGACGCTGCCTCTTGTTTTGAAAAACAACTTTGCTCAATTGCAACAAGCTCCGGTAAATCCTCTGTTTTAACATTTCGTACGATGATCATGTGGAAGTACCTCCATAAAAGGTGTCGTATTCTATTAAACCATACATATTTCTTGACTGATAGATTACCAACAGCCCAGCCATTCAACTAATCGAAGAACTTTAGTTTTAAAATCAATACACAGCAACGGGAGACTGCCGGCACGATCGGCAGCCTTTCGCTCAAGAAAGGGGATGAACTGGATATGCTGCGGCAACATCATCAAGAAGTTATTGACCGACTGACAAATGAGTTAATTAACGATAATCGTTATTTAGCTTTGATTGTCGGAGGTTCAATTGTTAAAGGGTGGGAACAAGAGAACTCTGATGTGGATATTTTCCTGGTCTGCACAAATGAGGAGTTTCAACGACGGAAGGAGAACCAGGAATTTTACTACTTTCGTACTGACCTGTGCAATTATCCTGGAGGATATGTCGATGGTTGGGTAGTCGACTTGGATTACATGAAACAGGTAGCTAGTATCGGTAATGAGCCAAGTCGTTCGGCGTTCACAGATGTAATCATTGCTTTCTCGCATACTCCAGAGATTCCGGAACTTGTGAACCGTATCATAGAATACCCTATTGCAGAGCAACTCCATCGTGTTCAAACCTTTTATGCTCATTTCGAAGCTCTTCGTTGGAACGTTTCAGAGGCACTGAAAAGAGACGACCAATATTACCTCAAATGGGCAATAAGCGATTTAGTTCTTTATGGTGGAAGGATGATACTCGCACACAACAAAATTCTTTATCCATATCACAAGTGGTTTATGAAGACGCTTGACAATGCATCTGATAAGCCTGAGAACTTGATGGAATGCATCTTTCAATTGTTGCAAGACCCAAGTGCGGCAAACGTAAAAGCATTTTGTGAATGCATCCTTAACTTCAGAAAATGGGAGTCTACCCCTGAAGGGTGGCCGAGTGCTTTTCGAGTAGAAAGTGAGTGGCACTGGATGCGAGGTTGTGCTCCTGTGAAAGATTGGTAATAATGATAGGGCTTATTTATTGATCTAACGGTGTGTTCATACCCTTACTGAAAAAAATATTTAGGGGAGAAGATATGCATGATATTTAAGAGAAATGCTGCTTTGCTAATTATCATCTTGACAATGAGTATTCTTTCAACTGGTTGCAATATATTTTCAGGACCACCAGAATCTGAAGAATCGGTTAAACAGAAAGTGGTCGCTCATCTTGTTTCCAAAGGCTACAAAGAAAATGAGTTTAATATCGAAGTTAAATATAATAAATCAGGAGAAGGCAAGTTCGGAGGTCCTTACGCTATTAATGTAGTTTTTAACGATGAGCCGAACGCAATTTATGGTTATAAATATAACTATAAATCTGAAAACAAAGATATAACTCAAAATGGCGTTGCTCCTATGGAAGGTAAGGATGATAAAAATTTTAAACATGCTGAGTAATTCCTTATTACGTCATCAAAATTTAGTTTTTATCTTCAGAATGTGTCAGGTAAAGAACAACAAATTTCTTATGGATCAGGGCAAAAGTATGATATTTTTATTTGCAATGAGCAGAATGAAGAGGTTTATAAATATTTAATGAGGAATGGAACTTAAAAGTTAATAAAGGCAATATAGCTCCACCAGGGAACTATACAATTGTCGTAAAAGTAATGATAGATGTAAAAGATGTAACCATTAATCCCGATGACCTAACCGCTAAACAATTTGTGAAATTACTATAATTATTCTTTCCCTTTATTAGAAGTGAACTGCATGGTATGATTCTGTTGCTGTAAAAATAAATGTAACGAGGTGAGGACAATGAAAACAAAAACAACATATACGTCCTATCCTCATATTGTTTTTTAGTGTAGTTTTTACGAATTCATTAGGCTCTGAGGGTAGAATTCCCCCTCAGGGCTTTTTATTTTAGGCAGTATGAAAGGATGATGCTTTATTAAAAGACTCGCTCAATATTTTCGATCCTTACAATCCGATCAATCTACTTACGGTATGATTTATGAAGGTTCATACTTCGATGATGGTGGTACGATATCTGACCCAACCTATTGGTATAATGATGTTGCGTATTGCATTGAACGGACACATAAACTCACACTGGATAAACCATGTATCACCATAAAAATACCTTTTGACCGCCTCGGCCTAGATGAACAAATGGATCAAGTGGTTCTCTCAGATTTTGCATTACGAAGATGGGTTCATCATATTGAGGCATTAAATAAATTGATTTATAACCGGTCACGTTCGGATAAAGATAATGGTGCCTTTTATTGTTTCCGCCCAACGAATGTAGTGCTAAAACGCAATGCATCCTTTGTCGAAACCTTTTCAGAAAAACGGTATTTATGCTTAATGATTACAGTTCAACTTCCATTTAAGAATAATGATAAAGCTATGCGTATGCTTTGCAAAATGCTTCCAAAAGAAGTGGAGGAGTTAATTGCCAATTGGGATCGAAACCATTTAAATACTGTCTTTGAAATGGTACAAAAACAAAATATGACCCGTGAATGGCTGAAACAGAGTGATTATTGTGCATTTATTGCGAATGGCAGCATTTTGCCAAGAAATAAAGAGGGCAGCGGGCCACTGGAGGGTGCATTGCCTTTTACATCCCCGGAAGATATTGAAATTGAAATTTGTGGTTTGCGAGGAATGGGAATCAAACATGGTGTGACGGTCATCACTGGTGGTGGTTATTCGGGTAAAAGCACAATGCTGGATGCACTAAATTCAGGAATTTACAATCACAACATAGGCGACGGACGTGAATTTGTGCTTACCGATCAAAGTGCCATGGAAATATCTGCTGAGGAAGGACGTTCCATTAAAAATATCAATATTACGCCTTTCATAAAATGGATACCCCAAGGTTCGGCTGAACAGTTTTCGACTGACTACGCCTCAGGTTCCACGTCGCAAGCCGCAAATATTATGGAGGCCATTAACTACGGGTGTAAGCTAATTCTTATTGATGAAGACAGAAGTGCGACGAATTTTATGATTCAAGACAATAAAATGCGTTCATTAATCAAGCGTGAACCCATTACACCTTTTACAGAACGTGTCAGGGAGCTTTACGAGGTTGCCCACGTATCTTCCGTTCTTGTTATTGGGGGTAGCGGTGAATTCTTATCCGTTGCCGATCAAATCATCCTGATGGACAATTTTGTGCCAATCAACGTAACCCAGGAAGCAAAAAGGTTATGCGAACACGATAAACCACACGAACGTATCCCTTTTACAAAATGGGAGATGGAAAGGAACATAACTTCCAATTACTTTTCGAGCTATCCGCAAGGTAGTGGTACAGAAAAGCTGATGGTTTCAGCCATGGGATACTTGATGATAGGTGATGAACAAGTTGATATCAGAGGGCTTTACAATATCACATCACCCGCGCAGGTTGCGGCAATTGCTTTATTAATTCGAAAAATCGCGATTAGTAATCAGGATCACATTATCATTCTTCATGAAAGGATCAAAAAAGCTCTAGACGATATGGAGAGGGAAGGCGTGGATATTGTATTTTCTTCCTTTTTTCCTGGTTTCGAAAGATGGCTTGAATTACCAAGAATAAATGAAGTATTATCTGTCATAAACCGAATGAAGCATTTGAATTTTGTTTAGTAGTCCTATGACCCGGAGGGTTGACACTTAAAAAAGTGCTCACCCTCCGGGTCATTTACGTTAAATGGTTATTATCCTAAAAAAGTAAGATTCATCAAGTTAAAAAGGAAGATCCATCATTCTCTCTAGATTGAGGGTAGGCTTATAATAATACATGTTACCGTAATTATGATGGAGGAGGCATAACATGTACCAGGAGAGACAGGTTGATATTGTCATTTACGGAGGGACTGCGGCAGGCATTATGGCCGCTGTTCAAGCAAAAAAAATGGGTAAAAGTGCGGTCGTGATCGAGCCAAGTCAGCGGATCGGCGGCTTGACAACTGGAGGCCTGGGAGATACAGACTTCGGGATGAAGCAAGCTATCGGGGGCTTGTCCTTAGAGTTTTACAAACGGGTAGCCCAGAAATATTCGCAAGATGGAGCTCGCTGGCTGTTTGAACCTAAAGTAGCGCTCGAAGTTTTGCAAGATTTGGTGGCGGAACATGACATTGAAGTTATATATGGGGAAAGGCTTCATCTAAAAGACGGGGTCACAAAGAAAGGTTCCCAAATTATCTCCATTTGTATGGAATCCGGGAACCTTTATCAAGGAAAAGTGTTTATTGATGCTACGTATGAAGGAGATTTAATGGGGAAATCGAACATTTCCTATTTTGTCGGCCGGGAGTCTAATGCCCAATATGGGGAAACATTAAACGGTATTCATCCTGGCAATGAACTCAATGAACTACCCAGCGGGATCGATCCGTATGTCATAAAAGGGGTACCCTCGAGCGGCTTGCTTTTGCGTGTCAATGCTCACCGTGGTGGAGATTTTGGTGATGGGGACAACAAACTTCAAGCTTATAACTTCCGTATGTGTTTGACGAATAATCCGGACAATCGCGTGGAGATTGAAAAGCCTGAGGGATATAACGAAGCTGATTATGAAATTTTGTTCCGGGCTATTGAGCAAGGGCAAAGTTCAAAATTTTTTAAATTGAATATGGTAACTTCGGATAAGACAGATTCCAATAACAACAGTGGCATTTCTACGGACTACAACGGAATGAACCACAGTTATCCAGAGGCGGATTATGTTGAGCGGGAACAAATGTGGCATGCCCATCGCCTTTATCAGCAAGGCTATGTCTGGACCCTTCAAAATCATCCACGAGTGCCGGAAGAAATCCGGGCAGTCTACAAGCCATGGGGATTGCCGCTCGATGAATTTACCGAGACAGGTCACTGGACTCCCCAATTATACGTTAGAGAATCCCGCAGAATGATTGGCGACTACATCGTGACAGAGCATGTAGTTAGACTGGACAAACCAGTTCCTGATTCCATAGGCATGGGGTCCTTTGCGATGGATTCGCACCACACCCAATACTATGTAAACGAAGACGGGCATGTAAGCACGGAGGGTGGATTTTACGTAAAATTAAAAGCACCTTATCCGATAAGTTATCAAGCAATTGTGCCGAAACGGACGGAATGCATCAATCTAATCGTACCCGTATGCGTTTCAGCTACCCATGCAGCCTACGGTTCGATCCGAATGGAGCCCGTATTTATGATCCTGGGGCAATCGGCTGCTGCTGCAGCCGCACTTGCGCTTGATACGGATGGCATCGTACAAAATGTGAAGTACGAGCAGCTTTATTCCCTTCTCGTTCAAGAAAATCAGGTCTTATACGTAGACGCCCTAAGCGCGCATCAATAAAGATTTAACCCCAATCCAAATTTACGCCGGTATTCTCCTGGGGGATGTCCCAATCTTTCGCGGAAAATTCGGCAGAAATGAGGGTAGCTTTCAAAGCCTGTCTTTTCTGCAACCTGCTCCAGTGCAAGGTTGCTGTAGAGAACATGCTGTTGTGCTAATTTCAGCCTAACGTCAATACAGTAAGCGAACAGCGACTGACCAAAGGCAGCTTTAAACAGATAGGAGCAACGAGAGACGCTTAATCCCACTGAGGCTGATATTCTTTCCAAACTAAGAGGCTCATTGGCATGATTCTCTATGAATAGCTTAAGCTTGTATGCAATATCTGATCCCTTCGTGCGCTGTTTCACCTGAATCACTTGCTCTAGGGTCAAGCAAAGCGTTCTAAGAAGATAGTCCATGATTTCCTCTTGGTTCTGCATGACTTTTTTCTTCTCGTTGATAATGTGCTTCCATAAGGTAATGACCGTATCATTAAAGCCAATGTTTGTTTTGGTAGGAAAGTCTTTGTTTTCCCACCAGGCGTCTAGCCATTCTCCTTTACCGGCCAGATAATAGTCTCCGACAGGTTGAATCTCAACCGATTCCGGAGCATTTCGGGGCTGCACATTGAGTTCGTATGACTGATCTGGAGGATAAATGAGCAGATCACCGGGTATGATGGTCTCGGTTTTCCCCCCCACTAGTGCGCGACAGGTTCCTTCTGCCTGAAGTCGGAACAGGTAGAAATTCAGCCCGTCTGTATACTTAACGGAGTGGGGCTTGGTGTGGGTGAAATAATTAGCATAAATAACGCTGGATTGGTGTTGAACTGACTTCGTCATAGGGAAGATTCCTCCAGAAAATAGCTATTCTGCTCCGATTATATAGTTTCTTCGTTGTGATTGACAGAGAAATGAAAGGATACATTGAGATAAAAATACACGAGCCAAACTTAAATGGGCATCGTGTTTTTTTATCTTAACAGTTTTCAGGGGGAAGGAAAATTTAATTTCATGAAAAACAGTAAGATTCATCAAGTATAAAAGGAAGATCCATCATTCTCGTGAAACAGGAAAGCGTTTTATAATAGTGTTTGTAAGCTACTTGGAGGTGAACGTGATATGAGCGTTAGAACATTGGAAGTGAAACAACGTGTTGGAACAGCAAAGGTCAGCAAGAATCGGTGGAAACTGTTTCACACAAACATAGATCTCTATGTTTTGCTAATTCCAGGACTATTATTTTTACTGTTATTCAAATATACGCCCATGTATGGGATTATCATTGCGTTCATGGATTTTAACATTTTCGATGGGTTTACGGGAAGTAAATGGGTTGGTTTGGCGCAATTCGAGAAATTACTCCATTCGGAAGAATTTATGCAAGTATTTATCAACACACTCTTAATCAGTCTGTACAAGCTTGTGCTTCTCTTTCCAGTTCCGATTATGATTGCGCTACTGCTGAATGAAGTACGTAAGAGCTGGTTCAAGCGTTCGATTCAAACGATTATTTTTCTGCCGCACTTCTTGTCTTGGGTCATTATTTCCGGACTGTTCATAACCATACTCTCCCCAAGCGGGGGGTTGGTCAACAATGTGATTCAGTTTTTCGGTGGTACCCCGATATCGTTCTTTCTTGATAATGACTATTTCCGAAGTGTGCTAGTGTTTACCGCAGGTTGGAAGGAATCCGGATGGAACGCGATCATCTTTATTGCGGCGATTGCGGGCATTGAGCAAGAGCAATATGAAGCAGCATCCATTGATGGTGCTGGGCGAATTCGCCAGATGATGCACATTACCCTGCCGGGTATCGTGCCTACAATCATCCTGATCCTTGTCTTGCGTCTAGGATACTTGCTCGAAGCAGGTACGGAACAAATTTTGACGATGTATAATTCCGTTGTTTATCAATCTGGTGATGTTATTGGGACTTACGTATATCGAATAGGTCTAGGACAGCAAGATTATAGCTTTAGTACAGCAGTAGGTTTGTTCAATTCCGTAATTGGATTCCTCTTGATCGTGTTGGGTAATGAACTCAGCAAAAAAGTGGTCAAGCGAAGCATTTGGTAGGAGGTGCAGCTATGAAAAAGAAAACAATTGGCGATTGGTCCTTAGATCTATGCGTATATGCTGCGCTGTTATTGTCTAGCGTGCTTACGCTATTGCCAATGCTTAACGTTCTATCCAAAGCATTAAGTGATGAATCAGCCGTTATCTCGGGCAAGGTTGGCATCCTGCCAGTTGGGTTTCAATTAAATACCATGAAATATGTTGTATCCTCTAGCCAATTCTTACATTCAATCTCGGTATCCTTAATTGTCATGGTTGTTGGGACAGTGCTGGCCATTATGTTGACGGCTTTGACGGCGTATCCCTTATCTAAGAAGCATCTCCCGGGAATTCCATTTGTTTTGATCCTGTTTATTTTTACGATGCTGTTTAATGGTGGCATCATTCCGAATTATTTACTTATGAAGGAACTACACCTCATTAATAGTTTATGGTCCTTAATGTTGCCTGCACTAATCAGCGTGTTTAATCTATTGGTCATTAAGAGCTACTATGAATCTTTACCCGAAGCGTTAGAGGAGTCAGCTAAAATGGATGGCGCCCGTAATTTTACGATTCTTTTCCGTATCATTCTTCCGCTCAGTACGCCGGTTATTGCTACAATTGCGCTATTCTATGCGGTGTATTTCTGGAATGATTACTTTCATCCTATGCTGTATATTTCGAAAGCAAGTTTGAAACCATTGCAATTATATCTAAGGGATATTGTCATGGATGCAGACAGCTCGACTGCCCTGAATAGCAGTGTGGATGACATGATGAAAATTTCTCCTGAAGGTATCCGATCCGCGACGGTTATTGCTTCTATTATTCCGATGCTGCTTGTCTATCCGTTTCTTCAAAAGCATTTCGTTAAGGGTGTTCTGATTGGCTCAGTGAAAGGTTAGAGCTTGCGTTAATGCCAAAGATGATTATCTGCGGCTTAATGATAATTACACAATGAACTAAGGGAGGGTTTTGGTATGTTGAAAAAAAATAAAAAGATGCTGCTCGTTTCACTTACAGCTTGCTTGTCAGCTTCATCGCTTGTTGCTTGTTCCTCAGGTGGAACCAGTTCAAGTAGTAGCACGTCAGCGCCGGGGGCATCAACAGCCTCGTCATCAGTACCAACGGCAGCGGCTGTAAAGCCGGAACTAAAGTCTCTGCAGATTTGGCAAAAGGATGATTATAACACGTACCCTGTTGCTACGTATTTAGAAAAAGCTACAGGCTATAAAGTTCAGTATGATATGCTTCCACAGGATAAACCCCAAGATAAACTGAATATCCTGATCGCTTCAGGAGAGGCGTACGATGCGGTGACTATATCAGGAACCACAGATTTTAAAGCGCTTTATTCCGATTATGCGAAAAAAGGGGCTTTAGTTGACCTTGGACCGCTCATTGATAAATATGGGCCGAATATTAAAGCTGTCATTGATCCTGAAGCTTTAGAGGCTGCCAAGGTAGATGGGAAGCTATATGCCATTCCAACGAAAAGTACCAAGACTGTTAATACAGACCTATATATTCGACAAGATTGGTTGGATAAAGTCGGACTCAAAATGCCGACAACCCTTGATGAATTAGTTACCGTTTTGAAAGCGTTTAAAGAAAAAGATCCAGGCGGGAATGGCGAAGGGAATATTCCTTTAACCGTCGGAGGTGATTCGTCCTTTATTCCAAATATTGTTGGTGCGTTCGGCATGCCGAATTTCTGGAATGATGTGAATGGTAAATTAACACCTCGTGTGTTAGACCCAGCCTTCAAAGATTATGCAGCGTTCGTAGCCGATTTATTTAAACAAGGCTTAATTGATAAAGAATTTGCCGCTAATAAGGCAGCAGCGACCAAAGAGAAATTTACAAGCGGTAAAGCCGGAATCCTGATGATGAACTGGTCGGATGTCCCTACGATTGCTGATGCTTTGACGAAAAATATTCCAACTGCGAAAGCAACGTTTATCCCGGCGGTGAAAGGTAAAGATGGTAAAACGGGCCTATCCGCATCAAAAGGCTTTGACCGTATTACCTTTATCCCAAAAGCATCCAAGCATCCAGAGGATGCCATCAAATGGATGAATGCGAAGCTGGAGAAAGATACATTCAGAACGATGGCGATTGGGGAAGAAAATAAGCATTACACGCTCAAAGATGGTGCATATTCACCGATTCAACCGATTTTTACGGATGAGCGGAATCAAGCGAATAACTTTTTAACGGGAACGGACGATAAGAACTACCCTATTTATTGGCAGGCACGTGTACGTAAGGATATGCGTCTGTACGATGCCTGGAATTCATTGAATGGATTAGCGCCTGAACCTACCAAAGTAACTGATCTGCTAGGTTACGCACCCTATATGGTGGAATTCTCAAAGAACTTCCAAACGCTAAATACGCAATCTAACGATTACACAACGAAGTTAATTTTCGGTGCTGAACCGTTTACGGGGATTGATGCATTCATTGCCAAATTTAAATCATCAGGCGGAGACGCTAGCTACAAAGAAGTTAATGACTGGTATGCAACTGTGAAGAAATAAGTAATTTATCACAGATAAAGGCGCCGTGAACGACTGTGCAATTGTGCATAGTCGTTCACGGCGCCTTATTGTGTCTATAGAAGAATTACGTATCTTCGTTCTCCTGAGTGTAAAGCTCGCTCGGCACGATCTTATGTCTGCTTTCGCTAACGATTCGCGGCAAGCGCCCTAGTCGAGCAGCCAACTGGGACAGCGACTGTTCGTAGAAGTAAGCGAGACCCGTGCGAATTGTGTCCTGGTACGGTACAGTCCAGCGCTCTCGGTCAAAACCGTCGGGGCCAAACCAGGCTCCGAGCAAGGAGCCGACGCTTGCACCGAAGCTGTCCGTATCGTTGCCTTGCGCGACTTGCTTGCATAATCCATCGCCAACATTCTCGGCAAACAGGAAGGTGTTAATGAGTGTACCGATTTCCTGATGGATGCCGCAATGTTGGAACTCACCGTATCGTGTGTGAATGGCGTCATACGCTTCAAGCCAATCGCCAGCTTGTATGACAATGTCTCGACAAGTCGAGGCCGATTCGTAGAAGCGACTTCGCTGCGGGACGAACTGCAGAGCGGTATCAATGACCGCTAGCCGGTCATCCAACACTTGAGCAGCCGCAATCGCTGCGGCTAAGAACATTGTTGCATATACGCCAGTCCGGCGGTGCGTGAAGCTCGCGTCGCGCCAAGCAAGTTCAGCCGCGAGCGCGGGATTGCCCGGGCAGGCGTAACCGTAAGCGTCCGCGCGGATGGCAGCGCCGCACAGCTCGCTGTCCGGCGTCAGTACATCTGCCCAACGCGCAATCTCATCGAGCGGGATGGGTGACTTGTCATGCTCCCAGTAACTTAGCCCAGATCGGAGCAGCAGGATGCGCTCTGGTCCCCAAGTTGTGCTAATCGGGAGGTGATTGAGCCATAGATTGCGCAGATCTAGCTGCGTGAAGTCTGCCCCGAACTGCTCTAATGCGAGCATACCCATCAGCGTGTAGTTGATGTCATCATCTGGAGCCACGAAGTGTATGCGATCACGTGCTGTTTCAAACCAAGACCAGTGACGTCTGCCGAGAGCATGAAGCATCTCATCCGATATGTAATCACGGATTGGCCATTCTCCGACTTTTGAGAAGGCTTCGCGCATCTCGTACAAATTCGGATTTACCTCCAGCGGCTTTCCAAGCATGGAGCCGCACACGGAAGAGAGAAATGCCGTCTCCACGCGGCGTGAGCTCTCTTCAAAATTTACTTCACTCAGTAGGCCTAGCGGTCTAGCCGGATCGCATTCATTCCAAATCTCTTCAATTGTGTCAGGTTCATAGTAGGGCCAGTCGTGCCGCAAGGGCATTGCTGCTAGAGATTGTGCAAATGAGAGATAAGCGTCATAGCTCAGGGGTAAACTTTCAAGGCGATGCAAATAACCAGATGTATTATGGCCTTGCGCAAATTTATTGCGAAGAATCGTGGAGAGCTGGTCTTTCAGGAAAGAAAGGGATGGTAACATAATTCGATCTAGCCTCCAATATAATCGCAGTCATATTTACTCACATTGCAGGAGCTTCTTAAAGATAGGTTGAAGTCCCTCTGCCATATGCTTATAGCCCAAATCGGAGGGATGGATCCCATCGGCCGTACATTCTTGATAGTCTGCGCCAAGAAGACCAGAGCCATCACAGAAATGAATATGGGCATCGCCCTCACGATTCAGACGCTCTACGATTCCACGTTGAAGTGCTTTTCGTTCTTCTTGGCGTTGGCG
Source organism: Paenibacillus sp. J31R109 (assembly GCF_059692055.1). NCBI lineage: Bacteria > Bacillati > Bacillota > Bacilli > Caryophanales > Paenibacillaceae > Paenibacillus > Paenibacillus sp. J31R109. The sequence continues at coordinate 291,528 of NZ_JCAUAR010000008.1, read as the reverse complement.
CAGCTCCTCATCGAAGGCTTCCTTGGCGTAAGGAATTTTTGAAATGACGAGGATGGGTACATCCGGATGAACATCGCGGTAGATGCGAATGAACGTTGGCAGCGATTGTGCCAAATGCTCTGTGCTTGGCGTATTCCCTTCATAATCGAGCACAAGCAAGGCAGGATCTTGGATTTGACTGATGATATGTGCCAATTCAGGCTCTCCCTGTGCATTGCCGGAGAAGCCGAGACTGATGAACTCGAGCGGGAACATACGGCTTAATTGATTCGGATAAGTCATACCAGGTCGAGAAGCGCAAGCACCATGGGTGATGGAGGTGCCGTAAATAAGTACCTTTTTATCCGAGGAGAATCCCTGAAATTCAGACACTGAAGACGTAGGTGAAGTTCCGATCCACAGTTCCTTGACCCCTTGGTAGAGGGGAAGGTTGAGCGTAATTTCCCGCAGTTCTGTGGAAAAGGATTCAAAGAGAGCGCTCTCATACTCAGCTTGTGCAAGCTCAAAACGCGTGGTGTTGACGTATTGCTGCTCTCCAGCCGAGCCGATATAACAATCTACGCCGCATTGCGCTGTAGCGGGCATCTGGTACATTGTAGCTCTATCCGCCAGTACGATTCTAACGGCAAGTTTCGGGGAGTCCGTTTTAAAACGAACTTGCACGCCAGTTGTGAAATTAGCCAGACGATCCACTTCGGATCGAATAGGGTGGCTAGGATGCAGCGGCAATCTTCGATAAAGTCCATCCTGTGCCAGCCAAGGCAGACTGGTTAAGCGAAAAGGGGCGGCAAGCGGCGAATGCCATGCCCACTCGTCTGTGCGGGGAGCATCGGGCTGCAAGTTCGCGTCAAGGTTTTGATTTGCATTCGCGGTTGGTTTCAATTGGTGGTTCCTCCAGTCAATGGGAAGGTTGCCGATCTAAATACTTCTCAATTGTAGGAAAAAAACGACGTTGAAACAATGAACATGAAGACGGTTTTTGGAGGAATTCTACGATTTGTAAGATTTAGATTTGGAGCTGTGAGGGCTCATTGCCACACCTTCAATCGCTCTTTTACGTAGGCAGAGGGCATGGTACCTGTTACCTTTTTGAATACTTTATTAAAATAGGACTGCTCGCAAAATCCGAGAAAATCGGAGATTTCTCCTATACTCATCTGGGAGCCAGTTAAGAGATCGCATGCGGCGGCTATTCGAATTTGTTGGATATAGTCCGTAATTGTTTGACCGGTCGTTTCCCGAAAGACGGTGGAGATATAGTTCGGTGTTCGGTCTACATGATTAGCCAGTTCCTTCATGTCGATGGGTACACGATAATGATACAAGATGTAATCCTTCAGCTGCATCGTAATCCCATGAGCCTTAGGATGTGTAATAGGGCCTGAATTGGTTTCCTCGTTGATGATCGCGATGATTTCTAAAAGTACGCTGTGGCATAGTGTTTGCGTGTGCATCGACTTTTGAAGCCAGTACTGTGTGAGGGAGGAGAAACGCTGTCTAATGTAATCGAAGTTGTACGGCCTTGTGAGTTGACAAGCTGGCTCAGCAAGCAGAGGCAATCCGTCCCCAATGCCCGAATACTTGAAGTGGGCAACATACATGTCGTGAATTCGCTTTGATTGATTTAGTGCACTGCGAATTTGTCCCTCAGGTACGAAGAGAAGATCACCCTTTTTCAGATGAAATGACTGGGATCCGACGGTGTACGTGATCTCACCGCCTGTCATCAAAATGAGAATATGATTATTGGCCGCCGCACGAGGGACGTGCCAGTCTGGCTCACAATGCTCGAAGTAAATCGCGATCGGGTGAATCATCGTGCATTCCTCCTTTCATTTCCAATCAACGGAAGTCTAGCCGATTATACCAAAATCGTAGCTTGCCTCCAATAATAATTGTCATACTCATAGCCAAATTTATGCAAATATGACTATGCTGAAAGAAACAGACCATATTCGATATACCTAGTCTCTTATATAATAAGAAGAAAAGAAAGTTGCTGGTGAATCTGTGCGAAACGGCTGGAAAAATAGAAGGTTCTCGATTCTGGGTAAATTGATTGTGACGTTCTTGATCGTCATCTCGCCGATGTATGTCGTCGGTACGCGAATTAACGATTGGGGATCCACGCTCGTACGCCAAGAAATTTTCAAATCACTCCAGTTCCAGCTGCTCTTTTATCGAACGTCGCTTGAGAATGAAATCGATCGATTGCTTCGTCTGCAGCGCGAGTATGTGAACGATGAAGATTTAGAATCACTTAGTATTACGAGCGAAAGCTTAACGGACTTCCAAAAGCTTGTCGCCATCAAGCGGTTTCAGGCCAGATTGAATGTCATGAAACAGTCGAGCCTCTACATTGCTAGGGCAAGTGCCTATATACCGCCAATCGGCAGGACCATTTCAACAGACGAACTGTCTGGTAATTTGTTACCAGATAAGCTGTTGCAGTTGAAGAAAGACGCTACGGTTCCACATCGTGGACTTTTTTATCAGGACGGGGAGAAAGTGCTGCTGCGGGAGTATTACCCGACAACACAAGTAGTAGAAGGACGCGACCCGATGTTCGTTTTGGAGCTTGAGCTATCCATCCCCAAGATCAAACAGTATTTGTCCCAAACGTCCGATAGTAAGCTCGGAGGAGCTGCGGTCATCCACCCAGATTGGGCGATTGTGAGTACTAGCAACCAAGAAGCCTATGAATCGATTAGTGGCCCGTTGCGCGAACAATCCTTACAACTGGAGGAAGCGGGAACGACGAATGCGCCAGCTGAAATGAAAACCGTCTCCATTGACAAGCAGCCGTATTTAACGGTTTCAGCCTATTCGCCTATGCTTGGGGTAACGCTGCTGGCGTTTGTTCCGGAGAAAGCGGTGATGGGAGCGCTTGATCGGTATCGGTTATACATGTGGCTGATCACGCTCGTTGCCATCGTGGTCGTTGTACTCTTTTCATTTTATATGTACCGTATTATCCACAGACCGCTTCAAAAACTGATTCGCGCTTTCCGTAAGGTTGAATCTGGGGATCTACAGGTCTCACTCGCCTACAAAAGCAGCGATGAATTCCACGATTTATACGAACAATTCAACTATATGGTGTCACATTTAAATAAACTTGTGTTTGAAGTCTATGAGCACAAAATTCACGTCCAGCAATCTGAGCTGAAGCAGCTTCAATCTCAAATCAATCCACACTTTTTGTATAACAGTTTCTACTTACTCTACCGGATGACGAAGGCGCATGATTTCGATAATTCGACCCGGTTTACGAAATATTTGGGTGATTACTTCCAATATGTAACTCGAAACGGAGAGGATGAGGTACCGCTAGAACTCGAGCTGCAACATGTCCGTGCGCTTTGTGAAATTCAAACGATCCGGTTCGCAGGACATATTACATTCTCGATTGATGAGTTGCAGCAGTCGTATAACAAGGTCAAAGTCCCACGGCTCATTCTGCAGCCGCTTGTGGAGAATGCGTACCAACACGGTTTCGAGCAAGGACACGAGAATCGGCATATGAGCATTCATTTCACGACTGTCACTCACGATAATGGGAGCAAACTGTTGCTCATCGGCGTCGAAGATAACGGTAAGGGAATGACGAATGATGAGCTCGAACGTTGGCACGGTTGGCTGAATGGAAAAGACCAATCGACTGAAATAACAGGCGTGCTGAATGTTCATCGACGGCTCCGGCTCAAATATGGTGAACTAGCAGGCGTTCGTATCGAATCGAGACCGGGTGGAGGGCTGCGCGTGGAGATCGTGTTACCGCTGCCTGAATCGGCTGAGAGTGAAATGGGGGAGTAACGAATGATCAGGCTAATGCTTGTCGATGATGAACCACTTGCGGTTAACTATTTGGCGGATGCACTGATGGAGTTGGACTGGCTGGATGCTGAGATTATAAAGGCATATTCTGGCATGGAAGCGCTAAATAAGTTTGGGGATGGGAAGATAGACTTACTCCTTACTGATATTCGTATGCCTGGCATGAGTGGGATGGAACTGGCAGATCTTACACGTGAAAAATGGCCTCGCTGTCGTGTCATCTTCTTGACCGGGTATAACGATTTCAGTTACGCCCAGACGGCGATCCGCAAGGGCGGTATCGACTATGTCCTCAAGACGGAGGGGGACGAAGCGATTATAAATGCGATTCAAAAGGCACTTGACGATATCGCACGGGAGCTTGACAGTGAAGAAATCTTAAAAAGATCTCGCGAACAACTGCATGTTGCCGTACCGTCACTCCAGCGTGATTATTTGTTGCAGCTCGCACAGGGAGAAGTTGATTCGCTGGACGCAAGGATACGACGGTTCGCGGAGCTTGAGATTGGACTAGATGCTAGGCGTCCGGTGCACATCGCTTTGGGACGGATCGACGAGTGGGGTTCCTTTGTCCTACCGGGGGATAGAGCGCTGCTGTACTATTCCATTCAAAATATTGCAGAAGAATATCTGAAGGAAACGCTGAACTTTGCTGCGTTCCCTTATGACCGTGGTAGGTACGTGTGGCTTGTACAGAGCAGAGCTAGCGAAGAGCGGACGTCTGCAGAAGAGCATACATACAAGTTGCTTGCAGGTCATGCCGAACTTATTCAAGCTGCTACAAAAAGCTTATTGAAAGTTCCCATCTCACTCATACTAGCTTCTACTCCATGCTTGTGGGAAGACTTGGCTATTCGCGCGGATAGCCTCAAAATTCAGCTGGCTGGCGGAGCCTTTAACGGACAAGAGGTTTTGATGAGAGAACTTCCCGATGCCATCGGTGAGGAACGAAGGTCTAGTAAAGATTTTTTTGCAGAGAATGACCTGCGCGCTTACCTGAGGAACCTCGATTTGCTGGAAACTTATCTCGATAAAGGCGAAAGAGAAGCTTGTCGCAACTTGTTTGCCGAACTCGCGGTGAAGTCGTCCGTCCTGCCGGTAGGTCAAGAAGGGGAATTACTTAAACTAGAGCTGGTCGTCAATTTATCTGCTTTTTTGATCACTTATGTAAATAAGCGGCGTTTAGCTTCACTCATTGGTTCCGCTTTTAGCCTAGAAGCATTGATTCAACTGCCAGTACAGACCGATCTGACAGCGACGGTACGGCATTTGGCTGCTATGGCCGATTCACTAGCGGAGTATAACGGACGGAAGCAAGCGGAGCAGACGACGGATATGATCGGGCGAATCAGGCAATATGTAAGCGAATTCCTGAACGAGGAGCTGTCTTTGACGAAGCTTTCTGAGCTAGTCCACTTAAGCCCTCCCTACTTATCGCGTATGTACAAACAGACTACGGGGCAAGGGTTACTTGAGTATGTAACAGAAGTTAGAATGAATAGAAGTAAACAATTACTCAGGACAACGGAGCATAAAATCCAAGATATAGCCGGTCTTGTTGGACTAGATTCAGCGGCTTATTTTACAAGGCTTTTTAAGAAGGAGACAGGGGTAACTCCGCTGGAGTACCGTGAATCTGCTGTGAAATAATCGTTAGGCGATCCTATTATTGGTCGCCTTTTTAATTTAGCTGTGATCGCTTTTAAACTAGTTAATAAAAGTCAACTGCCGCAAGAATGTCCCGTTTCGAAGGGTGCTTATCTGAATCTATAATAAAGATGTACCGCAAAGGAACTATTTGACAAATAGGGGGAAACGGAAATGTACATTGGAAATAAAAAGTTTGGAGCTGCTTCCGTGGGGATGCTCCTAGCCTTATCGCTCATTGCAAGCGCTTGTAGTAAGTCAGAAAATCTCCCTGCTCCATCAAGTAGTGCATCGGGAAATCCGTCGGGAAGTCCGTCACCTTCGGCTGCGGCAAGCGTAGGGCCCCTGGGCAAATACAATCCACCAATCGAAGTTTCTACGGTTCGCTCTGTTGATGCAACGATGAAATACGCCGAGGGGGACTCCATCGATAGTAACATTTGGACAAAGATTTTCGAGAATGACTATGGTATTAAAGTCAAAAATGTATGGTCTGTCGATGCTTCGCAGTATCATCAGAAGCTCAACGTCTCGGTAGCATCGGGCGATCTTCCTGACTTTCTGGAAGTCAATAAAGAAGAGATGAAACGGCTTATTGATGCAGACATGTTGGAAGATCTCACGAAAGTGTGGGCACAATATGCGACCCCTTACTTGAAAAACGTCCTCAATCAGGACGGCAGTGTAGGGTTCAAAGCTGCAACAGTAGGCGGCAAACTGCTCGGAATCCCGAGAACATATTCCAACGGCGGTACTAGCACAGCGCCGATGCTGTATGTTCGAACAGATTGGTTGCAAAAGCTTAATCTGCCAGAGCCCAAAACGATGGACGACGTGTTTAAAACGGCAACAGCATTTGCTAAACAGGATCCAGATGGCAATGGTAAGGCAGACACGATCGGTCTTGCGCTCAACAAGGACTTTATGGACGGGGGACATGGATCGCTAAACGGATTTTTTAACGGTTATCATGCCTATGTCGATCTGTTCGTCAAGGATGCTGGAGGCAAGCTTGTATACAGCTCTGTTCAGAAAGAGCTAAAGGAGCCTCTTAAAAAGCTGCAGCAGTTGTATAAGGATGGCGTGATTGATAAGGAATTCGGCGTAAAACCGGCAACAAAAATTCAAGAGGATGTGGCAGCCGGACGTGTTGGCTTGGCTTATGGAACTGTAGCAGATGGCGGCTATATTCAAAAAGAGAACCATACGAAGGATCCGAAAGCGCAATGGAAGGGGTATCCGCTCATTTCCGCTGATGCACAGCCCGCTATTCCGCAACTGAATGATACAGCCAACACATTCTATGTCGTGAAGAAAGGCTCGAAACACCCAGAAGCTGTCATTCAGTTGGCTAATATTTATATGAATCGCTATTACGAAACTTCTTATGCCCCTAATCCGAATCCATTTATTACGGACAGCAAGACAGGGATTTTTCCAGGTAAATATGCGCCTGTCGTTATCGATCCGCTGAATACCAATCTTGAAGCGTTCCGCAAAGTACAAGAAGCGCTTAAGAAAGGTGACGGCAGCAAGCTCGAGTTCCCAGCAACCATTCACTTCGAACGCTTGTCGAAATTTAAAGCAGGTGACGATACAATGTGGTTTTCGAATATGGTATTTGGAGCTGATGGTACTTTCAGTGTTATTGACAAGTACGACCAGGCTAAACTTGGTCAGTATAACCTGTTCCTGGGTTCTGCAACACCTGCAATGTCGGAGAAACTGCCAACCCTCAAAAAGAAAATATACGAGACGTATACGAAAATTATTATGGGTGACGCATCCATCGACGACTTTGACAAATTCGCTGACGAATTTAAGAAGCTTGGCGGCGATGCCATCGAGAAAGAAGTCAATGATTGGTACAGCAAAAATAAATAAGAAACAACAGGGGGCGGAGCTCAGGCTCTGCCCTTTTAGTCTCTATTACGAAATACGGAGTGGAGGGAAGACAGAATGAAAAGCAGAAACTGGAGAATCCAGCTCCCACTGCATACTATGTTGATTCCAGGCTTGGCCGCAATCTTCATATTTAGTTATTATCCAATGGCAGGAGCGGCTATTGCCTTTCAAAAGTTTATTCCGACGAAAGGTTTATTTCATTCCCAATGGATTGGCTTGGACAATTTCCGCTATGTCATGGAGCTTCCCGATTTTTATCAGGTCCTTTGGAATACGGTTTATATCGCCATCATGAAGATTATTGCCGGTCTTATCGTACCGATTGTCGTAGCACTCCTACTGAATGAAGTTCGCAAAGAAGCGATGAAAAGGTTCATGCAAACACTGATTTATTTGCCGCATTTCTTATCATGGGTCATTCTGAGCGGCATTCTACTCGATGTGCTTTCACCAAAAACAGGGATCGTGAACGCAGGGCTTCAGGGCCTCGGAATGGAACCTATTTTTTTCCTGGGCGACAACCGTTGGTTCCCGTTTACATTGGTCATCTCGAATGAGTGGAAGGAATTTGGATTCAGCACGATCGTCTATTTAGCTGCCATCCTCGGTATCAATCCTGCACTGTACGAAGCTGCAAAAGTAGACGGGGCAGGCCGATGGAAGCAAACGCTCCACATTACACTGCCCGGCATGGCGCCGATTATCGTGTTGTTAGCTACGCTTAGTATTGGAAACGTACTTAATGCCGGTTTTGAGCAGGTATTTAATCTATATAGCCCTATCGTTTACGAAAGTGGGGATATCATCGACACGTTTGTATATCGAATCGGGATGGTTGATGCGCAATACGGGGTAGCAACAGCAGTGGGGCTATTCAAATCACTGGTGTCGTTAATCCTCATTTCAGCTTCGTACTTTTTAGCCTACAGATTTGCCAACTACCGCATCTTTTAAAAAGGAGGACTCGTGATGCTCGAATCACCATCATGGTCGCGAAAAGTGTTCGTTATCTCGAACTACACGGTTCTTTTAGGCTTATCCATCTTGTGTATCTTGCCGCTTATCCATCTGCTGTCGCTGTCGCTCAGCTCGAATAACGCGGTGGCAGCAGGCGATGTGAGATTTTGGCCGGTCGATTTTACGTGGAAATCGTACGATTTTATTTTAAGTAAACCGGCATTTCTGACATCCTTATTCGTTACCCTCAAGAGGGTAGCACTCGGTGTGACGCTGAATATGGTACTGACGATCATGGTTGCCTACCCGCTCTCAAAGGAAAGTGCTGCGCTGAAAGGGCGAACGGTTTACGTCTGGCTATTCGTTTTTACCATGTTGTTTAGCGGTGGCATTATTCCGCTCTATATGACGATTCGCTCGCTAGGGCTGCTTGATTCGATCTGGGCACTTGTGCTGCATCATGCAGTTCCGGTATTCAACGTCGTGATCCTGCTTAATTTCTTCCGCAGTTTACCCAAGGAATTGGAGGAAGCAGCTCTGATGGACGGCGCCGGACATTGGCGCATTCTGTGGCGCATTTATGTGCCGTTGTCTACGCCATCCTTAGCGACATTGACGCTATTTGCCATAGTTTCACATTGGAATTCTTGGTTTGACGGCATCCTCTTCATGAATTCGCCATCGCATTATCCGCTTCAAAGTTACTTGTACACGGTCGTGGTCGGCCTCGATTCGCTGGTTAAGAGTAATATCGATCTAGAGGTTATCGCGCTTGTTTCTGACAGAACCGCACGTGCGGCACAAATCTTTCTCGGGGCGTTGCCAATCTTGATTGTATATCCTTTTCTGCAAAGGTATTTTACGAAAGGGATTGTTCTGGGCAGTGTGAAGGAGTAGGGGGAGAAAGGTAGTCCTAGCAACGGTGCTGGTATTCTCCGAAGAATAAGCGATAAACAATCAGCAGAAGCAAGGGCTGATTGTTTTTTTTTATGCTTGATAATTCGTAGAATTACTCTAATTATAATTGTTCTGTTCATTGTTAAAAAAGTGTTGATTTAATACTCTATAAGTGTAGTTATTACCAATCAAAGGGGAACTGACAATGAGTGTATCATTCAAACGTGCATCAGCGCGCGTAGGCGTCATGAACGTAGGGCATGAGCCCTATTGGGAGCAATTTCCTGGGCTTCGGGAAGAATTGATCGGTTACGGTAAAGAGTTCGAAGCGATGCTAGGCGTTCATGAGGTTGAAGTCGTTTCGGCTGGCTTTGTAGATAATGTTGATAAATCATTCGCAGCTGCTTCGCATTTAAAGCGTCAAGATATCGATTTCCTGTTTGTCTTTTTGAGCACGTATGTAACCTCATCCTCGGCAGCAACTGCCATTCTGAATGTCGGCGTGCCAACGGTTCTGGTAGCGCTTCAGCCGAGAAAACGGCTTGATTATAGAAACACAACAACGTACATGCAGCTTGCGAATGATAATATCTGTTCACTTCCAGAGATCGGGGGAGTACTGATACGCGCAGGGAAGCCTGCTGCAGGTATGATCGTAGGCACGCTCCATGATGATCCACGGGCAGCGAACGAGTTGAAGTCGTGGTGCCAAGTTGCGAATGCGCGTCGTGCTTTCAAGCATGCACGAATTGGTTACTTAGGTCATACCTACGAGGGTATGTATGATATGAATTCGGACCCAACAGCATTTACAGCTGCCTTTGGGTCCCATGTGCAGATGCTGGAAATGTGCGATTTGGCTAAGCTGGTTAACGGGGTAACCGCCGCTGAAACAGCAAATAAGCTCGATGAGATTAAGAGCATATTTACGATCTCTGATCCGTTCATCGATCCTGTGACAAGACCAATTAAGCCGGAAGATTTGGATTGGTCAGCCAAGGTTGCTGTTGGGCTCGATAAGCTTGTAGCGGAGAATGGTTTAACGGGACTCGCGTATTATTACCGAGGATTGGATGGCAATGAATACGAACGAATTGGTTCCAATATGGTGCTGGGGAATTCCCTGCTGACAGGTAAAGGCATCCCACTTGCAGGCGAAGCGGATCTCAAAACTTGCGCAGCGATGTTGATCATGGACAGGCTAGAAGCAGGAGGCTCATTCGCAGAGCTGCACCCTTGCGATTTTGTAGATGACATCGTGTTAGTGGGCCATGACGGACCGCATAACATTAAAATCAGCGATGGCAGTCCGATTATTCGCGGGCTGGACCTGTTCCACGGCAAGCGTGGTTCCGGCATCGGCGTTGAGTTCAGCATCAAGTCAGGCCCAGTCACTTTGCTGGGGATTTCACAGACGGTAGACGGCAAGTTCAAGATGATCGCCACGGAAGGTGAGTCGATCAAAGGAGAAATTCCACAGACAGGCAACACGAACACACGCTGTAGTTTCGGCTGCTCCGTTGCCGAATTCGTTGAGAAATGGTGCTCTGCTGGTCCAACTCACCATTTCGCGCTTGGCGTTGGGCATGTCGCTCCGAAAATCCGCAATGTTGCCAAAGTGCTGGGCATTGAACTGGAAATCGTATAAGGGAGAGTGAACTGGCTTGAATAAGGTGACACATGAAGCAAACAGCGGTGCTAAGCAGTTGAAGCGCGCTACATTGGAAATGAGTCTTAAACCGTTCAAAAGTCTGGAACAAGCTGCGATAGATGAAGTTTGTACGGAAGCACTGCGACAATGGCAACCGCTCATCGGCATGGCAGATTCAGCTTCGGTGCTGCTGTGGGTTTCGGATGGCAGTGAAATACTGACCTGGAACGGACAGGTTGAAGATGAATTCGAGTGGGCTCGCTATATCGGTTTTGCAAATGAAGAGATGTTCAGCCATGTCAAGGACAAAAACGATCCTCATGTAGCTCGTCTGTATATGGATAACCCAGTTCGTTTCACGTACGGCGATCTGCGCAAAGTCGTCGATTCCTTCAAACGAATAGCGCTGGATCAGTTCAATGTTCAGCTGGAGGTTGGTGTTCCTTTTGACGCGGGTCCGGAGTTTGCTTACTCTGATTTCAAATATAAAGATCACCCCGAAATCAATCGTGCGGAGCTTGGTGGAAGTTTCGTGTCGCTGAAGGCCGATTATACGGTCGTCTGTTCCTGGTCCAAGCTGAAGGCGGATACCGATGCCTATGCAGCTTATCCTGACGGTATCCCAGAAGGCACGCCGTTCGGGGAGTTCCTAGGGCGCCAATGCGCGAGTTACTTGCCTGCGTTAGGCTTCGATTATATCTGGTTCTCCAACGGCTTCGCATTGTCATATTTCCCATGGACGTACTTAGGCGCTAACTATAACGGGACTGACTTCCCGCTAGCTGATTACAAGGAACTCTCATCCAAAATTATGTCGTTCTGGGACTTGTTTAAACAGGAATGTCCTGGTGTGAGGACAGAGGTGCGTGGAACGAATTACGGAACCGGCATGGATTTAGCGAAGGATTACATTCCGCTGCTCGAGCTATATGAAAAGAAGTATCTCGATTTCCCGCCGCCTAACTCTCCATGGGGAGCGCTTAACTACGATTTTGGGCTGGAGCTGACGGGGTACATGTCCAGAATCGCAGAGCTGCCAGGAGAAACGTATCCGTACCGTTTTTATGTCAATGATCCGTGGTTTTGGCAAAATCCTTGGTGGGACTACTATGACCACGAACCTCACGACATTTACGGGCCGTTGTCGGTCGCACGCATGAATGCGGCTGGAGCCCTTGAAATGCCTGGCATCGTGGAAATCTTGACCATTGATACAGAGAAGGGCGAGTTATGGGCAGACGGACCTGCGGAAGTGATTCCCTATATACAAAAAGCGTTCCGTGAAGCGCCAGATGAACCAGGTCTCCTCACTTGGCTTTATCCGTTCCGTGAGCTGCATGAGGCAGTCCAAGGGGATAACGAGGCTTCTGGCCGCGTGTTTTTCCATGATTGGTTCGTGCGTTGCGCCATTAATCATGGTTTTCCGCTCAACACCGTACTCGGCACGGACACGTTCCGTACGATGTCATCTGAAGCCCGGCGAAAGCTCGAGAGCACGATACTTTTTGTAAATGCGATGTGGCTAGACGACGCCAGTATTACTGAGTTAGCAGACATGATCCGCGATGGTGGCAAGGTCCTAGTGTACGGCGATGTCAGACAGCCGGCGCTGCTAGAGCTGCTGAATTTACAACCAACCGACGGTGTGGGGCTGGAGGGGGATTTTGACCTCGCGCTATCGTTCGACGAGGACGAAATTTACGGAGATAAGGGTGAGCGTAAGTTACGGCATCGCGCGGACATCGGCGATGGTTCGCTGGGTGTTGTTCTGCGGAATAAGGCAGATGCAGGGACGCGGGTCGGTGCCGTCGCTATACAGGACGGTGAAGAACGAATATTCGCACTTTCACGTACACTGGCAGAATGGAACGGCGGTCGAATCGGTTGGGTGCGCGGCTCGCTGCCTTTCGCCAAGAAAGGTGTCACCCATCTGCCGGTTCGGCAGGAGAACGAATGGATGGATACGTCGATTTTGTTGAGGTATATGCTTCAAGATTTCGGCATTTTGATGAAGCAAGTAAAGCAAGATCCAGATTCACAATCTGTCCTTACCTTCGTTTCCCGACACAGGAATGGTTTCATCATGACAGGCTGCAAGCAGGATTCATCGGTGCAGTTGAAGCTGCGATTCCCAGATGGCGTACCGCTATTCCCAGGCCAATCGATTGTTCTTGGCGAGGGCGAAGCGGAGCTGTATTCGCTCGATCGAACGTTCCGGGACGAGTGCCGTGTTTTCGTGAACCAGCAAGAGCGGAGCCGGGTATCGTGCCGCGAGATTTCGCCAACTCCGTCTAAGGTGAAGCGAATGGTTCGAACTTTGAGCATCAGTAATTTGCTAAACGCAGATGTGACTATTTATCCGCCATTGGAGATGTTAGCGTTGGGAGCTATAGAAATTAAACAAGGTAATGGCAGCATTGTGGATTGGCATGGCATGCAGACTGGAAACCGGCTGCGACTTGACGGCATAACGGGAACGATTCACATTTCATGGTAATGATCGGTAAATAGGGAGGAGACTGCATCGTTGCAGCTCCTCTTTTTTGTTGATTCAAGTGCGGGGGATTGTTAAAATCTATAATTAAATCTCATGAATCCATTAAGGTTGTTTTTGATCGATGTGTTGGTTATTGTAAGATGGATAATAGAACTAGCGCCTCAATAGGTGTTTTATCATATGAACATAGGAGGAAGAAATGGCCTGGAGCAAATTGAAACAACAACTGGAGAGTTTTCTTAGTCCTGCGCTAGATGGAAGGGTCGAATATCTTTCAGCCAGCTACCGTTATTTACCGGATAAAACGGGGCTTTGTTATATTGCGGTAGATAAAAAGAAGGTACTGAATATGAGTGACTCCTTAGTCAGATGGTATCAGACGGAGTTAGAAATTAAGAATGATTCAACGATTCATATTCCTATCAACAATGAAGAGATTGAAGCCGTCAGAAAAGATACCAAAGGGAATGTTCCCGAGGATCGTTTACAAGTAATAGCAAGAAGCAGAAAAATATCGGAATATGCCAAAGAACTTTTGTCAGCACAGTCATCATTGAGTAAATCAAACTTTGTCGTCATAGCTAACAAGTTTTTATCTATTTCTATAGAGGAAAGCCTAGAGAGTAACGATATCTTGTTGAATATTCTTGCTTTGGTTGACAGACGCGTTGGAAAAAAGCGGATTTTGAACATGTCCGAGAAGATGCAGTTAAAGCATCCAATTGTACAGTATTTTTTTGAACTACGACTTCAAACATTGGATAATAAATAATGGTGGAATTAAATAAAAAAAAGAAAAACCCATTTTCATAAAATGAATGAAGTGGGTTTCTCGCAATCTGTGTTATTTAATGACGTTAATTGTTCTCGTTTCTTCGTTATACTCTACTGACGCGCCTAATGCCTCAAATATGAAACGGAATGGCACCAGCGTAACACCGCTCTCATTAATCATCGGGCTAATTGGCAACTGTATTTCCTCACCGTTCACAATAGCAACATGACTACCTATCGTCATAGATATGTATTTGCCGCCAAGTACGATTTGGACGATTTGCGTGTTAGGATCCCATTCGACCGTTGCACCTTGCTGTTCGGCAACCATACGTGCGGGCACCATAGCACTGCCGTCAATAATAGTCGGAGATTCGAGTTGAGTCCCGTTCACGTACAGCTTAATGGAATTATCTTGTGGTTTCTCCTCTTGCTGAGCCTCATCCGCTCGTTTCACCGTCAAGGTGTACATCTTCATGGTACCATTCCGAGCTGTCACCGACACACTGATCGTTTGGCCGTCCTCGCTCACATTGATCGCATTGGATGCAGAACCGCTCGTTACCTCGGAGTCGTTCACCTTCACGATTGCACTGTTGTCAGCTGCCTTAGGTGTAATCGTTAGACTGCTCAAGTTGTTGTCTACTTGGACGGTGTAACTTGTTTGGCCAGCATCAAATGATGGACTTAAGGTGCCGCTCGATAAATCAAGCCCGCTCAGATCAGCATTACTGCCCACTTCCCACTGAGCATAAAGAGTTACATGCGTATTACTCATAGCGAACGTAGCATTCGGAGCATAACTCGTACCGCTTCCGTCTGCCGCCGTGTTCCAACCCGCGAACGTACTGCCTTTTTGCATCAAGTTCCCCTTATTACCCATGACGGTAACCGATTCACTTTGAACATATTTGCTAACAGCAGGCACGGTCCCTTCCGTACTGCCATTGCCGTCATAGATCACTCTGTACAAGGGCGAATTTGCTTTCCACTTTGCGTACAATGTTACATTCTCAGTGCCAATAACGAAGTCATCGTTAAACTTCCAATAACCTGAGTAGGACTTTCCGCTTCCATCGGCTGCAGTGTTCCAGCCATCAAATGTATAGCCATCTCTTCTCAAGTTGCTATTATTTCCACTGATCCATAAAAGGTCATTTTGCGCGTACCACTCAGGTGGCGCGGGCACTAATCCTGACGTGTTGCCATTTCCGTCGTAGGCAAATCTGTAGATGCTCGGTATCTTTTTCCACAAAATACGGGAAGTAGCTTCCACAAACACAGCGGTGTCATTATTGAAAACAATTCCCCTAACTTCACCGGTAACTCCAGCGATGTTTCGGTCATCCCAGACTATCCCATCTGCGGAGGTTGAGAGCGATCCGCTATACCCAACCGCATAAAACATATTGTTGTTATAGGTCACATCCAGTGGAGTAAGTCGAGATGATACGGAACGACTGACCCAGCTGTCTCCCTCCATGGAAGAGCGGATCAATTCGAGTCGGCCGCCTATGATAAATATGCCGTTACCATACGTTACACAATAGAGATCCTTCGTCGTCCCCGATACTTGTTTCGTCCACTTTACACCATCAAGCGAGGTTAGAGTCATCCCATTTACCCCTACTGCCACAAACATACCGCCGCCATATGCGATGCCATGTAGAGTTGAAGGATCATCTGACGTTTGACTTGTCCAGTTGTCCCCATCATTTGAGGTGACGATCGATCCGTTCTGTCCCACCGCAACAAACATGCCATTGCCATAAGCAATGTTATACAGATCTAGCCCAGTCTTATCCCGGCTAATCGTCCAGTTGGCTCCGTCGCTAGAGGTGGAGATATATCCGCCCCAACCTACCATCACAAACTTGCCGTTGCCGTATGCAATACCATTATAAGTAGTAACACTAATCCCATTTGCTTTTGGAAAATCTTGTGGATACCAACGCTGAGCGTCAGTTGATGTCGCAATAAGACCCGAACCCACCGCCACATACAACCCGTTGCCATAAGCCACGTCCGAAAGAGTTGAGGATCCTCCTGTATATCCAATACCAGTAAAAAGAACAGATCCTTTCCCCCAATTGTCTTTGAAAAATGGAACCGATGGGTTAGCTGCAGAAGCATAACCCGGTAGCATACCGACCACCATACAGAATAAAAGGAATAAAGAAACAAACCGCCTTATCATAAATTCACGCGCCTTTCGACATATATTCATTAACCAGATTACCATAATTAGCCTTTGGCAACATCATTTTTCAACATGTTGGTGATGACTATTTACCTAATATAAAATAATAAAGGTTGAGCAGAGGAGTTATATCTGCCCAACCTTTACCTATTACTGCTTCTTATTTAGGCAACATTATATCTATACAAGTTCCTTCGCCGAGTTTACTTTGAATCGATAATGTCCCTTTATGATTATTGATGATCCTGCGTGTGACCATCAAGCCTAAACCGTTTCCGTTTTCTTTGTTCGTATAGAAAGGCTCACCCACGTGACTCAGCTCCTCTTCCGATAGACCACAACCTTCGTCAATGACATGAATGAGGACGAAGCTCGGACTCGAGCTGTCTAGTTCTACTTTAATTTTTCCGCCGCCAGGCATGGCTTCCATCGCATTTTTAATTACATTAATAAATACTTGCTTCAACTGATTAAGATCACATCGGATGTAGGGATCCTGAACTGAATCAAGATGCATTACAATTTCTACATTATCCATACTCGCTTGTGACTCAAGGAGTTTGCCTACATGAATCAAAATATCACGAATGTCTGCCTGTTGATATTGCACGGCCTGCGGCTTGGCTAGCACTAAAAATTCGCTGACAATAAAATTAATCCGATCTAATTCAGAGAGCATAAGGTCTAGTTGGCTTTCCTTAATTGCAACTTTTGACTTTTGTAGTTGAACAAAGCCTTTTATTGTAGTCAGTGGGTTTCGTATTTCATGAGCGACACCCGCAGCCAGCTGTCCGATGACAGATAACTTCTCCGATCTTCGAAGTACATCCTCTGCTTCTTTGCGTGCCGTAATGTTTCTCGTGATTGAAGCAATCGCGACAATCTGCCCATTTTCGTCCCAAATGGTGGAAATCGTAATACTGACATCGATAATACGGCCATCTTTCGTATAGCGAATGGTTTCATAATCCGCTACCGGTTCGTTTCGAAGTATACGCGCAATCAATTCTTCGTATTCACTAAGGCATTCTGGTGGAATGTTAGATAGCTTTTTACCAAGCAGTTCCTCAGGCGCCCAACCAAAGATACGCTCGTACGCCTGATTTAACTGCGTAACATTACCTGCCAGATCTGTTACATGAATAGCATCAGAGGTGTGATTGACAAAAGACTCCAGATAGCCTTTGGTATGACGAAGTTCATCGGCAACATCATGAAGCTGCCTTGTGTAGTTGTTTAAGTTGCTTGTCATCAAATTCACTTGGAAGGCAAGGTGACCGAGCTCATCTTTGCCTTTGTAATTTATGATTCCTTCAAACTTGCCTTGTGCAACTTGGTTAACGACAGAAAGGATTTGTTGAATGGGCCGGATCAGCAAACTAGACAAAAGATAACTGCTAAACATTGTGAATATTAAGAGACTCAGTGAGATGATAACGAGTTCAATAAGCTGTTTTCGTAGCATGTCTTCGAGCGTTGTAGCTTTGAAAATTATGCGAATGACATAAGGCTTAGCCGTGTTCATAACGGGTATAAGACTCTGTATGGCAGACTCATTCATGATCCGAATGTCAGTCGTTATCGTCTTTCTAGTTTCAAGCACATCTTGAATATGGGGGACTTCGTTCAATTCGTCTGCATAATTATAGGTTCCAAAAATAATATCCCGTACATCCAAATTAAATATTGGCTGCCCTTTTTTTATTTTTATAATCGGCTTCTTCCCAAAAAACTGAGGATCAATCCCAGTAACTTCTAGGATATTGTTGTTTTTCAATAGCATCTTAGTAATGACGGCATCTGTCCCCGTAGTTTTCTGGAATTCGAGGATGTTTTCTGCATTGACATAAGGATTTATCATATAGTTCGTTGTACCATCGTAGTAATTGCCCCACTTATTAACGATAGAAGGATCGGATGTCGCATAATTAATAGGGCCAGACCAGTAATTATTGAGTTTTTGGCCTTGTGGGATAGTGACCTGGTGGTAATCAAAAAGCTGATTAAATGCCACATACCAGTAGTCCCATGTTTTGGAACTAAGATTAATTTCTTTCGGATCGCTTGAACGCAAGGCTATAATGTCATTATCTAATCTTTTCCAAAGAGTGATATGATCAACGCCAAGTTTGGCGCTAAGCTTGGCGAGTTGCTCATTCGTTACGTTTTCAATGTCGGGATCCAACTCTTGTTGAGCGGCAATAGCAACAGAACGGAGCCTTTCACCAATCGTATCCTCGATATGTTGACGTGCCTGCTGTGACACTTCAACCGTTGTGCTAATCTGTTCCGCCATTGTAATCATTTGCTGTTCAGCGGCTTTCTTCAAGCCCTCCTTCGAGCTGATGTAATAAATAGACATATTAAGAAGGAGAATTAAAGCAACTAATATAGAAATCCAGAACGTAAGCTTCACTTTTATTGACATGTTTCCTCCAGTAGGTCTAAGATTGCCCGTGTAATTACACTTAATATTATTAAAATTTATACTGCTCAGTTGTAAGTATAGTATAAATGACGGTAAATGAAATAGTCATTTTGATCCTTAGTTATTTTGAGATCTCGGCTGCCAATGTGAATTGGCAGCTTTCTGAATGACTAATACATTTGGTACTTTACGGAGTGTTTTTCATTCCTTATTATGGATAGTATGTAAAATATACCTGATTAAGCGAGGACGTGCGTCAACATGAATGTGAACCATGATAATTATTACGACAAGGATTCATTAGTTTTTAAAGAAATGGCAAGGAGGAGTCTGAGAGAGAACTGGCCTTCAGCTCTGTTTGTAATGGCAGTAACCACGTTACTCGGTACATTGTTGGGGCCAAATACGCAATTTAATACAAGCGGTCGATGACGGGAATGAGGCGATTGCGGCAGAGGCGAAATCCAACATCATGCGAGCACTGTCGGATTAGGCTCGTTATTTCGTTGCGGCCTTGGGGCTATGGCTATCGGCACCATTTTGTCTTTTAAAGGCCGCGATAAAGTAAGTCGTTACGCTAACGAAAAAACGGTTGTTGAACCAGGGAGTAGTTGAAGCGGCCGGCAGCTACTTCTTGTCCATTAAGCTATTGGGCAGTAGAGCTTGGTAATGCCAAATTTTCGCGGGGCTACTCTCCATGCTGCTCTATTATAAGGGGGTATCTTCGACCAAAGCGTTGTTTACAATACTGGCGGAGTTGGCCTTCCCGGCGGTAGGTGTCTGCATGAACTGGCTTGTATTCGGGCAAAAACTAACCATCGGCCAGCTCTTTGGATTTATCCTTATTTGGCTTACCCTCTGGGTAATGAGCCGACATCAGAACAAGTCAGCGGTATATTTAATGTCGATTTATGGAAGGTAAATCCATTGTTTTTGTCGTATAGGTAAAACGAAGAATAATCTCCGGGAGGCGTTTAATTGTATTGATTGATTTCAATAGAAGATTTGGTGTTTTACTTGGGGGGTTGCAACAACGAGCTCAGTTAGTTTTATCACCTACGCAGCTACTAAACATGAAAATCCAATATAATTAAGAAGAGGAGTATCAAATGAAACATTTAAGAATTAAGCATTATTTTCTCTTAGCTATGATTAGCATCAGCGTTTATCTTTCCATTGGATGCCAAGTAATTACTGCAGAAGAAAACAAAGCTCAACCTGTATTATTTCAGAGCGATGATTTTGAACTCGATTGGAGATTAACAGCTTCAGAGCTAGGTGTAAAGCTTGATTATCAGTATCAAGGTTTCTATCAAGAAAATCTTGGCCAATTTAGTATACCTCTCACAACCAAGACGGGGCAGACCTATATCGTCGGTCATGCGTTTACGGATAATGCTACAAACTGCATAATTGCTTTAAATCAAAAGGGTGATAGAAATTGGTACTACTGTCCACCAACAAATGGAATTTGGATGGGAAGACACATAAAAATGGACTTGGAAGGTAATTTGTTTTTTTTGACTCAAACCAATGAAGATGATGTGTATCTTGTAAACTCCTTAGACACAAATGGTCAGATACGGTGGAGCAAATCTTTGTTGCTTCCCGGCTCAACAGGATTTTGGATAAACGGTAATTCCGATCTCTTGCTTTATTCGGATTCTGATATTGTAACGCTAAGTTCAGAAACAGGTGAAATAATAAGAGAGCGTGGTCATCAGAAGTCTATTCGCTCATCTGATTACACATATCGTAATGGGTTATTGGTAAGTCATGAGTTAAGTGAGGATAGAACTTCAACGCTAGTTGCATATGATGATGAAGGTAAAGAAATTTTCCGTGTATTATCACCGGTAACAGGCCTCGTAGATTCTATTCAAATATTAAATAATCAAAACGTGTTTCTTGCGTGGAGAACTAATAACACCAATAACTCACAGAAATTTAACGCTCTTTTCAATTCGAATGGTGGGCTAGTTTGGAAAAGGGCTTTAGATTGGAATTCATTTTCCCCATACTTTTTTACGGATGGAATAGATATCTATAGTGGTTCTGAGAATGAGCCATTTTATCGTATTAATAGCAGTAATGGTGAGGAATCCGTAATAAAGATGCC
Organism: Paenibacillus sp. J31R109; assembly: GCF_059692055.1. Taxonomy (NCBI): domain Bacteria; kingdom Bacillati; phylum Bacillota; class Bacilli; order Caryophanales; family Paenibacillaceae; genus Paenibacillus; species Paenibacillus sp. J31R109. The sequence continues at coordinate 270,616 of NZ_JCAUAR010000008.1, read as the reverse complement.
ATATACAAGTTCGTTAAACTGGAAAGGATATTTTTACATAGGTAAAAACAAAAGCATTAATAATCCTGGCTCATATTTAGAAAGTCAATTTGGTGACAATCTTTCTAAGAATGAAGACTCCTTCTTGTATAAGCTAGGTAATGAAAGTGTGGTTTTTGATGATTCGCTCCAATCACAGGGAATACTGAATTTTGATAATCCGAGTATTTATAGTAATTCATTAGCAAAATACTTAGAGACAACTTGTCATATAGATCCTCAACAAGTACGAATTAGTATTATCTCATTTCATTATGGGGAGATCTACCTTTACGTTCGGGATAACAATGGAGATTTGAAAAAAACAGAGTTAATAAAATTACATTTACGTTATTTTGATTCTCTCGGTCATTGGGCTGATAATTCTATGAGGCGCCTGATAAATGAGAAAATACTTACTGGGTATGAAGACGGTTCTCTTCAACCGAATTCGTTAGTAACACGTGAACAATATGTAACAATGCTCATTAAAGCTTTGTATGAGAGTACAAGTGCAACACAAGGAATTTTTAAGGATGTTTCAAAAACGCGTTGGTCAAACCCATACATTCAGAAAGCATATGAACTTGGTATTGTAGATTTAAATAATGGCTACTTTAAGCCGGATGAATACATATCAAGGCTGGATATGGCTATTTTAGCAGCAAAAGCACTGCATCTTGAGGCAAAATCAACATTAGATCAGTTTAAAGATCTTAAAGAGGTCCCGAAAGAACAGCAAAAATGGGTAGATGCTGCCGCGGAGTTAAAATTCATTTCAGGATTTGAGGACAATACATTTAGACCAAGAGGTACAGCTACTCGTGCACAGGTCTCAGTTGTAATAGAAAACATACTAAATTTTAAGATGAAAGATACTAAAATCGCGCAAGAATATGATGATGACTATAAAAAGCCTAATGTTTTTGTAAGTGATAATGATAGTTTCATAGGATCAATTAGAGACTCAATTGATACTGATTACTATAAATGGATAAACAATAGCAATGAAGATAAAAAAGTATATATTTATTTAAATGAGATTGGTGATACACATTCGCGTTTGCAATTATTTGTTGGAATTGGATCTAATACTGGTCGAACAGGTAATTACGCACAACTATATTATCATACGGCACGCCAAGGTTATGAAGTAACCGTAGCACCAGGAGCGATATTAACAGCTACTGTTAAAATGCAACGAGAAGCGGAACTAAGTACAAATGAAAAGTATCGAATAGAAATCACGAATCAACCGCCTAATTGAATTTATTGATAAAAAAGAGTGGAACGGACCGTCGTGACTGACAGCTGTTCCACTTTATTGTCTTGTACATGCTAGTTTTTAAATAGTCGGTGATTAGTAAATGGCATGAGGTCACACATAACTGATACAAGGGAGCTTCTATTTATTAGAAATGACAGCATAATAATTATTTTAACTCATCTTAGCCAGCCGGAGTATCGAAAGGAGATTCTTGAGAAGGCGGATGGCAATTTGTACTAAGTGTTGATGCTCGCGCGAGTGAAAAAATAACTGTAGAAGTTTTAGTGAATTGCTGAGTCTTATCCAGATGCAAACAAAGAAAATCCCCTATTACGCTAACTGGAAACGTTACTTCAATCACACGTGTAGATGGTGTTGTTAAAAAAGAGAAGTGGGGCTAATAAAATGGCAATTTGTTTGGAATTTGAATTAGTGGAAATCAGAGGTACGGTTGCAGCGTATAGATTTGGTAATTGCTTAAAGGAGTTAGATGGAGTATTTGAAGTTGATCTCCATAAGTTGATTAGTGGCGAAACTTCTATGGACACTCCGATGGATGAAGTAGTTAAACTAAAGAACGACAAACAAGTACAATCCATGGCAAACAGGGTATTCGGAAAGATTTATAAGCATTATCTTGAACATCAAGAGTATCTTTCTAAGGGCGGGTATTACGCATAGTTGATTAACCTAACGGCCAACGATAGCACAATAACAGGGAGCAAACTGCCGCGACAGTTGCTCCCTATTTTCATTCAATTCGAATCTCACTCATTCCTTCTAATCAATAAGGATATAGCATGAAATGCGTTGGAATAAATAAATGAAATCCAGTATGATGGCATTATTAAATTCCGGTAAGCGCACCGGAAGCCTATTGACGGTATCCAGTCTGGGGAACCAGTTCAGATTAAACGAGCTCGATCATGTTAAAGCTATGACTATAAGGCGAGCTTGGTCATACGGTATTTTATAAAAAAAGGAGAAATGAAAATGATCCTTATAACTGGAGCAAACGGGAAAACTGGTCGTGCAGTAATGAAAGCTTTGCTTTCTAAAGGAGAGCGGATAAGAGCTTTGGTTCGTAGAACGGAACAAATCGAGGACATTAAATCATTAGGTGAGATGGAAGTCGTTACAGGAGATATGCTGGATCAAAAGGCTGTAGATGAGGCATTGGTCGGAATTAGGGCTGTATACCACATTTGTTCAGCTATGAATCCCGATGAAGTTCAAATCGGACAAATAATCATACAAGCAGCTCGCTTGGCTGAAGTTGAACATTTTGTATTCCATTCCGTCATACATCCCGTCATTCAAGAAATGCCGCATCATCAGAAAAAACTCATGGTTGAGGAGCTCCTGGTGAATTCAGATATCCCCTATACGATTATTCAGCCAGGTATATTTATGCAGAACATACTCGAGTCTTGGAAGATGCTTAGTGAAAAAGGTATCTTTCAACAAAAGTATTTTACGACTCAAGAAACTCGCATATGCATGATTGACTTAGAAGACTTAGCCGAGGCAGCTGCAATCATTCTTACTCGTCCGGGACATACATGGGCTTCATATGAACTTTCTGGACCTCAAAATTTATCATTGTCTGATATGATAGCAGCAATGGAACAGCATTTTGGCCATGAAATCAAAGTTGAAACGCCTCAAGACGAAATGTTCGCAGCACAATTAAAAAAGCGTGGATCAGGTGACTATCAAATAAATACAACATTAAAGATGTTTCAACATTACAATGAACATGGATCTATCGGTAATTCCAATGTTTTAACGTGGATATTAGGTCGTAAGCCGAATGATTTTTCATCTTTCATTCATAGAACATTAAGACTATAAATACAAAAAAAAGGCAGCCATCATAATGATTGGCTGCCTTTTTTTCAAATATATTTTATTGCCTAGGTCATAAAAGTAAGTCCAAAATGCGCGCCGACCGCGAATAACACCGTCCAGAAAGCTAGGCTGACGGTCATCCAGATCAGAACTTTGCGGCGCGGGGCTTTAAAAAGCATGCCGAAGGCGGCGGCGATCTCCGTCCCGATGAGGAGGGGGCCAATAATGGAGAGACCGGGTAGCCCGTATTTGACGAAAAGACTATGGGCGCGTTTGCTTTTTTTGCTATCCTGAGATAGATCATTATCTTGTCCTCTGGCGGCACGCTTCCGTTCTTTCCATTGCTGCCAGCGGTCAAACAAGAACACGACGAGCAGTACAGTCATCCAGTTACCAGCAAACGCCAGAATCGTGGAGAGTACGGAGTTCAACCCAAACGCAATGGCTATCACCACAATCGCGGACGATTCGACCCAAGGCAAGGCTGACAAGACGAACACGGCCAAGTAAGACCATTCTTGTAAATACTCCTCAATATTCATTTACTTCCTCCTCCTATCTAGATGGTGACAATGAGTCAACTACGATCCCAATCTCGCAGCCCTTTCCAATACAAAATTTGCTGAAGAGCTCCTAAAAGAGTTAATCCCCCAATCGCGGCAGCCTTGCCGTCTGGTATCAACACGACCAACCCGATTAGCAGTGGAATTGCTGAGTAGTACAGCATATATACCCGGCGGGTAACTTTGTAATTGATCCATTGCTGGCCTTCATCTTCTTCACGAAACTCTGGCGGGATGAAAGTCGCGAGTCGAATGCGGCGCTTTGGATAACGTTTGTTATGAAAGAGAACCAGAGCCGTCCAAATTACAACCAAACTGACCGTACAGGTGGTCATCGTATAACGCAGCCACTCTGGTGAGAATTCCCGGTAATGAAGGACCAGCATAGCGACACCGACGAGAAGAAAAATAAACGCGCCTAATAGCGGAGAACGGAGCAATCGTTCCAGCTTCATTCCATGATCCCTCCTTCAGGCTCCTCATGTGCTTCCAGGTAGAACACATCTTCAACCGACACCTTGAACACTCGAGCTATTTTCAAAGCCAGCAAGGTGGAAGGCGAGTAATCGCTCTTCTCGATCATTCCGACCGTCTGGCGGGTGATGCCGGTTCGTTTGGCTAAATCCTCCTGTGTCCAATCGAAGCGGGCACGCAATTCTTTTACGCGGTTCTTCACGAGACAGCCGCCTCTCTGTATATCATGGAAATGGAGTTCGAAAATGCAACTTATATATTACAAAATGTAAAGGATCATTGTCATTATGTCAAGCATCATTTGCGTATAGTACAAACGTCGCGTGAACCACAAGGATTATCGCGAATCATGTCGAATATTGCTAGTTGGAATAATATGTAAGTAAATAGGGGGTAACAAAGTGAAAAAATGATAGTTTCTATGGCGATTATTGGTGGTGTCACGCTAACCTTCGCCACGCGCTGGCAAATGCAACTGGCATGAGTATTGACTGGGAATCCGAAACGAATACGATTGTCATTGATACGAAGCGTACGTCTTCCACCGCCGGTATACCCTATAAAGATTCTTCCTCATACCAACCTGGCACCAATCCCAACGCGCAACCTACACCAGCTGTTCCACCGAAATCGAATGAACCTTCCAGTAGTGACACGGAATTCTCGAAGCTGCCAACATCGAGTGTTCCTAATTCCATTCTTAACTTTCTAGTCAAAGCAGAGAACCCTCTGGTAGTTTACAACTATTATGATAAAATGTTTTGGCTTAGGTCAGATAACCCAGGAAAAGGGTTGCAAGAAAATCAGAAGTTAGTATTTAATGTGGTTAACCAAGATTTCAAATCGTTCATAGTTCGGTACTGGCCTTCAGAAAGTGCTGGGTATCATAACTATATCGTAAAAGATCAAAACGGGAATGTGTACCCCATCGAGAATACGAGTCAATCCTACCCATATGAAACGAACCAACCTCGTGATACAGAAAGTCGATTTAGGACGGCTTGGCAAGGGACAGTTCATTTTAATAAAGGGCCTGTAACACAGGTTTACCTGTACTATACGCCAATTAGTACCAAGCATGACTCGGAGCATTTGTTGGTGGATTCGTATTTTAGCACAAGCAACTGATGTTGACATTTAGTGATTTTGATGCAAAAATGAATTAACTGAATGTTCGAATAAAATTCATTGACGAGAAAGAGTAAGCTAATCCCCTTGTTCCACAGAGAGTTGGCACATGCTGAAAGCCAACGTTCAAGACTTAGCCGAAAATCCTCTCCGAGAAGGAAAGCTGAAGTAGTTCAGTAAGCTGACCCGGGATCCAGCCGTTACAATGGACGCGTATGATGGTACGTAGTGAGAGGTGTCGTAAGATCATGGGTTGCATGATCATTACGGAACTAGGGTGGTATCGCGAGATGAAATCTCGTCCCTTATGGGGCGGGATTTTTCTGCGTTTTTCCACGGTGCCGTCAATGAAAAGAACATCAAGTTGTATCTAGAGGAAGGATGAGAAGTATGAGAAAAGTGGATGTAAAAGAGATGGCAAGGAACCGTGAGCTCCGTGTTCTTGAGCAGTGGAAACGAAACGATACATTCCGCAAATCGATTGAAAACCGGGAAAATAAACCGAATTTTGTCTTCTACGAAGGTCCACCAACAGCGAATGGGGAGCCTCATATTGGGCATGTACTTGGTCGTGTCATTAAAGACTTTATCGGCCGTTACAAAACGATGTCTGGTTACCGCGTCGTTCGTAAAGCGGGTTGGGATACACACGGTCTTCCAGTGGAGCTAGGTGTGGAAAAAAGATTAGGTATCTCCGGGAAACAGGAAATCGAGACTTACGGTATCGCCGAATTCGTGGAGAAGTGCAAAAGTAGTGTTTTTGAATATGAGAAACAGTGGCGTGAAATGACCGAAGCGATCGGCTACTGGACGGATATGGAGAACCCGTATGTTACACTGACGAATGATTATATCGAGAGTGTATGGCATATTTTATCCACCATTCATCGAAAAGGGCTGCTGTATAAAGGGCATCGCGTCAGCCCGTATTGTCCTGATTGCCAGACAACGCTTAGTTCTCACGAAGTTGCGCAAGGGTATGAAGATGTTAAAGATCTGAGTGCCACCGTAAAATTCACAAGTAGCAATGGTCAGGAACATTTTCTAGCATGGACGACAACGCCGTGGACGCTGCCTGCTAACGTTGCTTTAGCTGTGAACAAAGATTTGGATTATGCCAAAGTGAAGCAAAATGGTGAAGTGTATATCGTCGCAAGCCAACTCGTTGAAAAGGTCATGAAAGAGAACTATGAGATCCTTTCCACGCATAAGGGTTCTGAATTTGTAGGCACTTCCTATTTAGCACCATTTGGCTATTTGCAAGTGAGCAAAGGACATATCGTTGTAGACGCAGACTATGTCAGCGACACCAGCGGTACTGGCATCGTGCATATTGCTCCAGCTCACGGAGAAGATGACTATCGCACGGTTCGCCAGCACGAATTGGATTTCGTGAATGTTGTAAACGCGGCTGGTCGTTATACCGATGAGATCACTGATTTTGCAGGACGGTTTGTGAAAGATTGCGATATCGATATAGTTAAAAACTTGTCTGAGCGTCATTTATTGTTTTCGAAAGAACGTTATGAGCATAGCTATCCATTCTGCTGGCGCTGTAAATCACCACTTCTCTATTATGCGACGGAGAGTTGGTTCATCAAAACGACCGCCATCAAAGAACAGTTGATCGAGAACAATAGTAAAGTCACCTGGTATCCTGCGCATCTTCGTGAAGGTCGATTTGGAAAATTTCTGGAAGATCTCGTGGATTGGAATATCAGTCGGAATCGCTATTGGGGGACTCCTCTCAATGTATGGGTATGCCAAGACTGTTCAATGGAATATGCACCAGACAGCCATAAGGATCTTCGTGAGCGGTCAATCGATCCAATCGAGGAAAGTCTTGAATTGCATAGACCTTATGTGGATAAAGTAAAGCTTCGGTGCTCATGTGGTGGTGTTATGGAAAGAACTTCAGAGGTGATTGACGTCTGGTTTGATAGCGGGTCCATGCCATTTGCCCAGTATCATCAGCCTTTTGAACACACAGAGCAATTCCAGGAACAGTATCCTGCTGATATGATTTGCGAGGGGATCGATCAAACGAGGGGTTGGTTTTTCAGCTTACTGGCCGTCTCCACCCTCTATAATGGGAAAGCTCCCTATAAGGCTGTTTTATCAACAGGTCATGTACTCGATGAAAATGGTCAAAAAATGTCCAAAAGCAAGGGCAATGGTATTGATCCTTGGGAGATCATTAACGAATATGGAGCGGACGCCTTCCGGTGGGCGTTGTTATCCGATAGCGCACCATGGAATAGCAAACGTTTCTCCAAACAAATCGTGGCTGAAGCAAAATCCAAAGTCATCGATACGATCAATAATACACATGCTTTCTATGCGTTGTATGCGACGATTGATGGATATAAACCCGATGAGCATCCGCGGCAGGTTTCTACACATGTATTGGACCGTTGGATACTATCGAGATTGAATAGCACCTTGCAGCATGTTGTAAAAGGGTTGGAGGTCTATGATTTCTTAAATCCAGCGAAGCAAATTGAATCCTTTGTAGATGAACTAAGCAACTGGTATATAAGGCGTTCGCGGGATCGTTTTTGGGGGAGCGGATTAACCGCTGATAAATTAGCAGCGTACCAAACGTTACGTGACGTTCTAGTGACGCTTGCACGAATGATAGCACCGTATGCACCGCTCATCGCAGATGATTTGTATGCTAATTTGGGAGGGATGGAAAGTGTTCATCTCACCGATTATCCAACAATGAACGAGACTGTACGTGATGTATTACTTGAAAATGATATGGAAGCTGTGCGACGAATCGTAGAATTGGCTCGCAATATCCGGAATGAAACAGGAATCAAGACCCGGATGCCACTGTCCGAGTTGCTCATTTCATTGGATGGTGACGGTAATTTGAGTCAATTCGAAGACATCATTAAAGATGAGATCAACGTCAAAGAAATCCGAGTTGTACAGAGTGATGCGGGCTTCGTGCACTACAATTTCAAATTAAACTTGAAGTCTGCAGGTAAAAAGTACGGCAAATTCGTTGGTCCTGTGCAGAATTATTTGAAGCGGCTTTCCGCTGAACAAACCAAAGAGGCCATCGACAATGGCCACCTGGATGTTACGATTGATGGTGAAAAGCTGCATATCCAGCTTGAAGATTTGCTTGTGGAAAAACTAGCGAATGATGGCTTTGCATCAGCAACCGGTTACCAAATGACAGTCGCGTTAAATACGACATTGACCGAAGAACTGGAACAGGAAGGTATCGTAAGGGAAGTCATACGTGCCGTTCAAGACTATCGTAAAAAGCTAGGGCTCCCTATCGAAAAACATGTTCATCTCGTTCTCGATGTGGAGGAGAAGCTGAATGCAGCGTTACTGCGTTTTGAGCATGTTTTGAAGGAAAATGTGTTGCTATCCCGTGTTAGATATGCGAAAGAAGCCGACATGGAAGAAGCTTCGTTCGGGGAATATCAATTCGGTTTGCTGATTGAGTAGATAAATAGGCTGCCTGGATTACAACCGGGCAGCCTGTTAAATGAATGTATGATATCTTAATCTCATGAACAGGAGTGAATCTTATGGAAATCTATATATCAAATGAGTTTGGAACTTTAGAAAATGTTGGTGGACATACTCATTATTATTTAAAGAAGGACATTTAACACTTGGCGAGTGGGATTATACGTTTATTCAACATTGAACTGAAATGACACGGTTGGATAGTCCGAGAAGCTGAGTCGATTGTAAGCTACCCCCAATCATTTGATCATCATAATGAGTCAAATAAAAGGAGAGCGAAATATGATTGGGAAGAATAAGCTGGCCCCATTGACCCTTGCAAGCCTCTGCTTGTAGTGAATTTTGAATGGCAGTCCCGTTGCAAACGAATGAATGATAGGATTGGCGGGTTAAAAATCCTGTTGCATAGGAGAAATCGGCAGAGGTCACGTTTACTTGCAAATTGGTCCCATCATCTAACTGAATGGTCACCCATTTATTCATACATTGAAAAATGTTTGAAATCCCTCGTCTGTTATCGGGATATGAGGGGAAGCTATTCCACATATGATTATCTCCTTTGAAATTAAAGTTCGGACGATACTCCTCCGAGTGATCGGATCATACATTGTTTTCACCATATGCGATGGAATGGGCATTTGTGCACAGGTTGAACAGAACCACACGTGGGCCCAGGGTAAATCAATATTTTTTGATTAAGTAATTGACCTCTTATGAAAAAGATGGTAAATTGATACTATAAATTAAATCAAAAAAAATTGATTAATTGTACTATTAATGCTAAAGAAGGTGTAGACAATGATTAAAGAAATACCGATTGCATCAGTGAATGAGCCAATTCTATCTTTAAAAGAGTATGAATCAAAATTCAAAGCACTTGCCGATGAGAAGCGATTACAAATCATGTATGAACTTACTCAGCGTGGTAACACCTGTGTGTGTGATCTTACTGAAATTGTAGATATGCCTCAATCTAAACTATCTTATCATTTGAAAATTTTGTTGGATGCGGGGATGATTACAAAGGAGACACGCGGTACTTGGAGTTACTACGAAATAAATCAAACTGAAGTAAGTCGAATCCTTTCTGAGCAATTGTGCTGTATTTTTAAACCTGCTCGGAATGACGGCAGTGATTGTTGCTAAATTTTTTTGATTTATAAATCAATTTTATTTGATTAATGCTCAGGGAGAAACAATGAAGAAGAGGTTGATTGCTGAATTTATTGGCACTTATTTTTTGGTCTTTGCTGGCCCAGGAGCGATGGTAATTGACGACATCACCAAGAGTATTACGCATGTGGGCGTCGCCCTCACCTTCGGACTTGTCGTTATGGCTCTTATCTATTCGTTCGGGCATATGTCCGGTGCTCATTTTAATCCCGCGGTTACCATCGGTTTTTGCGTGAGGGGCGATATGACTCCAAGAGACGGCCTATACTATATCGTCATACAGTTTGCTGCAGCGGCTGCAGCCAGTTACACCCTGCTTTTGCTATTTGGGAATGTTGCAAATTTAGGAGCCACGATTCCGCTTTCAACCGAGAGTCAATCATTTGTTCTTGAGTTTATTTTAACGTTTATCTTAATGATGGTCATTTTAGGATCTGCTGTACACGGTAAAGCCGTTAAAAGCTTTGCCGGGATTGCAATAGGCGGTACAGTTGGACTCATGGCAATAACATACAAACTTTTACATGAAAAAGGAGATACAGAAAATGGATAAGAAGCTTGTGTACTTTCTTTGTACAGGAAATTCTTGCAGAAGCCAAATGGCAGATGGATTTTTAAAAGCATTAGGTGGTGATAAATATGATGTCAAAAGTGCTGGCTTGGAAGCACACGGACTTAACTCCCGCGCTGTGACTGTAATGAAAGAGGCTGGTATAAACATTTCCCATCATACTTCTGATGTAATCGATCCAGAGATCTTACAGAAAGCTGATTACATCATCACACTTTGCGGTCATGCCAACGATAATTGTCCGGTCGTACACAATGATAAAGCCGAGCGTTGGCACTGGGGATTTGATGATCCAGCAAAAGCATGCGGTACAGAAATTGAAATCATGGCTACATTTCGAGAGGTCAGAGATTCCATTAAAAACCGCATGGAGCGGTTTGTGAAAGAAGGTAAATAATTTGATTAAAAGAATGCACGTAGCGGTAAACTGTAGCAACCTCGAAAAATCACTCGATTTTTATAAAGCCTTTTTTGGAGAAGAGCCAACCAAGGTGAAAGACAATTACGCTAAATTCGAGCTTGTAGACCCAGCACTTCACTTTTCAATAAACGTTCGTCCATTCGAGAAAAATGGCGTGCTTAATCATATGGGGTTCCAGGTGAATGACACCGGAGAGGTGCTGGCAATAGGTGAGCGTCTCCGCCATGCTGGGCTCCTTTTAATTGATGAGATGAACACGACCTGCTGCTATGCCGTTCAGGATAAAGTCTGGGTTTATGACCCAGATGGAAATGCGTGGGAAATATTTTATACGAAAGAAGACTCGGTATTTGAAAGTGCTGGTGAATCACGTGACATATCACTCTGCTGTGCCCCAGTTGAATCAACAAGTGAGGCTTGCTGTTCGCCTGTATCCGGGCCGACTGTGATTACATTGGATTCATTTTCGAAAAACAGAGTCTGACGGAAAGGTTACCTTGAAAAGAAAATAATAGAGGCTGCTCCTCATGGGAACAGCCTCTTATAAATTATTTTTTTAATATCTTCCAAATATCCAGTGCTTTGTATTATTAATAGAGATTTTTGGTAATCTTTTGCGTTAAATATTCAATCCTCCGTTTCATGACCGCATCGTCAATGGCCGAAAGCCGTTCAGGCTTAAACAACTGTATTTTCTTTAATTGATAATAATCCGTCAAGATCTGCTCAACGGTTAATTGATTCGTCATAAGGTATTTCACGTTGAACATATCACGAAGAATCTCATCCTGTGCGATAAGTAACCTGCCACTAACATCATTGAATATCCCTTTTTGAATGCCGTCTGTATAAAAAGCCAATAAAAACTGTTCTCTCTGCTTCATAGCTTCCGTAAATAGAACATACCATTCGGGATAGCTAGTTTCGAGTTCCTTAATAAAGGTTTCTGTGAAATATTCAACAAGGGAAACAGATTGTTCGAATATGAGCTGAAACCGGGAACCGAAACTCTGATCCGAATCATAATGGGAGCTAGTGAGCTCATTTATATATGTTATAAAACCGGCAACGATGAAACCGATTATTTCTTCTTTCGTTGAGAAATACTTGTATAAAGTCGCTCTGCTAACCTCCATTACTTTGGCGATTTCCTCCATGCGAATGGATTGGATGCCATTCTTTCGCAAATAGGGAATCAACTTCATAACTAGCTTAGCGCGGACCTCGTGTTTTTTATCTGTACTCAAATCATTACCCCCTCGCAACCATTATACCTTTTATGTGTTAATTATTATACACAAATTACAAAGTAGACAAAAAACGTACTTTTTGTTTATTTTGTAAGTTTAGTGTGATATGATAATCAGCGAAGGTTATCTAATGAAAAGTGAGGTTATCTACTATGCATATAAGAAAGCTTGGTCATACTGGCGTTGACGTTTCTACAATCGGTTTGGGTTTGATGGGAATGTCGCCTGGCATTTATGGCACAATTAATGATGACGAGTCTATTCAAACGATTCATCGTGCACTTGATCTTGGTGTAACGTTGCTGGATACAGCCGATACGTATGGAAATGGTCATAATGAAGAACTTCTCGGTAAAGCGCTCAAAGGCCGCAGAGAACAAGCTATTGTTGCTTCGAAGTTCACTTTTGGACCGAATTGGTCTTTCATTGGAGGGCATCCGGATTACGTAAAGACCGCAATTGATGAGAGCTTACGTCGTCTTAATCTTGACTATATTGATTTATATTATCAGCACCGTGTAGATCCGAATGTGCCAATTGAAGAGACAGTCGGAGCAATGGCTGACCTCGTCAAGGCTGGGAAGGTGCGTTATTTGGGACTCTCCGAAGCTGATGCATCCAACATTCGCCGTGCGCATGCCGTGCATCCCATAACGGCCCTTCAAACAGAATACTCACTGTGGAGCCGTGACGTGGAAGAAGAGATTATTCCTACCGTCAACGAGCTGGGAATTACATTTGTGGCGTACAGCCCATTAAGCAGAGGTTTCATTACCAATGAACTTCGCAATTTCGAGGATTTAAAGGCTGACGATATTCGCAGAAATTTGCCGCGTTTCCAAGGTGAAAACTTCCAAAGAAATGTTGACATCGTGGACAAGTTAGGCGAAATTGCGAAAGAAAAGAACTGCACGGTTGTACAATTGGCATTAGCTTGGACTATAGCAAAAGGTGCATTGCCAATTCCGGGCACCAAACGTCGCCAATACCTAGAAGAAAATATTGGGGCCGTCAATATTCAACTTACTTCCGAGGATTTAGCCCAAATTGATGCGGTTAGTCCAAAAGCGTACGGTGGACGCTATCCTGGCATGGAGTAACGTTTGGATTGAGCTAGTGAAGAATGATTGAGTTATTAAGTGACTAAAATAGGCTGCCGCAGAAATTAATTGCGGCAGCCTATTTCCGTGCCAGTTGGATCTACATGATGCAAAAGCTGGCAGAGCGTCAGAATCGCCTCGTGAATTTGCGCTTCTGGCAGAGTTGCAAAGCCGATTCGTAGACTATTTCTCTCGGGATTTCCTGGATAAAAAAAGGAGCCGGGGAAAAATAAAACGCCTTGGCGTTCGGCCTCGACAAACAAGGCATCCGTGTTCACGTCCACTGTCGATGTCAGCCAAAAAAAGGGGCCGGCAGCCGGTGGTGTCCAAGTCCAAACGGAGGGGGCATGCCGCTTCAAAAGTTGATGTATCTCGTCACGTCTTTTTATTAGTTGACCACGAACCTTGTAAAAATGGTCATGCATGTTCTGTTCCAGCAAGTGAAGCAAAATGCGCTGGTTATATAAAGGGGTTGCTAAATCGGTCACTGCTTTTGCATGAAGTAAGCGTTGGTACACAGAACCTCTTGTCGCGATTACGGATAGACGGAGACCTGGTGCAAATGATTTGCTAAATCCCTTCATATAGATCACGTGTCCGGTGCGATCCAAGCTAAAAAGAGAACGCGGTGGCACATCCTCGAAGTAAAGCTCCTCCCAGGGATCATCTTCCACAATCAACGTGTTGTAGCTCTGGGCGATCTCCAACAAAGTCATGCGTTTTTGAATAGACATGACGTTACCTGTGGGGTTTTGGCCAGTGGGCAGTGTGTAGATCATCTTAGGGGGATGAATGTCGCACAACTGCTGAAGAATATCGAGCCTCATGCCTGTATGGTCGGTAGGAATGGGAATTAGGGTAGCTCCACGTGAGCGAAATGCATCCAAAGCACCGGGGTATGTAGGAGATTCAACTGCGACAAGATCCCCAGGTCCAAGGAACGTTCGAGCGACGAGATCAATGGCTTGCTGGGTTCCCGTTGTAATCAACAGTTCGGATGCTGTGAGCGAAGAACTCTTATGCTGGAGAAAAGATGCAAGCTGGATACGCAATGCTTCGTCTCCTGCGGCAGGTGCATAATCTCCAATCGCCGCTCGATCAGAGGAAGCATGTTGAAGTGCCCGTTGAAAGTGTTGGAGGGGCAAGAGCTCCTCCGTATGCAGTTTAATCCGATGTAGGGGGTATTTCACATCTTTGCGATTTACAGCCCCTACATGCCGGAACATCGACCTTCCTAGATAGTCGGGAATGGCCAATTGCCATTCATAAGAAGGTTTTGGGGTAGTTTCCTCTAAAATCTCGTCTTTTTCCGAACTTGGAATTCGAACGAACGTGCCCTTACCGTGATGTCGTTGTGCATACCCATTGGTTGCTAACTTCTCGTAAGCATGGACGGCAGTCATCAAGCTAACGCCAATTTCACGGCTCAATTGTCGCACGGATGGAAGAGGATCGCCTGCTTGATATAAGCCTGAACGGATGCGCTCTGCCAAGGCCAATTGAATTTGTTCAGCCAGTGGAACGCGTGATTTACGATCTAACGAAATATTCATCGCCATCCCTCACTCCTTCCTGCTAACTGTTATATCATGTCGTTTACTGTTCTAGCGAGTATATGATTTGATAAAGGTGAATCTAAGACCAACAGGATGGGAGCAACTACAGATGATGATCGCGTACATGGCTATGTGTTTAATTTTCGGGACGACTTTTCTGTCGATCAAGATTGGAATCGAAGGAGGAATGCCTCCTTTTTTCTTTGCGGGCGCCCGTTTTTTCCTCGCAGGGCTAATCATTTTGTTCTTACTTGGGGGAGCGAAATCACTTAAGCAACTGACCAGGCAACAAGTGAAAGAAATCACCCTGGGAGGGTTGGGATTAACAGGGATTCAGTTTGGGGCAGTGTATTGGGCAGAACAGTATCTGTCCTCTGGAACAGTAGCGATACTTGCGGGTACTAGTCCTATTTTTACTGCCTTGCTGGCCATGTCGACAGGTCAACAAAAAAGAAGTGTACATCCTATGATCGGAATTGCACTTGGCTTTTTGGGTACGTACTTGGTCGCAACAGGTACTAGCCATGAGACATCAAATGGAGAACTGAAACTGGCCTATGTAGGGATCGCATTGGTTTTGTTCGTGAAGTTTATCTATGCACTTGCGCTGACTCGGTTTCAAAAACATACACGCTCTATACCTTCCATGACCAGTAATGGTTTGCAGATGGTAGTGGGTGGTTTGTTTTTACTGTTGCTCTCGCTCTGCGTAGAGCATGTGACTCCAAGTAAGTATTCCCCAGCAGCTTTCGGGGCACTCGCGTACTTGACCATTTTTGGTTCCGTCGTAGGCTATTCTATTTTTTATTGGTTACTTCGTGTCACGAATACCGTCTTTCCTACCACATTCACGTTTGTTTCACCTGTCATCGCGATGTTTGTAGGTGCACTGTTCATGAACGAAGAACTCACCTTTGCGATGGGAATAGGAGCGGGGAGTGTCATTTCCAGTGTGGTGTTTTTGAATTGGGGGTTACGCAAGAACGCTAAACCCTTGCAGATGAATATAATGAAAAAGTTTTAAGTGTTGGGTAGCTGCGACTGATTTCGGAAATGCTGCGGAGATAACCCCTCAAACTTTTTAAATATCCGACTGAAATAAAAACTGTCTTGAATCCCTACTTCTTCCCCAATTTCTCCAATTGTCTTGTCAGAGCTAAGCAGCAAATGCTTGGCTCTTTGCACTTGTAATTGATGTACATAATGGACGATTGTGGTTCCGGAATACTTCTTGAATACTTGGCATAAATATTCATATTTTCGGTCCAAGCTCGATTCTAAATTTCCTCTATTTATATCTTTATCAAAGTAATTATTCAATTGGTTGACTAGTTTTCGATAAGTAATATAGGACACTGGAAAGGTGGTGTCGTGGTGGCTTTGCTCTAGGAAGTCATTTCCGATTGAACGTAGGATTTCCCCAAGTAACAGCGTTTGGTGAAATCGAAAATAGCCTTTTGGCGAATTCGATTCGCTCACAAGTTTTTCAAAGAGCTCAAGCAAATGAAACCTGCGCTTAGATAGATGGAGCTTAGGAATAACAAGAAGATCCTCATGACTGTTAGCGGTTGTCCGCAACTCCGTTTTTTCCCTATGGACAATATTAAGGTCAGGTACGCTAGTATTGTTAAATGGGCTGAGCTCAGGATCCGATGAGAATTGCGTCCAAAAAAACAAACCCTGTCGCTCTCCTCGGTCCCATCCCGTATGTTTTTCCCAAGGGAGTAGAAGAAGCGATTCTCCTGATTGCAAGGTGTACCGTTGATGATTGGCCTCAATCCTAATCGGTCCTTCAACGGCAACAATCAGCTGATAAAATGGATTTTCATGCGTTCTTTGGAAGGATGCTGAATTCGCATCGAATAAATCAGCCCATTTCACATCAAGTGCGGAGAGCCTTGATAACGAATAATACATGTCAACTGCCTCTTTTTTTCTCTGCGACATATCAATATCCTCCATGGTATCGGCTTGCACACGATATTATAATTACGTTGAATTCCGATCGAGCAGTTTACCGTCATTATAGCAAATTGGAGGAGACAAACCTATGAGCATCAATATCTTAAACGAAAATGATTATTATAGAACCGTGTATGGGGGTTGGCTGGGTAAAAATATTGGAGGTACATTAGGAGCTCCAGTAGAAGGAAAAAAAGAGCTATTACATCTAGATTTCTATCCTGTACTTCCAGATGGTCCACTTGAGAACGATGATTTGGATTTACAGCTCGTATGGCTACATGCACTTGAACAATACGGACCGAAGCTCACCTGTAAGGAACTAGGTCAAGAATGGGTAGAGCACGTTTTCTTTCCCTTTGACGAGTATGGGTATGCATTAACGAATTTGAGACGAGGTCTCGTGCCACCTGTTGCCGGAGTGTTCAACAACCCATTTATCGATTGCATGGGGTCTCCTATTCGATCTGAAATCTGGGCGATGGTCTCGCCAGGTGCTCCTCACGTTGCTGCTCATTTTGCCTACCAAGATGCTGTTGTAGATCATGCGGGAGGAGAAGGGGTCTACGGGGAAATGTTTTTCGCTGCGATTGAAAGCGCAATCTTCATGGAGAAAGACAGAGACAAACTGATTGCCATCGGTATGGCCTATATCCCTCCGTCTTGCCGAACTGCGAAAGCATTGGTTGATCTACTAAAATGGCATCGTGAGGGGAAAGATTGGTTGGAGGCGCGCGAACTGATCTTGAAACATCATGGTCACGATAACTTCACCGATGCCCCTCAGAACATCGCATTTACGATCTTGGGTTGGTTATATGGCAACAGCTTCGAAGATGCAATCTTAAAAGCAGTTAATTGTGGATACGATACGGATTGTACGGCGGCTACCCTGGGTGCCATACTCGGTATGATCGTCGGACCGGAAGGATTACCTGAGAAGTGGGTGAAGCCAGTAGGTGATCGTGTCGTTGTTAGCCCACCTATCAAAGGATTTCCGGCTCCAACTAATCTGGATGAGCTGACGAACCGAACAATCCGTATAGGGAAGCAGGTTCTGGCCGTCTGGGATACGAATATCGTTGTACTTCCGGGGCATCATACTGATTTCGGAGATAAGACATTAGGAATGAACTTGAACGAGTCCCTTAACGAATTAGTGAATAGGAATGTGTTAATCGATCGCAGGTTGCTGCCGAACAATACAATTGAAGCACTTAGTCTTGTCCTAGAAGTAGATTATGGCGAGAACGGGCCTTCCATAGGTCGGAATCAGCGTAAGCAACTTAACCTAACGATCACCAACCGCTCGACAGAAACGTGGCAAGGAATCTTGGCCCTAGAACTACCTAACGGCTGGGAGGGTACGAAAGAACAATCGTTTAGAATCACAGGGGGTAATTCCTCCAGTTTTACCTTTGACGTATGTTCCACTAGCATGGCCACTTCTACTTACGAACTGGCAGCAGTGGTTACAAGAATACATGACAATGCAATTTGGTCTCAGTGGAAAGAAACGATACACTTAGTTTCTGCTACAGAATGGACAATATGGGGCCCTAATGACGAAAAAGGCGTCCATGCGATATGCCAAGGAAATCGTATCGAATGGGAAACGATCTTGAATACGGAGAATAACGGCGTATATCGTGCTCAAACATTGCTTTGTAATCCATCAGAGCGTAAGGTCAAGCTCATCGTGGCTTCCAATGGGCTTGTTTCTGCAAAGCTTAACGGTAACACGGTCATTCATTGTAGTAAGATAGAAGAATTTATGCCTGCATATCACAGAGCCCCGGAGAGCCAGCGGATAGAAATAACCTTACCTGCCGGAAGCCATGAGCTTGAAATTGTTGCACATAGAGAGAACGCACCTCTATCGGTATACGTATTGCCAGTTGCCATACATAAAACAGAGCAACCAGGACCGTGCTATTATTATACGGATATATTGTTATGCAACTAAAACATCGTTAACTTCATGGTCTGCCCCGTATGTCTGATAAAGACTGCTGGGCAGGCTATTTATTTTTACGGGAAACCTTATATAAATAATTTCTATACATTTGAGCTAGGAATCAGAAGGCTATGGTTGGGTATCTTTTTCGCATTTATAAGCTAAGCCTTACTAGGAAACAGCCTCAAATTTCAAGGTACTTCGATTTACGATGATATATTCACCTGTTGATTTATTCATTACTTGAGACACTTCCTTGGTATGCGTTATCTCAATCCAATCATTTTGTATATCTACAAATATTTTTATAACAACATCGTTTTCTCCGTATTTTAATCCACTATAAAATAATTTCGTCATCCTCATCATTCCTTATCATTACTATGGGTCAAATATGATTTTGCAATTCCCATTAGTACCTGAATTTACATCTCTTTATAGTACTTGTAACGGTAATAAGTACAATATCCAATGATAAACATGTAGGCAAAAACAAATAACAGTAACACGATTAAATCTATACCCATCAAGGCAAGTGGAGTAAGCAAGGCTCCAAACATAAAGACCATCATGTCATATGCTTTCGCTTTTGCCCGCTGAGCGATGGCCAAATTACGTTCATCTTTCATTTCAATCTCTAGCTGCTTGGCAGCGGCGGAATTATTCCTCATAGCGTGTAGGACGAGGATTTCTCCCATACTGTGACCGAAAATACTACTGCCAAGCCCGAAACAGATATAGGGCAACGCTCGCAAAATACCTTGTGGATCTTCCATTGTTTTGATGAAGTACAGACCAACTACTAGTAGTGCTAAGCCTACGACGGCAAGAATATAAGATGAAGTCGTTTTTGTCATACAGTTTCATCCTCCTCATAAATAAAGATCTCTTCGATACTCATACCGAAATAACGAGCAATTTTGAACGCTAAGAGGATCGATGGGTTATAACGTCCGTTTTCCAGTGAACCGATCGTTTGCCTGGACACTTCAAGAGCCAAAGCCAATTCTTCTTGCTTAATTCCGCGTTGCTTGCGGATATCTTCTAAACGGTTCTTCACTGCGTTTATCCTCCTAACGGAAAGCTAGCTTTCCATGGTTGTAGTATATCGTGCAACCTAAATGATGTCAAGCTAGCTTTCCATTTTAGTGAAAATTCATCCGATAGCGGTGATCTTGATATCACAAATTCGGAATCCATGCTTGTTTTTGAACATTGACAAAGGGGAGGCAGTTGTCTAAGATATGCTGTAATCTACATGTTGGGAGGGAAATTATTGAAAGGGTTTACAAACAAACTGTTTTTCAATCGCTCCTTATTTCGAAAACAGCTGCTCTCCTACTTCATTACCGTTCTCATTCCAATTTCGATGATTGTTTCCGTATATGCGTATACGATTAATGAAGATTTATCTTCCCAAATTGAGCAGACTTCGAATGCCAGCATCCAGCGAACTTCCAAAAATTTGGATAATTTAATTGACCAGATTAATTATTTTGCCCTCCAACTCTCCTTCTTGCCGGATATGAACAACATGTTAAAAAATCCTAACGCCTTTACGATGTATGACTACTATAGTTTGAAGGAGCAGCTGCGCAGTCAGATTAACTCCAATGATTTGTTTTACTCGGTGTATATTTACAGTGCTTTGAATGAACGTTTTATGACTTCAAATGAAGGGCTATTTGATGCAGATGAATTTTACGATCAGCAAGTCTTAACCCAGATTCGCAAAGAAGGCCGGCCCCATTTTTGGTATCAGGTTCGGGAAGACTATGTCACTTTCTATAAAGATATTCCCGTCACTGAGAGTAAGCCGCTAGGCACGCTGGTCATTAATATGCAAAAGAAGATGTTTCTAAATACGATGTACAACTTAAACATCGGGGATGAAGAGCGCACTTTCATCGTGGATCCAAGTGGTTTTGTCATATCGTCGCATCCGCAAGTGGAGAACGAGGCGATTCACCAGGTTATCGCAGATGGCGATGCAGCACCATCGTCAGGCACGATGCAGAAAATCGTTCTGGATCATACGACGTATTTTGCTCATATCGCCACGATGAAAGGGAACGGTTGGACCCTTGTCAACTTGATCCCTTATGCCAGCTACAAGGCGAAGCTGGTTGAAAAGCTGTCCAAGCTCCTTACAATTGTCTTGTTCGTGTTCTTGATCGGCTTGGTTATTGCTTATGCGTTTGCGGTTAAGATGTACAATCCATGGAAGAAAATGATGGAAGTACTCTCTGGCGTAGGAGGTAATAAATCATCTTCCGATGAGTACATGCTCGTCAGTGGGGCCATCAGCTCCATGATGGCGACGATCAAACAAAATGAGCCGGTGATGAAGGATCACCTCATTTCGGATATTTTACGTAATAAAATTTCAGACAAACAAACGATTTCAGCGCGGTTGGAACAAGTTGGTCTCATGTTTACGGAAGCTAACTATGCCGTCATCGTCGTTGTGTTTGATGATATGCAATCGGAGGATGCGGAGGACCCGCAACGCAATCTTTTTATCTATAGTATGGTTTTGGAAACGTTGAAGGCGTATTTGCCCGTGGAGGGGACGATATTGGAACGGAGCAAGCTGGGCTTTATCGTTAATTTACCGCAAAAAGGCATGGACCCAGGTGTACGAGAGCTTATTCATCAATCTTACGCAGAAATGAACGCGGTGGGGCAGGGAGAACTGAACGTATCGCTTCAACTGATTGTAAGCGACGCGGATGCACCTGAACGTCTGCATCTTGCTTACGAGCAGATACGCAGAATGTTGAACTACAAAGCAGTTATCAACCGCAATGACATCGTCTTTTTACAGGATCATAAAAGTGAATTGAAGTTTGTTTACCCGCTGTCGCTGCAAAAGCAGTTGATTCACGCCGTCACAACGATGAACCGCGAGAAGGCGAATCAGTGCATTGGTGAACTTTTTGAACAGTATATCTATAAATCGAAATATCCGCTCGAAAAGCTGCAGGGCATGATTGTTGTCCTCATGAGTTCAGTGCTGACTGAATTGCTCAAGGAAGGCTATGACATTGGAAGTTTACATGAGGAAGCCGATATTTTTAAGCTGAACGAATGCCAAAATAATGATGAGCTGCATCAGTTTATGATCACCCATATTCATAAAATCATTGCGTTCCTAGAAACGCTGCAGGACAAGCAGGTCACCAATTCCTATGTAGCCAAAACGATTACATATATGGAAGAGCATTATGCAAACCCGCTGTCCATTACGGAGATCGCAGAGCGCATTGGGGTCAGCAGCGGCCACTTGAGCCGTACATTCAAAGCTGAAATAGGGAAATCCATGTTGGAATACTTAACGGAATTCCGGATTAAGAAAAGTAAAGAGCTCCTGAGCACGAGAAATGATTCCCTGCAAGAAATTGGTCAGGCCGTTGGCTACCATGATGTGCAGAGCTTTATTCGGTTTTTCAAAAAGTATGAAGGCATGACGCCCGGCGAATACCGTAAAAGCATCTAGAAAAACGGATAGTTATATTAAATTTCTAACATTGGCTGGACCTATATCATGAAATCCTCATGTTTATTGCAAACTGAGGATTTTTTTTATAGCCTCTCCCCGCTACGATGAAAGCGTACACAACAGCATGTGTAACACACGGTCGAGAGGAGGGGATGGGATGAGTCATCCCATGAAGGTATCGCATGGCGCGGTTGTAAATGCAAGACCTCGTGCAAGATCATCCGCCTTTAGGAAGTCGTTCCATAAACACAAGTACTATTATGTTTTACTACTGCCTGGTGTCATTTATTTTCTTCTCTTTAAGTACATTCCGATGGGCGGCATTGCAATCGCTTTCCAAGATTTCAAGATTGCGGGAAGTGTATTCGGTAGTCCTTGGGTAGGGTTAAAATGGTTCCGCATTCTGTTCGACTCGCCAGACTTTTGGGTGGCGCTTCGGAATACGTTGATTATCAGCTTTTATAAGCTGCTGTTTAACTTTCCGGCACCGATTGTGCTTGCGCTTCTACTCAATGAGCTGTTCAACGGCGTATTCAAGCGCATCGTGCAGACGATTATCTATTTTCCGCACTTTGTTTCTTGGGTTGTGCTTGGAAGTATTCTGTTCTCCGTATTTTCGGTAGATACGGGGGTAGCGAAGCTGCTGGGCATGTCCGCGTCGCCGCTCATGAATCCAGAGGTATTCCGGGGCTTTTTGGTCGGTTCGGAAATGTGGAAGGAAGTTGGCTGGGGAACAGTCATTTATTTAGCCGCCATTGCCGGCGTGAACCCGGAGCTGTATGAAGCAGCTAGAATTGATGGTGCGAATCGCTTTCAGCTGGTCCGTCATGTGACCCTGCCGAGCATTGCATCGACGATTGTCGTGCTGCTGATTTTGCGGACGGGACAAATTCTGAATGTCGGCTTCGATCAGATTTACATTTTATATAACCCGCTCGTCTATAATGTAGCGGACACGCTGGATACGTATGTGTACCGTGTGGGGCTTACGATGGGCAGATTCTCGTTTGCTACGGCTGCAGGGCTCTTCCAATCGGTTGTAGGCTTATGCTTGCTGCTGTTTACGAACTGGCTTGTACGTCGTATGGGCGAACGAGGATTGTGGTAAGGAGGTGGATGGGAATGCGTATAAGTTGGGGTGAACGCAGTTTTGAAGTAGGGAATGTGCTGTTTCTGGCTATGCTGAGTATCGTGACGTTTTATCCTTTATGGCATGAAATATCCATATCATTAAGCTCGGCGGCTGGCGCCATGCAAGGCGGGTTGTTCTTCTTTCCGCGAGGCTTTACGCTGGATGCTTATAAGAGTGTACTGGCTTCCAGCTTTATTTGGCTGGCGTATCGAAATAGTATTCTAGTGGCCGTCATAGGGACGTTCCTGCATGTCCTGTTTACAGCGACAACGGCTTATGCGTTAAATAAAAGAAGCTTGCCTGGCGCTAAGGTCATCACGCTTCTGGTTATTTTTACGATGATTTTCAGCGGTGGGATGATTCCTACCTATTTACTTGTGAAAAGCTTAGGATTAACGAATACCCTATGGGCGCTCATGCTGCCGGGTATGATCTCTGCTTTTAACGTCATTGTTATGCAAAGTTTTATGCGGACCATTCCGGAAGAGGTTGAGGAATCGGCTGCCATGGACGGAGCGAATCCGCTGCGGACGTTCTTCACCATTATTATACCGCTGTGTAAGCCGGTTATTGCGACGATAGCACTCTGGGAGTGCGTCGGCCTGTGGAACAATTTTATGCAAGCGTTGATTTATTTGAATGATAAAAGGCTATTTACCCTACCGTTGTTATTAAAAGAAATTATTGCTGGCCAGCAATTGGCGACCGATACCGGTCAGTTTACGACGTTTGCTGCCGAGTCCGCGATAGCGGCTACCGTCATTATTTCAATCGTACCTATTCTTGCTGTGTATCCGTTTTTGCAGAAGTACTTTATGAAGGGCACCATGTTAGGCTCTGTGAAATCATAATTTGAAGATCATAAAAGGGGTGTTCTTATGAAAAAAATGAGTAAAATGGGTTCCGTATTGTGTGTCACTTGTCTTGCAGGATTAGTAGCTGCTGGTTGCGGCTCCAATGAGCAAGGAAAAAGCGCGTCATCTTCCAGCCCAGTTTCCACGAAGCCGGTTACTTTCAATATGTTCTTTAATTACGGGATCCCGGAATATCCGGACACCGGTGGAGAAGCGAAGCCGAAAATTATTTCATTGATGGAGAAGGCAGGAATACCGGGTATAGATTACAAAATTAGCATGATTTCCGGCGATGAATACAAAACGAAACTGAATCTCTTGGTATCCTCTGGTGAGATACCGGATTACTTCAGTGTGGATACGACACAGCTTGCGCAGTATGTGAATCAAGGGCTATTGAAGCCGTTGGATGATTTGCTGGCAAAAGCGCCGCACTTGATGAAGTACATTCCGAAAGAGCGTTGGGACGGCGTCAAATTTGATGGCAAAATTTACGCGATTCCGCAAGGGGTTAGGCAGGAGTCATTCAACTCCCCGAATACGGCGGGCTTGTTGATTAGACAGGACTGGCTGGATGCACTCGGCATGAAGCAACCGACTACTTTAGATGAACTGCATGAAGTTCTCAAGGCGTTCACGTTCAAGGATCCGGATAAGAATGGTCAAAATGATACGTATGGGTTTGGCGGCAACAAATCCTCGCTGTTTAATACGGTTTTTGGCGCTTTTGGCATCGCACTAAACGGCCCCGTCTTCTGGACAGAGAAAGATGGAAAGATTGTCAAAAGCTTTGTGACGCCTGAGGCGAAGAAAGCTTTAGCCGTTCTACAGCAATGGTATAAAGAAGGTCTGATTGACCCGGAGTTCCCTGTCATGGAATTAAAGCAGTCAGAGGCTAGGATCGTGAATTCTAAGGTCGGCGTTTTTGAAGGCGATGCTTTTGCAGTCAATGCGACTGGCGGCGGCTATTACACTTCGCTGCTGAAAGTGGTGCCATCAGCGAATATTGCTATGATTAATCGGGTGAAAGGCCCCGACGGCAAGCTGGGCTGGCCGCAGGTTAATCCTTATTCGGGAGGAGCGCTGCGTGCGATAAGTGCGAAGGCGCAAGAACCAGAAAGACTCATTCAAATGCTGGATTGGTCGGTCAGTGATGACCCGAACGGCGGGGTGGATCTGCTTACCTATGGCGAAAATAACGTGGATTACACTTTTGACAAGAGTAAAAATTTAATTGCCCAAACATCCAGTTATTCCGATCTATACAAAAAAGGTTTCTCTAACCCTGTTCGCTTTGTGCAAGTAACAGACCGTCGTTGGACAGACGATAAAGTGCGGGCGGCGTTGGAAATCGCTTCAAAGGACATTGTTAAGAATCAGCTTTGGAAGACAGTTCCGGCCGAGCTGGACTATCCAGATCTGGAGAAGAAGCTGTGGACAGAGTACTTCGTGAAGATTGTGACAGGTGTGTGGTCCGTCGACAAGTTTGATGAGTTTGTACAGAAATACTACCAGCAAGGCGGACAGAAGATCGAGCAGCAGGCCAACGATGAGTGGAAGAAAGCTAGTAAGTAAATAAAGATGAAGGTGATGGGGAAAAAGATGAGAAAACAGCCGAACGTCATTGTTTTTTTTACGGATCAGCAGCGTTTTGACACGACGGGAGTTCATGGGAATCCCCTCGGGCTTACGCCGAACTTTGACCGCATGGCGATGGAAGGGACGCATGTGTATAACTCGTACACCTGTCAGCCCGTGTGCGGCCCGGCACGTTCTTCCCTGCAAACAGGGAAATATGCCACGGAAACCGGGTGCTATGTCAATGGCATTCCACTGCGGAGTGATGAGCTGACGCTAGCTCATCACTTCCGTGAAGCGGGCTATCACACAGGCTATATCGGCAAATGGCATTTGGCTGGTCAAGAGCCTGTCCCAGAGGCGCAGCGCGGCGGTTATCAAGAGTGGCTCGGAGCTAATGTGCTCGAGTTCTCCTCCGATGCCTACGATACGGTCATGTATAACGGGGATAATGAACCCGTGAAGCTGCCGGGCTATCGGGTTGATGCGCAAACGGATGCGGCAATCCGATATATCGACAAGCATCAGGAGGAACCGTTCTTCTTGTTCCTCTCGTATCTGGAGCCGCACCATCAGAATCACAGCGACAATTACCCAGCACCACGTGGCTATGAAGGGCGCTACAGCGGCAGCTCCTTCGTGCCTGGCGACTTGGCGTCGCTGGGCGGCACGGCACATGCCCATCTCGGCGGCTATTATGGCATGGTCAAAAGGCTCGACGAAGCGCTCGGCCGCTTGTTCGACGCTTTGATCAGCCTCGGGTTAGAAGACGACACGATTGTGATGTTTACTTCGGACCATGGCTGCCATTTCAAAACCAGGAACAGTGAGTATAAACGGTCGTGCCATGACAGTTCCATTCGTGTGCCGACCGCCTTTACAGGAGGCCGCTTCAAGTCAGGCGGGCGACTGCAGGAGATGGTGTCGCTAGTGGATTTACCTCCAACGCTGCTTGACGCTGCGGGGATTCCGGTTCCGGCTTCCATGCAAGGGCGCTCCCTACTTCCGCTGCTGCGCGGGGAGCGGGAAGGCTGGCCGGAGGAAGTCTTCGTGCAAATCAGCGAATCGCAAGTTGGCCGCGCCATTCGGACGCAGCGCTGGAAGTACAGCGTCTCCGCGCCGGAGCAGAATCCGAACCGAGACGCAGGATCGGATGTCTACGTAGAGGAATTCCTCTACGATCTGCAAGCGGATCCGCATGAATTGCACAATCTAGTCGGCGTGCAGTCGTTCGGCACGGCGGCGGCCGAGCTGCGTGAGCGCTTGATTCGCCGGATGCAGGAGGCCGGGGAGGCCACGCCTGTCATTCAGAGTGCGCCGCTGCAGCGAAATTCAGGTGCACGCCGGGTGGCTGTGAGTGAACTGCGGAAGAAGTTGTAAGGGGCAATAGGGTTCATACAAGTGGAGGCTGTCTCAAAAGTCGATCTAGACTTTTGAAACGGCCTGTTTTCGTTAATGAACTTTAGTAAAGAATTAGAGACTATTTTAACAAAATAACAAGTAATTTATTATTAAAACCTGGAAGGATTTTCATGCATTTACTTGAATGATTAAGAAACATGGTAACAATCAAGGGAGCAGGAGATCTTATGGTGAATAAATGGGATGGAACGTGTATACCCGATCAATCGGGAAAAACAATCATCATTACGGGTTCTAGCAGTGGACTTGGATTGGAAACTGCGACAGCACTCGCCAGCAAAGGTGCAGAAGTGATTCTTGCTGTTCGAAATGAACAGAAAGGAATTGAAGCGGCCAAGCAAGTGAATAAGCGTCACTCAAAGGCAAATGTAAAGGTAATGAAGCTTAATTTGGGTGATCTTAACGACATTAACAATTTTGCGGTAGATTTTAAAAAGCAATATGCAAGTTTGGACATCTTGATCAATAATGCGGGCGTCATGATGCCGCCCTACGAGAAGACAAAGGACGGGTTCGAACTCCAGTTCGGTACAAACCATTTGGGTCATTTTGCATTAACCGGGTTGCTGCTGCCCAAGTTGCTCAACACACCGAACTCTCGCGTGGTGACGCTTAGTAGCTTAGCTGCATTGAAAGGGCACATATTTTTCGATAATCTGGATGGTTCCAAAGGATATCGCGGATTCCCTTTTTATAGGCAGAGTAAGTTAGCTAACCTGTTGTTCGCAAAGGAGCTTAACCTACGGCTTCGTGCAGCCAAGATGACTACAATAAGCATCGCGTGTCATCCTGGCATTGCAGCAACCAATATTACTTCCCGGGGTTCGGGGCGCGACATGAAGTTCTTAACCACATTAATGAACGCGTTGTTCCAAACAGCAGCGATGGGTGCGCTTCCAACCTTATACGCCGCCACAGAACCTTCGTTAATCGGAGGGGAATACATTGGTCCCGATGGTCGAGGGGCGAAGAAGGGATATCCGGCAATCGATACGTCCAATCACAAGATGTTTGATAAGGGTGTATCAGAGAAGTTATGGCAGATTTCGGAGACGCTGACAGGGGTTCATTACACATTTGTCGGGTGAGAAGAATACGAATCAGATTAATTACCGCGTAATCGCGGTTTTTTATTATTAATGGCTGCTAAAGGGGGGGAATTTATGAAACCAATTATGATTGATTTTCCAGATGAGTTTCATACGGAACGATTAGTAATTAGAATGGCAAAACCAGGGGATGGTAAGGTTGTTTTTGAAGCCGTTAATGCTTCGATGGATGAGTTGAAACCCTGGTTAAAGTTTGTACAAAATGAATTAACCGAATATGATATGGAACTTGCAGTTAGAGAGGCACATGTCCAATTTTTAAGTCGTGAAAGTTTAAGATTTCTAGTCTTTTTGAAAGAAACGGGACAATTCGTTGCTACCACAAGTTTACATAACATAGATTGGGATGTACGGAAATTTGAAATTGGCTATTGGATAAATACACATTTTAATTGTAATGGGTATATGACTGAAGCCGTTAAAGCTATTTGTGATTTTGCATGTAGTCAGTTGAAGGCCCGGAGGTTGGAAATACGTTGTGATACTAAAAATACTAGAAGTAAGTTAATACCTGAGCGATTACACTTTGAACTTGAGGGTACTATCAAAAACGAGGATTTATCGGCTGATGGAAGTGAATGGAGGGATACATTTATTTTTGCAAAGATACAACGATGATATGATTTAATGCGAAAGCCAAGTTGAACCTGACTTGAGCTTTTTTCTTTTGGTCGCACCATTGGCGCCCAACTTTCAAGCATTTCGCTTTTCTAACGCATAAGGTGTAATCATGGAAGGAGTGGGTGGATTGACGACAATCACAATCGCTGCAGTCGGGGATTTGTTGATGAAAAAGAAGATGATCACCTCAGCCGCACGAGAAGGCGGATTTGATCCTATTTTTTCCAAAGTAAAACCTTATCTGCGGAAAGCTGACTTAACGATAGGCAATCTGGAGACGACATTCTCCGGCAACGATTTTCGCGAAGAACCTGGAAAACTATTGTTTAGTACCCCTGACGAATTCGCTGCTACACTCCGGAATTTGGGCTTTGATGGGTAGGCACAGCCAATAACCATTGTATGGACGGGAAACGATCCGGTTTGAGAAGAACATTAGACGTCCTCGATCGACATGGACTGCGACATACGGGAACGTACCGCTCTGCACAGGAAGCCCACCAGAAACTAATTGTGAATGTAAAGGGAATCAACATCGGAATATTGGCTTATACGAAAGGCACGAACGGGATCTCAGTGCCAGAGCCATGGTTAGTCAACCGGCTAAACCATCAAAAAATAATAGCGGACGTACGCAGTTTGAAGAGTCATACAGATTTTATCATCGCTTGCCTACATTTCGGGAAAGAATTTCGAACATATCCCGACCGCAACCAAATCAAGCTCATGCAGCTGCTGTTCAAACAAGGTGTTAATGTCGTGCTGGGAGCGCATCCCCATGTACTGCATCCGATAAGAATGTTTAAGGTGAAGGATATCGACGGACTCATTAGAAATCGGGTAGCGGCATCTTCTCTGGGAAATTTCGTATCGACCGAACTTCCCCAGCATACTGCTAGACTGCGAGGAACAATCTTAATGTTAAAAGTAACGAAAAATGCAAAAGGTACAACGGACGTGTTGAAAATATCAAAAGTACCAACCCGTATTTTGCAAAATGCAGGGAAGAAAAACGTATATCGGGTTGTACCGAATTAGTAGAATGGGTATCTACAAATTGGGGTGAAGATATGGTTTATTGGAATAACAAGTTAGGCAAGTACAAGGCGTTATTAACTAATGAGGAACTAGCACTTAATCTACCACCAACAAACCTTGCAACTGAAGCAACTGTGGAGGGGATGTTAGAAAAATATCATGTCGTCTATCTTAAACCCAGTCATGGCACCGGAGGGCATGGCATATTTAAGTTGTCTCGCACTAGTGCTGGATATCGGTTGGAGAACGGCACGCGGTCTCGCTCATTCTCAACCTTTAAGGGAACATACGTCGCTTTCCAGAAAGCAAAAAGGAAGAAAACCTACTTGGTTCAGAAGGGCATCCCCTTACTCCAATATCAGGGACTTCCGTTCGATTTGCGTATTATGGTGCAGAGAAACCGCACGCGTAAATGGGAGGTTACCGGTATCGTAGGACGATTAGCCATGCCTAATAAGATCGTGACTAACTACCATAGCGGGGGTAGACCAATGCCGGCGGGGAAGCTGCTTTCCCCTTTTATACCTAAAAAGGAGCAGGTTTCCTATGTTCAATTACTTAAGGAACTAGGCGTTAGGACCAGTAAACATATGAGTAGAATTTTCCCGAATTTTAGGTCGTATGGGGTAGATATAGGCATTGATAAAGAGATGAAGCCATGGATCATAGAGGTCAATACGCGGCCAGATAAATACATTTTTAATGCCCTTTCTGATAAGCGGATGTATCGCAAAATCTTACTTTACGAGAGATTCACAATGAAATAATTGATAATCCCCGATGTTAGAATATCAAATATTGGGGGACAAATTTGCTGAGAAAAAACAAGGAAATACTAACGCATGTGCGTTAGTATTTTTCTTTAATAATATTATTGCCGTAAGCACGGTTGCGCCCTTTCGCGTTTATGAGGACGGCGCGCCCAGCGCCTGCGCCAGGGTCACCCCCTGCGCGAACGCTGATTATCAGTAGCTAAGAGATATAGAAAATAGGGTGCCCCAACAATGGCAACAATGATTCCTGTGGGGATACCGGCAGGCTGCAGAATAATCCTGGATACAGTATCCGCAGCAGACACTAGCAAAGCCCCAACCAGCGCACACACGGGTATCAGGATAATATGTCTGGAACCTACTAACCGTCTGGCGAGGTGAGGCGCAATCAGCCCCACGAAGCTTATACTCCCGCTGACAGACACACAGGACGCAGCCAAAGCTACAGAAACCAATAACATTTTTCTGTGCTGTTTCATAACAGAAACACCTAAGCTGACTGCGGTGTCATCACTCATGCTTAGTACATCTAATTTTCTCGAGTTATAAATTAAGTAGGGGATCAAGATGAGAAGCCACGGAAGCAGGGCCAGCACAAAGCGCCAATCCCCACCCCATATATTGCCTGCTCGCCACACGGCTACAAAGTCGTATTGTTCCTCGTCTAGCTTGATGACAAGAACAGTGGTTAGGGCAGAAATTCCCGCCTGCATGGCAATCCCTGTTAGTATCAATCGCATAGGCGCAATGCCATCTATTTTCTTGTAAGCAAGGACATTTATTAAAAGAGCCGTCAACCCGGCACCTATTAAGGCTAAAAAAGGCAGCGTAAATACCGACAAGAAAGTTCCCGTGCCAACAAACATGGTAAATAGAATAACCATAAGTCCTGCGCCTGCCGAAATACCAAGCAGTCCAGGATCTGCCAACGCGTTTTTGGTTACTCCCTGAATTATACATCCAGATAAAGCGAGACCAGCACCTACAAGTATGGATAAGGTTATTCGCGGTAACCGGAAATCAAATAAGATGACATTTTCCTTCTCCGTTCCTCCCCCGAATAAAGTGCGCAGGGTATCAAACGCGGAGAGCTTGGTATAACCAGTATTCATACTAATAATGAAGGAAGCTATAAGCGCGCACACAAAGATGAGAACGATCGTTGTATTTCGAAACGCCACCTTTTTCTTGTACGCTTCATGCTTCTTGATCAGTTCACTCATTACACGGCCCTCCTTTGCTTGCGAGACAAATAAAGGAAGAAAGGAATGCCAATCAACGCAGTTAACACACCAAGAGGTGTTTCAAACGGTGGGTTTAACATACGCGCACCCAAATCCGCGCCCACCATCAGGATTGCTCCTAATACCGCCGATACAGGTATAATCGAGCGGTAATCAACGCCTACCAGAAATCTTGTTACGTGTGGTACGACCAAACCCACGAAACCTACTGCGCCTACAACGGATACCGAAGTTCCGGCTAGAACCAGCACGGATAGTGAGCATAGCAGGTTAATAAGCCTTGTATTTAAGCCCAAGCCCTTTGCAACATCTTCTCCCATATTGAGGATCGTTATATAACGAGCAAGGACAAAAGCACCAATCAATGCTAGGCATACCCAGGGAGACATGAGAATAATCTGTTCCCACGTGGAGCCAGCAACACCGCCAGCCATCCAAAACATGATGTTTTGCGCAACTTTGTTATAAAGCGCAATACCCTGGCTTAGCGCTGTAAACAAAGCACCGACAGCTGCGCCTGCCAGCACGATACGCATGGGCGTTGCAGTACTACGGCGAAACATGGCGATTCCATTGACCATCAAATAGGCGATTGTTGCACCGATAAAGGAAAAAACAATGATACTACTGTATCCAATTTGCGGAAAATAAGCGATACAAACGGCCACAGCCAAGCTTGCGCCGGCATTAAGACCCAAAAGGCCGGAATCAGCCATGGGATTGCGCGTTATGCCTTGCATGACTGCGCCTGATACTGCAAAAGCAGAACCGACCAGAGCGCTAGCAAGCACACGGGGGATACGTAGGTCTACAATGATCATATGTGACATATTGTTACGGTCAAGGTTGAAGATAGCTTCCCAGACAGTTGAAAGGGGGATATTTTTGGCTCCTAGTGTAATAGAATAAGCCATCAAAATTAACAGGGCAATACTCCCGCCAAGCATAATAAGTAAAGCTGTTATTCCGTTTTTATTATGAATGACGGAAGATGTAGCAACGGATTTAGAAACCATACGGAACGCCCTCATTCTATTGAAAATAACATAAGAAATCGGGAGACTGGTAGAGTCGCCCGATTCCTTATGCGGTTTGATTCGCTATTTAACAATGCTTGCTACCACTTTTTCAATAGCAAGTTTCTGACTTAATGGGGCACCTGACATAGAGCCAGGAGGAAGTTTGAAAACGTTATTCGCTTTTACAGCCTTCAAATTCTTCCATATCGTAGTGTCCTCTGTACCAGGTCTAAGCCAAGTTGGCGTATAATTGTCTTTCTCCGCACCATCGATATTATCTAAGAAGATGTAATCCGGATCCAATTCTGCCAATCCTTCTAGTGATATCTGGGTATATTTCTCAGGGTAACCTTTCGGTGGGGTCAAGCCAAACCCTGCAGTCTTATCAAAATATGCGGTTCTGTTAGTAGGACCGGAGCCAGTAAGGCCAAAGGTTTTATTACCCAGGTCGCCCATAACAACTGTAGTTTTGTCCTTGTATGGAGCCAACTTTTCACGGGATTTCGCGATCAAGCTTTCTAGATCGGTGATGATTTTCGTAGCTTCTTTTTCTTTGCCTAGGATCTTAGCATAGTCGTTTAAAACCTCTTGCCAAGTTGGTGAGTCAAATACCAGTGTGGGTGCAACCTTATTGTATGCTGCATAATCATCTTTATCATTAGCTGTTACTACAATTACTTCTGGAGAGAGGCCCATCATTTGCTCATAGGCTTTGGAGTTACCCAATTCTACGATTTTCAATTTATCTGCCATTGGTTTGAGCGCTTCTCTAGTCATAACAAACGATTTGGCAGTTGGTGCTGCAATCGGCGGCACATCAAGTGCTATAAGTGTTTCAATGTGTCCGAAATAAGTCGGAATTATTTTTGTAGGGGCCTTGGCAAAAGTAACGGTATGTCCAAAATCATCCGTGACCGTTCTCGGCCACACGCTTTGGGAAGCTGATGCCGTTGAAGGTGCTGTTGAAGTCGCCGTTGTAGGCGATGCTGCAGCCTTGTTTTCTGATGCTGTGGGTGTACTTCCACAACCTGTCATTATACCCACAATTAATCCGAAAGAGATAATAGTACTCATACTTTTCTTCATTTTTTTCCCCCGCTTTGAAATAGTGATAATGATTATCAATATCGTTTTCTTTTAAGAATTTTATAGGCAATAGCTTTAATTGTCAATACTTTCTTTTACAAATACCTTAGGAGCGCTCAACAAGAAATTCACGTTTGTAAATTTCATCAATTCT
Source organism: Paenibacillus sp. J31R109 (assembly GCF_059692055.1). Classification (NCBI taxonomy): domain Bacteria; kingdom Bacillati; phylum Bacillota; class Bacilli; order Caryophanales; family Paenibacillaceae; genus Paenibacillus; species Paenibacillus sp. J31R109. The sequence continues at coordinate 236,298 of NZ_JCAUAR010000008.1, read as the reverse complement.
TTCCAAAACGTTTCGGGATTGATCGTTAAATTTTAATACCGCAGTCCGACCTTTCAATAAAAACACGCCGGTCTCATTGCAGTGTTTCCCAAGGGCCCCCTCGTACAACTGGTTCGCACCGTGGGTAGGCGGAGAGAAAAATAGCTTCATTAGCCATTTTACCACTAGGGGCAGCCCAGATTTTTCCCCTTTTCTTAGTGTATTATTGCCGCCTGGATCAACGCTGCGAATCTTAATACCTTCTTTGGCAAGCTGCGGTGCAGAAGCCTGAGTCCACAGCGAAAGAGCTAACTTGGAAGTAGCATAAGGTCCTAGCAGTTTACGGAAGGTTTTAGGATGTTCCAGGATTTCGATAGTAAACTCTTTCACATAATTTAGTGCTGAAGATGAGGTGTTGATCACCGTCTTTAAGCTGCCGTGTAGTATGAGTTCCTTCAATTCCATAAGAATGATATACGGAACGACAGTCAATAGCTCATAATGCTTTTCGCGTCCTTGTTTCGAATGGTTTAGTTCAGGAAAGGACCCGCCAGCGTTGTTAAACAAAATATCGATCCGCTGCTCTTTCCCTTTGATCTCTTCCAAAGTCCTTCTCAAGCTAGCATAATCAGTGAGATCTGCCGTTTTATAAATACGCAGCGATCCGTCCTTAACAGCTTTTTGGATTCTCGTATCATCTGCTGGAAAGTCGGAACGGTTCAATGCAACCACCTGCCAGTCCTCCGATAGCAATTTCCGGGTTAATTCCAACCCGATCCCGGCACTTGCACCCGTAACCAGTCCGATTTTTTCGCGTTTGTTCATGTTCATTGTACCTCTCCTCCTGATATGGGGATCTTTCCCCTGATAGCTCACATTCTAAAACTTGGAGTCGGCTCCAAGTCAAGACGCGGCAATACAGAGGTTTGACTCAAGGATTGAAGACTTGACTTAGCGTCAGCTCCAAGAGGTATAATGTACAAAATAATCTCTGGGAGGGAACGGGATGAAGACAGAGCTAACTTTTACGATAAAACAAACCGCCGATAAAACTGGAATTTCCGAGGATACGATACGTTATTACGAAAAGATCGCGTTGCTTCCTCGAGCGGAGCGGAAGGATAACGGTCATCGCATATACCGGCAGGAAGACATCGATACAATCCATCTCATATATTGCCTGAAAAAAACAGGAATGCCACTAGAGGAAATGCGGCCGTTTTTGACAGTCTCCGTCGATGCCGATCCTGCTGAATATCCTGAGCTGGTGAAGCTCTTAAGGAACCACAGGGAACATATCGTCAGCCAAATCACTTCGCTTGAACAGATCGTCGATTTTATCGATATGAAGCTGGAAGAAGGTAGATACCGCCGACACTGCTCGGATGAAAGCCAGGGTGACGATTCAGAGAAAGTAAGGGGAGAAACGAAACTAAAGCCCGTCTCTCCCGTCGAGATGAGCTATTTTCCGTCGGCCAAAGAGGACAAATCACCGACTTCCGTTAGATAAAAAATGAGGAGTACATAAAAGTGGAAAAAAGTATAGGTAAGGTCAACAAAATATACGTTATGCAACTGGCAACCATATTTATTGGATTCATTATCTTTGGGTTCTCGGAAAATATTAAAGGACCGGCAATACCACGTATTCAATTTGAGTTTATGCTCAGTGAGTCTCAACTTGGTACTTTGTTATCCTTGAATGCGCTGGGTTACTTAATAGCCTGTTCCTTTACAGCGTATTTGACCAAAATCTGGGGAATCAAATGGGTAACTGTAACAGCATTCGCTTCTATGGCTGTATCCGGTATTTTAATTTACTTTTCCAATTATTACATGATGTTTTCGGCTTCTTATTTCCTAATGTATATCGGCAATGGCATGCTAGAGATTGGGCTTGCCATTCTAAGCGCTCGAATTTTCGTGAAAAACACGGGAATGATGATGAACATGACGCATGGCTTCTATGGCTTAAGCTCAACAATTGCTCCGCTTATTGCAACTGGCTTGATGAAGGTAACCATTGCTGGTCACACGCTTGATTGGCGAGGGATGTATCTGGTGATGCTGCTATTGTCCGTTATCCCGATTGTGATTGCTTCGTGCAGTACATTCCCAGGTGAGCACATTTCACATGAAGACCGGATTCCTATAAAGGTCTTGCTCAAAGACCGCGTATTATGGTTAATTGTTCTAGTTCTTACGTTTGGTGTTGTATCTGAATTGGCCGTTGGTGGCTGGCTCGTCAATTTTTTGGAGAAAGCTTATAACTGGAATAGCGTTAATGCTTCCGGAATGCTATCCATTTTCTTCTTATGCTTTGCATTGGCGCGGCTCTTACTTGGTCCGCTAACAGATCGGATAGGCTTTGTATTATCTCTCATTATCTTCTCAGGGTTTTCGGCAATATGTACATTTACTGCAATAGTAGGTGGTGAAAGTGTCTCGTTCCTGTTTGCTGCTTCAGGTATAGGTATTGCGCTAATTTATCCGACTGTAATGGCTTTTATCGCGAAGCGGTATCCGAATGACAGTGATACAGCTATCACGTTCACGGTAACGGTAATGGGATTAGGCAGTGTGATCGGCAATTATCTCATCGGTGGAGTCACTGAGCTCGTCAAACACATGGTTGGTGAAGATTCGCCTACAAGTCTGCTTCGTGGACTTCAGGCTGGCTACGGCTTCATTGGATTATGTGCAGCATTATGCGCAATAACCGGATTTATTTTATACGTGTATTTATATAAAAGAAAAGAAGTTATTTAAATTGTAATAACGCCATTAACCAGCCTTGGAGTTGGATATTGGCGTTTTTATTTTCATACAATTGAAATATCTAGTTACAACATCGGTGGTAATAGGAAGACTAAACGGATGGGGAGTGGATGCAACAAATGACAGACCTATGCTCATTCCAAATTTTCCATATTTTAGTGAACCGATTTAAGTTTTCCTTCGTCTGTTTCAGGATACATGCTTAAACAGAGGGGGCTATAAAGCAATGAAATCGCCGATTATGGATGATCCGAAGAAAAAAGAGATTGCTAAAAAGAGGCATTTTTCACTGCGAATCAATCTATTTTTCTTTATAACCTTTGTATTATTTTCCGTACTCATTGTGCGGTTGGCTATGCTGCAGTTTGTTCAAACGAAAATGCATAAAGCCGCAGAGAATAGAAATGGCACACAAACGATCCAAATTGCTCCCATCCGCGGCAACATCTATGACTCCACGAAATCTCCGCTTGCTTATACCATTCCCATGCAATCTTTATTTTTTCGAATTGATCCCAGCGTTCAAAAGTTAGATGAGTTAATTGCTATAGCCGATCGGCTTAAAGCTAATGTTTTTGACAAATATGCCAAACCAAATTCGAAAAGCCCAACTGCAGAAGAAATTATTTTAGCCATGGATATTGGCTACGACTATCACAAGAATGAAATCAAAAAGCCAAGCTATTACTGGGTTCCCCGAAGAATAAAGGCGGATTTGTCCAATGACGAGATCGCCTATATTTTGGAGCATCGAGATGAATTTAAATGGTTAGACGTAACAGAAGAAAGCATTCGTACCTACGAAATGGATGATGACGGACATACGACAATGGCTACGCATTTAGTGGGATATACGAATTCTTTTACTTCACCGACAGCCAAAGAAATCTATAAAGATAACCCTATGATTCAGGAATATTTAAGCTCGGAAAATGTGGGATTCGATGGCATCGAGCGTATGTATCAGGATGAACTGCGAGGCAGAAACGGCAATAAGACATACCCCGTGGACGCCGTTAACAAAATCATTGGAAGAGCCGAAGTCGTGGCTCCAATTAAAGGAAACAATTTGTATCTGACCATTCAAAAAGATATTCAGAAAGCGACAGAGCGAATGCTGGAGGAGCATATTAGCTACTTGCGCAGCCCATCTCACGTTAATGATATGTATTTGAGTGTTGGGATGAAGGCGGCTTCTGGGTTCGCAGTTGCTATGGAGGTGGATACAGGCCGTGTTGTTACCATGGCGAACTTTCCAGATTACGATGCTAACGCTTGGACGGGTGGTATGTCACCTAGTGTGTATAAAGAAATTGAACCATTTATTCCCAACGGAAGTATTCGAACGGCTAAAGCTAAGTATCCAGATGAAAAAGAAAATGCGAAGCATCCATCATCGATTGTATTCATGGGCTCCACGATCAAGCCAATGTCTGTATTGATTGGTCTTAAAGAGAAATTTTTCAGCGGGTCTGGCAAGGTTTATTACGACACGGGGTCCTTTAGCTTTGGTAGAGGTGGTAATAGCACCATCACGAATTCCGGGAAAACCGCTTACGGGGATATGGATGCTGCGGGGGCCATTGAACATTCCTCTAACACGTTTATGTCTGAAAAAGTCGGTATTCCTTTCTGGGCCAAATATGGCAGAGAGAATGCTGCCGTGACTGCCAAATGGGCAGAATACATGGCGAAATTCGGAATGGGCATTAAGACAGGAAGCGGCCTGCCAGGTGAGCTTGCAGGATCTAATGATTTTATCAAAAATGCTGTAAATGACAGTTATCAGTCAGCGATGGTCTTTGCCTCATGGGGACAAAATGAGAAAACGACCACCTTGCAGCTTGCTCAGTATACAGCTACATTGGCTAGTCGCGGGAAGCGGATGAAGCCTGTGTTCGTAGATGAAATTCGCGACTACCAGGGCCAGTTAGTTAGAAAAATCGAGCCTGAAATACTAGAAGACTTCTCCCAAGAGTTTGCCAAAGAGGACTGGAACACGATTATCCACGGGATGAAAAGCGGCGCCGAGGGGATTGAAGCGTTACCGTTTAATGTGGCGCGAAAAACAGGAACTTCTACACAAAACGTAGCAGGAGGTTCGGTTGAAAATGCGGTATTCATCGCATTTGCACCCGTCGAGAATCCGAAACTTGCGGTCGCGGTCGTCGTGCCAGAAGGCGGATTTGGGCGTTATGGGGCTTCTCCGATTGCGGCTAAGATCTTTCAAGCGTATGACGCTGCCAACGACGGCATTTTGACGAAGCTTGGTGGCGGGAAGCGTCCTTGGTAGGTGTGGGGGATACTGCATAAATAACGGCAGGAGAGTTCAAACGTAGGTTTGCTTCTTGAAGGGATTTTATGGAAATAATTGAATTTGTTTAATTAAATATTGAAAACATCTTGTTTAATCATGAATCTTGTGATGAGGAGTGGGTATTTTGCCGGAAACAATAGTAATTGATTTGGTAGAAACAGTGCCGTTCAAAGCGTTGGCAGTAAGAACGGGGATGACTCCTGACAAGAGTGGGACGCGGGTGGCGTGGAGCAAGCTTACAGCGCATGTCACGCTTGACGATTCGCGACTTACGGAGGGGCCGACAGCGTACGTGTTCATTCCGCAGGAGCAATGGAACAAGAGCGTCGATACTCTTTGGGTTGGATTGGCGGTTCGTGAATTTGGGAATGTACCGGACGGTATTGAGGCTTTAGAGGTACGCGGTGGGCTTTGTGTGAGTGCCCGTGTCTACGGTAATGAGGCCCATATGTGGCAAGTATATGATGCCATATTTGCATGGCTCGAGCAGTCACCAGAATATGAAATCGATCGGCGTGAAGGCGTACTTGGGATGGAGACGGTTCCACTTGAACCGTTGAATGCGCTCACAATCCCTTATTCTGAAATCGAAACATTTAACTTTAACATGCTATACCCAATTCGTAAGAAGTCGTTGTAGATTTCAAAAGCGGAGAGTGAATGACATGGAGATTAAAATCGTCCAAACTGACAATATCTCAGCATTTGTCGGGGTAAGGGCGAGTGCTAATATGTCTAATTTAGGAAACAACATTAAAAATGCCTATGATGAATTGGTAAGAAGGCAAAATGAAATAAAAAACATGAAGAATCCAAATGTGACATATGGCATATCACCTCCAAATTACAAAAGTAACAATGGAACCGTTGATTTTTATTGTTGTTTTGAAGTGGAGCCTCTGGTGAACTTACCGCATGGAATGGTCCATATACATGTATTGCCTCGTACTTACTCATTAACCCTTTATAAGGGATTGGCTAGCCAGACGGTAACAGCTTATGATTTCACTACGAAATGGTTACATGAAAACGGGTATACCTACGATGATACAGCTTATTATTTTGAGAGATACGACGAAAAAACAATAAGAGAATCAAATGATGAGCGGAATGAAATGCAAATATACTGTCCTGTAAAGAAGAAATGAGCGGAAACCTGAAATATATCAATTTATTATGCTTATCCAGTTTAATGGAGGGTCTGCCATGGGCATTAGGAATTATCTGATTGAAGGCGTTTCCGGCGTTGGCAAAACTACGGCTTGCAACGAATTGCAGCGGCGTGGCTATCATGCCATTCATGGTGATCGTGAATTGGCTTATCAAGGCGATCCCGAAACAGGTACCCCAACAGATGGCTTTAAACCCGAACACCACATTTGGCATGTAGATAAAGTAAAAGCTTTGGTCGCCAATCAAGATGAGGCATTAACTTTTTTCTGCGGTGGGTCGCGGAATTTCTCCAAATTCATTGATCTCTTTGACAGCGTGTTTGTCCTTAAGGTGGACCTGGAAACCTGTCTCCGGCGGATTGATGAGCGAGTGGCACTGGACCCAACTGATTGGGGTGGCAGACCAGAGGAACGGGAAATCATTCGGCGCTTGCATCAAACGAATGAAGGCATTCCCAAAGACGGGATTACAATTGACGCCACCGCACCGATCGCTCACGTCGTTGACGAAATCCTCCATCAAATCAACGCAAATGAAATAAGAGACAGTAATCTTCGTTAACATTATCATCACTTTAATGTATAATTCTGGGAAGTATACTGCTCTGGAAAGGGGACTTTTCATGGGGGAGATGCAGAGGGTTAAAATGTTATTTAGGCATATTATTTATCTATTAATTGGGACTGTTTTAGTTAATTATTTAATGACGCTAACAAGCGCTAAAGAAGATACAATTTCAAGGTTTATTATTTCAACAATATTCCTTTGCTGCTGGTTTTATTATGGGAGGCGTCAACGCAAGAGAAGTATGTTTATTTTATTTATTATCATAAACCCAGTTATTGGTATTCTGTTTGGATTGTTATTTCATATTTTCACATGGAACATGCTCGCGGAGTTTTTACAGTACGTTTATGTTAAGCCTATGCGAGGATATTATTTCCTTCAAGATTATTTCCCAATTAAGTATCAGGATTTTGTTGAGTACATTACAATATTTATAATACCTGGCTTATTCGGAATGGCAGGTCATTATAGCTTAGCACAGAACACAAAAAGGCAGCCGACATAAATCGGTTGCCTTTTCCAGGGACGGGCAGTTTAACTCAACTTTCGAAGCATAAATTACGTAACAATAGAAGCAATAAAATCCAATCACGAAGTGCCTTTTGAGGGGAGAAAGTGAGCGTTTATGGATTTTTACCTTAATGCCTGTGAAATCCTAATAGTACTGATGATATATAGCATATTAATTTATCGAATATTTATAAAAAGGACGAATAAATGGCTACGAGAGAATGTGGGATTGACAATAATCACTATAATTATGGCTGTTGTTAGTGATAATAATATACGAATAAAATCGTTCATCGTCGTTTTTAGTTTCGGGTTTCTTATTACCTTATTTTACAGGAATTTTAGAGGAAGACGTCGCAACGATTGAAGTAAGGCGCAGGTTGTTCGATGAAATTGAAATGTATGTAATTTAGGAGGCTAAACTAATGAATAAAGCGGAAGCCAAAAGAATATTCATTGTGATTATTTTTATTGGCACTGTATTTTCTGCAATTGCTATGTTAATAAAATATCCAACTAACTTAGATGCAGTAAATGAATCAACACTCAGCATATATACCCAGTACGGAGAATTTAGACGTTCATCTTCTGAAGAATATTATCCTGTTATTGCAATTGCCCATAGTAAAAAGCAAATAAATAAAGAAACAGAAGTATTATTTCTTGACATTGGAACTTTCGTAAAAGAAAAGAAATAGTAATGTTACTATTTGCATTATGAATTAATAACTTAATGGATTCCGCTAACGGATAACTATAAATGAGGGAATATTAATTGGAAAAGTACAAATTAAATTATTTTGGATGTCTTGAATTTGAATTAATAGGCGAACGTGATGAATACTACCTTAAGGGAAAATTAACAAACTTGAATATTACATTTAAAGAGAAACTGATGAATTTAGAGGATGAATATGATGGGTGGTATCTAGATAAAAATGGATATCGACTTAAAGACGAGGAATTATTTAATTCAAGTCCTTGGGTGTTAATAGGTAACGACGGAAAACAAACAAAGGTGATAAAAAGGTTTTTGGATTTTGAAAATGAGGAAGTAATATTCGCTTTAAAGCCATGGTTTAGAATTGCTGATGAGTTAAATACACCACCTGAGTGAGACTAGCAATCTGGGAACGATAGCTGAAAAGACACCCGCGGCAGCTGAGGATATTGGCTGCCTTTTCCACGTCGGGCAGTTTAGCGCGGTGTTAAGCTCGTGATTAAGTTGAACTAATAGCGGATTATAAGTTTGGAAATGACTGTAACTTTTTCTAATGATTGGGAGCCTAAGTATTATGAAGCTTTCTCTACAAGTGGACATATTAACGCAATAAATAACGTGTAAAGGAACATTCTATCCAAACTTACGTCTAAAAAGTATGAATAAATCAAACATCGAGTGCGCAAATAGTAATCTGTTAATCGAGGTTACATAAGTGCTATGAGTATCTTAATTGAAATGCTCTGGGGAAGGACAAAGATGAAGAATCTTAAATGGCTCAAAATTATTTTTGTAATATCCATATTAGGTAATTTTATATTAGCCTTATCCTTAAATAACAAGAATGAAATCGATAGACAAACATTGGAGCAGATTGCGTTTAGGGGTATTCAAAGTAACTTTATACAGCTTGAAGGGTCAATTACATATCAAATGGAGACTGGTTGGGGGGATCAAAGTCATGTAACCGAGAAATTAGAGGACGTGATTGAGGGCATAGGCTTAGTTCTTGAAATTGGTAGTCGTTCAGGTGCCTTAAACAAAGAAAACGAGAAATTACTCTGGGAATTACAAGACTATTTGAGTGACTTTAAAGAAGACACAGGTTTTCCGAATGCATTATTAAGCAATAAGGAACGAGATGATTTCATCAAGTTAGCTGAGAATTTACGCTCATCGGGGTGGGGGATGAATCTTGGGTACGGATCAGGTTGGAAGGATTTTGAACAGAAGACAAGAAAATTGCTAACCTAACTGGGAACGATAGCTTAATTCTGGTCAAAATGAGTTTCCAAAGAAAGGTGGGAATCTAATTGAAATTGACCTATGAACTTTGGAGCATAGGATGGGCTAAAGTCATGTTAAAAATAGATAATAACAATGAACATTATATTACACCAAGTTATTTAACGGATTCCCTTGGCGATTTTGTAGATGCAATCATTCGTTTAAAACCTGAGTTTGTCGATGCTGATGAGGTGAAGGAGTATAGCTGTTTTGAATGGGATTGTGAACCTGCCGTATATAAGTGGTATTTATATAATGAACCTGATAATAAAGTAAGAATTAAAATACTGGTATATGCTGATGATTCTCAGGCATCAGCAAAAGAAACGATTGATGGAATATGTGATTTTGATGATCTTGTTTCCGAGATCGTTGACGCTCCTGAGGCAATATTGAGGAAACATGGAATTGTTGGTTTTAGGAAACAATGGCATGATCACGATTTCCCAATCAGTGGTTACATTCAATTAAAAGAGTACATAACGAAGAGAAGGAATATTGAAGTAAAGGTATTGAATCAAGATGAATGGAATGAGTATTACCATTCGAGCTTTGATGAAGAATTAAATCTGCTTAAAAAAGCGCTAAACTAACGATGAACTATAGTTTTGTCATTATATGAAGGCAGTTAACAAGGATCTTCCATTATCTGCTAAAGTAATATGCAGGAGGGGCTTGATGGGCACCGGTTTAATAGTACGCGATTATGATCCTTCTTGGGTTCAATTGTTTCAGCAGCTACAAGATCTTGTACTTCCTGTATTAAGCGATTTTGTAGTCACAATAGAACATGTTGGCAGTACATCTGTTCCAGGCTTGGCAGCAAAACCAATTGTTGATATCGACGTGGTTGTGTCTGCGCAATCGGATGTACTTAAGGCTATTCAACGGCTAGCCACCCTTGGCTATGTTCATGAAGGAGACTTAGGAAATGTTGGACGAGAGGCCTTTATACCACCTACCAATGTAATTTGGCATCACCTATACGTTTGCACCATGGACAACTCCGAGTATAAGCGCCATGTCCTGTTTCGAGACTATTTAAGAAGTCATCCAGAAGATACAAAACAATATGGTGACTTAAAGTTGGAACTTACACAACGATTCCAGAATGATCGTTTGGCTTACACGAATGCCAAAGGCGACTTTGTAAGAGTGGTGCTACAACGAGCTGAATGACAAGAACATCATAACATTCCCGACGAAGTCTAATTATAGGTTGCTCCGGTCTAAGACTGATCAAATAGCAGAGGCTGCATACTAGGAAGTTTCCATACCTGGACGTTTTGAATGAACAATGCTTGCAGTATAAATCCAAAATATGACAGACAAAGCAGTTGCAATAAATGGTTATTAAAATTGTTTCATCCATAAATAGCGAACAGTTTTTGCCGTTTGTTAAACGTCCGACATTTCGTTTACGGAAGATTTGTAAACATTGGATGTAGATGGCGTTATTTGTGATAAAATCCTCCTATAAGAATAAACGGAGGTACATTATGTTTACGAAGACTGATTTGATCGAGCATCTTCAAAATATCGGCGTTGACCCGCTCGGGACGTTGAAAATCCATATTTCGTACAAGGCAATCGGAGCGGTCGAGGGTGGTGCGGAGACTGTGCTTGATGCGCTGAGTGACTACATGAAGGACGGGTTGATCGTGCTGGGGGCGCATACGTGGCGCAATGTCGGGACTGACAATCCGGTCTGCGACAACCTGTATACGCCAACATGCATCGGGGCGCTGACCGAGCTTTTTCGCAAGCGTCCAGGAGTCGTGCGTTCTCTGCACCCAACTCACTCAGTGGCAGCCTTTGGTAAAGATGCCGAGTCCTTTATTGCGGGCGAGGAACATCTGCAAACCCCATGCGGAGCGGGCGGCACCTATCACAAACTTTGGCAGCGGGGTGCCCAGATCCTGCTGATCGGCGTTAATTTTAGTCGTAACACTTTCATTCATGGGGTCGAGGAATGGGATGGGGCAGTCGGAACGATTTCTGCCGAGAAAACTGACTTATACACGATCGGACCCAAAGGTGACCGCCACTACACGCCACAGTTTCGCCACTGCGCACGGGTTGGATCCAACACATTCACGAAACTCGAACCTGAAGCACTTAGTACCTGCGTCATGACCCTCGGGAAATTCGGCAACGCAACGACCAGATTAATGAGCGCGAAGCAACTCAGGGCTATGGTTGCCAAACATCTGAAGCAGGACCCGAACTATCTGACCGACTATTAATATCTGTTCAATAAGAAAACAAACGAGGCTGCCGGTATTAATCGGCAGCCTCGTTGATGTTATAACGATAAACTTCTTCGCTCAACGGTAAGAATATTTCACCCAATCTGTTCAGGTACAAATATCTACCTGCTTTTCGCTTCCATGGTATCAATATCTACTTGAGGTTCTTCGGCTGCAAGTGTTACATCTAACTTCTGAGCTGCTAGAATGGTTACAAGAATTGTATCAGGTTCTGTTATGATTTCTACATCCTTGCCCGCATCCAAGTCGGAGACATGCAATTTGTCACCTATACTCAGCTTGCTGATATCCACATCTAATGAACTTGGAAGCTTATTTGGCATACAGCGAATCATGACCTCGTGCATCTCAATCTGAAGCATGCCGCCTTCTTTAGTGCCAAGGGGCTCTCCTCTGAAATGAACGCCAACAATAGTATCAAGCTTCTCTTTCATATTGATTTGCAGAAAATCGAGATGCATTAATTGTCCGCTTAAACTGTCCTTTTGAACTTGATGAATTATCACGGGATACTTCTTCTTGGAAGGAAGAACGACTTCTAGAATCGCGTGCGCATTGTTTTTAAGTGCGGTGCGGATTACTTTCTCCTCAACAGCTACATGCTCGCTTTTCATTCTGCTGCTGTAAACGACTGCCGGAATATGCCCCTGCGTTCTCATCTGTTTCAATTTTCCGGTACGGTCTAATAGTTGAATAGAATTACTCATTACGAACACCTCCTGAACGATTGCAAAATCAACTAAAAGCCCTATTACTACATACCCATTCCAGAAAAGTTTCAAACATCAAAAAATTCTTCCTATAATAATGCTTGTTAGTTTGCTCAAAATAAAAGTGATGCACCTAAAGACACCTCACCAGCCGATCATTACGATCGGCTGGCGTTTCCATGCCAATGGGCAGATTAATTTATATGTAAAAGGAAAACTAAGGTAATTAGCGAAAAGGTTATTAGGGAGGGGAATTTACATATCTACTCTAGAGCTAACGAAAATGGAACAAACCATATATCGGTATTGTTTGCATATTACCCATAACCAATGGGATGCAGAGGACTTATCGCAAGAGGTTCTATTTAAAGTGTAATACATCATTTCATGATGGGGAGCTATCTACACGAGAGCTGCTGGAAGCATTAGCTCACCGGTTATCACCACGTGCCTTAGTCATTTTGTTACTCATGGATGTATTTGATTTTACTGCGAAAGAAACCGCCGAGTTCTTATCACAAGCGGAAGGAACCATCCAGGTGACTCTGGGGCGTGCACGATTGAGATTAAAGAAGCTGGCCCATCGAATAGAGGCAGCTAGTGCAGATCCTTTTGAGAAGGAGGTTCCGAAACCTGCCTCACAAATGGATTTGGATAGCCTCGTTGAAGCCTTCAAACAGAGAGACCTTAGTGCGATATGTAGATGTTACCTTAAACTTGTAAAGATACAGGTGAAAATCAGTAACATTCAGTTGGTAAATGGGAGAATCGCTTTTTATATAGAAGATCCAGACGGGAATCAATTTATGGTTACGGAAAAAATATATTAAACCCTCTGTTTGGTTTTCAGTGAGTGTGTCGTTTATTAGTCGAGTTCACTTTAATACTTAAGGAGGAGATCTTCAAGATGAGTCAAAGCCCATTTTTTGGAGTTGGTATTTTTGTCCCGGTCAGCGACCTGAAACGATCAACTGAATGGTACACCCGTGTGTTAGGTTTTGAAATCAGGCACAAAGATGAACCGAACGCTACTGTGACTATGATGAATGATAACAAAATCATTTTTTGTCTCGTACGTTCCTATAACATTGAACAGAAACCTTTTCCGAAAAATGATTATGGTGTTGGACAGTATTTTAACTTTCATGCGTACGATGTTGAGTCGGCATATAACCTGCTGCGGCAGCGAGGAGCCGATGTTGGTGAGATTGAGGAGTTCGACGGAATGCGAGGATTCTCCATTCAGGATCCTGATGGGAACAGATATGGGGTAGTGAACTAAAGCCTACAAACAAGCTATATTGATTATAAAAAAGAGACAGTCAAGGACTATTCTCATGTCCATGGCTGTCGCTGATCTAAAGTCAGTCTATGACTTAACGAATTGTGACGCGAAAAGCAGCGTGGTTTCAATGTATCGAGTCTAAAACATTATTTTCCCACAACCCAGTACTTTTTATCTACTTATAGAGGTAACGCTTGGATAGCTCTTGAAATGCGATCTGGTGGAACTTTTTCTTTTCAGATATCAATTTCTGAGCCATTTGCTTGTACATTCGCTTATACCGAGGGTTCGGAGAGTGGTCCGCCGCCTGCTCCAAAGCGAGTGCCATCATGGTTAGTTCTTGACCATCGAAGGCGTCTAACACATTTTTGTATAGTTTCTTTGCTAGCTCGCGGTACATTCTGGACTGAAACTGACTCTTCGTCTTCTTTGACCATTGTACTAAAACGTTCATAATAATCAGTTTGTCGTTTAACGTTAGCTTGATCTTGGCTTTTGTACAGCGCATCTAAGTTACACTCCTTTGTTCTCGATTGGCTGAAGCAATTATCGAGAGCAGGAGCTACAGGAGGACGCAGAGGCGGAGCATGTGGCCAACTTAAGTAATGTCGGGTACGGCAATGCCAGAACATTAGGATACACTGTATCCTAGCATCGGCTTTATCAATCAGCACCGCTTTTAAATAATTTCCAGAATACGAAGGTTTCGCTTTGCCATCTTTGACACTAGCAACCAAAGGCAACAGCGAGCCTACAGCTGATGCAGACGGAGGCAGCGTTGGTTTCGATGACGGTATAGTCGGAATCGTTTCTCTTTCTGGAAATTGGCTTGTATGTGCAAACATAAATTTATTCGACGAATTCGTGATTGCCGATTGGTGACTTTTTTCCTTGGATAAAGGAGGCGTAGGCTCCGGGATTGATTGAATTGCAGCGGTGTATGAACCTCCCATAGTCTCCAAACGGCTCACAACAGGCAATGTGTAGGTAGTCGAAGATGTTATTTCGGAGGGACCAGCTTGCGGGGGCGGCGATTTATCCGCTGTGGTGCTCTCTGCGGGTGAAATAACCAAGTCCAACTCTGGCTGCACAACTTCGTCCGTCAGCTCTCCAACCGCTTCCACGATAGGCTTCAGCGGTTCCGTCACTGCATCTGCGACCGGCTGCACAAGTTCGTCCGTCAGCTCACCAACCACTTCCACGATAGGCTTCAGCGGTTCCGTCACTGCATCTACGACCGGTTGCACAACTTCGTCCGTGAGCTCCCCAACCGCTTCCACGATAGGCTTCAGCGGTTCCGTCACTGCATCTACGACAGGTTGCACAACTTCGTCCGTGAGCTCCCCAACCGCTTCCGCGATAGGCTTCAGCGGTTCCGTCACTGCATCTACGACAGGTTGCACAAGTTCGTCCGTCAGCGCCCCAACCGCTTCCGCGATAGGCTTCAGCGGTTCCGTCACCGCATCTGCAACCGGTTGCACAACTTCGTCCGTGAGCTCCCCAACCGCTTCCGTGATAGGTTTCAGCGGTTCTGTCACCGTTTCTACGACTGGCAGCACAACTTTGTCCGTCAGCTCCCCAGCCACTCCCGCGATAGGCTTCAGCGGATCTGTCACCGTTTCCGCTATCGGTTGAGTGATTTTATTCAATAGCTCAATGGAACTCGAGGTCCCCGTAGCATGAGCTAAATGGATTCCTACCCAAAAAGGCAATGTAAGCAAAATCAATGTGATGACGAGGCCTTTCAAAAGCTTTCACCTCTCTTTGCAGTTAAGGCGATCCTCTTATGGAAACATTCGCCATTTATTAACAAATATCCTGTAAAATGTATCCAAATTGAGTCTTTCGATCTAGAAATAGCGCTTTTGTGCTATCAGTCATAATCACTCACCCGTAACGGGGTGACCAATTCTTTCGGTAAGTTTGAATGACTTACTATGTTATAATTTGGTAAAATAATAGGGGGGGAATACAGTGGATATATTGCGTTATCCGATTGGATCGTTCACAGTCGTTCTGGAACCTACCGAAGAGCAACGAAAGCAATTCATTGAATCAATTGATGGGCTGACTGATAAGCTTCGCCAAGCGGTTGATGGTTTGAGTCTGGGGCAACTGAATACGCCTTACCGTCAAGGAGGATGGACTCTGCAGCAAGTAGTTCATCATTTAGCCGATGCAGAAATGAATGCATATTTTCGATTTAAACGTGGTTTAACCGAGGAACATCCTATTGCTGGGACATTTCGGGAAGAATTGTGGGCAGAGTTGGACGATTATAAGTACACACCGATCGAATCTTCAATAGTACTATTGGAAGCACTACACATAAGGTTTGTGTCACTAATAAGTCGATTACAGCCTTCGGACTTTAAAAGAGTAGTTACGAGTCCAACATACGGGGATATGACTTTAGATGAAGCTGTACAAAGGTTTTCCTGGCATGCACGACATCATATTGCCCAAATAACGGCTTTGCGGGATCAAATGGGATGGTAAATTGTTTTTCAACATTATTTAGCACAACTATTTCTAAATAGACCCGTCTGATTTTTATACAGGAATTGGAATTTTACGTATTATAAATAAATACAAATTATGAAGAAACAGAGGTCTAAAATGATCATAACTGCATTAAGGGGAAAAGAAATTAAAATTGATTCTGCTTATTTACAGTCACTATTACGGCGAATTGTACCTTTTGAATTTTTACGGTTATTATCATGGAATTGTAGCCCTCTTGGAGAAAGCAAGGAAGAAAGTTCGGTTTACAGGGTATCTTGTACAGTTATAGAAAACGATAAAGAACAAAATTATGCCCTTATACTCAAAATATTAAAACCCGACTCTAAGCGAAATCAGGTTGATCACTACTACTATTGGAAACGTGAAGCGCTGGTTTATCATTCAAGGCTACTGAATCAATTGCCACTTGGAATAAGGGCACCTTTATGCTATGAAGTAGAAGAGTATCCGGATGGAAGTGTCTGTATCTGGCTCGAGGATTTAGCTATTGAATCTAATCAAAGTGACTGGTCGTTAACGCATATGAGTAAAATATCTTATTTACTTGGAAAATACAATGGTGCTTACCTAACAGGAACACCACTCCCGACGGAGTCTTTTTTATGCCACACTTGGATGAGTTCTTGGGTAGAAGTTTGTGCTGCTTATGCTAAACCCATCGAGGAGCAAAAAGTTATTTGGGATTCATGTGTAGACGATTTTGAAGGTAAGAGTTCTATGTGGGAGATTTATCATAATAATAGAAGACGAGTAACTAGCTTGCTGAAGACATTAGAAATTCTTCCCCGTGTATTTACCCATCAAGACGTACACTGGGATAACATTTTTATAGAGCAATTGAATGGATGCGATTCATTAATAGCAATCGATTGGCAGTTTGCGAGCATATCAGGTGTAGGAGAAGAGCTCGGTCGAATGTTTGGATATGCCTTACTAAAGAAGAAAGTTCCAGTTAATAAGGCAGCAGAATATAAGGAAGTGTTATTTCTAAACTATATGCAAGGACTTAGAGATGCGGGATGGAGTGGAAACTCAAACCTTTCTCGTTTCGGGTTTACTGCAAGTGCATCGCTTAGGTTTATCATGGTTATTGATAAGTTACTTAGTAACTTAGAAGAAGATAGAATAAATCAGAAAGAAAAATCAAGTCATCTTTTGCTAATCACTCAGGAACTGCTTCAAATGGCAGAAGAATCTTGGAACCTTAGAAGTCAAATAATATAGAATATACAATTCCAAAAGTTGCATTGTTACGCTAAGTAGGAACGTTCAATACATAGCAATGAGAGGCTGCCGGCACGACCGACAGCCTTTCGCTCATCTATCGGGCAGCAGAGATTCATAGGAGGTGTGAGTTTTTGCGGAAGAAATCAGCCTGGATTGCATTGATATTGTTAGTAATTGTAGTTGCTTACACCTTAATATCAACGACATTCATAAATGAAAATGCTTATCTGAAACGAGCTTGGGATGAAGCGGAATATAATAAGCATATTGTTAATTGGCAGGGGGGCGAAATATCCGTTACTTCTCTACAAGAAAAACAAATAAAGCAATTATTTATCCCAAAGAAAACGACATTTGCAAAAATAAATCGCAGTCTATTATGGTTTAATGGGAATAAAGCTGTTAGAGTGCTATTTCATACGGATAACGAGGGTTTACTTGGACCACTTACAGTTTATTTTAATCCCATCACAAAGCAGGTTATTGGTTATGATGCAATGGAATAAGGTTTTATCGAGATCATGATCGCAATTTCATCCAGATAGAAAAATTAGCGAAAGCAATTAATTGAGGTGAAACTAATGATGGAGATATTAGTAATTCGACATGGAGAATCTGAGGATGAAAAAGTAAATGTACTTGAACCGTTAACAAGCTTAGGAATTGAGCAAAGTAAAAAAATGTCTGCTCGAGTTTCAAAAGAATTTCCACCAGAGTTTATTTGGTCAAGTACACTTCAACGTGCAAGGCAAACGGCGGATATTTTAGCGAGTATCGTTGATTGTGAAGTGACATATCTTGATAATCTATGCGAGCAGGAAGTTGATGAAAGTGACATAAAATTTTATGAGCGAATCAAACAAATCTTTTCTTACATAAAAGAGAATAGCGGCCAATATAAAAGAGTTGCCATTGTTTCTCACGGAGGGACTATTACGAAACTTATTGGAAATTTCATCCAGTTACCTTCAAATAATAATGTCTGGTTCCATACCCATAACACCGGGATTCATTTCTTACACTATCATCCCAAAGCAGATATTATAAAATTTTCAAATAGTACTTGTCATTTAAACTAACGAGAACGTCAGTTGAGGATATGCGTAGAGCAGATCCTCTTTTGTTTATTAGCAGATATAAGAACCGACGAAAGGGAAAACAATCTATGAAGAAAATATGGACCGATTTCAATGGCCCGAACCTTGAAAAGCTAAGAATTAATGATAATGAATTAATACACTTCGAATTGTCTGAAGGTGAGCATATTATTCTTTATACTGAGGATATTCAAGGTGAAGCAGTTATCGAGTATGATCACGAACAAAGATCTTGGGTAGGTAAATTTGTTTCGGAAGTTATTACTGTTCCAAAAGAAATTGTAGAAGCAAGAGAAGACGGATTTGTGAATGGGAAATACTTTGGCGCTTGGACAACTAAAAATAGCATAGCGAGAAGAATGAAAGAGTTGCAGCTTTCTGCAGAGTTAATTCATGAGGTAACAGGTCTTAAACTATGAGAAAATCCTTGTATTATAAGCTAAATATTTAAAGAGATTAGTGCACCCCAGGCTGCGGAGAATAGTACAACAACCCAAGGCGGAAGCTTCCACAGCATGAGTAATCCAAATGCTACAATCGCAAGGCAAAAGTCCAGAGACGTATGAACCGCACTTGTCCATACTGGATTATACAAAGCAGCAAGCAAGATGCCTACCACAGCAGCGTTAATGCCTTTTAGAATTGATTGAAAATTTGGGCGTCGGCGAATCGCATCCCAAAATGGTAAAGAGCCGGTAACTAATAAGAAGGATGGCAAAAACATAGCGCTCAGAGCAATGAACCCTCCCTGCCATCCATTCATTACGGTCCCTAAGTAGGACGAGAAGGTGAACAATGGACCCGGTACGGCTTGGGCTGCACCGTAACCTGCAAGAAATTGGGAGTCAGTCAGCCAACCGGTCGGTACGACTTCGGATTGAAGCAATGGTAGTACGACATGCCCGCCGCCAAAGACCAGCGAACCGACGCGGAAAAAGCTATCAAACACAGCCAGAAAGTGCGAATGAACAACTTGCCTTAACAGCGGAAGTCCGATCAGTAACCCGAAAAATAAGCTCCAAGCAATAACTGCTGCACGTCGGCTGATGGAGATTCCGATCTGGGGAGTTTCTGGAATCTCGGATTTTGCTAAAAAGAACCTGCCGAATAAGCCTGCGACCGCGATGAGAATCAGTTGTCCATAAGCAGAGGACCAAAGTAAGGTAATGATGGCAGTTAAGATCGCGATGGTCCCCCGGGTACGATCAGGTGCAAGGGTGCGCGACATTCCCCAGACAGCCTGTGCGACTACGGCGACTGCGACGATCATTAACCCATGAAGCCAACCGGCATTACTCACATCGTAATTTTTTAACACATAAGCGAAAATCATTAATGCCAATGCAGATGGCAATGTAAATCCGCACCAAGATGCAATGCCTCCCAACAAGCCACCGCGCATCATCCCGATTGAAATTCCGACTTGGCTGCTCGCCGGTCCTGGTAGGAATTGACATAGGGCGACCAAGTCAGCATAGCTTTTCTCATCCAGCCACTTTCTGCGTTTAACATACTCGTCACGAAAATATCCTAAATGCGCAATAGGACCACCGAATGACGTCAATCCAAGTTTTGTAGACACTACTAGAATTTCTAGTATCGAGTTCTTACCCTTTTCCACTGTTAAACACCTTCTTCTGCAATTTGCAAAGCACTCAATTGATATTGATTTCCGATATCGAAAATCGATATTATTGTAGCACGAACACCTAACTACCAATGTTGATTTATTATTAATTAACTACCGTCGTTGTAAAACAATCTGCTAGATAAAACATGGATTTTACTACAAGAGTAAAGAGGTTTAATATGGTATTTGAAAAAGATTATTTAGTTCTTAAACACATCGCACAGGGATATTTCGGTAAACAGTGTACTCTCTGTGAGTATGAAGTACTACTAAGAAAAGTTGATTATCTAGTTGTACGTATAACCCTTGCTAATCCAACTGAGCGTGTGGTTTTAAAATTAGCGGGACCTAATGCTCCGATTCTAAGTCCGTTTGATCGTACGTTTGCGATTAATCAGCAAGTTCGTAAGCAGACCACGGTGCCCACGTTTGAAGCTCTAGCCTTTGATATGTCATACGATATTGTTCCATATCGTTATCTTTTGATGACACACATTGATGGTCAATTGTGGTCCGATGTAAAAAAGGACATAGATTCGAATGATTCACAGAAAGTATATCAAGACTTTGGTCGTGCAGTAGCTCAGCTCCATTCCATTGAATATAGGACTTTTGGTGAAATTGGCGTTCAGGGGGAAATCAACACTTCAGATCCAAATTATATATCGGCTTTATCAAATCGAGCTGAACAACGCATCAGAAATCCTTACAATCGAGAGTTGTTTGTGTCGCTATTACAAAAAAATGAATGTTTGTTTAATGATGTTTTAACGCCTCGATTAACACACGAAGATTTGAATCCTGGAAATATCCTTGTTAGAAAAAGGAATGGACGATGGGAGTTAGCGGGTATTGTTGATTTTGATAGTGCGTGGGCAGGTGGATTTGAATCTGATTTGGCACGGTTAGAATTATGGAAAGGAATGATTGGTGAGGGCTTCTTTGAAGAATATCAAACCATCAACCCCATACCTACAAACTACACACATCGTAAATTATTACTTCAATTGCTATGGTGTCTCGAATATGCCAATCCATCTGAGGAACATCATAAAGACACAAAGATTATCTGCGACAAATTGGGAATTCCAGTTGTGACTTTTCTTTAACTGATTCACAATAGGGTGAACCAACAGGTAATGATAGCACCACAACATTAAGCTTAAAAAAGGAGCAATTTAGCCATGTACGAGCATATCGTTGTATTCAAGTTCAATACGAATATCACACTAATCCAGCAACAGGAATTGCTGGATCAATTGTTAACGTTTCGTGATCGTATCCCCGGGATAATTGATATCAGTGCAGGCATCAACGTAACGGAAGAAACGGAAAATATGAAGGGCTATACCCTTGGATTACGGGTAACATTTGAAGACCTTGCGTCGTTGCGTTCCTATGGTCCGCATCCCGTTCATCAGGAATTTGTTAAATCGCTGGATGGTATACTGGAAGATGTTATTGTAGTTGATTACCCATTGGTTTAAGCAACCAATACGTGGCAGCCGCTCTCTGTTTTCAAAAAGCCGCTCGAGGGATTTTAACGTAATCGCAAAGTATATGATCAATACGCTTTGGGGTCGAGACCACTCAATAAAAATATGGTATTTACAAACGAACGTATATTCGCTACCATATAAATGGGTATATTTACCACGAGGATGGGGAGGAATAGAGATGTCTTTTTTTAAGAACATGATGGCTAAAATAGGAATTGGGAACATTGATTTCGATACGAAGTTTTATACAGAATCATTCATTCCAGGAGAACTGGTAGAGGGTGTTATTGTTGCTAAAGGCGGCAGTGTAGAGCAAAAAGTGGACAAAATCTATTTTCAAATTATGACACAATACCGCAAGCCCTCGCCCTCTGAGAGCAATCCGAATTTTACGGTGACAGAATCGGTTGTGATAGCTAATATCCTGTTGGGAGAAAGCTTAGTTTTTGCCCCAGGAGAATCGATCGAAATTCCCTTTCATTTCGTGCTGCCACACGAGACACCTATTTCTATTGGCGTAAGCCCAATCTGGATTCGTACAGGCATGGATATTGACAATGCAGTTGATCCATCAGATCGTGATGATATTCAAGTACTGGCTCATCCGCACACCTCCGCTATTTTTGAAGCGTTGGAGGAATTGGGCTTTCATTTACATAAAGCAGAGAACGAATATTTTCCGCAACGCAATTCTCACTTGCCATTTATTCAGAATTTTGAATTCGTACCTTATAAAAATAGTGAATTTAGCCGTTCTGTTGAAGAGGTGGAACTTGTATTTTCCCCGGATGAGAACGGAGTTAAGATTCTCTTGGAATTTGACCGTAAAGCGCGTGGTTTTAGCGGACTTCTAGCGGAAATGCTAGATATGGATGAGTCTCATCACCGTTACTATTTCAGCGCCGATGAGTTAAATGAAGGTACTGCTGCAGTGGCTGCGCAGTTCCGAGGCATTTTCAATCATTTGCTAGGTTGATAAAATAAGAAGAATCATGTTTCTCATGAAAAGCCAGCAAACATAACGTTTGCTGGCTTCTTGCATTTCGGATATTCAATGCCAACTATTTATTCTTATACGCTTCATTGATTTCTTTTACAATTTTTTGTACGTTCGGGTCTGCTTTCGTTTTGGCGACAAACTCATCCCAAGCGGCAAGGGATTCTTTGCCCATGATGACTTTGACTTTCATGTCTGTAATTTTCTTGATCAGGTCAGGCCCATTCGTTAAAAACGTTTGAGAGATGAGGCCGTTGCCAACGTTCGGCGTGCTGAAAGCACCGCGATCATCAATAATCTTTTTGCTGCGCTCATAAAAATCTTGCGGAATGCCATTGTAGTAAGCGCGTTGGTATTTGTCAAATTTTTGGAAGATTTGTGCCATATTATTCGATGTATCCGCTACGTTATCTGTTTTGGCTTGTGCCGTTGCCACTTTCATGCCGTCCTTCACTGTGTAGTGGGTGTCAGGAAGACCGTACAGAGAAAGATTGGAAATTTCATCTCCATACCCTTGATCAATCAGAGATAGAATCCGCTTCATTTTCGCTTCTGGCACGGTCTTCGGAATGACGTACATGCCAAAGTTGCCTGTGTCCTGGCTGGCATATTTTTTTCCTTCTGGTGTTTTCAAATAAGTTAGAGGGAAAGAGTCGGCTTTCGGGTCAATTTTCCGCATCGCATCGGTGTACAGCCATTGAGGGTTCAGTGCAGAACCTAATACGCCGGCTTTCCCACCCATATACTGTTCACGAGCTTGCGTCATTTTGATGACGGCAAAATCCGATGTCAGTACCTTGTCTTCATACGCCTTTTTTAACCATTCCAATGCTTTGCGCTCGCTGGGTTCAAAGGCAATGAAGCCAAGCTGGTCGCCTACCATTTTAAAAATACCGGATGCACCGTTGAATGTATCTTCAACCCAGGAGTAAAGGCCCATACCGTCAGCTTCGACTTGTCCGGTGAGTCCGACGGTGTCCGCTTTGCCGTTGCCGTCTGGATCTTTTTCGGTAAAAGCTTTCAGAACCTCGTACATCTCATCCATGGTCTCAGGAACTTTCATACCTAACTTATCAAGCCAATCTTTCCGGAGATGAACACCCCATGACCCTTCCAACGGACGCGGTCGAGGGACGCCATAATTTTTCCCTTTGATTTTGGCATTATCCCATACAACATTTGGCAGCGCACTCAAGGTCTTGTAGTCTTTGATATAGGGAGTCACATCCCAGAAGGCGCCAGATGTAGCCAGTTGGACAACCTGCGAGTCAAAAATATTGGTAACTAGTGTCATATCGGCAAGATCGCCAGAGGCAAGCATAATTTTTGTTTTTTCATTAAATGAATTTAAAGGGCTCCAAGTAATGTTGAGTTTGGTATTGGTTTTCTTCTCCATTTCCTGCAAAATCGGGTTACTCGGGTCAACAGCCTGAGCGCCTTGCTGTATCGTATAGATGGAAACGTTCATAGGTTCGTTGGAAACAGCAGCTGAGCTAGTGCCGCTAGGTCCTTCTGGCTTGGCATCCGTTCCGCAGGCAGTTAGCACGGTAGTCAGACTTAGCAGGGTAACGAGCGTCATGGCTGTGCTTTTATACAAGGTGTGTTTGTTTGTTGGCATAGAAGATCCTCCCTTTGTGTATCATAGCTTATTTTTTGTAAAAAAACATGAGTCAGCTTGTTGCGTTTCGAGAGCCAGTCATCCTTTGACGGAGCCAACCATCACCCCCTTGGCGAAATGCTTTTGCAAGAAGGGATAGACGAGGAGAATCGGCACGGTGGCGATGACGACAGCCGCCATTTTCAGTGTATCTGTTGGAATCGAGATCTCTCCGGCCATTTGGGTGGCGATTTCCCCGGATGCGGAGCTGGAGGAATCAATAAGCAGCATTTGAAGCACAATTTGCAGCGGACGCAGATCGGGCTTGGTGATATACAAGACGGCGGAGAAGAAGGTATTCCAGTACGCGACGGCATAGAAAAGTCCGAATGCGGCAAGCGATGGCAGCGATAGAGGTAAAATGATGCGAAACCAGACGCCGAGATCGGTTGCCCCGTCGATTTTAGCCGCTTCCTCAAGTTCATCTGGGATACTGTCGAAGAAGCCCTTCATGAGAATGACGTACCATCCGCTGGTGAGTACCGGCAAAATGAGCGCCCAGACGGTATTAATTAAATGAAGCTCTCGGACAACGAGATAGGGCGGAATGATCCCAGGATTAAACAGGGTCGTCATTAAAATCAGAATGAGCAGGATACGGCGGCCTAGCAATCGCTTTCGAGAAAGCGTGTAGGCACCTGCCGAGGTGACGATGAGGCTGAGCGCTGTTCCGACTGTCGCGAGGAACATGCTCATGCCAGCCGCTTTCGTAAATACATTGTTGGATAGCAGGTAACGGTACGAATCTAGCGTCCATTTTTCAGGAAATAAGACTATCGCTTTTTGCAAATATTCAATCGGCGATGTAAAGGATACAGCGGTAATGTAGTAAAATGGGAAGAGCATAATCAGTGCAATGAGGATCAAAGTACCAAGGATACTGCCTTCGAACCATTTATCTGATAACGATTTTTGATGCATGGACATAACCTCCTAATAGATGCCTTCTTCACCAAATTTTTTGGCAAGGCGATTCGTAATGACGACAAGTACGACGCCGACAATGGATTTGAAGAGGCCAACGGCTGTACTGTAACTGAACTGCGCTTGCTGAATGCCGCTTCGATAGACATATGTATCAAAGACATCCGCTACTTCGGAGACGGCACCGTTCATCATGAGATACACTTGTTCAAAGCCCACGTCCATCATGTGCCCGACTCGAAGAATAAGCAGAATGATGATGACGTTACGAATCGCAGGCAATGTCACATGCCAAATCTGGCGGATACGTCCAGCTCCATCGATTCTTGCGGCTTCAAAAAGCTGCGTATCGACGGATGCGATAGCCGCGAGAAAGATAACCGTTCCCCACCCAACTTCCTTCCAAATGGATTGGATCGTTAAGAGTCCCCAAAACATTTCTGGACTCGTCAGAAAGTCGATTTTGTCCATCCCGAACGTTTCAAGCAGTTTATTAACAAAACCGCTCGAGGTAGAGAGCATCAGATACGTAATGCCCACGATAATGACCCATGATAAAAAGTGTGGCAGATAGATAATAGATTGAATGATCCGCTTAACCCATTCCAATCGCACTTCATTGAGCATAATGGAGAGCAGAATTGGCAGCGGGAAGAAAAAGATTAAATTGAGCAAATTGATCGCAAGCGTATTGCGGAGGAGTAAGAAGAAGCTATCCTCACTGAAGAACCGCTCGAAATGCTGTAAGCCGACCCATGGACTTTGCATGAAGCCAACAAAGGGAGTGTAATTCTTAAAAGCAATGAGGATCCCCCACATGGGTACGTATTTAAAAATAAGGAAGAAGAGCAGCATCGGTGATGCGATAAGGTAAAGCATCCGATCTCGCTTAAGTGCATGCCATATTTGAGACCATTTGGATTTGGCGGTTTTGACAGATCGGATTTGTGCATGCAAGGGGGCGACCGGTGTGGTCGATGTTTTCATGAGTTTCACCTGTCCTCTGAAGTTGATTGATCCTGCTTATGGATTTAACTGTAGGGTAGCGGCTGATTTCCGACAATTAGACAGATATTCTTAGCGATTTCCTAGCATTGGACTTTCATTCCAGTGTTATTTTTTACAGATAATGGTTTGTAAGGGCTTTACATTTCTTATATGATGAAGGAACATTTAGTGGGAAGAGAACTGATCTGGCACGAGGAGGGATGTTGTATGTGGCGGCAGCCATACAGAAAAAAAGGACTTTTGATTGCTATTCTCAGTGCTTGTATGCCAGCAGCCATCATTGGCGTTATCCTTTATATGCTAGGCACACAGCAGATTGAGCATGAGGCACAGAAGACGTATCGCAACCAAGTCGCCTATGCAACAGAACGGATCAATCAGAATCTTGTTCATTTAGAAACGATAATGGCCCAGTGGTCCTTTAATTTAAATCTAGGGAGTGCTTACTCCGAACTGGATATTTATAAAGATTATAAAAGCACGCGATCCATTTATCAGGCGTTGACCTGGATTAAGGCGTCCGATCCGCTCATTGAGGAAGTCCACTTATATTTGGACAAGCAGCAAGTCGTCATTAAAGAGAGCTCAGGTATTAATCCGATCAAGAACGAGCAGGAGCTGAATACGTACCGTAGACTCGCTTCCTATCAACGGGATGTGTACTGGACCAAAAGTGATGTGTTACCTCTAATGAATCCAGATAAATCGGCGCCTTACGCCCTAATTGTGCGCTTACCTGGAGGGCTTGTGGAAACGGAGGCTGCGTTAATCATTGAAGTGAGTGCGAAGCAGCTAAATAAACTCATTGCGGAACTGGATGTGGAAGGAGCGGGATCGACGGTTCTGATGCAACAGGACGGCGATGTCATTTCATTAGGTGGTCATTCTCTATCGAAACCAACCGATCTGGATAAAGCGTTGATGAAGTCGATCACACAGCATCAGAACTTAGACAAAACGTCCTCCATTGAATCGTGGAACAAAGATGCGTATTCGGTATCCTATGGAGGCATGAATCGCGTAGGGAATACGTGGACATTTGCGGTAGCCACACCGCTGTCCCAAATGACAAAGCCGGTACAGACACTGTCTAGGTTTATTATTTTGACGGGTTGTTTCGGGATTATCCTAGCCCTTATCTTGTCTTGGTACTCATTCCGACATATGTACAACCCCGTACGTAGACTCATGCAACAGCTATTGCCGGGTCGTGTATCCACTTCTTCGGATGAGTTTGTAACCATTGCAGACGAATGGAAAAATTTATCCAGAGAAAGCCAGATCCTTCAAGAACGCGTGGATCGTCAGCTGCCGTCCCTGCGAGAGAGTTTTCTTTTGCAACTTATGCAGGGGCACTTGTCCTTTCTAAGTGAAGTGGAACTTGCAGGAAGGATGGAGCAGTTTGGGTGGGATGTACAGGAGCGGGAGTTTGCGGTTATCGCGGTAAAACTTCATGGACTTTACAGGTCAGAGGGCAAGTTTTCACCTGGAGATGAGCAGTTGGTCACCTTCGCTGCTGTTAACATTACACAGGAACTGGCAGAAGCGATGAATCTAGACGCTAATACGATTAACCTGCAGGATCTAACCTTGGGTCTTCTTGTATGCAGAACGGAAAGGACCTCACAGTTAGAGGAAATGCGTGCCAATTTGTTTCATTTCGCAGAAGCACTTGCCCTAACGCTAAACAATTTACTACATGTTGAAGTGACCGTGTGCGTTGGAGCAAGTACGCAAGAGCTGCCTAAGCTGCCGCTATATTTTGAAAATGCGCGCAATGCTTTGAATCATCGAACGCTAGGTGATGAACAGCAAGTGTTGGATGTGAACGATATTATGCCTGGTGGTCATGATGCGATTGCCTATCCCTTCGATGTGGAAGCAGCCATTCTTAAAGCTTTGCGTTCTGGTCAAGACCTTGAATTGGATGAACTATTAAACGGTTTCCTAGCGCAATTGAAGGCGCGTACGACGAAGGAACTAGATGTTCGCCAAGGGTTGCTGCAACTCTTCGGTAATATGCAGAACACCATCATGCTTTCGGGATTTAGTCCGTTGGCATTTAACGATGGTATTGACATCTGGCGCCAAATGTCCGAGCTGAAAGAACCCGAAGCCATACTGTTGTGGATGAAAAAGCATATCGTGACACCTTATGTGAATCGACTTCACAGTACGCAAGATATGCAATTAAGACAGTTGGTTGAGAATGTATTGTCAACCATTCATGCGAATTATGCCAAGGATATTTCCTTGGAAGGCTGCGCTGATTTACATGGCACTTATGCCAAGAAGCTAAGTATCGGCTTTAAGCAGATAACCGGGCTAACTTTTATTGATTATGTTACGCAATATCGCTTGAATAAAGCGAAGCAGCTTTTGCTGGAGACGGATGAGAAAATTAACGACATCGCAGGAAGTGTCGGCTATCAGGCACCATATTTTAACCGGCTATTTAAGAAGTATGAAGGGATTACGCCGGGGCAATATCGTGAACAAGCGGAACAAGATTCGTAAGTACGAAAATGTGGGGGACTGCTTATGGATTACGACTTCTTCAATAGCTTAAGTCCAAAAATGTTGGATGTGGTGAAAAGGGATTCATCCTTCTGGCAGAGCTCAAACTATAGGCTTACGCGTGAAAGAACGCTTATTCATATACTGGGGTTAGTTGTAGAGGGAGAAGGCAGCTTTCGTCTAGCCGGTCACGAACAGCATGAACTGCGTCAAGGGACGATTTTTCAAGTTTGGCCTGGAAATCATATGGAAATCATTACAAGCCCTGATAAACCGCTATGTTTTTATTCTTTCCACTATCAATATGGGCTCTTGCATTGGGATGGTATCAAGGCAGTTTGGCAAGTTGCGGAGGGGCCGCTTCCGATGGGGGATGTATTACCGGGGATAGGGAATCAAAGCATGGAGGATGGCTTCAAGCAGCTTTACCAGATTTGGCATCAGAAAGAAGCAGGATTCGAATGGGAAACGCGTGTTGGATTTCTTAACTTCATTAAGGAAGTCACAGTGGCGAGCGCTAGAAGACGCTCAGCGGAAGAGTCGGGAGCTGCGGCTTTGATTAGGGAAGCGATTGACTTTATGAAATTGCGTTATGGAGAAGATCTTTCAAGGGAATCGATGGCTAAGCAGGCATCGTTATCTCCTTCTTATTTTTCTAATTTATTCAAGAAGCACACAGGCTACTCTCCCATACAGTATCTGACTCGTATTCGGCTTGATCAAGCGAAGCAGCTTCTAAAAGAGAGCAGAGTGCCGATCAAACAGGTGGCGGAAGAGGTTGGGTTCGTCGATTCCTTTTATTTCACACGACTGTTTACCCGTGAAACGGGGCTGACGCCAAGCCAATATCGCCAAGCCTAGCGATCAACTAAAAATCCAGATTTACGATAGGATTCTGCATGTACCGCAGGTCCTTTTTCTTTTATCCTAATGTCATGAGGAATGAATCATGCAAAGGGGATGGGGCAGATGACAACGGAAACACCAACACCAACACCAAACCAATCAAAACCGCGTATTATTGACGCTGACGTACACAACGCAATTGCCAAAGCGCAGGATATATTACCCTATTTACCTAAGGTATGGCATGAACAGTGGCTTGCCGTTGGACCAGGCTATAGCGGTGGCTGGTATTCACCAATTGGGGTCATGCGCAAGGATACGAAACAGCCGAACGGCGGGACGCCGGGTAGTGATCCGCACTTTATGCTGAAGCATCATTTCGAGAAGTGGGGTATCGATTATGGGATCCTTACAGGTTCTGGTGTTCTGGGGGTATCCCTGAACCCGGATCCCGATTACGGCAATGCTGTGATGAGTGCATACAATGACTGGCTTGTGGATCATTGGCTATCCGTGAGCCCGGTGTTCAAAGGCTCGATTCTGATTAACCATGCGGATCCGCTTGCATCAGCGAAAGAAATTGATCGCATGGCGAAGAACAAGAATATGGTTCAAATCATTATGTGCAGCGGGTCTAGAATGTTGTACGGTCAAAGATTCTTCCATCCGATCTACGAGGCTGCTGAACGAAATGGGCTGCCCGTTGCCGTTCATCCTGGCACAGAAGGTCGCGGTATTGCAGGGGCGCCAACACCATCGGGCTATCCGACGAAGTATATCGAGTGGCATAATATTTTGCCGACAAACTATATGGCGCATGTGAACAGCCTTGTTTGTGAAGGCGTTTTCGAAAAGTTCCCAGGGCTAAAATTTGTCGCCATCGAAGGTGGCATTGCTTGGGCACCTCATCTCATGTGGCGTATGGATAAAAATTATAAAGCGCTTCGCGACCAGGTACCTTGGCTAAAAAGATTACCATCCGAGTATATTCGTCAGCACGTATACTTTACAACGCAGCCGATCGAGGAGCCGGAAAGACCGGATCAAATGAACCAAATTCTTGACATGGTGGGGGCTGACAACAACATCCTGTTCTCATCGGATTATCCGCATTGGGATTTTGACAATCCGAAGGTTGTTTTGCAGCCTATTCGTAAAGAGCTGCGCCAAAAGATTTTATGCGAGAATGCGATGAACTTGTATCGCTTGTTCGAGCGGCCGCAGTCAGCCGTATTGCCAACTAGCATCCTAGGGGAGGCATAGGCCATGGAGACGACAAAGCAGAAAGAGAAAACCTTGTATCCCGTGTGCACCGTAGATGAAGTACCCGAAGGTGCTCGTAAAATTGTGGAAGTCAGAGGGATGGAGCTCGGAATTTTTCACATCGGGGAACGCTGGTATGCTTGGCGTAACGTGTGCCCACACGCTGCGGCTCCAGTCTGCGAGGGGGGTGTTTGCGGAACGCGCATGCCGTCGTTGGTATACGAGTATACGTATGGCAAGGATCGTGAAATTTTACGATGTCCATGGCATGGCTGGGAGTTCGATTTGCTGACGGGCAAGCATTTGGCCGAAGAAAATGGTGTAAAGCTGCGTGGGTATGAGCTTGAGGTTGTTGGAGATGCCGTGTTTGTAAGAATTTAAAAAGTAGTCGCGTTCACTCTTAGGGGTGAACGTTTTTCTCATAGTCCGATATTTCCAAACTAAATCGGAAATTTCGTGCGGAAAAGCATGAATAGTCCGAATCTGCACAACTAAATGGCCATTTTTCGCGAGGGGGCGTCGAGTAGGGCGATTTAGATCGGCTAATTCGGACTTATTAACGATTGTTGATACAGTGAGTGTAATTAGTTGGGTAATTTCTGACTATTAAGATGGAGGAGTGCTCGATCATGGAGAGGTTACTAAACATCAGCTATTCCGATCATTTTACTGAATATAGAAAAATGGATTGGTTTATCCCGCTCAAACCAAGGGAACAAACAGCTCTTTTGTTCATACACGGCGGTGGCTGGCATAAAGGCAATAAAGAGCAATGGCACGACGTTTGTGCCCATTTCGCAAGTGAAGGTTATATCTGTGCCACGGCAAGCTATAGACTCGTACCGCAATTCAGATTTCCAGCTCAGATTGAGGATGTGAGACTGGCCATGCAGCATATGAAGACTGCCAGTGAGAAGTTTGGTTTTGATGCAGATCGGATCGTCGTCGTGGGTTCTTCAGCTGGAGGACACCTGGCGAGCCTACTGGGAACGATACAGGAGGACGATTTGCTGGGTGCAGTAGAAGAACTGCATGATCGAGACACCAAACCTTATGCCGTGATCGGCTATTGCCCGGTAGTCACGATGTTCGACCGAAGGGAAACGATTGAGAATTTATTAGGCTTCCCGCTGGGGGCCAACGATGAGCTTTACCAAGTAGCATCTCCTGTGCACCGATTAGTTGGAAACGAGCCTCCTTTTCTGCTATTGTATGGTGATAAGGATACCCTTGTCCCGTTAGATCAAGTGACTAACTTCCATGAGCAAGTACTGAAGCATGGCGGTCGTTCCCATCTTGTCGTTTTACCCGGTGTTGACCATGGATTTGGTTACGGTGTGGAGACGGAAGCTCAGCAACAATCGATTGAGGCCATTGAGCACTTCTTACGCAAGCTTCATAGCTAAAGTCTGAAAATTACCCACCGAAACACGAATTTTTGTATGGGCATAGAATTCATAATAAGATAACCTAAGAAGAGATACTGACGATAAAGCGGTCAGTGTCTCTTTTTACTATTCTTTGAAGGAGTTGGCGCCTCGATGACGGACCGATTTCGTCGTATATCCTTCCGGGATATGAAGATTAAACATAAGCTGATGGTCGTTATGATGCTGTTAATCATATTTTTTAGCCTAGTTGTCATGTCTTGTTTACAGTACATTTTTCGTGCTTATGACGAAATGTTATATGCGCAATCGGCCCAAACCATCAATAATTCGATTGGTGATATTGAGAACGAAATTAGAAATATTGAAAAGTTGTCGTTAACGATTGCGACGGATTCCCGTATTCAAGAACAGCTTTCTAAAGTAAAGGAAATGACGAATGAATACGATCGGGCACAGACATTAACCGATTTCAAAAACAAAATTTTTGTCTATATGCTGACCGAAAAACATATTTCTTCTATTCATTTTATGAATGATTCTGGCTACAGTCTGATGGTTGGTCAAAGTGCACAAATCCCAGAAGAGAACAAGATGGAAGAGGTTCTCATCAAAGCGAGGCAAGCTAAGGGAGGAAACGTGTGGGTAGATCCCGATGCTACGCATCCTTATCTGCTGGCCGCAAGAGAGATACGTTCGACAGGCTCAGATTTGTTGGAGCCGCTGGGTACACTTATTTTTCAAGTGAATATCGACTCTGTTGTGCGCCAGCATCAAATCGTCACCAAAGATAGCGGATATCTGTATATCTGGAAAGGTAACCAACCTATTTATACATCCGATGAAGGCTTTCAGCCGAGCGTGGCTATGATGGACGCGAAACAAGGGTATACCATTCAAAAAGTAGGTGGATTCAGCTCGTTCATCGCCTACACGACCTCGAAGGAAACAGGTTGGACCTATTTCAGTGTCCTCTCGTACAATGACATTTTCAAGAAAAAAAATGATTTGCGTTTTGCTCTACTTATGGTCGTATTTCTATTATTCATAACGGTCATTGCCATTAGTTATGGCTTTGCCAGAGGGATCACGAAGCCGATTGAACGCTTGACGCAGCAGATGAGGTATGCAGAGAAAGGTGATTTCGAATGGATTGTCACCAATTCCCTAGACACGGATCGCTCGGATGAAGTCGGTTATTTGCAAAAGCGATTTTTTATCATGATAAGAAGAATCGATACATTGATCGAAGAGAACTATACCCGGCAAATGCTGTTAAAGGATACGGAATATAGGGCATTACAAGCGCAAATTAACCCCCATTTCCTATACAATACACTGACTTCAATCAATTGGATGGCAAGGACCAGCGGACAAGCGGCTATATCCAGGATGGTGGAAGCGCTGAGTAGACTGCTGCGAAACGCCATCAGCAATAATGTGCAAGTGATTACCCTTGGTGAGGAAATTGGACTAATTCAAGATTATATGAGTATTCAGAAGGTAAGATTTGAGAGTGAACTGCACTTCCTCCTCGATATCGACGAAAGCTTCAATAGGTACCGAATTCCGAAAATGTCCATCCAACCAATTGTCGAGAATGCGATTAAGCACGGTTTGGAAAATATGCTGGGAGACTGCACGATCACGATTGCTGCCGTTGAAAGGGAAGAATGGCTCGACATATCCATCACGGATAACGGACCAGGGATGGACGAGATCGCCCTCGAACAATTGAGGAAATTCGAAATTCCTTCCAAGGGAACAGGGATCGGACTCAAAAATATTCACGAGCGCTTGCGACTCATGTTCGGAGAATCGGCGGGACTTCATTTTGAGAGCAGGGCGGGGATAGGCACTACAGTTACGATTAAGCTGCCAAAGGAGAGTGTGTCAGATGTATAAGGTGCTATTAGTAGATGACGAGAAGTTATCCAGAGACAGCATAGCTGCTTTGGTGCATTGGGAAGAACACGGATTGCAGTTGATTGGAGCTGCCAAGAACGGATTCGAAGCCTTGGAATGGGTGGACAAAGAGATGCCGGATATCGTGATCACCGATATTAAGATGCCTGTCATGAATGGCCTAGAGCTCATCGGAAAGATTAAGGAACGGAGAAGCGATACCGTATTTGTCGTGCTTTCTGGCTATGACGAGTATGACTATATGAGCGAGGCCATGCGCTATGGTATTAAACATTATTTGCTTAAACCGTGTAATGAGCTTCAAATCATTGATGTTTTGAGCGAAATAAAACTGGAAATTGCCAATGCGAACAGGGAACGTGAGTTCTTTACCAAGCTGAACAATAATTTTTATCGGGTGCTCCCTCAGGTGAAAGAACAGTTCCTTCGAGATATTGCCTTAACGGGTACGTATAATCAGCGGGATTTCGAAGAGTTTATGGCCATGTTCCATATCCAGGCACAGTCGTTTCAACTGGTACTTGTTCAGTTTGGCGAGAGCTGCGGCTATCTGGAGAAGTTCGCTTTAAAAAACATTGCGGAAGATCTATTTACTTCGGAGAAGCTCTATTTAAGTACGGTTGTTGAGGACAGTGTACTTCTTCTCATCCAAACAATGGTGTTTGAGGACATGGCGACGATTTTAAATGAAGTCCGAGATGTCTATAAGTCTTACTACCGATTAGAGTTATTTATGGGTGTCAGCGGAGCTGGCGGGTTCACGGATATTCGCAGTATGTACAAAGAGGTACAGGACGTGCTCCGTTATCGGTTTTATTTTACAGAGGGATGTATGCTTACGCGTGACGATGTCCAAGTGACCTCGAAGGCTGCTTGGCAAGTCGATTTTAATGCGTCCTTTGAAGCAATCGCCTCCTCGGTGAAGGCCGGAGATGTAAATGATGTTACCCATCGCTTGCAGTCTCTCTTAGACGTCTTTGAGGAACACCGCATGGAGATTAATGAGGTTAAATCACACTGTATGGAATTGTACATGATTGTCATTCGTCAGGGCCAGCTTCCTCCGTCCTCTGATAAGATGTTTCAGGTCGTTAAATTTCAAGAATTGGATACGCTGCATGCGACATTTGAGTTCCTTCGTTCGATTTCAATAGAGGTGGCGAAAACCAATTATCAAGAGTCGTCTAGTAGTCAGAATAAAATGATAGCGTCTGTCATTCAGATTGTCGATGAACATCTCGGTAACCCTGAGTTATCCCTAACGTGGATTGGGAAAGAACTGCTTTATATGAACGTGGACTATTTGGGGCGATTATTTTCCAAAGAAACTGGTGTTAAATTCTCGCAATATGTGCTGGAACGCAGGATGGAGCAGGCGATCCGTTTCATTGAACGAGCAGGAGATTTAAAGGTGTACGAAATATCTAGGTTAACAGGTTTCAGGGAAGACACGCCATACTTTAGTAAAGTGTTTAAGAAATATACAGGGTTCACGCCATCGGAGTACAAACGGAATTGGGAAGAAGGTTTGCGAACACGAAGATAAGGGCGAGGGGAAGAAGTAGAGTTTTTGCATAGAGGTCATCGAGTTATTACATTGTCCCGAAAGCCCCATAGAAGTACGATGAAAGCAAGACAAATGGTATTCTCAGGGCCCGAAAATAACCATTGGTTATCGATCACATAGTTTCCCACAGGAATGTATATGACAGGAGGGTTTTTGAGATGAAAAAATATAAAGCGATGACACCAATCGTGGCAAGTTTGGCGGTCACAATGGCACTAGCGGGTTGCTCCAGCGGAACAAAAGATGGGGGTACTGCAGCAACAACAGCGGCAACGTCGTCGAGCACGCCAAGCCAAACGACAAGCGCGAAAGATAGCACGTTGCGGGTGTTGTGGTGGGGATCTCAGCCTAGACATGATGCCACCAATAAAGTACTGGATATGTACAAGAAAGACCATGCCAATGTGACTTTCCAACCTGAATTTCAGGGATTCGACGGTTATTGGCAGAAGGTTACCCTACAAGCGGCAACAAACAATATGCCCGATGTGCTGCAATACTATGTAGGATCGGCCGACACGCAGCAGTTCATGGATAAAAATTTAATTGCACCTCTCGATGACCTCGTAGCGAAGAAGCTGATCGATGTCAGTGATATCAGTGAGAGTGCCTTGTCTAGCGGTAAGCTTGGAGGAAAGCTGTATGGCATCCCTCTTGGTGTGAATGCCAAGGCGATGGTTGTAGATCCAGAGGCATATCAAAAAGCAGGATTAACGATTCCAGTAAACGGCTATGCGACGTGGGAAGATCTTGGGAAGGACTTGGTCAAGTTGAAGGCGGTTACAGGCGCGTATGGCGCTGACGATCTGCTTGGCGAAAATTTCATGTTCCCTTATTATGCTAGGCAGATGGGACAGGTTCAATACGCAGATAAAACAGGGATTGGTTTCGATGAAAAGACCTTTGTAGACTTCTATACGATGAAAAAGAATTGGAGCAAAGACGGCTTGATTCCTCCAATTGATGTCATCCTTTCGATCAAATCGCCAGAAGAGTCCAATCTCGCCAAGAAGAAAGCAGCAGTCAATATTATTTATACCAATCAGTTTGAGAGCATCTCCAAAGCGGCTGGTAAGGAGTTGAAACTTATCCCACTTCCAGGACCTAACGGGACCAAAGCCATGGATCTGCGTCCAGGAAATCACTTCTCTATTCCAGTGAACTCTACGAATAAAGAAGAAGCGGCGAAGTTCATCTCTTACTTCGTTAACAGTGTAGACGCGAATAAAGTGTTGAATGCGGAGAGAGGTATGCCGGTGGCCGGCAAAGTTAGAGACGGCATCAAAGACGGCTTTACCCCAGCGCAAAAAGTAACAGCTGCCTATATCGATCAGGTTGCCAAAGCAAGCTCACCGATGGACCCTCAGCCTCCAGCTGGCTCTACGGAAATCGAGAAACTGATGTTGGATTTGGAACAGCAGATCCTATACAACAAAACGACGCCTGAGCAAGCTTATGCGACGCTGAAGAGTGAATCCATCAAAATTTTGGATAAAAATAAGAAATAATTTGTTTATGCAATTGGTTAAGGCAGCCTATACGGCTGCCTTTTGAATAGCGAGCAATAATTAGCTGACAAGTAAGTCGCGGAAGAGGTGACGGGAAGTGAGTAAAACTGTAGCACGTTCAGACTTTGAAAATAAGGCAGGGTATCTGTTTATTTTGCCGTGGATTATCGGATTTTTAGCATTTACCTTAGTTCCACTGCTTTGTTTATTTTACTTTTCATTTACGAGATATGATTTGTTATCTTCCCCGAAGTGGTTGGGGTTAGACAATTATATGGAAATATTAACGCATGACCCTAAATTCATCCAATCCCTAAAAGTGACGTTCATTTACGTGCTAATTGCAATTCCCGCTCGTCTGATCGTAGCGCTCGCGATTGCCATGCTGCTCAATACGAAGCATCGCTTTATCGGTGTTTATCGCACGATCTTCTATATTCCTTCCATTATTGGGGGAAGCGTTGCGGTGGCGGTCATGTGGAGACTGTTGTTCTCAAGAGAAGGGGCCGTCAACTCACTAATTGGTTATCTGTTCGGCAAGACGCCTGATATTTCGTGGGTAGGTGACCCAAGTACCGCATTAGGTTCCATTATTCTGCTCAGCATGTGGCAATTTGGATCGCCGATGGTTATTTTCCTAGCTGGGCTCAAGAACATTCCTGCTTCGTACTATGAGGCTGCGGTCGTGGATGGTGCGAACGGCTGGCAAAGATTCCTTCGGATTACATTACCACTCCTAAGTCCTGTTCTCTTTTTTAATCTCATTATGCAAATTATCGGCGGTTTCATGACGTTTACCCAAGGTTTGATCATCACTGGCGGAGGCCCACTGGACAAAACGTTGTTCTACCAGCTGTATGTATACCGAAGAGGGTTCGAATTATTTGAGATGGGTTACGCCTCAGCCCTGTCCTGTATTCTGCTGGTCATTGTGGCGATTCTGACGGCCATCGTATTCAAAACGTCAAATTCATGGGTTCATTATGAATCAAAGGGTGAGTGAAATGACATCAACTTGGAAATCGTTACTGCCTAAGCTAAGTTTCCAGATTCTGTGCGTTCTCATTGCTGTGCTCTCGTTGTATCCGGTTGTGTGGATGATTGCTAGTTCATTTAAAGAAAGTGCCAGGGTGTTTGCTGAGTCGCATTCCTTGCTGCCGCAAGTCTGGAACTTCGCGAACTATGCACGTGGTTGGAAAGGCTTCGCAGGGATTACTTTCGCTACCTTTTTTACCAATACAATTGTGATCGTCTTGCTTTCTACCTTAGGGGCTCTATTATCTTGTTCCCTCATTGCTTATGGCTTTGCGAGGATTAAATTTCGGTTCAAAGGGTTCTGGTTTGCAACCGTGATGGTGACCATGCTGCTGCCGTCGCAAATTATTCTGATTCCGCAATATATTATTTTTTATAAAATGCATTGGATCAATACGATTCTTCCGTTGGTCGTCCCCGCGTTTTTTGGAAGTGCGTTCTTTATCTTCCTCATCATGCAGTTTATTCGGACCATTCCGTATGAACTCGATGAGTCAGCAAAGATGGACGGCTGTAATCGATTTGGCATTTATCTCAAAATTATTATTCCCTTGATTGTACCGGCACTTGTTACGTCGGCGATCTTTGAATTCTACTGGACGTGGGATAAGTTCTATGAAGCGATGATTTATCTAGGAAAGCCAAAAATGTATACGGTCAGCGTAGCGCTGCGGATGTTTGCTGATCCGAGTTCGCAAACGGATTGGTCTGCGATGTTCGCGATGGCTAGTTTATCGTTGCTTCCGCCTGTTATCGTATTTTTTATTTTCCAACGTTATATTGTGGATGGCATTAGTACCACTGGACTGAAAGGATGAGATGCACATGACACGCAAAGAAACGGAATTGATGACGGGATGGGAATTTACATTACTGGAGCCACATGATCACAACTTTAAGCCCGTACACTTACCTCATGATTGGGCTATCCATGCACCTATAAATCGAACAATGAAAGAGGGGCTAGCTCAAGGATTCAAAGATCGGTGGGGGATTGGTTGGTATAGAAGACAGGTTCATTTGAAAGAGAAGAAGGAAGGCTATGTGTATCAGCTGCAGTTTGATGGTGTTTATGAGAATAGTACGGTATGGGTCAATGGTGTCGATGTCGGCGGGCAAAAATATGGCTATTCCAGATTTACGCTGGATATCACAGATTACGTGCATGAAGGGGATAACCTCATCCTGGTGAAAGTGGATAACACGTCTACCCCGGCGGACCGTTGGTATTCGGGGGCAGGCATTTATAGAACAGTGAAGCTGCTTGAATTGAACAGGAATTATCTGAAACCGGAAGACATTCAGGTGAAAACAAGTATCCAAGGTGAAACGGGCATCGTGACCATCGCAACAGGGAGCAAGTCCTTGGTCAAAGCATGTATCTCGGATGAGCGTGTGCGAATGACTGGTGAATCGGATAACGGGATGATCCATATTGAGATTCCTCAGGTGGCATTATGGAGTCCGGATTACCCGCATTTGTATCATGTGGAATTGTCTCTCTATGAGGGGGAGCGTGTCCTAGATAGCTACGCATTGCGGATTGGTGTTCGAGAAATCGAGATGAAGGCCGGTAAAGGGATGTTTATCAATGGTGAAGGGATTAAGATTAAGGGCTTATGTATTCACCAAGACGCCAGCTGTCTCGGAGTTGCCGTTCCTTCGGAAATTTGGAGAGAGCGGTTCGTTAAATTCAAAGCGATGGGATGCAATGCGATTCGTACAGCCCACCACATGCCAGCCTCTGAAATTCTGGACATCTGTGATGAACTGGGACTGCTTGTCTATGAAGAGCCGTTCGATAAGTGGACGGGAGGTTCCTATCGCAGATATTTTGAGACGGAATGGCAGCATGATTTAGAAGCGATGGTGAAAAGAGACCGGAACCATCCCTGCATTTTCATATGGGGGGTTGGGAACGAGGTAGAACATCAAGGGCAGGCATCCATGATCAACATTCTGAAAATGCTGAAAGAACATCTGCTTACTCTTGATGATACGCGACCTGTCTCCTATGCGATGAACCCGCATTTTAAATATGAGAGTGAGGTTGACTTATCTCAGGTCAAGGATATTCAACAATTTGTAGATGAAGTCAGTGATACGGAAATTTATAATAATGACGAGCGAGTCGAGCGCATCCGCAGGATTGCTGAGCATGTCGATGTACTTAGTTGCAATTATCAGGAGCAGTGGTACCCTGCCATTCATGAGGCGATGCCGGATAAATTAATTCTGGGTTCGGAGACTTACCAATTCTTTAGAGGGCACCCGGATCAGATGCAAAACTTTAGCGATGAAGTGCCTTGGATGGACGTCGAAAAACATGATTATGTCATCGGCGGTATGCTATGGACAGGGATTGATTATCTCGGTGAATCGATGGGATATCCAGCCAAAGGATGGGCGGGCTCCTTATTCTCGACGAACAATGAGCGGAAGCCGCTATCGTATTTATATGAAAGTTATTGGTCTGAGAAACCGATGGTCTATCTAGCCGTGATGGACTACTCGTTGCAAGATGAAGGGGCGAAGGAACATTGGGATACGCCTCGCTATGCGAGTCATTGGAATTTCCCTCAATTCAATAAGACCGTCATTCCGTATATGATTGCTTCGAATTGTGAGGAAGTGACCCTGGAGTTGAACGGGAAACAGTTCCATGTGCAGAAGCCATCTGCGTATCCCAATCGAATGATTACAGGGTACCTGCCTTATTTCCCAGGGACTATTACGCTGAGAGGCTTTATAAATGGGGAAGAGACGTGTCAATATCAGTTGAAAACGGCCGGTCCAGCTGTGAGACTTGCTTTTGACACGGAGGAGATCCGTGTGGAAGCCAAGGAAGGTTATCAGCAGTTATTCACGGTTCGAGCCGTAGATCAGGAAGGAACGTCAGTATTTCGTGAAAGTGCAAAAGTCACTTTTGCGGTAACGGGTCCCGCAGAAATCGTTGGTGTTGACAATGGCGATCTATGCTCGAGCGAGACGTATGATAATCCTTGGATGCATATGTACCGGGGCTGTGTCAGTACAGTTCTCAGATTAACGGGTGGTAAGGGACGAGTCATCTTATCAGCTTACGCTGAAGGCATGTTTGCTGGGAAGCTTGTTATTCAAGTTGTGTAGGTCTGAATCCTAGTGTATTTAGAGGGCGGAAATGCAGGATTATGATATAATTGATTGCATAAGCGAGGTGTCTATTCTGCAACAATTTCTATGTGGTCAATGCGCGCAATCTAATCAATTAAGTCTGGAAGATCGTATGGCTTTAGCACTCCAAATAAAGAGAGGCTATCCCTACATGTGCAGTCAGTGTTCTCAAACCTTTTTATACTCCCTCATTAGTGCTCCTGTTGAAGTGGGTACTGAAGTTGTTGAAGAGCTGGATGTTGCTGTTTCAACTCCGACACTTGAGAATAATAAGAATGAGGAAACTCCAACAAAATCAGAAGCCAGTAACGTAGAGCAACTTGATCTCTTTCTTCTTTAATGAATATCTAAAAGGACTAAACGAAATAAGGTGCCGTCTCCACAGTCATGGACTGAGGGGCGGCACTTTGTTTCGTTCAAGAGGAAGCATGAAAGCGTCAGGATGCCTTCCGCGTTTCAGCCGCGAAGGCGCGCTTCGCCCTCTCCGCTGGTAAAAGCAAGATTAAGACCGTCAGAAGCGATGCTGACAGGAAAACGACTGAACCCACGAGTGAGATGGAGACCGCATGGGCAAAAGTCGCATCCGAAGGAGCTGCTGACCGGTTCACCATCTCGAATACGGCGATCAGAACCGCAAGCCCAAGCGATGCGCCTGTCTGATGTGCAACATTGACGAGCCCTGACGCTGCTCCCGCGTCTTTGGCCTCAACGCCTGCCAATCCCAACGTCGTTAAGGGTTGGAAGATCATCCCGGCACCGCAGCCCATAATGAGTAGAGGGAACAACATATGAGATAGAAAGCTCGAATCAGCTGAAAGTTGGCTCAGCCAGCTTGTTCCGATGATGGCGATGATCAATCCAGCGATCAATATTCTAGCGTTCCCGAACCGATTTACGAGCGAAGGCATGGCGTACATCATCCCAAACTGAACGATCGTAAATGGCATGATCGCAAGTCCAGCTTGCAAAGCGTTGAAATGAAGCA
Organism: Paenibacillus sp. J31R109; assembly: GCF_059692055.1. Lineage (NCBI taxonomy): Bacteria > Bacillati > Bacillota > Bacilli > Caryophanales > Paenibacillaceae > Paenibacillus > Paenibacillus sp. J31R109. The sequence goes on along the minus strand of NZ_JCAUAR010000008.1, from coordinate 193,948 downwards.
CGTGCTGAAGAAATTGCGGAACAAAGAAAAAAATCGGATAATTTCCACACAAAAGCAACAACCTACCTAGATAAGCTCCTGATCGTGTTCGGCTTGCAAAAAGGCGGAGTGGTGTAATCGGCTCTTTGGCGCGTGCTTCAATCCATACGAAAGCCGCTAGTGAGATACCTCCGATAGCAAGCGAGCCCCATACCTCGGGCGATTCCCAGCCGGCAGACGCGGCTTGAACAAAGCCAAAGGCCAGCGCTGTCATGCCGATCACCGACGTCAAGGCTCCGAAGATATCTAATCGGCCCGCTTTGGACGCTGTCTCCTGCATAAAGCGAGGTACCATAAGAAGCAGAGCGATGCCGATCGGCACGTTGAGGAACATCCCGGCGCGCCAAGAGATCAGATCTGTCAGCATGCCGCCAATGAGCAAACCGACGCTGCCGCCGGCTCCTGCTACAGCACTGTATACCGCGATTGCTTTTGATCGTTCTCTAGCTTCCGAGAAGCTGACCGACAATAGGGCGAGCGCAGATGGCGTCGCCATCGCTGCCGCCAGTCCTTGCATTGCGCGAGCAGCGAGCAGCAGTGAAGCGGACGGGGCCAGGCCGGCCAGCAGAGAAGCTAGAGAAAACAAGGCAATCCCCACGCTAAAGGTTTTTCTTCTCCCTAGTATGTCCCCCGCGCGAGCTCCTAACAACAAGAATCCACCGAAAGCCAAAATATATGCGTTTTGCACCCAAGTCAAAGCGGTTGTCGACAGATGCAGCGTGCGTCCAATTTCGGGTAACGCTGTAACCAATACGGAAGCGTCGAGCACCATCATTAACTGACAGGCGACGATCATAATCAAAATAATTCGTTTCGAATGTTCACTCAAATTCAAGAGGAAGACCTCCCTTTCACGTTATAACGCTATTATGCCGTGAATTTGCAACGGGAAGTAGCTCGTTTCTGCCTAAAAATTGCTCAATACTGCAAATTAGAATTTCCTTTGTAGATGGATAGTCGGGTTGGCACTCTTAGGGGAAGGGGGTATAATAGGAAGGGGAAAAGGATGGAGGGATGTTACTATGCAGACGAAATTGGCAGAATTATTACATGTGGTGGAGTCGCTTGATCTTGCGGAGGGGCGGAATGAGACGTCCATACCTTTTTTTTCGCTGGTCCGGCGTAACCGGCCGACGGCGATTATGCCCGGTGTACTCACTCCTTCTTTTTGCCTAGTTCTACAAGGGTCAAAAAAGCTTCATCTCGGTCAGGACACGATCTATTATGGCACGGGAGACTATTTAGTATCGTTAATGGATATACCGGCCTCTGGTCAAATCGTCGGTGCTAAGTGGCAATCGCCATATTTGGGCTTGCGAATTGACCTCACGGGGGAAGAAATTGCTTCTGTCCTAACGGATACGGGGATCAGCGTAAAGCCGCCAGACCGAAAGTTAGGCCCTGCTGCTTACGTAGGTAAATCCGATGAACACTTGCAGCACTTATTCATCCGGCTGCTAGAACTGCGAAGTAAACCTGAAGAGGAAGTCCGCTTTTTGTCTTCTCTGATTAAGCGTGAGATGATTTTCCGCTTGCTGACGGGAGATTATGGTCATCTGTTTGTCCAAAGGGTCTTTATGGACCAGCAGAACGAGGGGATTAGTCGAGCCATTGCTTGGATTAAGGAGAATTACAACAGGACCTTTACCATCGAAGAGGTGGCGAGATCGTCCAAAATGAGTGTCTCAGGACTTCATCATAAATTTAAAGCTGTCACGACGATCGCTCCTCTGCAATATCAGAAGCAACTACGTCTTCAGGAAGCGAGACGCCTCATGTTGAACGGCTCCACGAACGCCACGGCTGCTGCGCTAGAAGTCGGTTACGAGAGCCCTGCTCAATTCAGCAGGGAATACCGCCGGCTTTTCGGACTTCCTCCGTTGCAAGATATAAAAGCATTTCACAATAAACCAGTACCGGAAGCGTTCGAGAATAGTTGATTATTCCTACATTTTTCGTACCCATAAGCAAAAAGTCAGAAATGTACGTTCATAGGGATATTTGATAACATTCAGGAAAAAAGAATATTGAAACATGATTTCGTTGGGGATATTCTAATAGTTCGATGGGAACTAGACGAATATTCCCTTTTTGTGTAGAGTATTATCATCGACAATACAGACATAGGGGAACGAATTATGACAAAAAAATGGTTTAATCGCTTACTGCTATCCTATATTCCTGTATTGATATTAGTGACTTTCGTGCTGTCGTTTGTATTCTTCTATATGGTGAATAACATCTCTTCGAACCAAGCCAAGCAAGCGAATCGCGTTTATACGGAACAAGTATTGAGTACGGTTGATTTTACGTTAAAGAAAGTCGAGCAGCTCGTTGTTAATGCATTCAACAATGATGAAAGCGCTCACTTATTTTTTTACAATACACCGGAAGATCGATATAACTCGCAGTTCATTCCTTCTAAAAAAATTGGAGAGCTGACCTCACTCATTCCTGAGATTGACTCTTTATATTTATATAGGGCAACTGATCAGTCTGTATTGATGAAGGATTCTCTCATGCAGGCAAGCGATTCAACGGAGTATACGTTTATTCGCAAGCTCCTACAGGATGGCATTCCACCAGGCTGGGTACCGGTTCGTTCTTTTAAGCAATCCGACGATGCACCTGTGAATTCCGTTGTGTCATTGGTTAGGGGTGTGCCGCTGCTGACGGGGGAAAAAGGGTTCGTCGTTGTGAACATCAACGTGAAAGCAATTGCCAGCTTAGTAAAGGACATGTCAGCTTCTAAATTTAGTTATGTAGATATTGTAGACCAAGCAGGGAATCAGGTCGTCAAGGAAAGCGAAATCCAGCACACAACAACGCTGACTACATTGGTTTCGAGCTATTCAGGCTGGCAGATCGAGAGCGGATTGCACGACGGTGGTACGTTTAAATTGTTTGCAACAATCCCGCTGATTTGGCTAGTGATCATTCTTCTGGCGATTCTGAGCGGTATTGCGTGGATCGTATTTGTGACTAGGCGCAATTATAAGCCGCTAAAAGCCATTATGGACAAGCTAGAGAGTTCTTCTTCCTCTAAAAGCAAGTTATTCCAAGTTTCGGAGGGGCAGGACGAATTGCAGTTCTTGGATAAGGCGATTACGAGTCTCATCGAGCAGTCGAATGACTATCAACAACAACAAGCGCAAGGAGTGGCGTATCGCCGTCAGCGTTTCATCCATGATTTGCTGACCGGAAACCGGATGTTCTCCGATGAGGATTGGCGGCTGGAGGCTAGTCTTCTCGAAAGTCCAGACGCGTATGATTATTGGCATGTGATGGCCATCGGTATTGATGGATATACGGAGTTTACGAAGTTATATGATTATCGCGATCAAATTTTGCTTAAGTTTGTCGTGCAAAATGCGTTGCAAGAAATCGCGGACAAGCACGGTTGCCGGATTTGGATGGCGTGGATGGATGCAACGCGTCTAGGAGCGGCGATACAGGTGTTGCCGGATACACAGAATCCGCAGGATCGAAGCAAAATTGCGGCTCATATTGCCGGGGAACTCAACGAATGGATCCGTAATCATTTGAAATTTACGGTTTCCGTCGGAATTGGCAGTGACGTTACGGATGTGAGCGAAGTTTCGTTATCCTATGAGGAAGCGATGCATGCGCTCGATTACAAAATCGTGCTAGGCGCAGACCAAGTCATTTCCTCCAGTGAAGTGAAAGTGAACAGCCAAGCGGCTTATGGTCACTATCATGAAATTCGTGTCATTGCTGGTCAATTTAAGCAAGGGAATGCGGAGTGGAAGCCGTTATTCCGTCGTTTGGCGGAGTCGATGAAGCAAGATACGATGTCCCGTCAAGAATTACGGATGATCGTGGATTATATGAACTATCAATGGAATGCGGCATTTCAGGAAATGCTGCCCGAATACCGAGGATACTGGGAAGAAACGGCTTTTCCTCAGCTGCAGGCTGAGATTGGTCAGTTGGAGACTGTCGAAGTGACGATGAGTCGTTATTACAATTGGCTCGAGCGAACAGACGATCAACTGAAGGAATTACGTGAGCGACGCAACGTGCATTCTACGGCACCACGCATTAAGGCGTATATTGATGCCAATTACGGGGATTCTAATTTATCACTGAATCTATTGAGTGAACATTTTAATCTAAGCACGAAATATGTCAGTCAGCTATTTAAAGATGAGATTGGCATTAAGTTTACGGAGTATTTGGCAGGTTTGAGAATTGAGCAAGCTAAAGTTCTGTTGAATGTCTCCCATGATTCGATTCAAGAGATCGCCAAACAGGTGGGCTACGACAATACATTATCCTTCATCCGGATGTTTAAAAAGATTGAAGAGATTACCCCAGGGGATTATCGCAAGTTAGGAAAAAGCGAGTAGTACTGGAGGCAGATAACTGTGCGAATAAGGTTCCAAATAGCGATTCCGTTAGGAATGGAGCGCTGTTTGGGCCTTTTTTTCACTATACAAAATTCTAGGTTATAATCATAAATCCGCCTCATCCTTGCCAACCAGAATATCGTGCGTAAAGCATGAAAATGAGCTCTTGTCGAAGGCTGTGTGTAGCCGTTTTAATAAGGGTACAACACGCAACACACAGAATGTGAACAAGGGGAGGATTGGATGGACAACGTGAAACAGGCGATAGGGGTACTATCTTCGTCTAGCACACAGGTAGTGAAGAAGACCAAACGTCAGGATCGCTGGTTATTCGTCATGTTTTTACCGGCATTGGTCTACTTTGTACTTTTCAAATACGTGCCGATGGGTGGACTCGTACTCGCTTTCAAAGATTACAACTTACATGATGGTATTTTGCACAGTCCTTGGGTAGGCTTCGATAATTTCCAGCTGTTATTTAAAAATCCAGATATGTTGAAGGTCATTCGTAATACGCTGATGATCAGCTTCCTGACCGTGGTCGTCGGGTTTCCATTTCCGATTATCATTGCGATCCTGCTGAATGAGATGAAAGCACAATTCTTCAAACGAACCGTACAAACCGTTCTGTATTTACCTCATTTTCTGAATTGGGTTATCGTGGGTTCATTTGTTGTCTTGCTGTTAGCGCAAGAGCACGGCATCGTGAATAACCTCTTGGAGCGCTTGACGGGACATTCGTACGCATTCCTATATAACGAAGGGTCTTGGCTGGCCGTATTTCTAGGCTCTCATATTTGGAAGGAAGCGGGATACGGATCTATTATTTATCTCGCAGCACTGAGCAGCATCGACACCAGTTTGTATGAATCTGCCTCTCTGGATGGGGCGAACAAGTGGAAACAAATTTGGCACATTACACTGCCTGGTATCATGCCCGTCATTGTTCTCATGATGATCTTATCCTTAGAGCATGTGATGGATGTCGGATTTGACGCGATCTATGTCCTGCAAAATGCTAGCGTTCGGGATATTGCGAGTGTTATCTCTACTTGGAGTTACGCCATCGGCTTGGGTCAGGCCAAGTACAGTTTGACGACAGCACTTGGGTTCTTCCAATCGCTTGTTGGACTGATCTTGGTGTTAACGGCGAATACAATTGCACGCAAGTTTAATCACGGATTATGGTGAAGGGGGAGATCACATGAAACAGTCATCTGGGGAACGGATCTTCTACTCCGTCAATTATGCGGTGATGGGCGTTATCGGTTTTATCTGCATACTCCCATTAATCTATCTGTTGGCCGTGTCTTTCAGTTCAGAACAAGCCGTCGTTTCAGGCAAGGTGGGATTGTGGCCGGTCGGGTTTAATTTGGATAATTACCGACTTGTTATTGAAGGTACAGGTATTGGCAAAGCGTTCTGGAACAGCATCGTCATTACCGTCTTTGGTACTTGTTTAAATATGGGTTTTACCGTTCTAGCCGCTTATCCGTTGGCCAAAAAAGCATTTAAAGGCCGGCGATTCTATACCATGTTGATTCTGTTTACAATGTTGTTCAACGCAGGATTAATTCCCAACTACTTGTTGGTGAAAAATCTAGGACTCGTGAACACGTACTGGGCGCTTTGGCTGCCCTCGCTTATCAGTGTATACAACATGTTGGTGTTAAAAACGTTTTTTGAAACGCTTCCCGACGAAGTCGAAGAAGCAGCGAGAATCGATGGAGCAAGCGAAGCGCGACTCCTTCTTCAAATTATCTTGCCACTGTCTATGCCCGTACTGGCTGCGCTCACCTTATTTTATGCCGTCGGACATTGGAATTCTTTCTTGAATGTCATGCTCTATATTAATTCCAGCGACAAGAAGAACATGGCCGTTATGGTTCAAGAGATGGTAGCGAACAGTTTCTCACGTCAAATGGATCAAGTGCAGCCTGATCAGGTACAGATGATTACCCCAGAAGCGATTCGAGCTTCAAGTATTTTCATTATGATTGTCCCTATGCTGATCTTGTATCCGTTCTTACAGAAGTATTTTGTTAAGGGGATTATGGTCGGTTCGATAAAAGGGTAAACCACATGAATGATTAATCACATTTATTTCAGGAGGGTTCGTATGAAAAACAAAAAGACATGGGTGTACGCAGGTTTAGTTACAACAGCAGCAATTGGGATGGTTCTGACAGGCTGTGCGAAAGAGGAAAAAACGACATCAACTTCTACTTCAAGTGCTGCTACGCCAGCGGCAAAAGGAAAAGTATCGATCACTGTCTACGATCGGGCTAAAATTCCTGCGGAGGAAGGTAACTTTGAAAAAAATCGTTGGGTTGACTACATGAACAAAAATGGCCCTGTTGATCTTACAATCGTACCTGTGCCTCGGGACAAAACGATTGATAAATTAAACGTGCTGTTCGCATCGGGAAGCGCGCCAGATATTATCGTCGACTATAATGCGCCTGACCGTTCGACTTGGTATGAAAGTAAACAATTAATGCCGTTAAACGATATGATTGATAAATACAGCACGGTCTATAAGCAGCAGTTGGAGAAATATCCGGTTCTGAAAAAGCTCGGTACCCGTGCGGACGGTAAAATTTACGACATCGGCGCTGTACGCCAAGGTGATATCAACTGGATGCTGTGGGTACGTACGGATTGGCTGAAGAAGTTGAACCTAGAAGCGCCGAAGACAGCAGAGGATATGTTGAAAATCGCGAAAGCTTTCGTCGAACAAGATCCTGACGGAAACGGCAAGAAAGATACGTACGGCATGGCACTTGGCGGGTTCTTGAACTGGAAAGTTGCTGATTATATGTTTGGTGTACCGTATAACACGAACTATCAAGATCAGAACAGTGCTTTCTCTGTGTCATGGAAAAACATGCAAGCAGCAACAGCCTTTAAGAAGCAACTATTCGATGGCGGCCTCGTTGATAAGGATTTCTTGACCGATCAGAACGGGGATAAAGCGAAACGTGATTTTATTAACGGTAAGCTCGGATTTTATATGACACAGCGCAGCGAAGCACAAGGTGTATTCGAATCATTGAGAAAGAATGACCCGAATGCACAAGTGACGCCAATTGCACTGCCAAGCACGCCGAACGGCCAATTCAGCCCAGCAATCAATACGCCGTTCACGATGGCTGGTGTTGTCAATGCGAAAGCGAAAGATCCGAAAGCGGTCATGCAATACATCGACTACTTGAACACTGAGAAAACGGTGAAGACGCTTCGTTGGGGAACGGAAGGCGAGCACTATAAGCCGAATGCCAATGGCTGTCCGGTTCCAACAGATGCTGCGAAGAACACAGCAGAACGCAGCTGGAATGCCGATTACTCTATTCTTGTTAGCGAAGAATCCATGATGAAGTGTGATCCGGTACTAGATCTGCTTGATGCTAACAACGCGACGCAAATGGAATACAAAAAGTTGATTGAAGCAGCTCGCAAAATCTACTTGAACCCAAGCAACCCAATGCCAGGTTCGGTTATTGATCTAAGCTTGCCATCCTTGCCTTCTGAGCTAAATACTATTGTCGCTAGTGTGAACTTTGACGATGAGTTGAAAAAATCCGTCGTGACAGGCAACTATTCCGCGGATAGTGTGATTACGAACATTCAGGGTACATGGACTAAGGCTGGCGGAGACAAGGTAGACGAATTCTACAACAACTGGTATAAGCAAAATAAAACGAATGCGGTCTCCATCAAAGATGTTTACGACCTCTTAGTTCAACAGCAAAAACAAGCAGGGAAATAAAGATTAGGGAAATAAGGTGAATAGAGCGGATCATTGTCTGACAGACAGTGGTCCGCATTTAACTAAGTTGAAAAGCAATTTTCATACTACTCTCATAGCAAATAGGAGGGAATTTAATGAGAAGCAAGCCCGCAAGCGCTGTGATGCTCATCCTTTGTTTATTGGTTCAGCTAGCAGGAGTAACGTGGAGAACTCCTGCCGCTCAAGCCAGCTCGGGTCCTGCACTGGTTTCAATTCGTTTGGACTCGAATGCTTATTCGCTGTCTGGGAATCAAACGCACGCGACTGTTGTTACCGCCCAATACGCGGACGGCAGTGAAGCGAATGTGACGGCAAGTTCCAGCTACTACAGTTCTCGTCCGTCCGTGGCGACCGTGAATAACGCAGGTGTCGTTACAACAGCTTTGTTTTCTGGAAACGCTTACGTAACGGCGCTGTTTCAAGGTCAGACGGCTAGCGCTGTGGTGACCGTCAACCCGCTCGTTAATCCTGGATTTGAACAGGATGCAACCGCATGGAGCGTAGGTTCTGCTTCTGCGATCGTTACCGAGGAGAAGTATTCGGGAAGCAAATCATTAAGACTCACTTCGCAAGCCAGTTTCGGCAATTCCAAGAAAGTGAATATTCCCGTGCTGCCGAATACGAACTACAAACTTAGCTTCTACGCCAAGAGCGGCGGCGGGTTTCGCGTCTACGCTAGGAATGATGCAGCAGCGGTGGAACTTAGCAATAGCCGTGTACAGACAACCAATAATGCGAATCCGATTTGGCAATTGTACACCAGTGGCACATTCAACTCAGGCGTGTATACCAACGTGACGATTTATCTATCCGATACAACAGCAGCTGTAGCGGGCAGCAAACATTATATCGATGATATCCAATTGATCGAGGTCCCGGCCGTAGTGCCGCAGGTAAGCTCCATTGCGTTCGCTCAACCAGCGTATGCCGTAAACAGCGGTTCGCAAACGGCAGCGGTCGCCAACGCGGTGCTTGCGGATGGCTCCTCTTCGGCGCTTCCTGCCGAAGCTGTCTACGCATCGTCCAATTCGAGCATCGCTTCCATCGATGCGAGTACGGGACAACTGACAGGCGTGGATATCGGTACCGCCCTGATCACCGCCATTTATCAAGGAAAATCGGCAACGGTGCCGGTAACAGTCAGCAAGCGACTGGATCATATTCAATTTGGCACAAATCAGCTTTACATGGCGGCAGGATCAAGCTATTCATCTGTTCTGCAAGCTGTTTATGAAGGAGGAACGACCGCAGTGGTTACGAACGGAGCTTCTTACAGCTCATCAGCTCCACAAGTCGTTGCCGTTGATGCATCAACGGGCGTAATAAACGCCACGCAGGCAGGCAATGCAACGATTACTGCCACCTATCAAGGGCAAGTCGCACAGTCGACAGTCGTCGTGGTGACACCAGCGCAAATGCAATCTCTTCAGGTCAATGAAGCCTCGGGCCTTCAGATGGAAGTGAAGCAAAACCGCAGTCTGCATGCCACGGCGGTCTTGCAAGATACGACGGTTCACGATGTGACCCTAACGGCTGCTTACATATCCGATCATCCTGAAGTCGCTGCAGTGAATGCGCAAGGCCAACTAACTGCTTTGGCGGAAGGTACGGCGCAGATTCAAATTACTTTTGCAGGTCAGACCGCTTCCCTGCAGGTGCAAGTAACGGATCCGTATCGTGTGCTCCGAGATAAATGGAAAACACAGCTCATCGGCGGCAACACGCTGGACTTAAACGATGCCGATGTAGCAGCGGCCTTCACCAAACGGACGAACTCGGCTCAAGCCCAGTGGAGTTCGATGCTTACAACGCCGACGCGTACGTCCATTTGGAGTGATCTCAGCACGCAAAACTCCACGTCAGTCGTAACGAGCTATGCCAGACTACGGACCATGGCAATTGCCTTTGCAACGCCAGGAAGCACTCTGTACCAGAACGAGACGCTTGCACAGGACATTGCAGGTGCGATGGACTGGTTGTATACGAACTGGTTCAATGAATCCTCGACACTTGAAGGGTACAATAATGAATTCTACAACTTCCAAATTGCTACCCCAATGCAAGTGACGGATATCACTGTGCTGATGTATGACCAACTGACGGCTGAGCAGCGCAAGCATTATATGGACGCAGCTGAAAATGCCTGTCCGACCCCTGCCAATGGCGTCGGGTATACGGATGAAGGGGCTAACCGAGTATGGCGGGCCACGTCGGTCGCGGTCCGAGGCATCGTAACGCAAGATAGTAACGCACTTATGCTTTCTAGAGACGCTCTTGCAGATGTACTGAAATATGTAACGGTTAGCGACGGCTTCTACGTGGATGGTTCCTTTATCGCTCACGTCGCGCATCCTTATACAGGCGGCTACGGAAAGTCCTTACTCGCCAGCATAAGTGATTTGGTCTACTTGCTCGATCAGTCGCAATGGGACTTGAATCAGACCTCGAAGCAGTTTCTATTTCAAACGGTGTTTGACAGCTTCGAACCACTCATGTACAAGGGAGCGGTCATGGATATGGTGAGAGGCCGAGAAATCTCCAGGCCGCAAAAGACCGATCTGAATGCCGGCCATGATATTATTGCGGCAATTCTCAAATTGAGCGAGTTTGCTCCGCAGCGGTCAGCTCTTGCTTTTAAACGTATGGTGAAGGGTTGGATTCAAGGAGAAGCTGAGGCGCAAAGCTTGTATAAAGATTTACCGCTTGGCGCGATTCCGTTAGCTAAGAACGTTCTTCAAAATGCGGCCATCCTGCCACGCGAGGCAGCAGCGACACATCGAAATTATGCGAGCATGGATCGCGTTGTTCATACAGGAACGGATTATGCTTTCGGATTGGCGATGGATTCGAGCCGTATTCTGAACTATGAGCAAGGAAATGGCGAGAACAACACGGGTTGGTATGCGGGAGAAGGCACAACGTACTTCTATAATGGCGATAGCAGTCCATATACAGATGGCTTCTGGCCGACCGTGAATCCGTATCGCATGCCAGGAACGACGGTAGATACGCGTGTACGACCGGAGAACCAGTCCGAAGCGAATAAGTATACACCGAATAACTGGGTAGGAGGATCAGAACTAGGCAATCAGTTTGGTGCTTCTGGTATGGAGTTGAAAGCCTACAATTCGACGCTTACAGCTAAGAAGTCGTGGTTTATGTTCGATGACGAAATCGTTGCACTTGGTGCAGGCATTCAATCGTCTGATAACCGTACCATTGAAACGATTGTCGACAATCGGATGCTGAATGCAACAGGTAATCAAACGCTTACGGTTAACGGCACAGTGAAGCCTTCCACTTTGGGGTGGCAGGAGGAAATGAACGGAGTTAACTGGATTCAACTCGAAGGAACAGGGGGTTATTACTTCCCGCAGCCGACGATGGTCAACGGACTAAGGGAAGCGAGAACAGGCACTTGGAGTCGCTTGAATGCGATGTATGGCACCGCAGATCCGATTACACGGAATTATGCAACGATTTGGCTTGATCACGGTGTGAATCCAGCGAACCAAGCGTACGAATATGTTTTTCTGCCGAATCAAACAGCGGCTCAGGTAGGGCAATATGCGGCTAACCCAGACGTCGACATTCTCGTGAACAGTTCGGCAGTTCAGGCTGTGAGAGATCATAAGTTGCAGATTACCGCAGCGAATTTCTGGAATGACGCCGTACAGACAGCGGGAGGCATCACGGCATCCGGCAAGTCGTCCGTCATGGTTCGGCAGACGGGAGATGAGCTTGAAATCGGCGTTTCTGATCCGACCCAAGCGCAGTCTGCTAGTCTTGAGATCGAGGTGGATCAAGGAGCGGCAGCTGTTCTATCCGCTGATCCCAACGTGACGATTACGCAAATTTATCCAACGATTAAATTGAGTGTTTATGTGAATAAAGCTGCCGGAAAAACAATGAAAGCGAAACTGAAGCTTGGTGTTCCTGTGGAGACCGTTTCGTCCCTCCAGTTGGATAGCATCTCCTACGAGTTAGCGGTAGGGCAAACCCACCAATCGGTTGTAACGGCTGTGTACAATAACCAATTGCTAGGTCCTGTAACCAATGGTGTGCGTTATGTTTCCTCCAATCCAGCGATTGCTACCGTGAGCGCTACTGGTTTAGTTACTGCTGTAAGCAGCGGGCTTGCGGAGATTACTGCGATTTACGAATGGAAGTCAGTGAAGGCCATTGTCGTTATCCCAGGCAGACTGACCGATGAACTCAATTCATTTAATCTGCTGTATAAGAACGGAACCGATATGAAGATTGACACGGCAAATAGTGATAAGATGTACGGAGATGCGGGGCGACTCACGAGGAGAACGAGCACGGAAGAAGCGATTGTCTATCGAACACCACTCGAAATGACCTCCTATCAGATTACGAGTTACTTCTGGCAAGGAGAACCGACGGTTGACTTTAGCGTATACGGATCGGCGGATGGACTTACTTATCAGCAGCTTTCCATGGAAAAAATCAACTTTGGACCACAGCTACCGGATAGCACCTACTGGAGTAAGATCGTCTATCAATCCTCCTCCATCCCATCGGGGCTGACTTATCTAAAGATTGTATTCCGCAACACAAGCTTAAATCCGTGGAACCCGCAAATCGGCAAGGTAGAGATTGATTTTGGAAGGAATAATTGAAGAAAATGATTTCATAGAGGGTGCCTCCTGAATGCTGGGGGACACCCTCTTTCATTTTTTTAAATGAGAGGCTATTTTACTTAAAAATAATGCTAATAATTCGAAACAATGTGAAGGTAAGTAGGGGAAACATCGCGGTAAAATGAGGCTATCTAATTGAAGGAGGACTTACTCTTATGGTAGAACAAACACTAGATATTCAAGGATTGGTTCAACAGTTTCAAACAGATGGTTATGTCATTTTACGCAATGTACTTAGTGCAGAGAAGGTAGAACTTCTCAATTCAGCGGTGGATCGGTTGATATCAGCGGAAGAGGAGAGCTTAAGTTATAATTGGTATCATTCGGTAGCTAGAGACAAGGAGTTTCTCTCTCTGATTGATGAGCCTACTGTAACGAGGTTAATGGCTAACATACTGGGGTACAATATACAGTTGCATATTTCCCATCTGACCGTGCGCAAGCCTAATCCGAATGATCAGAAAACGGGAACAGCCAGTTTCATTGATTGGCACCAAGATGGACCTAATCCGCATTTCCCTTCCATCGCAGGTTTGACTTCATTGTACTATGTAAAAGCTTGCTATATCTTAAGTGACATGAGCCAACCTAATCGAGGAAACACCAAAATCATCCCAGGCAGTCACAATAAACCAGGATACAAACCTGTACAGGGAGATGTGAATGTTCCCTTGGACGGTGAAGTTCAGGTTTGCGGTAAACCTGGTGATGTATTTATCTTCGGTCAAAATTTGTGGCATGCCGGCGCGCCGAACCGTTCAGAGCATACGCGTCGCCAACTGTTTATGGGATATAGCCCAATTTGGATGCGTCCTATCGACTACCATAAGGCTTCGGATGAACTGCTGGAAGGAGCTAATCCGATACAACGTCAGTTATTAGGTGACATCAGTAGTAATTACTTTAAATATTACGTGCCCGAGCCATCCATGGTGCCCGTGAAGCAGCTGTTGCTGGTCGAGGATAATGGTAAGAGCGTGTATGAATAAAAAAGCATGAACCATGCTGACGCTTGCGAACGTAGGGTGACTCCCCATTCGACCGCTAGCGCACAAATATTGTGCGCAAGGGAAGTGACACGGTCGCCCGTCGCACGCTAGCGCACAAAAATTGTGCGCAAGGGGAGTAACGCGTTCGACCGTCGCACGCTAGCGCACAAAAATTGTGCGCAAGGGAAGTGACACAGTCGCCCGTCGCACGCTAGCGCACAAAAATTGTGCGCAAGGGAAGTAACGCGTTCGACCATCGCACACTAGCGCACAAAAATTGTGCGCAAGGGAAGAAACGCGTGAACGAAACAAAGAGGATGTTCCAAAAGTCTAATTGACTTTTGGAACATCCTCTTTTTACTTAAATACGATCACTAGTCCGCCCTCTATACTGCTTCGGGCTCATGCCGGTCTGCTGACGGAACACTCTGGAGAAATAATTAGAGTCATTGAAGCCGCACTGGTGTGCGATAAGAGTAATCGAGTAGGTCGTGATATCTAACAAGTTTTTTGCTTTTTGAATTCTTAATTCTTTGATATATTCGGTGATCGTTGACCCGGTTGTTTCCTTGAATAGATGGCTTAGGTAAGTTTCGCTGCAGAAGCTGATACCTGCCAGAGCACTTAATGTGATTGGGTAGGTAAAATTTTCTTTAATATAGTGAAGGGTTCGACTCACGATAAAGCTTCGTTGATGAGCTTCAGCGCGCTGATCCATGCTTTGTCCGTGATGGGTGTTTAACAGGAAATTTTCGTAAAGAAGAATCAAGTATTGGGTCAGCATCCCGATATGGGCATGCAATTCCCCGATATTAAGATCGAGTGGACGAGTGGTAGCAAGAAATCGTTGCTCGAGTTCATTTGCATTTAAGCCATACTTGGCTGCCTGCGTCTTTAGACGTTGTGAGGCGGCCTCGAGATCTGTGCTGAATTGTCCAACACACAGGAAGGCAAGCAATCGTCCCTTCCAATGAATAGGGAATCTTAGTTCTTCAATACCCATATAACAAGAGCCGTATAAAGGTGTGGCTGACCTTGTACACATACGGCATAATACTGCTTTGTTGCGGGCACATGCTTGAAAGGTAGCCTCAAACCTCTTCACGTAATTACAGAAGGGATTATTGTGATATAGATAAGGTGAGAATACGATGGATAGCGAGCTATCCATTTCGCTAAGCCCAGCGATGTCGTGCAAGTTCAAACCGACAGAATAACGATCGCAGACGAATTGAAAATATGTTTTAATCCGCTCGGCCGCCGACATGTCTACTTGAGCCAGCTGATGATTCAGCTTCTCAAACTGCATTCAAGTCCCCTCCTGTCTAGAATTATAACCATTATAACAAGCGATAATCCCCTTGAGTAGTATGAACAACAAACAAAGCGCCACCCAAGGAACAAGGAGGCGCTTTGTTTGTTAATGCCATTAAGAATCTTACGTAACTTAAACCAGCAACTTGGGGCAAGTCGTACAGTATTCCTTGATACTGGAGACCTCATAATAGAAGCAGCAAGTTTGGCGAACCCGTAGGGGTGTTGTAGATACGGATGAGGTAGTCGCTTTACGATAAAAGCGGCCTAATGGATTTTCTTTTTCCCCGAATAATGCGCCAGGAGCCTGATGAATCAGATACTCGAAGTCTGCGCGGAATGGCTCAGGTTGTTCTTCGGTTACCCCGATTCGTTTCTCGTATAACGAGTACACACGAACCGCAACATTTTCCCATAGTATCAATTTAGGTACGTTGGCCACGCTAGACATGACTGCTATTATTTTCCCTATATTCTCTGCAAAAAGTGATGAAATAACCGCATCGCGCCAAATAGGCCGTTCGCCAGCTTCGGGCATTGTAACATCCATATCGGAAAGACTGACATTCTTGAGCCAGGATTGACCAGGCGAAGAGGCGAGAGCGCAATTGTCGGCAGATAAATCGAGTCCCTTGTTGTACACGGTCATGGCATAAAGCAGCGGAATAGCGGTTAAGGCGGCATATCTTTTGAAAAATTGCGAAGCTGTGATCATCCTCGACGGAGACTGTAGAAGCACTGTCAGCTGGTCCAAATATTCGGAGCACATCTCCACATCGAGCAAGTCCAAGGCTCTCACTGAATAAGCAGGAGGGGTTGCCTCATATGCACTCAAGCTAAATTGCCCACTCAAGTAATCCCATTCATCCAGTGCAAGCCGTGACTGCTTGTTCATACACAACCTCCTAGGTCTCTCTGTTTAAAATGGTTTATTTAAGCGCAGCGGCAATCTGATCCACAACTAAATTGATGGCAATGGGTCCATAATAACCGATCCACTGCGCTGTATTTTCCGAATAGACGTGGTTATCCTTAACGGATTTCAGGTTTTTCCAGATCGGCGTATTTTGAAATTGTGTTGTTAACTCCAAATTCGTCTCGTCTTGAAGCAGGAACATATGATCAGCGTTCAATTCAGGGAGAACTTCAAATGAAATCATGACACTTGTCTCTTTTGCGTTAACGGACATTTGAGGGGGAGTCAGGCCAAGATCGTTGTATAGGATTTGTGAAGTTCGATGTGCAGTCGTTTGAAGACGAATCAACTTATCTCTAGGACGGACCAAGGCAACAGTTTGACCATTCATTTTCTTTGCCAATGTTGTTTTTAGATCGCTTACTTTTTGTTTATAGTTAGTAACGATTTGTTGAGCCTCTTGCGGCTTATTCAAGATTTGCCCAAATTTCAATAGCACGGTCTGCCAGTCCTCAGTGCGCTGTAGGACAATCGTCGGTGCAATTTTCACTAAATTGTCGTAGATCTTATTATGAGCGTCCGTAGCGATGATGAGATCCGGTTCTAATCCAACGATTGCTTCCATATTTGGTTCCAAATAAGTGCCAAGCAACGGGATATTGCTCATTTTATCCCCCAGATAGGGAGGGAGACCGTTGTCGGTTTCGGCAATTACGCTGCCCGTCGGCTTAAAACCTAACGCTAGCATTTGATCAGCGAACTGAACGTCAAGCACGACAATTTTCTTGGGAACTTCCTTGAGTGTCATTTCACCCTTTAAATGCTGAATGGTAACCGGTGCTGCAGGGACGGATGGCGTAGTAGTAGCAACTGGATTCGTCGTTCCTGTCCCAGCATTGTTGCTGCTTTGCGTGGAGTTGCTGGCGCATGCGCTCAAAAAGATAACGAAACAGAGTAATAAGCTAAAGGTCGATATAAACTTCATTTTTGAAAACATATGATATTATTCCTCCATTTTGTTGAGAATGAGACTCATCGTCATCTACAATACTATAACGATTCATTCAGTGATCTTCCATGGATATTTGCGCCAATCTGCATGGATTGTGGCGACACCAAAAAACACTGTTGTTAGGATCAGTAGATCCTGAACGAACAGTGTTTGTATGTGTAAGGAATTACTTGGCATCTAAGAAAGCTTTCGCTACGGAATCAACCACGTGATTCATCGCGATCGGGCCGTAATAAGCAATCCAAATGCTCGATTTGGCGTGATAAATATGATGCTGCTTTACGGCGCGTAGACTTCTCCATGTCGTCGTAGTCTGAAGCTCATCCGACCAAGATTTATAGTGGTTGTTGGTCAATACGAAATAATGGTCCGCATCCACTTCCGGCAAACCCTCCAAAGAAATCAACGAGCTCGTCCTTTTGCGGTCAACCGCTTGCTTAGGCGGATTCAGCCCCAGATCGGTGTATAGAATTGCCGCCGTACGATGGGCACATGTGTGCAGTCTAATCGCATTGTCTAACGGCCTGATCAATGTTACCGACTGCCCAGACATCTTGGTTGCAAGTTGCGATTTCAGCCCATTAATTTTGTTTTTATAGAGCTGTATGACCTGTTCCGCTTCTAACTTCTTACCCATGATCCGCCCGATGGTTCGCAACGTTTCTCTCCAGTCGCGATTTCGCTTCAGCATAACGGTCGGCGCTATCTGCGTGAGGCTGGCAAAAATGTGGCTCTGGATCTCGGTGCAAATGATCAGATCGGGTGCCAAGGAGCGCAGCGCTTCCAGATCAGGACCATGCATCGTGCCTAAGACTTTCACCTCACGCGGCTTTCCGAACAGATACTCTGGAAAGTTACTCAGATCATCGGGGTCCATAACGCTGCCGGCTGGCTGTTCACCTAACGCCAGAAAATGGTCCAAAAACTGGGGATCCAGCAGAGCAATTTTCTCAGGCTGTCGCTGGAGTATCAGTTCACCTTTTAGATGGATAATCGTCGGTTGTGAGCGATGGAAGGGAGCATGCATCGGACTGCTAACCGTTAAGGCTTGTTGCATGGATTCTCGATACATGCTTGGAGAAACGCCAGTGTACCGTTTAAATAATCGGCTGAAATAATAGTTATCCATATAACCGACGGCTTCGGCAATATCCTTGAGTCCTGCCTTTGTACCGCTAAGCAATTCCTTGGCCTTGTCTATACGTATCTGCATCAGGTAGTCAATTGGCCCAAGACCCAGTCGCTTGTTGAACATTCGCTGCATGGTTCGTGAACTGCTGTTGAATAGCATAGCAAGTGTGTCGGCTGTAATCGGTTCGGCATAGTGTTCATCTATATATCTAACAGCTTGCAGAACCATATCTGGAGAATCCTGCTCCATTTGCTGGTGCTGCAGTTGTCCCATTAGCTCGCAAATTAACTGATAAAATAACGATTTAACCTGCAATCTTGCCATAGCTTCAGGCTGTTCCCATTCTTGCTCCATACGGGATAAAGTGTTGAGCAGCGGAGCTGCATGACTGACTACACAAGCATATTTGCTATCAAACGGTTTTGTACGAGCCAGCAATTGAATCAGATCTTGACTGCATGGCAGCGGTAGAGAAGCTTTATACATAATGAGGTAATATTCGACAGGATCAGTGATGTCGGTGATAGTAAGCACAGTTCCTTTGCCAGCGTGACAAACATAGCCATTCTCCACATGATGCTCATTCCCATCCAGTAAGAGCCGAGCACGACCTTTTATGATGTATAAAAGGGCACTCGACAGAAGCTTGGATGTATGCAAATACTCACCGATCGGTAATTCTGCCCGCTGTACCTCAATTATTTTCAACGATGCCTGGTTCCAAAGTATAAGGTGATTTTCCACAATCATAACATGATGTCAGCTCCTGTTAGGTCCATCTTTATTACTTCGAGATATGCTATCATCTTACCACTATCCGAATGCGCTTAGAACATGTTCTTTACCAAAAACAAATGAAAGAGTGCCGAAATTTTGAGATGTTCGGCAGGCTGCGGAGAAGTAGACTTAAGAGGTGGAAAGGAGCGTGTATGTATGCCGTCTCTATTGGGGCATAACCTGCGATGAGGGCGCTGTCATCGTATTATTTTGTGCAAGCGCTGCTCACGGTCATTGCTCTGTATTATTTGCCACTATTTCTCCAGCATGAGGGCTATACGGTTGTACAGGTAGGGTTGCTCGTATCCGCGGGCGCTATTGCCTCGATCGTGGCACCGCCTCTGTGGGGAGTGGTGGGAGATCGCTGGCGCAAGTTGAAGCCGTTGCTTCTCATACTGCTGGCGTTGTCACTGGCTGCAGGAAGCTTGATGTTCCGCATGGAGGCACTGATGTCGATTTTCGTCGTGTACGCCTTATTCATGTTCGTGTATTCTCCGCTTACACCACTGGCGGATACGATGGCGATTGTCTACTCGACACGCAAAGGCGCAAGCTATGGGAGCATTCGGTTATGGGGCTCCGTTGGGTTATCGGTAGGCAGTCTGCTCTTCGGAACGGCCCTTAGCTATTGGGGCACTGCTACGCTTCCAGCTGTTTTCGCGATAGTGATCTTACTGCTGATTCTCATCGGGGCACAGCTTCCGAGCGAGGGGAATCACCAGGTGAAGTCGATGCAGCTTCGGCATCTCAGGGAATTAATGAGTGACCGAACGTATCTGGGTTTTGTGGCTGCAGTGACAGTCATGGCTATTCCTTTTCGCATGAATGATCAGTTGTTCAGTGTTTATATGAAAATGCAGGGCGCGACGGATTTTCAGATCGGTCTAGCCTGGGGGGCAGCCACGTTATGCTCGATTCCAGCCTACTATGGCTCGGGATGGCTGCTCCGGCGGTATGGGGAAACGCAGCTGCTGGTGTTTGCCGGCTGGATGTTCGTTCTCCGCTGGATCACCCTGGCATGGATGAAAGATCCGCTCTGGCTGATTCTTCATCAAACGATGAATCTAGTGACCGTCCCCATCCTCTATGTCACAGTCGTGCTGCAAGTATCCAAGCTAGTACCGCAGCATCTGCAGACTACGGGTCAAGCGGTGTTCACAGCGGTATTCGCAGGCGTAGCCGGATTCATCGGAAGTACTGTTGGAGGTTGGGGGATGGGACGGTTTGAGCCTAACGTCGTGTATTTGGCAGGCGGCGGACTCGCTTGTATCGGTACATTGCTAACGATGATGTGGTCAAAAAACAGAGGTGAGAGGAGAGCTGTACATGGCACAGAAAGCATTTTGTGAGAAACAGGATTTTGAAACGGCGGGGGATCGCGGTTACGCGGTGTTCCGTATTCCGGGATTAATTACAACGAAGCGAGGAACTGTAATCGCTTGGTATGACGCACGCAAGGGAAGAGGGAGCGACTGGGATCCGATAGATATCGTCATGCGGCGCAGCTTCGATAACGGTGTCACTTGGGATGCACCAGAAATTCTTGTTGGATATGAGCGCTACAGTGTGAAGGAGCCGATTAACAATCTGGTGTTGTTTGCCGACATGGAGACAGGGGACGTACACTGCTTGTACTGCACGAATTATGAACGGCTCTATGCGATGAAATCCGACGATGAAGGGTCAACGTTTAGCGAGCCTGTCGAGATTACTTCTGTCATGGAGACGTATCGGTCCGAGTACGACTGGAAGGTTATTGCTCCCGGTCCAGGACACGGCATCCAGCTCACGAGCGGACGTCTTGTCATACCGGTGTGGTTATCACTAGGCACAGGGGAAGAGTTTGGAAACGGGAAAAAAGGTCATCGACCATCCGATGTCGTCTCCATCTATAGCGATGATCATGGGAAGACGTGGCACCCAGGACAATTCGTCGTGCGCTCTTCGGACGCCGTGCTGCATCCGAATGAGACCGTGCCGGTGCAATTATCAGACGGCAGCGTATTGTTCAATGTGCGAACCGAATCCGATACGTTCCGCCGCTTGATTACTACCAGTCCAGATGGGGCGACGGCATGGTCGCAGCCTTATTATGACGAGGCGTTGCCGGATCCCATCTGTTTTGGGTCCATTATCAAGCTGCCGGAGCAGCAGGGGGTTGATGTCGCACCTATTCTGTTCGCCAACCTGTCTGATTTGACGGGGCCACAACGGACAACCAAGGTTAGCGAGCAGCTGACCGTTCATCCCTACGCACGCCGGGGCTTAACCATCAAGGCGAGCGTGGACGATTGTCACACCTGGACGGCGTGCAAGTCGCTGGAGCCAGGACCGGCGCAATATTCTGACCTAGCGGTAGCAGCCGACGGTTCGATCCTGTGCTTGTATGAAAGAGGAGCAAAGACCGAGCAGGCGGATGAACGCAAAATGACGTTAGCCCGGTTCAATTGGGCTTGGGTCATGGAGGGCGTAGAGGGCTTCACGCCTGACGCTTCCGTCGATACTCCATCGGTGTGCAGTCCTTCAGCTGGCGAAAGATGCGGGAGAACGTCTGCAGGGATCCGAAGCCGACCTCTAGTGAGATGGCGGACACGGGCAGCTCGGTCGACCAGAGCAAGCTGCTGGCATGACGAATGCGGACTTCATGTAGAAAATGGACAAAGTTCTGTCCAAGCTGCTTTTTGAACAATTCGCTCAGATGGGTGGCGTTGAAGTGAAACTGCTGGGCAAGCTCAGTTAGCGTTAATGGCTCCCGGTAATTGGCATGGATATGCTGAATCACTGGCCAAATGTTCTTGCGGTTGGAACCGGTGCCAGCCATGACAGGCACGGTGGTCGACTTCTCTATCATCGGCATGCTCCGCAGACGAAGTCGATCGAATTCGACGATGATTTCGATCAGCATCGCCTTCAGCTTATATTTGCGCCAAGGACTATCACTCATATACTCGTCGTACATGGCTGCGAAGAGCTCCTTCATTCGGCTTAATCCATTCGGATCTAGGTGGATATAGGGTGCCTGAGCCTCGGACTGTGCATCAAGCCAAGCTTGAAAGCCCCAGTCGGCTTCATTGCTTCCGGACAGCAGCTCGATATCGAAGTTGCAAGTATACATCATAGGCAGTACCGTAGGCTCATATTGAAGTTCGTGAATTTGGTAGGGCAGAAGCATCATCATCGTGCCTGGCTTCAAAGTGTGACGCTGGCCATTGATGGTTTCTACACCGCCGCCTTCCACAAACAAGCTAAGTTCGAGAAAATCATGCCGGTGAGGTGTAATATGGGTTTGCTTGTGCCGGTCAATTTTCATGAAAAATGGAAACGTCGAGTCGGCATTCGGATATTCAGTTAAATAACGAGGATATTCCGCCAAGAAGAAAGCATCCCTTCCTAATCGAGCTAAGATGTCATCATTATAACAAAAATATAGCATACAGGAGTGAATTCCCATGACAAATCAAACATTGGAAAAATTTAAAGGTACCTTCACTGCACTTCTCACCCCTATGATGGAAGATGGAGCTATTGACTTTGCATCCCTTGAGCAAGCCGTGGAGCATCAGCTGCGTCAGGGAACGAAAGGATTTTATGTAGGCGGCAGCACAGGGGAAGGTTTCTTATTGACATTGGAAGAACGCATGCAGATCTTGGAAACGGTTGTTCGTGTGAATGCGGGCCGTGGCACGGTGATCGCGCATGTAGGTTGCATCAGCACGCGGGAGACCATTAAGCTTGCGAAGCATGCCGAACAGATGAATGTCGATGCCGTATCAGCAGTTGTGCCTTTCTACTACAAGCTGTCTATGACAGAGATTAAGCGCCATTATGAAGATGTCATGGCTTCCACCCCACTGCCTATGATAATATATCATTTTCCAGGTGCGACCGGTGTCAGCTTAACGATGGACTTCTATGAGCAGATGTCGAAGCATCCGAAATGTATCGGCGTTAAATTCACCTCGCTCAACCTGTTCGAGATGGAGCAAATTCGCGCCAAGTGCGGTAAGGACTTCCTCATATTCAACGGACATGACGAAGTCTATACGGGAGGCGCCATTATGGGTGCAGACGGAGCAATCGGGAGTACATTCAACATTATGCCAGGGATTTTCGCTAAGCTGTTCAGTCTAGCGCAATCGAAGCAATGGGAAGAAATGCCAGCTCTTCAGTCTCAGGCAAATGAAGTTATTACGGAACTTATATCCATTGACGTGATGGCGTACGAAAAGTATGTCATGTACTTGCAGGGTGTCTTCCGCACGCCGTTCATTCGTCAACCGCTGAAGCAATTGACGGCGGACGAGAAGCGGAAGATCGAATCATTCTTCCAATCAAATGAAGTGTTAAAGGCGGATACCCTTAAGCAGTCCATCGGCTAGGCATAAACAAAGCAGCACTATAATAGAGGATACGCTTTAGGTGCATAAATTTTTGACATATCAAAAATTTATGTACCTTTATCAAAATCGTATGATATTCTAGCCGGAAATAACGGTGATATACTCACTTGGCAGGCAAAAGATAGCGCTTACAACAATAGAAATTAAGGGAGGTATTACCCGTGGTTTCAAGCAAAAGATTTGTAAAAACAGGCGTTGCCACATTCGTTTCCATCTCATTACTCGCAGGCTGCAGCTCAGGGGGAAGCACTGGGGAAACTGGTGAGAAGGGAGCAAGTCCTACTAGTACGGCTAAAGGAGCGCCAGCGAAAGTAACATTCTACGCGAACTCTGGGGCTTTGAACGACATGCCGCAAGGTAGTGAAGCCGCACGTTTAGATGAGGTCAAAAAGTATATCTTAGAAAAAACGGGCGTTGATGTAAACGCTATCGTTCCTCCGGCTAATAGCGAAACGGCTAAGGAGAAGTTGAACCTACTTCTCTCCTCTAATGATGAGGTAGACGTGTTCCAGGCTAGTTGGACCGATTACGCCAGTAAGGGTGCGATTATTCCTCTGAACGATCTGCTTGATAAGTATGGTCAAGACATTAAGAAGGCTTGGCCGAAGGAATCCTGGGATATGATGACTGATAAGGACGGCAAGATCTGGGGCATTCCCCGTCTGACGCTGACGGCTGCGTATCCGATCTATGTTCGGAAGGAATGGATGCAGAAGCTAGGTCTGCAGACGCCGAAGACGATCGATGATCTAGAAGTGATTCTGAAAGCTTTTAAGGAAAAGGATCCTGACGGCAATGGCAAGGACGATACGATTACGATCTCGACGAACCTTGAAGGGCTGACGATGTCGTTGGCAGCGGGCTTTGTTGACGGAGGCTACGGCGACTGGCTTGATCCGTCAGATAAGAAGGTAAAACCAGTCGAGTTCGCACCGGGCTATAAAGAATTCGTAACTAAGATGGCCGACTGGTACCAGAAGGGTTACATCTATAAAGAAGCTTTCGCAAAGCATGATGCGCTGGAGCTGCTGAAGACGAACCGCGTAGGTACGTCTGCCCGCTGGTATTCGCACACGACCCTGCAGCTGCCGAAGGTGCAAACGAGTATTCCAGAAATGGACTACATTGCTGTACCTAGCTTGACCGGTCCGAAAGGGAAGACACAAACGATTAACCCGGGTGGTACGGGTGGTACAGTAATTAGCAAAAAGGCAAAAAATCCGGAAGCCGCAATCAAGTACATGAACTGGATTTATCAGGATATTGATAACTATATCATTACCCGATATGGCATGATGGATAAGGATTGGAAATGGATCACTCCGAAGTCCATTTACGAGCTTAGTAAGGATCGCAAGTATGCCGGCGAATTTGCCTGGGGTATGGCGCTTTCGAACGAGAACAAAGCAGACGTTAACGACGGTATGAACAAGATGCATAAAGAGTTCCTACGTGGAGAGCTATTGAAGCTAGACTCCGGGAAAATGGCTTTCGACTACAATATTGTGTATGACACGAAAGAATTAACGGAGAAAGTACCATCCATGAGCGATATCAAACGTTTGCGGGACGAAGAAGTGACGAAGTTCATTATGGGTGCGCGCCCGATGAGCGATTGGGACAAATTCCTCGATCAGTTGAACAAGGCAGGTATGACCAGTCTCATCGATGCTAAGACGGAACAGTACAATAAATTGAAGAAGTAGCTTGAATCCAGCATTCGTCTCTTCTATGCGTCAAGTGCAGGGGATGCACATTTTGTGCATCCCCGTTGTTTATTCATCGGAAGGAGGAGGGAGCGCATGATGACCAATAATCCGTCACTGAATCCCGCAACTATTCAATCGAAAAAAAGAGGAAGCCGCCGCTGGGTGGCCATACGTCACCATAAATTTTACTATTTATTAATTTTGCCGGGCCTGCTTTATTTTCTCATCTTCGACTATGTCCCGATGGCGGGCATTGTGATTGCCTTCAAGGATATTTCACCCTTTGATGGCATTCAAGGAATCATAAGCAGCCCTTGGGTGGGCTTCAAGCACTTTACGAACTTTATGGA
This sequence comes from Paenibacillus sp. J31R109, assembly GCF_059692055.1. Taxonomy (NCBI): domain Bacteria; kingdom Bacillati; phylum Bacillota; class Bacilli; order Caryophanales; family Paenibacillaceae; genus Paenibacillus; species Paenibacillus sp. J31R109. Next base: position 168,486 of record NZ_JCAUAR010000008.1, on the reverse strand, counting down.
TTCCATCTATTTCTGGAATGTGCTTAGGAATACGCTGGTGATTAGCGGCTATAAGTTGCTTATCGGTTTCCCGGCGCCAATCATTCTGGCACTGTTGCTGAATGAGGTCAAGCATCACGTGTTCAAGAAGTTTGTGCAAACGATTTCTTACTTGCCCCATTTTTTATCCATGGTTATTATTTCAGGACTTGTGATGAACATCTTGTCCACGGACGGCGGCTTGGTTAACGAAATGCTCCGCTTGTTCGGGAAGGAACCGATTCATTTTCTAGGCAGCAACGATTACTTCCGCAGTGTCCTTGTAAGCTCGCATATCTGGCATCAGGTGGGCTGGGGAAGCATCCTGTATTTGGCGGCACTAACAGCTATCGATCCGCAACTATATGAGGCTGCGATTATTGATGGTGCAGGAAAGTGGCGCCAAGTATGGCATATTACGCTCCCAGGCATTACACACGTCATCGTCATCTTGTTTATCTTCAATGTAGGTGGACTGCTCAATGCCGGCTTCGAGCAAGTGTTTCTGTTGTATTCCCCGCCTGTCTATGAGACTTCGGACATTATCGATACCTTTGTGTACCGCCAGGGACTTATTCAATTTCAATATTCCTTCGCTACAGCCGTTAACCTGTTCAAAAGTGTGTTCGCAGCGATCCTGATCCTCGGCACGAACTATTTGAGCAAGCGGCTTGGTCAAGAAGGCATTTGGTGAGGTGAGCATCTAGATGAAACCAACTAAGGGTGAAAAGCTGTTTGCGGCGTTTAATTACGCGTTTCTTGTGCTGCTGTGTGTGATCTTCCTTGTTCCCTTCTGGACGGTATTCGCCACATCCTTTGTGAGCGAAGCGGAGGCGGTTCGTCGAGGCGCATTCATTCTCTTCCCAGAGCAGTGGAATTTACTGGCTTACCGGATGTTCCTGAAAGATAGCAACTTAATCTTTCATGCCTATCAAGTTACCTTATTCCGTGTCATTGTCGGAACCGCGCTTAATCTAATTGTAACGTCCATGCTCGCTTACGGACTGGCGCGCCGGACTCTGCCCGGCCGCAATGCGATCGTGACCTTTATTTTCGTTCAGATGGTCTTCTCCGGCGGGATGATTCCTACTTACTTGCTGATGGATGCCATCGGCCTGAAGGGTTCGATATGGGTATTAATTATCCCAGGATTGGTCAGCGCTTGGAATATGTTCATTATGCGGACGTTCTTCATGAACATTCCCGCAGAAATCGAAGAAGCGGCGATTATGGACGGCGCTAATGCGGCAGGCATTCTATGGCGGATTATCTTGCCTTTGTCCAAACCAGCATTCGTGACGATCGGTTTATTTTACGCAGTAGGCCATTGGAACGCTTGGTTCGATGCAGCGATTTATCTGAATGATGTGAAACAGTACCCGATGCAGCTGATTCTGCGCAACATTCTGTCCTCCGGTATTTCACAAGAGGATCTTATGCCAACCAACGAGATTCCACCACCTGCTGCTACGATTAAGGCAGCTGCGATTATGATCAGCACGATTCCAATTCTGTTCGTATACCCGTTCATCCAGAAATATTTTGTCAAAGGCGCGATGATCGGGTCAGTTAAAGGGTAGTAAATGTGTAAAGTTGTTCTTGAACGGTGATAGGGTTAAAATGAACAAACGGAGGCAACGCAATGAAATCCAGGCCTAACATTCTGATTGTCATGAGCGATGAGCATGCGGCACACGCTACGGGCTGCTACGGGCATCCCGAAGTCAAGACGCCGCATATGGACCGGCTGGCTGCAGAGGGGATACGGTTCGACAACGCCTATTGCAACTCGCCAATGTGCGTTCCGTCCCGTATGTCTTTTCTTACTGGACAGCATGCGTTTCAAGTGGGGGGATGGGATAATGGCTCGCCGTTGTCTTCGGTGACACCAACCTTCGCCCACTACTTTGAAGCCGCTGGCTATGAGTCGGTGCTCTGCGGTCGCATGCACATGGTTGGGGAAGACAGGCTGCATGGGTTCGGCAAGCGACTCTTTGACGATATGGACAGCTGGAAGAGCTATAATCAGACACCTAAGCGGACGCCGGAGGCGAGAAGGGGAAGTAATTCCCACGTCACGCAGTGCGGCCCGGGGCAAGGGTCTTGGCAAGAATATGATGCTAACGTAGCTGATCTCACAGTACGCTATTTAACGTCCAAGGCAGCTGCGGAAGAGGAGAAGCCATGGCTGATGGTCAGCGGTCTCATGTTCCCTCACTTTCCACTGATCGCACCCCCGGCATATTACCGGATGTACGATCCGCAGAAGTTGAAGCTGCCGTCTTGGACAGAGGAGACGTTGGAGGATCAGCACCCGGCCATTCGCCAGATGCGCTATGCCTTCCGCAATGATGAACAAGTGCCAGAGGAGACAGTGCGTACGGCGCTCGCTTCTTACTATGCTTTAATTACCTTAGTTGATGATTACTTAGGCCGGATGTTGGACGTGATCGATGGATCTTCGCTGAAGGACAACACCATTGTGGTGTATATTAGTGATCACGGCGAGATGGCCGGACAACACGGCATTTGGCAAAAGCAGTGCTTCTATGAATCGTCGGTGAAAATTCCGATGATAATTCGGCTGCCGGAATCCTTAGGAGGACGCAGCATATCTCATAATGTAAGCTTAGTTGATCTCATTCCGACGATTATGGAATTAGCAGGAATTCAGTCCCCATCTCAACTAGCTGGGCAGAGCTTAGTGCCGCTGATTCAGGGAGACTTAGATGAGTCTCCGCGTGTCGTATTCAGTGAGTACCATGCACAGGGGATGCTTCAGGCTGCCTTTATGGTCAAAAAAGATCATTTCAAATATAACTACTATGTCGAGTATCCAGAACAACCGGAGCTGTTCCAGGTGGATAAGGATCCAGGTGAACTCGAGAATCTGGCAGGGAGAGCAGACATGGCGGGCAAGCTGCAGGAGATGCATCGCGAGCTGCTGGCCGTTATTAATGATCCTGCAGCCATCGATGAACAGGCCAGACGAAATCAAGAGAAAAGCGGCATCTCACGGTGTTACTAATCGCTAGTGAGTCGAAATAGCAACCATTAGGAGGAAGGAGGAAGTCTATGCGTCATCTGTGGCGTGCGCTGTTTGCAACGATGAGGGAAGGCAAGAAGAAGAGATTATCGTTCACACGGCTCATCTTATGGATGTACGTCGTAGCCCTCGTTCCTATTTTGACCATGTCTGTTATTTCCTATATTCAGGTAAGCCAAACCTTTCGGTCCGAGGCGGAGCAAACGAGTCAACAGTACGTTGGGCAGACGATCAATGCACTGGAAATTATCGTCGAACAGATTATGGACACCTGCCGCCAGCTTACACTGAATACGACGTTCCGCCGATTCGAAATTTTCCCGCAGGGGGATTATTTTGAGAACCTAACAGGGGAAATTCCTCCTGATGATTTGCAGGAGTCGTACCGTTATTATGTCGAGAAATCAAGGGCGATGGACAGCATCTCCATGTTTATGCTCTCTAGCCAGTTCATTGATTCACTGTACTTTTATGATAGCGGGCAAAATAAAGTACTTGCGTTCGGCGATCGCTCTGCGGCGGGGACATTCTTCCTATTTGATCAGTTTTATGATCAGGATTGGCGTCTCTCGTTGAAGAAGCAAGAGCTTCCAGCTCCTGTCATTCTCGATTCGCGAAGAGCGAAGACGAGGGATGGAAGTTTCAAGCACGTGCTGACGGTCATTATGCCGACCGGTGTGGGTGATAATGCTTTTGTCGTGAATCTGAACGAGAAGTTGATGTACAAGGAAGTACTGAACCGGCTCAGCGGTTCAGGCAGGGTCTACCTGCTCTCGAACAAGGGACAGATTCAGCTGCATGAAACCGATGACGCTCAGAGTCCTGCGGTCGATAGCTACTTGGGTAAGGAAACGGAGCAAATCGAATACGGCAAGAACGGTTCCTTTAATCTGTCGATTGCGGATGTTCCGTCGCTTGCAATCTACGCTTCGAGTCAATGGCTCGGCTGGACCGTTCTTCATGTCGTTCCGCTGGAGGGCTTGGACCGTTCGTTGAATTTCCTAAGACAAGTGATCATCTACATCGGGCTGATCATGCTACTCATCGCTGGACTGATGGCCTATATGTCGTCTAAACGGTTGTATAGGCCGGTTAAGGAAACGATGGAAGAGCGAGACTTGTATAGGCTTCGCTGGGAGGAGTCCCTTCCCGTATACAAAGAACGATTCGTTTACTCGCTGCTGAGACCGAACAAGTACTCGCTAGAAGAGATACAGAGCAAGCTTGTACAGTTAAAAATACCGCTGGGGCCTGGTCCCTATGAGGTTATGGTTGTCGAGATGAAGACGCAGCCAAGCGGAGAATCAGAGGGAACGCTCGAGGCTGATTTCCACCGTATACAGGTGAGGGAACTCGTGGAGACGGCAACGGCCGGCTTCGAAGGATTCTCCGTCTGGGTGGACGAAGTTCAGATGGCGCGGGTGTTTTCAGGAAGCAGCGCAGCGGAGAACGGGGAAGTCAGCATCGCGCAGGTCGTGTCCGACCGGCTTCGCGAGGCTTCACCAGAAGCGCTGACTGTCGGCTACGGTGGCGGCTGTGCGGAGATTAGCGATTTGCCGCAAGCGTATACGATGGCGAGGGAAGCACTGCTCAGCAGCCTGAATGCGCAGCAGCCTGTAGTGGCGAATGAGTTCGCATTCCCGCAAGCGAAGGCGGAGCTTCTGTGCGACTATATCAAAGTGGGGAATGCGGATCAGGCGATTCAGGTGATCGACGCCTTGCAGCTGGAATTACAGGAGTATTCCGGTTATGCCATAGATGCGCATCGTGCTTTGGGCGTGCAATTGCTGTCGTTTATGCTGAATCGGCTGAACGGACAGCCCCCTAGAGGGGGGAGCCCCTTGATCCCGGAGGAGAAATTGTACTTAGAGTTGATGCAAATAGCCGACCCCGATAGCATGTATGCCTGGTTTAGAAGGATGGTGAAGCTAGCGTCGGAGGAGCACAGCGATTCGGATCAAGAAGACTCCAAGCAGATCAGCCATATCGAGCGGCTGCTTCAGATCATCGAGAATAACCTCGCAGGCGAATTATCCCTCAGCTCCTCCGCTGAAGCACTCAGCCTCAACCCGGCCTATGTAAGTCGGTTGTTTAAGCAGACTACGGGCCAAACGTTCATGGAATATGTCACGCGCATTCGTATGGAGAAGAGTAAGCTGCTGCTGGCGGAGAGCGAGATGAAGGTAGGAGAGATTGGGCGACTAGTCGGCTACAATCAGGATTATTACTTCATCCGGCTGTTTAAGGAGCATACGGGTGTACCCCCGGGCGAATACCGAAAGCGAATTCGAGGAGTGAAACAGCTGTAAACCGGCTTAGTGCGGGTATACAGCTGTTTTTTCATCTAACAGTAATGATTACGGTACACACTTGGCGGTTGCCCGGTGTGTTTTTTGTACGTTTTGGAGAAGTGATGCAAACTGATGAAGCCGCAAGCATCGGCGATTTCACCCAGCGTCAGCTTGGTTTCCTTCAACAGCTGCTGGGCATGTTGAATACGTAGGCGGAGCAAATAATCGTAGGGGCCGACGCCGAACTTGGTTTTGAATACGGCTGAGAAGCGAGAACGAGACAAATTAGCTCTACGCGCCATTGCTTCAACCGTAATCGGTTCGTTGAGATGAAGGTTCAAATAGGGCGTAATCCAGCTCAATGACGTCGGTCCTTGCTCGATCGGCTCCTGCTTTGTTGGGGAAAATTGCTCAATCATTTGCAGTATAAGCTCGCCTGCAAGGTGATTGGCTCTAGCTTGCGCCATAGGCTCATAGGAGGTCCACATGCCGATTAACTTAATGAGAGAATCCCGAAAATAGGCCGGATTAGAAGGTTGAAAAACAATGGGCATATTCATTCCGCTAATGACATTTAAATTGGGCTGAATCAGATGCTCGTGCGCCGTAATGTCTACAATCCCTGGAGGGACGGGAAAGCCGTCGCCACGCAAAGGGTTATAGAACAAGTCTAAGTGAATGAAGGGCATAATAATGCCCGGCTTTGCGATGTGGTGGCTGTGCAGGACATCCGGCTGCAAGCAGCAGAACGAGCCTGGCTCCATCACGAACTCGGCATCCCGTGTGCGAATCACACATTGTCCTTCTTGTACATAGATGAGCTGGTAATCGAGCAGCCGGCGCTCAAGCGGCAGGGTGGTCCGGCTGCGAATGCCGTAGTCTGCTCTACGGATATAAGGGCATAATGGGAACTGGTTCAGCCAATGGGTTGCATCCGTCGTCTTTATAAGGTTCATACCCGTACATCCTTCCACTAGTGAGTTGTAAGACAGGACGATTTGACAACAATGAAGTGGTATAGGATAAAGCATAATGGTTCATTTTCCCTTATTATAATAACAGAATAAGGAGGATGATGACATGGAAAATCTGATGAATAAATCAATCCAAACGTACGAAGAGGAAGGATACACAATCATTTCAGGAAAGCTAGGGCAAGCGGATTTGACACCAATGAGGTCCGTGCTGTCCCGAGCTGTAGATGAAGCGGCTGCGAAGTTGGTGCAGACGGGGCAGATCGAGCATGGCTATGAACAATTGCCGTTCGAGAAGCGCTGGCCCGCCGTATCTGAGGCTGCTGACGGCCGAGGCGGCATTAACTGGGAGAAGGATATATTCACACGCGAACTGTACGAGCTGGCCACCCATCCGACTATTATTAATACGTTGAGACCGCTGCTTGGCGAAGATATCATTTTTAACGGAGACTTTCATATACGTCCCAAATTACCGGGCAGCAATTATTTCCCATGGCATCAGGACAGCCAGTATTACGGCTTACCTACCGGTGAGATGCATATTATTACGGTGTGGATACCGTTTGTCGATGTGAATGAACATAATGGGTGCTTGTCTATGATGCCAGGAAGTCATACGTGGGGCGGTGTCATGGCGAGTGGAAGAGATGCCAAAGGGGAGATGCAGCCAGATAGCGACCCGGCGGAGCGCGGGACAGAGATAACAGTTCCGATGCAAGCGGGGGACATGGCGCTGTTCCATAATCTTACCTATCACCGCAGCTTGCCGAACTCATCCGATGGGGCACGTTGGTCCGTCGATTTACGCTATAGCGCGGCACCTCGTGAAGACATGTCTGCGGCGGAGAAAGAGGGGTACGCGTTTTTCTTGGGCAAGCTGCAGGGCATGGGCTTCCTTACGTTCACGGCGGCTGGCCAGAATAAGGAATCCTGGGAAGAAGTTGAAGGCAAATTCCGTGCGTTGCAAGAGGGTAGGAAGAAGTAAACACTACCGGTATATTGATTATAGGCTGTCCTAAATGTAGATTCTTCTACTTTAGGGCGGCTTTATTTTTATAGCATAGTTTTAATGTGAAGAGGGTCGAATAAAGCACGGCAGTCTAGGACTTTGTTGTCCATGGCTGCCGTTTTTAATTGGTCAGCCTCCATTTTGTACATTAAATAATTACCAAATTATTTTAATAAATTACATTTTATAAAAATTTCTAAAACGTATAATTACCTACATGAGACATCGCAAGAACAACTGAATGGGAAGCGAGATGATAAAAGTGAAAGCGGTTTTAAGCAGCTATAGAGAAAATGTTAAAACTACGAAGAAAAACAAATTCCTACAGCATATCAGAAGAGATGCGCTCTTATATTTACTCTTACTGCTGCCGATGGCGTATATCGCGATATTTAGATATGCCCCCATCTATGGCGTGGTGATGGCTTTTCAAGACTATAACATCTTCGAGGGAATTAGCGGTAGTGAGTGGGTTGGCTTGGATGTCTTCAAATTCATTTTCGAGCAAAATAGCTTCTACCGTGCACTGAAGAATACGCTTGTTTTAAACTTTCTGGATCTGGTTGCTGGTTTCCCGGCACCTATTATACTGGCTATTCTGATAAACGAAATTCGGCATGTCAGATTTAAAAAAGTAACCCAAACGATCCTCTATTTACCCCATTTCTTATCCTGGGTCATTATTGGCGGTATGGTCTACCTGATGTTTTCATCGGGCGGTATGGCGAATAGTGTCCTATCTAGTCTTGGTCTTGGTAACATTGAGTTTCTTTCTCAGAAAACCAACTGGCTAATCATGTATTTAGCAATTGGTGTGTGGCAAAGTGCAGGATGGGGAACAATCATCTATTTAGCTTCAATCATTGGTATTAATAAAGAATTATATGAGGCTGCAGATATGGATGGGTGCAGTAGACTTCGCAAAATATGGCATATTACGTTGCCTGGCATGAAGCCGACCATTATTATTTTGCTTATTTTGCAAATTGGCAGAATGATCTCGATTGGATTCGATCGGCCATTTGTTATGGGGAATTCCTTGGTAAGTGAATACTCCGATGTTATTAGTACATTTGTTTACCGAATCGGGATTGGGTCTGGGGATTTCTCGCAGGCAACAGCAGTAGGCTTGTTTCAATCGGTAGTCGGATTAGTATTTTTATTGGCAGCCAATTATATTGCCAAAAAAATTGGTGAGCAGGGAATTTGGTAAGGAGCTGAGCTTGTTGATGAGGAAGAAGAGAATTAATTTCGTTGATTTAGGTATTATCGTATTCATTATTGGTGTATCTATTACCTGTCTTGTTCCATTTCTATATATGATTGCGCTTTCGCTAAGTTCAAATAGTGCGATTACGTCACAGAAAGTCACACTTTGGCCGGTAGAATTTACACTTGAAACCTATAAAACGATCTTGAGTGATGTCGAGATGATCTATACACTGGGGTATTCCATTGTACTTACTATTATCTTTACAGTCGTTTGTATGTTTTTAACAATTTGTGCAGCGTATCCGCTTACAAAGAAGAGATTGAAGGGAAGAAGCTTCTTTCTATCGGTCTTGGTCATTACCATGTACTTCAGCGGTGGACTAATTCCAAGCTATATGTTGGTCAAAAATTTAGGCATGATGAATTCCATCTGGAGCTTAATTTTGCCTGGTGCGATGAGTGTGTTCAATTTAATTATTCTAAAAACCTTCTTATCATCACTTCCAGAAAGTCTGGAAGAATCGGCATCCATGGATGGTTGTAACGAACTAGGTATCCTATTTCGAATTGTTCTTCCGCTTTCTTTACCGTCTATCGCAACGTTAAGCCTCTTTTACGCGGTGGACAGATGGAATGGATTCCAAGATGCACTCTTTTATATAACCGATAAGAATTTGTATCCGATGCAATTAAAGCTGTACCAAATTATCACGGCGAATCAACAACTAGATACCCAGCAAGGTGAAGGCAGTGTCGGTGCTTATATTGTTCCGGAGTCATTGAAAGCGGCCAGTGTCATGTTTGCAACCGTTCCCATCTTAGTAGTGTACCCAAAACTTCAGAAATATTTTGTGGATGGTGTCATGACGGGGGCTATTAAGGGCTGAGAAATAGGTTACACCAAGAAGTTGTTTGTCCAAAAGCATGAAAGGTGGTGAATCTGTTACCGATCAGCTAGGATTAGATCATTATGTGAACGCGATACGAAATGACTATGAGATAAAGGTGAGGTTGAACGATGAAAATAAAAAAAATGATGGTTATATTGCCAGTTTTGACACTACTCACTAGTGGATTAGCTGGATGTAGCAGCGATAATAAAAATGCAAGCGAAGCAACGACAGCGGCAACTACGGCAGGGGCAGCTTCAGCAAAGCCATCAGGACCACCGACAACATTAACAGTTGAGATATTTGATAGAGGTATTCAGGGACAGCCTGATCTGAACAATAATACGTGGACAAGGTATATCAATGATAATTTTGGTAAGCAAAATAATGCGATTGTAAAATTTGTTCCGGTTCCGAGATCACAGGAAATTGATAAGCTCAATGTCTTGATGGCAGCCAATGAGGCGCCTGATATTTCTTTTACCTATGACAGCCCGACCATCTCCAGATATTCAAAAGTAAATGGAATCCTTCAACTAGATGATTTGTTAGCTAAGCATGGTAAGGAATTGACGAATTATTTAGGGAAGACCGTTCTTTCTTATGGACTCTTTAATGGAAAACAAATGGCGATCCCTGCCAAAAGAACGTCGCTAGCATGGGGCGGTATGTTCATTAGAAAGGATTGGCTAGATAAATTAGAGATGCCGGTTCCGACTACGAAAGATGAATTATATAATACGCTAATCGCGTTCCGAGATAAGAATCCAGGCGGCGTGAATGGTGTGATTCCATGGGGATTGGCAGCAACTGGCTTTAATTATAATACGGGAAATCTAAGCGAATCTTTCTGGGGAAAACAGACAGAGGAGGAATTCGTTACAGCTCCGAACTGGTTAAAACCGGGAAATAAAGATGGATTAAAGTTTCTCAACAAGCTCTACAATGAGAAATTAATCTCCCCTGATTTTGCGTTAGACAAAACAGCCAAACAAGCGGATGCCGATGTGACTAACGGTAAAGTCGGATTCTTCAGTGCAAACTGGGATTATCCATTACGTCAGAATATCAGTGTACCTTTAAAAACAAATGTGCCTAACGCAAGTTTTGTACCTGTTGATGTGTTTAAGAATTACGAAGGGAAATATAAGAAAATTGCGTACAATGAAAATGGCGTGAATGTCTTTATCCCTAAAAGCAGTAAAAATGCAGAGTTGGCTATTAAATATCTAAACTGGATGTCCGATCCTAAAGTATTATTCTTCCTACAATACGGACTTGAAGGTGTCAATCATAAGATGGTCGATGGTATTCCACAAGTGATTAATCAAACAGGCGACAATATGCAAACCAGCTATCTCAATCTGGATCTTACCTTGGTTGTTAATGGTGTTGAGCTGGGTGATCAGCAGAAGAATATTAAAGCTCTAGCGGCGTCGGCGCCAGGACTCGAAGCAGTTGCCGAACAATCCTACAAAATAAACACGACGGACACGTACACAGGTTATTTCTTTGATACGCCAAGTGAATCCAATATTAAGTTCGGTAAAACACTTGGAGATATGAACAAACAAATGACAGATAAACTTATCGTTTGCAAGCCAGCTGAATTCGATGCTTTGTACGATAAGCTAGTTGCTGAATATATGGCAGCAGGCGGGCAGGCAGTCATGGATGAGAATGTGAAGATCTACAAAGCGATGCAAGCAAATAAGAAGTAGTAGTGAAGTAAAAGCCTATGGACATAACACCGTTATGTCCATAGGTCTTTGTGATAGAATACTAGCTGACTTGTTATCTGGTTGGTAAAGGGTTAATATTTGTTGAATATGGGACATCGGATCAAGGAGGTACTTATGTATAGTGTAATTATTGTAGATGATGAACCATGGGCGATTAAAGGAATACGGAATGCGTTTGATTGGGAAAAATACGGATTTGAAATCACAGGTCAATTTACAAGTGCCCATAAAGCCATTGAATTTATAGGTGAAGCGAGTCCTGATCTCGTTATTACAGATATAAGAATGCCTGAAATATCCGGTCTTGATCTAATGAAGAGGACCAAAGAAATGGGATTGGATGTTGACTTTGTTGTTGTAAGCGGTTTCGCTGAGTTTGCTTATGCGCAGGAGGCACTTCGATACGGTGCGCTAGATTATTGCCTAAAACCGTTAGATATTGAGATGGCAGATCCGTTAATAGAAAAGCTGGCCTTGCATTTTTCGAATAAGAGAGGTGTAAGAAATAACCTGATCTTAGAGGCACTAACTTCATCGGATAAAAGTGAAATGAATCGTTTAACACACCTATTTGATACCTCAGCAAATGACTACTTTCGTGTCGTTATTATGTACGCCAACGGGGAGAATAAGCATGATCATGACCTAAAGGCTCTGCATGTTAGACCTGCGTTGGAAGTTAGTCTGGGATCAAGAAAGACACTGTATATTCTCAAAAGTGAAAGCATAACCGATTTGGATGTTCGTTTTGAATCTGCGGATTTGACGGAATTAGATGTAAAAACAGTAGGAATCAGTTCGATTTCCAATCAGTATGATCATATGGCAAAGCTAATTAAAGAAGCAGATATCGCAGCGTCAACCGTATTTTTAAATGAAGTCAATGGTAGCTATGAATATGAACAGAAGCTTAATTTGGTTAAGCCGTATATAGATGGTATTTCTACAATTATGCAAGAGAAAAAGTTTGAAGATATGGACGACATCATGGATAGGCTCATGTTGTATTTTAAACAAAATAATCTGGGGATGGGCGAAGTTGTTTATTTATGGAATCAAGTCGTCAGTAGCTTGGTTGGCAGCTATTACGAAGAACTACAAGACATGGAACTTGATTTCCTCAATTACTCGGAATTGAAAGAGCGCTTTGAAACCTTTGAGTCGTTGTGCAGTTTCTTAAATGACATTGTGAACTATCTCAAACAACTGAATTATCAGTCTACGAATGAAGGGGATAAAAACGTATATTTCAGCCAGATGGTGAAATACATCGACAATAACTTTCAGAGTGAGTTGTACCTGAAAGATTTATCTGTGAAATTTTTAATCAATCAAGTCTATTGTTGTCAACTTTTCAAGAAAAATTTAGGCAAAACCTTTTCAGAATATGTCACGGATTTGAGGATAAAAAAAGCTTGTGAGCTTTTAAAACATACGGAATGGTCCATTGATGAAATTGCAGCAAAAGTAGGCTATATGGATTATTATTATTTCAACAAAGTATTTAAAAAGCATAGTGGGATAACACCTACGAAGTTCAGAAAGAGTTGAGGGTTGGGGTGGGGCGTTTGCAGATTAGTAGACTGAAACTAAAACATCAGATCCTACTGATATTTTTATTTTCTATTATCATTTTTACAGTAATGGAATTTTATTCCTACACTAGCTTCTATAATTTGACGCAGAACCGAGCTGCCAATTATGGGAATAAGATTATTGAACAAACGAGTCAGAAGATCAATTCCGTTTTTAATGATATAAAAGTCAGCACGAACATAGCTGTTGATAATAAAAAGGTACAAGAGTTTACTATTGTTGATGATGATTACAAGCGGAGTTTTGATATCGGCACTTATGTCATTGAACTCATGGAGTATATGAGATCCTTTAACACTTATGTTAGTGGCATCGTAATTAATGACAATCATGGACGACGCGTTCATAGTAATGGCAACCATGATATCTTTTATTCCAATCAATACGAAGCGTTTATCCGTACCTATATAAATAATTTGGATGCTGATAAAAAAGGGCAATTTACAAACATATTACAAGATGAAAAAACAGGAAGTGACTATTTCTTTTATATAGCACCCATTATTGAAGCGATTGGCGGGGTTCAATTTTCACAGCGGACAGGCTATTGTTCCATTATGGTGAATACGGACAAGCTCAAGGAGCTTGTGGAAAATACGGAGTTAACGCCGAACTCTACGTTGTACATTCTGAACAGCAACAATGAGGTCATCGTATCTAATAATGCCAATTTCCGCGGCATTTTGTACGAGGAGATACTTCCCGTAGATCGGAACCGATTAACCAACGGGGTAAAAACGACAATTAATAAGGAAGAAGTGATCGTCCAGGAAAAAGATTTGGAGCAGGCAGACGGCTGGCGTATTGTGAGTATAATCCCTGTGCAAGAGTTGACAACGGATATGCATGCGATTAAAAACATTAGTATTATAGCTGGCATTGGCATCATTGTAAGTATGCTTATTATGGGATACTTTTTCTTTAATAATCTGACACGGCCTGTCATGGGGCTTATCGCAGACATGAAGAAGATTGGTAAGCGAGATGTAGGCTTCCGAGTCAAGGTACGTTCAACGAATGAAGTTGGCGTTCTGGCCTATGACATTAATAGTATGATGGATAAAATGGAAGAGATGACAAGCGATATATTTAACACACAGATTCGACTCTATGAGTCAGAGCTCAGCAAAAAGCAGGCGGAATTCTCGGCTTTACAAAGTCAAATCAATCCGCATTTCCTGTATAATACCTTAAATTGTATAAGCAGTATCGGACTTGAATACGGCAGCAAGGAAATCGCGCAGATCACGTCGAGCATGTCCAAAATATTCCGTTATAGCATTAAGAATGACGAGCTTGTTTTAATCAGTGAAGAGATTCAATGTATCAAAGCTTATATGAACATTATCTCCATTCGATATGAGAGCAAATTTTCGATGGAAGTGGATGTTGACGAAAAGCTATTGGATATGAAAACGCCAAAAATGATCTTGCAACCCATTGTTGAAAATGCGGTCTATCACGGACTTGAACGTGTAGACGCAGGCGGACATCTACGAGTAAGCGGTCATATCGATGCGAATGGCGATGTCTGTTTTCAAGTATCGGATTCGGGATTAGGCATCGATACAGAGGGGCTCGCAAGCATTAAAGCGAAGCTGAATATGGACCATTCGGAGCGAGTGAGCAATAGCTTGGAAGGGAAAAGCATTGGTCTTTCCAATATTAACAATCGGATTAAGCTGCTGTTTGGTGAAAGCTACGGCGTAGAGATCGAAAGTCAGATGGGGACTGGCACGACAGTAATCGTGAAGATCCCGACGATATGAAAGTTAGAGCAACACTAACCACTTTAGATACAAAGTGGTTAGTGTTGCTCTTTTTTTTGTTTAAAAGGCGTATTTTTATGCTTTTTTTATACGGGTACCCTAGAATCTTTACACTGATTTTATAGGGTTCGGCGTTACAATGATTCAGGAAAGGGGGGATGGTCATGCAAAGTGATTTTTTGCTGATCGCTCCGTCTACGAAGGCAGGGGAGGACTTTATGAAACATGTAAAGTTGCTGGGTCTTCCTTTTATTGCATTAACAAATAATAAGATGGAAAGACTCAGGTTAGAAGGACAAGGAGTGAAGCAAATTATCCGTGTGGATACATCCGAGCCGGCCAAGACGATGATTCCTGACTATCCGATAGGGAACGTCATTTTGTTTGAGGAGAGCTTGCCGCTTTGCTGCCGCTATATTCAGATTTGTCGCAGCTGGACCTCGGGACGTATCTATGTGGTTACGCAAAGCACGAATCCAAGGTTGATCTACAAAGGGTTAGGTGCTGATTATGTCATTTATTCCAAAAACGGTGATGTGAAGTTCCTTCTATCATCGCTGCAAACAATAAATTAGGATCTGATCGATGTGGAGGAGGTGTGCTATGTACAACGATGTAACGATGATTTTATTAATGGCATTAACATTTTTAGGGTTTTGGGGATTTATGAAATTTTGTGAAAAAGCATAAGTGGTGAATGGTAGTGAAGCTTCAACACCTCAACATGTAGGAGGGTAATTATATGATTGTTATTGGACTCATTGCTTTAGCTATCATGGTGTATCTTGGTTTTGTCTTAGTGAAGCCAGAAAAATTTTAGAACATATGTAAGCAGGGGGAGAACCTATTATGGGAATGGGATTGTTACAAGTCATCATCACACTCGGCATTATCATGTTGTTGGTAAAGCCTGTGGGAAGTTACTTGGTGAACGTATTTGGATCTGAAAAGAGTGGCCTTGATCGTGTGTTTGCTCCAATTGAGCGTATCGGCTATCGCATTATGGGTGTTAAAGAAGAAGAAGCGATGGGCTGGAAAAAGTATGTCGGAGCCGTACTCCTAGTTAACTTTGTCATGATGATTCTGTTGTATGCTGTTTTCCGGCTGCAAGCTTATTTACCCTTGAATCCAGATGGCATTGGTAATGTGTCTCCAACGATTGCTTTTAATACAGCCATATCATTTATTACGAATACGAACTGGCAAGCCTACAGCGGTGAAAATACACTATCGTATCTTTCGCAAATGGTGGCCATTACATTCCCGATGTTTACATCGGCAGCAACGGGATTCGCGGTTGCGGTCGCTTTTATCCGTGGTCTGATCGGCCGTCAGGATAATCTCGGTAACTTCTACGTGGATATAACGCGTGTGATTTCACGTGTGTTTCTTCCACTGAGCTTCATCGTTGCTTTGATTCTCGTATTTCAAGGCATTCCGCAAACGTTGCTGGGTGCTGTTCAAGCGACAACGATTGAAGGTGCTGGACAAACCATTACGCGGGGCTTAGTAGCTTCCCTAGAATCGATTAAGCATATCGGCACAAATGGTGGTGGTTGGTTCGGTACGAACGCGGCGCATCCTTTTGAAAATCCAACACCATTCACGAATATGATTCACATCGTATGTATGATGTTGTTGCCTACTTCGCTCGTATATGCATTTGGTTTGATGATTAAGAACAAAAAGCAAGGCTGGACGATCTTCGCGGCTATGGGAATCATCTTCCTGGTTATGCTCACGACTGTGTTTTATGCGGAGTATAAAGGCATTGCAGCCGTAGATGCATTAGGTGTACACGGCAACATGGAAGGCAAGGAAGTCCGGTTTGGACTCTCCGAAACGGCCCTGTTTACAACCGTAACCACAGCTGCAACGACGGGGAGTGTCAATGCGATGCATGAATCGCTGACACCACTCGGGAGTATCGTTCCTTTTGCCGAGATGATGTTGAATAATGTGTTTGGCGGTAAAGGTGTTGGTTTGTTAAACGGTTTGCTGTACCTGATATTATCGGTATTCATCTGTGGACTAATGGTGGGTCGTACCCCAGAGTTTCTGGGGAAAAAGATCGAGGGCAAGGAAGTCAAATTAGCTGCCATTGCGATCCTGATTCATCCGCTTATCATTTTGGCGCCGACAGCATGGGCATTGATTCGACCAGAGTCCGTTACTTCCATAGCGAATCAAGGCATGCATGGCCTATCTGAAGTGCTATATGCGTTCACCTCAGGCGCGGCGAATAACGGATCTGCCTTTGGTGGTCTGAGCGCGGGCACGAACTTTTATGCCATAATGATTGGTTTGGTCATGCTGGCAGGTCGATACATCTCCATCATCGCGATGCTTGCGATCGCAGGTTCACTTGCGACCAAGCGTGTAGTTCCAGTTACGACAGGGACGCTTCGCACGAATACACCTTTATTTATGGGAATTTTAATTATGATGATTCTAGTTATTGGTGCTCTAACGTTCTTCCCGGCGCTGGCATTGGGGCCGATTGCAGAACATTTGGCTGCGCGTTAAGGATAGACGTAATAGAGAGGGAGGATTTGCATGACCGTGGAACGTAAAAAAACATTAACGAAAGAAATTGTAAATCAAGCGATCGTGGATTCGTTTAAAAAATTAAACCCTTGGGTGATGATCAAAAATCCCGTCATGTTCGTTGTTGAGGTAGGTACAGTGATTACGCTGCTGCTTTCCTTCGCTCCAGAGTTATTTGGCTCATCGGACGTTGGGCGGGGTTACAATATTACGGTGTTCCTGATTCTACTCTTCACCTTATTGTTCGCAAACTTCGCAGAAGCTTTGGCAGAAGGTCGAGGTAAGGCGCAGGCGGATTCCTTGCGGAAAACGAAATCAGATACGAAGGCTCGTCTGGTACAAAAAGATGGATCGTATAAAGAAGTGTCTTCAACAACCCTTCGTAAGGGAGATATCGTTCGTATTGAAATCGGCGAAGTTATTCCGTCGGATGGTGAAATCATTGAAGGCTTAGCTTCCATTGATGAGTCCGCGATTACAGGGGAATCTGCGCCCGTCATTAAGGAGGCAGGAGGCGATTTCTCCTCTGTAACAGGAGGAACGCGTGTAGCTTCTGACTATATCGTCGTGAAAGTTATGACGGATCCAGGCGAATCGTTCTTGGATCGTATGATTGCCCTGGTAGAAGGGGCTAAACGTCAGAAGACCCCGAATGAAATTGCCTTAACGACGCTGCTTGCCGTATTGACGTTAATCTTTCTCATCGTCATTATGACGATGGTTCCGATGGCGCAATATCTCAATGTGAAATTAGAAATTTCCACATTAATAGCTTTGCTGGTTTGTCTTATTCCGACGACCATTGGCGGCCTTTTATCTGCCATTGGTATCGCAGGTATGGACCGTGTCACACAGTTTAATGTACTCGCTATGTCGGGGAAAGCGGTTGAAGCAGCTGGAGACATCGATACGATGATACTGGATAAAACGGGGACGATTACCTTCGGGAATCGGATGGCCGCTGAGTTTGTACCGGTAGGTGGCCTGACTGCCAAAGAGGTAACTTTCGCCGCGCTGCAAGCTTCGGTGAAAGATGAAACGCCGGAAGGACGTTCCATTGTGGAACTTGCGAATAAGCTTGGTGAATCTTGGCAACCTGCAGCGTATGAAGGGGCAGAAATGATCGAGTTCTCTGCGGAAACGCGCATGTCCGGACTCAACATAGCGAATGGCACACAAATCCGTAAAGGTGCCGTTGATGCCATTAAGAAATATGTAGCTGCACTTGGCGGCAAAATTCCGACTGATTTAGAAACGATCACGAATCGTATCGCCAAAGCAGGGGGCACTCCGCTGGCTGTAGCGATTAACGAGCGGATCTATGGGGTTATTTACCTCAAGGATACGGTGAAACCGGGCTTGAAGGAACGTTTTGCTGAGCTGCGCGGAATGGGCATCAAAACCGTTATGTGTACAGGGGATAACCCGCTGACAGCAGCTACGATTGCTCTTGAGGCTGGTGTTGACGAGTTTATTGCTGAGGCGAAACCAGAAGATAAAATTGCTGCGATCAAAAAAGAGCAGCAAGAAGGCAAGTTAGTCGCCATGACGGGTGACGGGACGAATGATGCGCCTGCCCTAGCACAGGCTGACGTTGGTCTGGCGATGAACTCAGGCACGATGGCTGCCAAAGAAGCGGCCAACATGATTGATCTAGATTCCGATCCAACGAAGCTGCTATCGGTAATCTCCATTGGTAAACAACTGCTGATTACGCGTGGAGCGTTGACGACATTCTCTATCGCTAATGATATTGCCAAATACTTCGCAATCATTCCTGCGATGTTTATCCTAGCGATGCCTCAGCTGCAGTCCTTGAATATTATGAATCTGGCATCGCCGGAGTCGGCTATTTTATCCGCATTAATATTTAATGCGATTATCATCCCTCTTTTGATACCAATCGCCATGAAGGGTGTTAAATATCGGGCTATGTCAGCTAATAAACTATTATCACGGAATGTTCTGCTCTATGGTGTCGGTGGTGTGGTTGTACCGTTCATCGGAATTAAAATCATTGATCTGGTGCTTCATGGATTAAATATCGTCTAGAGAGAAAGAGAAGCGAGGAGATATCGTATGAAATCGGTTTTTATAGCATTACGTGTGTCTTTATTCTTTATGATCGTCTGTGGGCTGATTTACCCGCTTGCAACGACAGGTGTTGCCCAAGTCTTATTTCCGAAACAAGCGGACGGAAGCCTGATTGAATCGAACGGAACCGTGATTGGATCGGAATTACTGGCCCAAAGCTTCGAATCGCCAAAGCTCTTTCATCCAAGAGCATCCACAGCCAAATATGATCCGACGGCTTCGGTAGGTTCTAACTTGGCAGTAGCTTCGAGCGATTATGCAGCGGCCCTAGCCGAGAAAATTGATGCTTTGAAAAAGGAAAACCCCGCGCTAACCGAGATCCCAGCGGATTTGGTTACCATGTCGGGTTCCGGATTCGATCCGGATGTATCACCAGAAGCGGCCAAAGCGCAGGTTCCTAGAATTAGTAAGGAGACAGGGATTGCAGAGAATAAGCTGAATGATCTTGTTGACCAGTTTACTAAAGCTAGACAGCTCGGTGTTTTCGGTGAGCCAAGGGTAAATGTCATGGAATTAAATATAGAACTGCTTAAGCAAGTGAAATTGTAAGAACATGAGCAGACAGCCACTCTTGTTAGCTGAGAGTGGTTTCTGCACATTTGTAGATGGAGAACGAGGAGAGAGGAGGATGTCGGTTGGATGGTTTCAAAAGGAAAACACCAGAAGAAATTCTGTTATCCATTTCCAAACTGCACCGCGGCAGCCTGAAAATTTATATTGGCGCCGTCAGCGGATCTGGTAAAACCTACCATATGCTCCGAGAGGGCCAAAATCTCAAGCAGCAAGGAATTGATGTGGTTATTTGTGCGGTATCCACGCTCCAAAGGCCAGAAACGGTGGAACAATTAGGGGATCTGGAACGAGTGCCAAGCATTCATTGGATGCAAGATGGTAGCGAGCAAAAAGATTTAAATATAGATGCCTTAATCGCAAGGAACCCAGAAGTTGTCCTCGTGGATGGTTTAGCCCATCTGAATCGGCCCGAAGCTCGCTTTCCAACGAGGTTGGATGATATTAAATACTTGCTATCTCATGATATAAGTGTCATTGCCACGGTCAATGTCTATGAACTAGAAGGAACGATGGAGGTTGCCCAGAGGCTTACAGGCATTGAAGTGGGTACCTGTGTACCCTCCGATACGTTGGAATTGGCTGATGAGGTACGATTAATTGATGTGACTCCGGAAACGATTTTAACACGTTTGGAAGAAGGCCACTTGAAGGGGAATAAAGCATCCGCGATATTTAAAAGAGGTAACTTAGGCGTACTTCGAGAGTTAGCGCTTCGCCTAGTGGCAGAGGATGTTAACGATTCTTTGGAAGAACATCGCGAACAAATGGGGTATCTGGGTCCTTCTGGTGTATCAGAGCGGATTCTAGTAACGACACAGTATCACTGGAACGGCTCCATTTATGTGCGCAGAGGGCAACAGATTGCCAAACGATTAAATGGTGACCTCCATGTTGTGACGCTGTACAAACCTGGTAAACCGCTTACAAAAGAGGCAGCTACCTTTCGAAGATCCATCATGAAGCTTGTTGAAAAAGTGGGGGGGAAGTTTGAAGAAATCCCGCTGCGATATCGTCGCTGTATTCCACAGAAGCTAGTGAATTACGCGATGACGCACAAAGTCACACGGATTGTATTAGGTCATTCGAAGCAGACGAAATGGCAAATGTTTTGGCAAGGTTCGGTAATCAATGGACTTTTAAAAAGAGACTTAAATATGGACGTATTTTTGGTTGCGGATCGCGCTGCTCTGGAGGGGGAACGCATACTTCCTGCCCATATTACAAAGGAGAAGGAAGCATATACGTATAGACGCCTGAGTCAACAAGAGGTCGAGGCGAAAATCGAGAAAATTCGGCGAGGCCGTTTCAAAGTTTACATTGGAGCTGCCCCTGGTGTGGGTAAGACGTATACCATGCTTAGGGAAGGCAATGATCTGCTCAAGAAAGGCATTGATGTCCTAATCGGATTACTTGAAACGCATGGGAGAAAAGAAACCATTGAACAGGTCGGCGCGCTTGAGAGCGTACCTCGGGCACAGATCTCATATCAGGGCGTAAAGCTAGAAGAGATGGATACGCAAGCGATCATCGCTCGAAGACCAGAAGTGGTGTTAATTGATGAATTAGCGCATTCCAATGTACCTAGCTCGAAGTATAAGAAACGTTTCGAAGATGTGCTGGAAATTTTGGAAGCTGGCATATCTGTGATATCAACGGTGAATGTGCAGCATCTGGAAAGCTTAAATGACGCAGTGGAACAGCTTACCGGAATTCGGGTTAGGGAAACCGTTCCCGATAGCATCTTGCGTGCGGCGGATGAAGTGCAGCTCATTGATGTTGCTCCTGGAGCTTTACAGTTACGCATGAGAGAAGGCAAAATATATGCGATGGTCAAGGTCGATCAAGCGTTGAACAATTTCTTCAAGACGGGCAACCTGATTGCCCTGCGAGAGCTGGCGCTGCGCGAAATTGCAGATGATGTGGATGAACGATTGGAATCCATGGAACGGAAAAGCTCGCTTCGTGGTCCTTGGCGAAGAAAAGAGGTGATCTACGTATGCATCACGGAAATCTCGCATGCGGATCGTCTAGTCCGACGCGGTTTTCGAATTGCGCATCGCTTGAAAGCCGTATGGCACGTGAGTTTTATCGTGGTGGGCCAAGCGCAAGCGGAGCAATGGAAGCCCCAATTAGAAGTGCTGGAGAAGCTGACGGTTCGGTTAGGCGGTGAGTTTTCCTATAAAGAGGTGAATAGCTCTAAGGAAATTGCACCAGCTTTTGCCATCAAAGCGAATGAAGCGGGAGCGACCCAAATTATCGTATGGAAAGATACGGTGGTTAAAAAGTTAGTGCCATTAATCAATTCGATGGATGTGCTCATTATTTCTGACTATGATAAGCGGCAAGCAACGGGGAGCAGGTGATGAACCTGCTTCCTTTGCTTTCCGCAATCTAACTGGATTTTATACATGCAAATCACGTTTCTTAAAGGAAACATAGGTTAAGATCGTTAACCCAACAATCAAAACCGTGGACAACATGACATAACTTATATCCAGACCTCCACCATACATCACATTCTTGGCTTCATAGTACTTAAAAGGTGTGAGGTACTTCAAAAATTGCAGGGTATCATTCAAGTCAATCGCAATGGACAAAAGAAATGATAGGAGAAGGATGGCCGTCGCAAGGGACGCGGCCTTTTTAGCATTGGTATACACGGCGGCAATCGCCGTTCCTATGACTAAGAAGAGGAGCTGCAGAACAAACATGCTGACCATCACGATAGCGATATTACTTTGTACAGCTTCGCCATGACTATACTTGCCTACAATAAGTAAACTCGAAACCCAAGTAATGATGTTGAAAATGAGAATATTGACGCAGGCACTTAGCAATTTCGCCGTGATGACGGTGCTTCTGGATACGGGTTTCACAAAAAGAAACTCAGCCGTTTTATCGCGTTCTTCCTTGGCAATAATGGTTGCACCCAGCACGGCTGCATGGATCGTGGCCATGACATACAAGTACAGCACGAGGATGGCGAAATATCCGCTTGCCTTCGATAAATCCAAGGCACCTGCACCCATGATGACTTGGAGTGATTTGGGCATTTCAGCGATCAGATCATTGATTTGTCCAGTGGAAGCCGTAGCTTCATACTTGGCCATCCCGCTGGCAAGCAGGAATATGATGCCGATGCTCCAAAAGAAGATAGACTTTTTATAAACGTTCAATTCTCTAAGAAAGATATTCATGTAGGACGATCCGCCTCTCATTCATGTTATACAGCATGGACATCTCTTCTCGTAAATAGGAGATAACTGACTAGCACGAAAACGAAGATAATTCCGGATGCAGCCAATAAATAAGCAGCTTCATAATTCGCATGATGAATAATAAATTTCGTATCGAAATATTTAAATGGCGATAAATATCGCTTAGCCCCACTATCATTGGTTGCTATGATCATGCCGATAAGGAAGAAGGCGAAGACCGTCCCCAGCGACACGGATAGCACAGCTTTTATTCTAGGGAAAACAACGGATACTAAGATGCCTATAGCTAGAAAGATGAGCTGAACAAAGAACAATGTACTGGAAATCATAATGAACAGGTTACCGGAAAACGGATCTGGGGATAGTTGAACCGCCGTAATGATTGCCGTGATCGTATAAATAGCTGATGTAAGCAGTAGTAAGACAACGGCTGCCAGCAGTTTGGCGGTTAGTATGCGTGTACGGCTAACGGGCTTCGTCAACAGAAAATCGGCTGTTTTCTCTCGCACTTCTTTGGAGAGGATTGAGGTTCCCAGAATCATCGCTTGAATGGCGCCACAAAGGGTTATGTACATGAAAATATACGAATAAAAGCCTAGAATCGACCCGAAGCTCTCAATTTCAATGCCGAGTGCTTTTCGAATTCCCTCAGGATACCCTTTCAATATGTTTGAGAACTCTGAAATATCTTTGGAGATGGAGGGGAAAAGGGATAAGAAAAAAATGACAATCAACATGAAAGAAAGCGTCCATATGAGGGTTGTTTTCCTGTAAGCCTTCACTTCGTGCAAAAATATGTTCATTGTCCGATTAGGCCTCCTTTTCGTAATAATGCATGAAGATCTCCTCAAGATCAGGTTCCTCGATCCAAAGATTCTCGATGTCAATGTCAGCGATTCGTTTCATCACATGATTGATATCACCTTTAAATAAGAAACTGGTGGAATGGCCCTTTACTTCAATATTGTTGACGCCAGGCATTTGGAAGTAATCCGAGTCCAACATATAGGCAGAGTCGATCTTAAATTTCTTGTAATTGTTTTCTTTTAGCGTGCTAATTTTCTCTACGGCAACAATCTTTCCTTCTTTAATAATCGCCACGCGATCACACAATCGCTGAACTTCACTTAAGATGTGGGACGAAAATAATATCGTAGCCCCTTTCTTATTTTGCTCTTCGAGCAAATCAAAGAACTTTTGCTGCATGAGCGGATCAAGACCACTCGTTGGTTCATCAAGAATAATGAGCTTTGGTTCATGGAGCAGTCCCTGAACAATGCCCACTTTCTTTTTATTACCTAGAGACAAATCCTCGATTTTCTTCGTGACATCCAGATCCATGATCTCAATTAATTCTTTCATTTTCTTGGAACAGTCTTTTTTGTAGAAGCTTGCAGAGTACTTTAACAGATCAATTACTTTCATGTTGTCATAATAAAACACTTCGGATGGCAAATAACCGATCTCTTGCCTAATCTCAGGGGCGAACTTGACGCTGTCTTTTCCAAAGATACGAGCAGTACCGCTTGTTGGATAAATGAGAGACAGTAACGTTCGAATGGTTGTTGATTTCCCAGCACCATTGGGTCCGATAAAACCGAAAATTTCCCCTTCCTCAATCGTAAAGCTAATGTTGGATATTCCTCTTGCGTTCCCATAGGTCTTCGTCAGATTATTAATTTCGATTACGCTCATCTGGAGGGCCTCCCTTATTTAGTTGATAGTGAACATAGCAAAAAGAAGCCCTAAGGCGTAGAGAAACTCTACTCTCGGACTTCTTCAATGAAAGAAGGTAAGGGTGTGGTTCTCTCTCAAAGCACTTACGAGGTTAGCTGTCGGATTCGGACTTGAGAGCGTCCTACCTAGACATGTTACAGTCCAGGATTCACCCCGTGAAGCCAAGTGTGATTGAAATGGCTTCGGTTGGTTCCCCCGTTTCCCATGATGGGAATTAAGTGTTTAATATTGGAAATATTCATTTGTTAAGTGAATCATACGCCGATCCATGTGGATTGTAAAATGCAAACTTACCCGATATTTTCGGTTTTTTGACCCTCTAGCCGAAAGGCAGTCGATTTCATGAGATGGCCTACTCATTTCTAACGAATTCTACAACGTGACTTCTTTTTAGAGGGATATCAAAGACTTTCCTATGACCAGATGGTAAAAACTGCGAGATATTTTCATAAAAAAGGAAATAGTAGTGCACGCTACAAGTAACGAACGTGGTTGAAGGGGAATATCCCAATGAGTGAACGCGATTTGGTCAGCAAGCTAATCAAAAAGTTAAGTAGAAAACATCCAACAGTTCACAATCAAAGTCAGAATCCGCAACCATCTGAGATCGAAGCAGATCAGCATAAACTGTATAGAGATTTAGAGCAAAATGAAGAAATGCTACGCTCGATTTACCATAATTGCTCAGACGTGGTTTTTCGATCTGTCCGAATTGGTGGAAGAATTAAAGCCATTTTAGTGTATATAGAAGGTTTATCGGATGCCTTAGCTGTTGATGAGTATGTCATTGCACCACTGATCCGGGAGGATTCCGAGCTGAATCATGAGGTTTGGCAGCTAGTCGAGCGAAGAATATCCGTCTCTGAAGTCAATGAAGTACATACGTTTAAGAAATGTGTCGATTATATCTCCAATGGAAATCCTATTCTACTGTGTGACAAGGAAGCGAAAGGGCTTGCATTAGGATTATGCAAATGGGAGAAGCGCGGCATAGAAGAACCTGTCGCTGAAGTGGGCATCAGGGGACCGAGGGAAGGCTTTACCGAAACCTTACGAATCACGACCTCTCAAATACGTCGAATTATTAAGAGTCCTAGGCTCAAAATGGAAGCGATGAAAATGGGGGAGTACACGCAGACAAATGTTGTCCTTGCTTATATAGAAGGACTTGTGGATGAATCGCTATTGGTCGAAGTCAGGAATCGACTACAACGCATTCGGATAGACGGGATCCTAGAGAGTGGCTATATCGAGGAATTGATTGAGGATGCGCCTTACTCTCCTTTTCCTCAGCTGCTTAGTACAGAACGCCCCGATGTGACTTGTGGCAATCTGCTGGAGGGGAGATTCGCCATACTAATTGAGGGAACGCCTTTTGTTTTAATTGCTCCCATTAGCATTTTTTCCTTGTTTCAATCAGCGGAAGATTATTATCAGCGCTTTGTCATCTCTACCTTAATTCGCTGGCTTCGTTATGGTTTTATCCTGATTTCACTCTTGCTGCCATCCGTGTATGTAGCGCTGCTTACGTTTCACCAGGAGATGGTGCCAGGCTCTTTATTGATCAGCATGGCTAGCGCGCGTGAAGCCGTACCTTTCCCAGCGCTCGTTGAAGCGATGTTGATGGAAGTTACCTTTGAAGCGCTTCGTGAAGCGGGCGTACGATTGCCGAAGCAAGTTGGCGCAGCCGTCAGCATTGTCGGAGCACTTGTCATAGGACAAGCGGCTGTTCAAGCTGGTCTTGTTTCTGCTCCGATGGTCATTGTGGTTGCGATTACGGGCATCGCATCCTTTATGGTTCCGCGCTACGTCTCCGGAATTGCCATTCGTATGCTGCGCTTTCCGTTGATATTTCTTGCCGGCACGCTGGGGCTTCTGGGGATTATGATGGGGCTCATCGCCATCGTGCTTCATATGTGCAGCTTGCGCTCTTTTGGCGTTCCCTATTTGTCTTCCCTCACATCTCCAAAGCTGAGTGAAATGAAAGATATTTTGATTCGGGCTCCATGGTGGATGATGGATAAACGCCCACACTTTACAGGGCAGGATTACAACGAGATCCGGCAGGTGCCTGGGCAGAAACCAAGTCCTAAGCAGGATAGCGAAACGTAATGGAAAGAGTGGTGAATCTTCATGCTGGAGAAGGGTCAGATATCAGCCTTTCAGCTAGGAATTATGATGTATCCGACTGTGTTAGCAACTGGCTTTTTGGCTCTGCCGACCATAACATCCCATTACGCACATAATGATCTTTGGATGACACCACTCCTCGCCTCAGTGAGTGGGTTCATTGCCATTTTTGTTGCGATTAAGTTGCATGAGTTATTTCCGAAGCAGACGATCAGCCAATACAGCACACACATTATCGGGAGAATTCCTGGATTGATCTTAAGTTTTTTCTACGTATTTCTCAATCTGCATGGGGCAGGTCAGATCGCTCGGCAATATGCTGATTTTGTTAAGGCCTGTTTTCTATTCAAAACACCGATTCTTATGATCATTTACGCCATTATTCTGCTTGCGGCTTTCGCTGTACGAGGTGGTGTGGAAATGCTTGCACGAAGTGCTGTGATTTTTACACCTATCTTTATTTTACCCTTGTGCATCTTTGTGCTGCTTATTCCTAACATGGACATAAAGAACCTGTTTCCTATCTTGGAAAGAGGCATTGTCCCTGTGTTTAAGGGAACGGCAGCGCCGCAGGCGTGGTTTAGTGAGTTTTTTCTAATTTCCTATTTCCTACCGTACTTAAGCGATTTGAGCAAATCAAGGAAATGGAGTGTGATCTCACTTTCAATCGTGGTTGTAACCATGATCTATGTCGACTTGGTTTCCTTATTTTTATTTGGACCCGATACGGATAATAAAATATATCCTGTCTTAATCGCGATTCGTTACATTAGCGTGGCTAATTTCTTCGAGAATTTGGAATCTTTGCTATTGGCCATGTGGGTCGTCGGGAATTTTATAAAAATTAGTATATTTTATTATGTTGCGGTGCTTTCCATCTCACAAAGTTTAAAGCTTTCCGATTACCGTCCTTATGTTTTTCCGATGGGTCTGTGTATTCTCGTTTTTAGTTTTTGGGATATTGAGAGTTTTTCGCATTTGAGCGTATTTTTGAAAATTGTAAATCCGTTCTACGTCTCCTTTTTCTTTGTACTCATTCCGTCGCTTTTGCTTGTAGTGGCTGTTGTTCGCAAAAGGATAACGACGAGTAAAGGAACGTAGACAGATGAAAATAGGGTTGAAGATATGCCTAGTACTCTTATCTATTTGTGTGCTTGCAGGTTGTTGGGACCGTACGGAACTCAATGATTTGGCGTTGATCTCTGCCTTAGCTTTGGACCAAACTGAGGATAACCAAATTCAAGTGACGGCTCAAATTCTAGTTCCTCAGAGCCAAGACGGCGCAGGCGTAAGCGGAGCAAGCGGCGGCAGCAATGGAGCGGCCAGACACACCGTCATACGAACTGGCAAAGGACTCAATATGTCAGATGCATTGTCCAAGCTCCAGCGAGTCGTGCCTAGAAAGCTTTTTTGGGGACAATGCAAAGTGTTTATTTTCAGCAAATCAGTGGCAGAAGCGGGTATCCATGATCATTTTGACTTTCTGATTAGACATCCTAATCCTAGAGAGCGTGCCTATCTGCTTGTCAGCGGTGGCAAAGCGGCGGATGCACTTGAATTATTTCCTCCCATCGAACGCACTTCGGCGGAAGTGATTCGCAAGTTAACCGAGCTGCAGATCGGTATCAAAGTGACCATGGAACAAATGAGCATGATGTTAAAGAGTGATTCGCAATCGGCCGCGCTTCCCTTCGTCCAAATTCTCCCACTAGCCAAATCGTCAGCACCTTTTCAGACCATTCCTTACATAATGGGAACAGCTATTTTTAAAAAAGACAAGATGGTTGGAGAAATTTCGGAAAAGGAAACGCGGGGCTTACTGTGGATTATTAATAAAATTAAACATTACACGATTACCTTCATCATGGATGAGAAGGATAGCGTCATATCTTTAAATCCAGTTACTGCGGATATTAAATTAATTCCTAGCATTGATGGCGATACATGGATCATGACGATTCAAGTGCGTACGGAAGGTGCAATCGTTCAGAACAGCACGCACATGGATCCGATGAAGCCGGAAGTCATTAACAATATGAACAAGGAATTTGAACGTGTCGTGAAGGACCGTATCGAGCTGGCACTTCAAGTGGTTCAAGGCCGACTAAAGGTGGATGTATTCAACTTTGCTAAGGTATTTCACAGGAAATATCCCAAGCAATGGGCGCAAGTGAAGGACAATTGGGAGGAGTTATTCCCAAAGGTGGAAGTAAGGATAGATGTCGAAGCTAACATTCTCAGAACGGGGCTTGTTAACGCACCGGGAGGTGTTCCAGAAGAGGAGGAGTAATATGAATGGTTATTTTTTCAGTTATGTCACATTAAGTGTGTTACTGATTACGGTGTTTCAATGGCCAAAGCTAAAACAAAAAACAAAACAAGAAAAAACAACATTCATTGTAATGCTCCTTCTTGTATGGGGGTTATCCATGTTGGATCTGCCCAATACACCAGGTCCTACTACGTTGATTAGCTTGGTCTTCAAGCCATTCTCTGAACTGATTGGCCTGTAGGTATTGTTTGAAAGATGGCTGAAAAGTTTATTGATTAGTGGGGGCACATGTTTCTCCCCCTGATTGGGTAAACCAAATAATGGGATTTCATGCCAACTACCAATACAGATAAGGAGTGGTACCTCGTGAATATACAGACATCACACAAAGCTTTGATGATACTGCCGGACTTGAAGGACAAGGTTGCTTTGATCACAGGAGCAGGATCCGGTATTGGACGAGCTGCCGCTGTGCTGCTGGCGAGGCAAGGGATGAAAGTATGCCTTGCTGATTTGAAGGACGAACGGTTAGAGGAGACGAAGCAAGAGATAGCGTCAGCAGGTGGCCAGGCGATCACTGTTGATATTGACGTTTCCGATCCGGACCGAGTAGCACAGGCTTTCGAGCAGGTAGCCAAGACCTGGGGACAGTTGAATATGGTCTTTGCTAATGCTGGTATCAACGGTGTTTTGGCACCGATCGAAGACATGGAGCCAGAGGATTGGGATCGTACGCTTTCTGTCAATCTTAAGGGGACGTTCCTTTGTGTGAAACATGCGATTCCTCACATGAAAGAACATGGCGGCAGCATCGTCATCACGAGTTCCATTAACGGAAGTCGCGCGTTCTCCAATTTTGGGATGACGGCTTATAGCTCGTCCAAAGCAGGCCAAGTGGCATTTGCCAAAATGGCTGCCTTAGAATTGGCCCAGTACCGAATCCGCGTCAACGCGATCTGCCCGGGATCCATTAAGACCAATATCGGAGAGAATACACAGCCGACACCGGAGCTCGAGAAAATAAAAATTCCCGTCAAGTATCCGGAGGGAAGTCAGCCGTTGGAACACGCACCTGGTCAACCAGAGCAGGTGGCCCATCTGGTCGCTTTCCTTGCCTCTGATGCATCTAGCCATATCACGGGCACAGAACTTTTCATTGATGGCGCGGAATCGCTGCTATAATCTTTTCAGTTGAAGCAAAACATCTCCCGTGAGCATGATCACGGGAGATGCTCTTTATTGGGGTTCCAGCTCCAATGGTAAAAAGGCATATTCACCATTTCTTATCATGTCACATTTACGAATGGGAATGGGATATTTGAAAAGGGGACCATCGATGACGGTGGTATGAAATTCGCCGCCTTCTCCACAGGGATCAATCCCCCGATCGACAAGTTCTTGGACATAAGCAGGGGTTAATATGCGTCCTAGATCGTCTTCACGCATATTTAAGGATAAGTTAACTGTCACAAGTATGGAAACAAATCCCAAATTAATGAACGTTTCCACAGTTTCGCGATGATCCATTTGCCAGAGAGGCATTCCCAGCTGTAACCCAGCTTTTGCCGACACTTCGTCTTGCCAACAGCCATGAACTGTCATGTCCAAGTCTCCGGTTACTAACACTTCGGCTCCTTGCTGCTTGGCATTCTCCAATAGCCCAATAAACACTTTTTCATAATCAGCCCAACTGGCAGCCGCCGTAAATACGGGTAATCCAATAGAGTCAGCTTGGGCAAAAATAACCTCAGGAGGCATGCCATGGGATCTGGACCGTTTCCCTTCTTCCTCGAGCATAACGATGAGTCCCATGGCTTCGCCGACCTTCATTGCCTGATAAAGAGCTAACATGCTGTCCTTGCCACCGCTAAAAGAAGCGATAAACTTGCGCCCTTCGGCACCATTTTTCCAATTCTTCACTGTCGTCATTCCGATCATTCCCCTTTTTATCTAAGAAACCAAACTTTCATAATGATATCATCCTTTATTTCATACATGGCAACAGCTTCTAGCACAGCGCCGCCTTCTAATCGTCCCGTGATTTCTTCATGATCGATGACATATTTGCCATGATGAATTCGTTTATCCACCGTTGCATGCATGTTGGGGAAGGTTTCAAACAATTTTTGATAGCGCGCTCTCATGGCCGCTTGTCCTTCCATGGTGAGGGTATCCGGAAAATCATATATTTTCACATCTTCGCTATAGCATCCCATGAACAGGTCAATATTTTTGTCGTTATAGGCTTGCAACTGTCTTTGTACAACTGAATCTGTCATCGTATTTCCTCCATCAACGATAGTTCGTATATTATTTATTCATATTACTCATAAGCTTGTTATTTAAGCAAATGGAAAAGTGAAATAACCGGCCTTGCGGCCGGCAGGTAAATCAGTTTAGTTATCGTCCAACTGCTTGCCAAGCATGTCCAACATGATAGTGGTACCGTGTTCACGCTGAGCTGGTGTGTCGTGACCATCCAAGAAGACGCCTTGCTCCGTGAAAATCAGCTTCGTACCCGCAGCCTCTGACTTGAACTCCACGGTGGTGACGGATGTCGACATCCGCTTCTCGTCCATATCCAGCGTATAACTATATACGATACGTTCGTTCGGGACAATGTCATGATAGCGAGCATC
Source organism: Paenibacillus sp. J31R109 (assembly GCF_059692055.1). Lineage (NCBI taxonomy): Bacteria > Bacillati > Bacillota > Bacilli > Caryophanales > Paenibacillaceae > Paenibacillus > Paenibacillus sp. J31R109. The sequence goes on along the minus strand of NZ_JCAUAR010000008.1, from coordinate 136,726 downwards.
GTAAGTAAATACGGGTCCGTCAGGGGGACCTCCTTGACTTTTTTCCTCACCACCAACACGGAAATCGAACGTATCCGGTTTGGAAAACCATTGCGCTTTCAATTGGGCATCTGCCCAAGAGGCAAACACTCGCGCTGGTGAAGCTTTATATATACGTTCGATGACAAATGTGTTATGTACGGCAAATCGTTCACTCATGAAAGTCAGCTCCCTTAATTGGCATCGTCGGAATGTCCATCAACAAGGTCGCCAAGCAGATCCAGCCGGCGTTCCCATGTCATTCGACGTTCGATAATAAATTTTTCATGACTCTTTTTCATCATGTCCAACAATGTTGTAAAATCATCAACCGTCACCGGTTGTTTCAACTGCATGAGATTTGATACGTATGACAACTCGCTCAGCAAATTCTGCTGTATCTGAATATTTTCTTTCAGACGAGCCATTTGCAACGATACAATTTCCAATGGACTGAAGTGTTCGCCGCTTAGTACGGATTTCACTTCATCCAGCGATAAGCCTAGCTCTTTCAGCGATAAAATTTGCTGCAGCCGCGAAAGATCGGCTTCACTGTATAGCCTGTGTCCCGAATCGGAATGCGCCGAGGGGGAGAACAAGCTAATTTGATCGTAAAACCGTAATGTACGTATTGTGAGTCCCGTGAGTTTAGCAAGTTCTCCCACTTTCCAAAGCTGCTTCATAATCATCTCCTTTTTGATGCGCTAGCTGTTTACCGGTAACTATACTATAATTCATGACGTAACGTAAGGTTCAAGTATTTACGAGATTTTTTTGTCATTTATTTGTATGATGGAAGTCTAAAAACAATATCGAATGTTAATAGTAAAGCTAACTAATTAATGGAGGGGAGGAAGCTGAATGGAAGCTTTTATGGAGTTTATAGAGCGTATTGATAACCCGCATCACCGCGAACGGACGGAAGAAGTTTTAACTTGGGTATCGAAGCAATTCCCACAGTTAAAGCCCAAAATCGCCTGGAATCAGCCGATGTTTACGGATCACGATACGTTCATTATTGGCTTCAGTGTATCGAAGCAGCATCTGGCCGTTGCCCCTGAAAAGGCAGGCATGCAGCGTTTCGCTGAAGATATTGTGGGGGCTGGCTATGATCACACGAAAGAACTAATCCGTATGAAGTGGAATAGCCCGGTAGATTATGAATTGCTTGAGAAAATAATCGCGTTTAATATCGAGGATAAAGCGGATTGTTCGACTTTTTGGCGGAAATAGCACGGGATAATACGATACAGAAAGCAACTGAAGGAGGTCCCCAAAACCATGTATGTGGCCGGGCACCTCGGTGTTAGTGATAGTTATGATCTTATTTTTGTTGCGAAAAGAGTAATCTAAGTGATCGAGTATTTTAAAAGCGTTCAATGACTGCTGTGCAGTCGTTGAACGCTTTTTGTGTTCTGTAAATCCAAACTCTGAAACGATTAAGTAATTTATCGTAAACATCAACAGGAATCGCAGCTCATTCCGTGGCAAGAAAGTCATTTTTCGGAGAGAAAGACACTTTTCAAAATATACATTCGGCCCTCAACTATCTACAGTAAAGGTATTACAAACGCAATCATCACAGGCACTCTAGCAAGAAGGGGCAGGTACATGAAAACTTTTAAAAAGAACTTCAGTTTAACCTTATTGGCTTTTCCGGGCATCGCGCTACTGTTTATTTTTGATTATGTGCCGCTCTACGGATTATTGCTTCCTTTCAAGGATTACAAATATGATCTGGGGATCTGGAACAGCCCGTGGGTAGGCTTGGACAATTTTCAATTTCTATTTAAGGGCGATGTCTTACAACGCGTGCTGAGGAACACACTGCTCTACAATCTGGCGTTCATAACGTTAGGCACCATGATTTCAGTCACATTTGCTTTAATGCTTCGGGAGGTCAGTAAGCGGTTTGTGAAGGTGTATCAGACCGTTTTGTTCATTCCTTATTTTATCTCATGGGTCGTCGCTGGATTTGCTTTTCGGGCTCTCTTGGATATGGATTACGGTGTGTTTAATAAGGGATTGGAGATGCTCGGTATTGCGCCGGTTATGTGGTATAACGAGCCGAAGTATTGGCCATTGATCCTCATCATTGGAGCGGTGTGGAAGGGGCTGGGGTACGGAGCGGTCATCTATTATGCCGCATTGATGGGTGTGGACGCGGAATATTATGAAGCGGCCAAAATCGACGGGGCAGGCAAGCTGCGGCAGGCGCTCTCGATCTCGATTCCCATGATTAAACCGATCATTATCATGATGGTCATTCTGCAAATTGGCAAAATTTTCTACAGTGACTTCGGATTATTTTATAACGTAACCCTGAATTCATCCGCTCTGTATACAACAACAGATGTCATCGACACCTTCGTGTATCGGTCGTTAGTCGATATGGGCGATATTGGTATGGCTGGTGCTGCGGGCTTCTTCCAATCTACGGTTGGTTTCATGTTGGTCTTGTTGACGAATTTTATTGTGAAGAAAATTAATCGTGAAAATTCATTATTTTAAGGAGAATGTCCTATGATGACACCACGGATTGCTAACACTCGTTCACCATTGTTGCTCAGTACATGGATTATTCATGGCATTTTTATGCTTGTCTGTATCGCTTGCCTGTATCCCTTCCTAGTTATCATCGGCACCTCCTTTCAAAATGAGAATGATATCCTAAGGTACGGATATTCGATCTTGCCGAAGCAATTTGATTTAACGGCATATCGTGTCATTCTCCATGATCCTGCGGTCTTGCTCCATGCGTATATGGTGACCATTTATACCACGCTTATTGGGACTATGGCAGGGATATGGATTACCACAAGCTTCGCCTACACGATTTCTAGAAAAGATTATGCCTATCGAAAGCAGCTTTCGTTCTATGTTTTTTTCACCATGCTGTTTCAAGGTGGGCTGGTTCCTTCATACATTTTGATGGTGAGTTGGCTGGATTTGAAAAATAACCTATTGGCCTTGATTCTTCCTTTCCTCATCACAGGTTGGCATGTGTTGTTAATGAGAGGCTTCTTACAAACACTTCCAGATGCATTATTTGAATCGGCCAAAATCGATGGAGCAAGCGAACTTACCATTTTCACACGTATCGTCATTCCCCTTAGTAAACCAGCATTGGCGACACTTGGCTTATTTCTAGTCCTGCAGTATTGGAATGATTGGTGGCTCACCCTTTTGTACATTGACCATGAGAATAAAATGAAGCTGCAATATTTACTCATTCGCGTCCTGCGCAACATGGAGTTTCTCAATAGCGCCGAAGCGATGCAATATGGTCTGGTTAAGCCAGGACAACAAGTACCGAGTTTAGCTGCGCGGATGGCGATGTGTATTCTTGCAGCAGGCCCGATGCTGGTCATATTCCCCTTCTTTCAGCGATATTTCGTGCAAGGCTTGACGGTTGGATCTGTTAAAGGGTAGCTAATAAAAGTAAGTCCAGCGCATGGAAATTATGTCATGTGTCTGTTATATATAAATGAACATCATATTCTTAGGGAGGTATGTTTGTGAGCAGGGGAAATAAGAAGACAAAGCAAGTGGTGGGCAGCGTAGTGTCGATGGGGTTAGTGGTTTCCGTGGTACTTAGCGGGTGCAGCACAGATAAGAAAGATGACCCAACTGCCACGGGCAGCAGCTCAGCGGTTCCCAAGACGACCGCAGCAGTCGAGCCAACCAAAGAGTTAGTGAACCTGAGTTGGTACATGCGTAAACCGATTGATACGATGAAGGATCAAGAAGCGATTGAAGCAGAAGCGAATAAAACGTTTAAAAGCGCTGTCAACGCGAATCTGCACATCAACTTTATCGACGCAGCAAGCTGGGAAGACAAAATGAAGCTGATGTCAGCCTCCGGTGAACCATACGATCTTGTTTTTACCTCGAACTGGACGAATGCCATCGATATCAATGTGCAAAAAGGCGCGTTCCTGCCACTGGACGATCTTCTGAAGAAATATGGGCAGGATATTCTTGCAAAAGTGGATAAACGTGCTTGGAAGTCTGTTACGTATAATGGCAAGATTATGGCGATTCCAGGTCAGGGACCTTTTACCACGCCGAATGGCATTGTGTTCAAAAAAGATTTGGTGACGAAGTACAATTTGGATTATAAGAAAATAAAGAATTTGCAGGATCTGGAGCCTTATTTAGAAACGATTAAGAAGAACGAGCCTACGATAACGCCTTTGCTGGTTACGAAAACAGCTTCTGCACCAGGTGACTTTATTGCAGAGCATACCAATGTAACCAAAGGGATCCGATATGATGAAAAGGCAAACCAATTGGTCTTGGAAACGGACATTCCCCAATTCGTCAACAATTATCGCACCATGCATGATTATTATGTGAAAGGTTATGTAGCCAAAGATGCGGCAATCAAAACGGATTTCACTGCTGAAGCCAAGTCCGGGAAATACGCTGTGATGCGTGATTCCGGCGGATATACGGAGGATGGTTCGAAGTCGACAGCGTTGTTTGGGTTCCCAACCGTGGAATCCCTTGCATTTTATCCCATTATATCAACAAGTAATATGGTAGGGGCGGCAACCGCCATCTCCAAGACATCCAAAAATCCAGAAAGAGCAATGGAACTGCTTAATTTGGTCTGGAAAGATAAGAAGCTGTCCAACACGCTAGCTTATGGGCTAGAAGGAAAGAATTACACGGTTAAATCCGGTGCTGGCACAGATGCCATGTCTATAGATGCGAAGAGCGGAGCAGAACAAACCTGGGCCATCTGGCATAACTGGCTGGGGCCACTGTGGGATCAATGGGATTCAGGTTGGAACTCGAAGGCATCCCTAGAGCAAATGCAAAAAAATAATAATGAAGCCAAAACATCATCCATCCTCGGATTCCTTTTTAATGGGGAAGTCGTGAAATCCGAAGTTGCTCAAGTCAATGCTGTATATAATGAACTGCAACCCATTTTATATTCAGGAGCGATGCCTGATTATGATAAGTTCATGAGCGATTTGAAGCAGCGATTGAAAGATGCTGGTTTAGAGAAAATTAAAGCTGAAGTTCAGAAGCAACTCGACGCTTGGAAAGCGCAAAACAAGTAACGGAAAATTGGAACCGGGCTACTTCGTTACTCGGTTCCAATTTCATATGCAAACAATAGAACGTAAACGTGAGTTACTATGCGGGAAGCTGGTTGAACATAAAGGGAGGCTAGTAGCCATGACGACAACAATTCAAGCTATCGTATTTGAACGTGTAAACGAGGTAGGTTTCGGTACCTTTACGCTGCCTGACATGAATGAGAATCAAATGCTTGTGAAAACACGCTATACCTTTGTTTCAAGTGGAACGGAAACGCGCGTCTTAGGAGGGTATTATGGCGCTGCTGACAAATTTCCACTTATTCCAGGCTACACGGCTGTTGGTGAGGTGGTTAGCGTGGGTGGAAATGTAAAAGGGTACCGCGTTGGTGACCTGCTGAGCTACAATCCGCAAACGAACCTGAAGGAGATCAATTCGCAATGGGGAGGGCAGGCGAGTATGCATCTGGTTGGCGTGGATCAAAAGCCAATGCTGCTGCCCAAAGGATCAGATCCCTTGGACTATGTCGTGAGCCCGGTGGCGGCGATCAGCTTGCGAGGCGTCATGGCAGCACAACCACAACGTGATGAATGCGCAGTGGTCATCGGACAAGGGGTCATTGGGGCTTTTTCTGCGGGCTTTCTTGTCAACAAAGGGTGTCGGGTGATCGCTGTTGATCTTTCAGAAGCTAGACTTCAGCGTTCATTGAGTTATGGTGTTCACGCATGTGTCCAAGCTTCTGACTCCGATGCCTTGGAACGAATACTTGCCTATTGTGATGGCGGTGCCAACATTGTGGTTGAAGCTTCAGGCTCCCCACAGGGTGTAGCGCTTGCTCATAAGCTAATTCGGAAAACGCCAAATGTGTTTCGGGATCCGAAAACCTATTACGTAAACCCTATCTCAGGTATTGTCGGTCATTGGCCGCGTATCGTCTATCAAGCCACTTACATAGACAAACTTAGCCTTGATCCCAGAGTCGATTTGAATTCGGAAGGTGTCCTCCTTCTAATGCCTGGGGACCGAGGAAATGAAGATCGATTGAATGCGATTGAAGCAATTCGAAGTAAAGCGATTGATCCTCGTCTTTATATCGATCGCGTCGTCCCCTATACAGAAGCGGCGGCCGCTTATGAACAATTGCGTTTACACCCGAATGATGTTTTCTCGGTTGTATTTGATTGGGCTTAATACAGATAAGAAGACCGAACAGCTAACAGTGTGATCTGTTAACATGCTCGGTCTTTTTCTCACGTCTTTAGAACTCCAAATTGTTCTTCGAATCCGCTAAATGCTTCATATTGCTCTTTAACGCGTATTCTTTAGGAGTTACGCCAAAATGCTTCTTAAATAAGCTGAAGAAATACGTTTCATTTAAAACGCCTACTTTTTCTACAATTTCACGCACACTGATGTTATTTTCGCTCAGTAATTCAGCTGCTCTCGCGAGTCTTGTTTCATTAATATAGTCAGAAACGGATACCTGTTTGGCATCTTTAAACAAGTTGCCTAGACGTCTTTGCGAGATCTTCATCATGGTGGCTATGGACGCTAAACAAAGCGAAGGGTCTTGATAGTGAGTCTCAATGTAATCCGATACGGTATCTACGACATAATGATTTAACTTTTTCGTTGGATCCCCTGGCACGGTTTGTAAGGAATCTTTCATCGCATCCAGGATCGTTTCATTGATGCTATCTAACGTCTCTTTCTCCATGAGTTGAAGCGAAAAGCTGGAGAGATCGATCAACAAAGAAGGCATTCCGGGTTCTGAGCTTGATTCTAATGTTTTTTTCATTGTTTCTAAGAGCCGAAAGGTCGAAGCCAGTGCATTGTAGTAATTAAGTTGGCGGATTTCATCAAATACCAGTCTCATTGCTTCTTCAATCGCAGATAAGTTGCGTTTGCGTAGGACTTCTTGCAAGTTTTCTTCTAACTTCTTAGCATATCCGGTTTTGGTGTTATCTTCATGAAGAAGCGTGATCTTTGAATCCAGAATTGATTGATGACCATAATGAAAGCGATATACCGTTTGATCCAGCGATTTGTTGTAGAGGGTATACAACGACTCAACCGTATTCGATAGGGGACTGATGGATGCTGTAAATGTAATTTTATAAAACTGTTGGACGTATTGTTGGGCCTCTTGAATCAGTGCTGTCACGGTAGTTTCAATAGGTTCATCCCCTGGAGATATGCTCAGGATCAGGACGACGTGGTCATCTTTTAAGTCTAAACCTTCATTTAAATAAGTCCGGGAAATCCATTCCGAGGTAATGTTGATCATTGCATATCGAATGGTTTCCCTATCTTTGGAAGAAAAACGTTGCTGGAAATCCTTATAATTATCTATTTTCAAAAGTAAAACTGCATAAGAAGTGTCTAGTGGCAAGGCAATCTTCATTTCGAGAAAAATGCGTTCCAGCTCGATGGTATCCAATTTCAAATTTTCCGTGAGGATACGATTTAACCAGTAGTGCTTCATCACATCTCCGTATTGGTAGAGCTGTTTATCATAGAGCTTCAACTTTTCCATGGATTGCTTATAGACGGAATCTAGATAAGAAATTTCATCTTCCTTGCCTCTTTGTTGGAAAGGATGATGGCGATTAGAAGCAATCGTGCGTACGAGATTACCGATGGGACTGTAGATTTTACGAGAAATACTGACAGAAATAACGATAGCCATCACAAGAAAAATGAGCGTAATAAAGATAATGCTCGTCTTAAAACCTTGAATATAGCCGTAAACCTCTAGCGTAGGTTGAATCTTTAATAAGGTCATGTTAATGCTATCGATATACAAGTAAGTAACTAAATACTGTGTATCGATATATTTACTCCTGAACGAACTTTCAGCTTCCGCAGATAAGGATGCTTTGGTGTGACGTTCAACCTCATCCTTCAACCATTTCAGTTTGGCGGGATCTTCTTGGTTGTCATCCTCGTTAATGTAGTTTCCATTGGGGTCGAGGATATAAATATTGTTTCCTTTCTGTCGATCGACCATGTTTATTTGCTTAATATTGCCCAACAGCCATTCTGGTTTCACATTGATAACCACTGCGCCATTCGGGTTTTCTGCTCTCGTGGCCGTCTCATACATAAAATAGGAAAGAACGCGTTCGCTTTTGTTATCACCATTCACGACTTTATGAATATCCCGAAAAATGGGTTTTAATTTGGGGAGTATTTGATCTGATCTAAATAACCCTAATACTTGAGGATCATCGAAAAATATGGGCGAGCCGGCATTGTAAAATTGATTCAGATTGCGGTTATATACGCTGATGGAGTGAATGTAGGGATAGGAGGAGTTAAGTGAGTTAGCGACGTTATTTATGCGTGTGATGACATCAACCATATTCTCTTGCTCGGCATACATAATGGAAGTAATGTCGTTATTTAAATAGAGGGACTGGGTGAGACGACTTATGGTTTCATTCATGAGATTTGTATTGTATTTGACTTGAAGCAGTATTTTTTTACTGTTGTCGGATTCCTTGGAGATCATTAAACTTTGTGCATTTAAATAAATAATGACAGACAGAATACCAACGATGAGTAGCACGGATGCGCTGATCCACAAGACGATTTTCAAAAGAAACTTTTTCGAGGCAAATGAGGTGTTTAATTTCATGAATGATCTTACTCCTTCCATGCCTTGTAGAAGTGAGAATAACTTATACAAAAGTAAAAGTAAATATCATTTGCGAATCTTATAGTAATCAACATAAATCATATAGTTCCATAAACGCCCAACACACAAGGAAATAATGGATATGCGCTGAGTGTCAAAAAAAAACCTTTCCCCCTATCCATAGTTGGATGTGGAAGAAAGGTCTTATTTCATGAATTGAATGATTGAATAATAGCTTATTTTTTCAAATCCAAACGAACATCGCGACCATCGTCTTGTACCGATAACTCTTTACCAGCGGCTTTTAAGGAATTGACGTGATTCACCCATGCGTCCAGCATGATGGCGCCATCTTTCCAATCCTTCACTTCACCAAATACCGTAAAGCCATCTCCACTGCCAGTAGCCATGAAATCATTGGTTGTCACTTTAAATGTACGGTCTGTATTAAACTTACCATCGACATAGATCGGAGTGCCATCTGTCAAAGTGATTTTGGAATATTTCTCACCAAGTGGCTTTGTGTTATCCCATTCTACCTTCAACCCTGCGAATTGAATCGCTGGAAGACTTGTATACTTGTCCGTAACTTCGAGTGCTTTTTTAATTTGCGCAGCAGTCATTGTACCCGTTACGTTGTAATTGCCAAAAGGAAGTACTTCAAACATTTCGCTGTAAGTCAGCTCACCTTTATCAATATCCGTACGAATACCGCCAATGTTTGTGAAAGCAATATCGGATTTCTCAGAAGCGCGCATCGCATCCGTGATACTGTTGCCTAACTGTGTTGCGCCGTCGCGGTCAGCCCCGCCATTAGCTCCAAAACGGAAAGACTTCCGATTTAGCGGCTCTGCTACTACGACTTCTACTTCGCCGGATTTCCCTGATATTTTGGCTTTATAATCTTCAACTGTTTGGTGAATCTCTGGGTCAGCTGTCGTTAAATTGGTGTAAGTTTCTAGCAAACTTGCATTGGAGGAAACAACTTGCTTGGTCGTTTTGTCCACAAACAGTTGAATGTGCCCAACCGCATATAGCCAGCTTTGAGCTTCAACAACTGGAATGCCATTAACAATACCAGCAACGCGCATGTGCGAATGACCACCAACAATTGCATCTAAGGTGCCATTCCCTGTCCCTTTTGCTAGATCCGCAAGTTCACTAATGATTTCAGCGGACTTCTGGTTCTGCTCACCTGGCAGGTGGGAGGTAACCATGATGATATCGACGCCTTTCGCGCGAAGCTCATCAGACAATTCTTTCGCCAAAGGAACCGGATTTACAAAGGAAAGACCTTTAATGTTAGTCGATTTCGTCGTTGTCGTCGTTTGAGGCGTTGCGAAGCCGATGATGCCGATTTTCAGGCCATCTTTTTCAACAATGACATAGGGTTGTGTCCAGTCAACGCGTTTACCTGTTTGATCATCGATAATATTAGCTCCGAGAATAGGGAACTTGGCTTTCTTAATATTGTCGATTAGCACATCACGGCCAAAATCGAACTCATGATTGCCAATAGCCGCAGCATCATACTCCACTTGCGCCATCGTATCCATGACGGATTGACCGTTCGTTGTATTGGAAATCAAAGTACCTTGCCAAGCGTCACCGCCATCAACAACGACTGTCCCTTTTGGATTCACAGCACGGAAATCGGACACGATACCGCCAAATGTTTCGATACCGCCTTGACCTTGATTACGCTTTTTATCGAAGCCGACTTCGATTTTACCGTGAATATCATTCGTTGTTAGAATATCAACCACTTTAAATAAAACAGGTTTAAGCGCCTTAGCTACTTCATCACGCGTTACTTCAGCAGTCGGATTAAAGTTTCCATCGAGCGTAGGCGTGAAAATACCGCTAATGACGGCATAAGCGACATAAGGTCGAGAGTCTTTCGAGATAGAGGCAGCGTCTTTGAAATAATTCAACACATTCTCGTTCACTTGAGGCAATTGTCCGCCAGTTACGACTTTCACGATTAACTCAGCAAGCTCTTGACGAGTCACGGCAGCATTTGGATGAAATGTACCATCCGCAAAGCCGCTAATGAGTTTGGCTGCAACGGCATTAGCAACCGCTTGTTTCTGCCAAGTCGCAAGGTCCGTGAACGCAACCGAACTAGGATCTGTGCTTTGCAGCTTCGCAGCGCGGTTAATCATCGTAATCACTTCAGCGCGAGTAGCGGCGTTTGCACCACGATAGTCGGTATCTCCGTAGCCCTCCACAACACCGTTATCAATGGCAAGACGCATATCTGATTTCATTGTAACGGATGAAGATGGGGTGGCTGTTTCAGCAAATGCTAGAGAGCTAGCAAAAGAGCCAGTGAGAACGGTTACAAGTGCGAGCGCTGTTAGGCGAGTAGTGAATGTTTTTTTCATGTGTTAAAAATTCCTCCTACAATTTAATAGAACGTTGGTTAATAACCCGTCTATTAGTATATAGGGAATGCTAGATTTTGAGAAGTGAAGAAATTATTAACTGTTTTCCTTCGCTAGACTCATTTCCACACACATCAGAATAAATGCACCTGCGCCATGCAAATCGTTCTCGCTCGTAGGACGGGCGATGTAGTGAGCGTAGTCCCCGATCCCGGTGCCAATACAAATGTTTCCAATGACCACGTGACCGTTCTCATCGAACTTCAGTGTATCAATAACGCCTTGATACCCTTTCCAAGCATAGGTCAAATACTTCGAATCCAAATAACCGAATCGCACAGCTTTGGCAATGGCATGCACATATAAAGCTGTACAAGAGCTTTCCAGCCAATTATCCGGGGCGTCCCCTTTGTCCACAACCTGATACCATAAGCCAGTCGTTTCATCTTGATAAGGGAGTAAAGAGATGAGCAAATCTTGGAGAATGATGGTCAGTTTAGCTTTATCTTTGTGGTCCGCAGGAAGGTATTCGAACATCTCCAATAAGGCGACAGGGTACCAGCCGATTGCGCGTCCCCAGAATTCCGGAGCTAAGCCAGTCTCGGGGTCAGCCCATACCGCTTCTTTGGTTTCATCCCAACCATGGTAAAGCAAGCCGGTGTTAGGGTCCTTGGTGTGTTTTTCCATGAGAAGAGCTTGATAGGTCATCATGTCAAAATAGTCGGCTTCGCCGAAGGTTTTACCGAACTGGGTAGCAATCGGTCCAGCCATATACAATCCGTCCAACCACATTTGATTCGGATAACGTTCTTTATGCCAGAAGCCGCCAGAAGGGTTGGTTTTCCATGATTTTAAAAGAGGAACCAGCGTATATAAGGCTTTCTTATACCGTTCATCACCTGTTTGCTCAAGCAGATTAAAGAGCAGCACACCAGGCTGAATATCATCAAGTTCATTCGGGTTGTACTTCTTGATACTGCCGTCAGTGAGAATTTGGCTATCTACCCATCGTTTGATATACGTATAGTATTTATCATCGTTCGTTTCCCGCCAGCATTTTTCCATACCGGAAAGAAAAACGCCTTGATGATAGTGAAACCGGTCAGGGGGAAGCTGTTCCGGTTCAAATTTGGCCATTAAGGCTTGGCAAGCCGCCTCTGCCCATTGAATAGGGGTTAGTGCTTCTTGATTGGTAGCATGGTTATGGATATTAGGTTCTGAAGCTTGCATCGGATTGATTCCTCCTTCGTTTATATAGCTATCTTAGCAGAGGAATATGTACATTTATTGCGGAAATGAGCAATTTCTTCTTATATCTTGCAGACTATGAGCAGGGGGGTATAATAAAAGCATAACCAGACGAGAGGCGGAGATGAGGATGGGTGATTTTCAATTTGATAACGGTGAAGGATCCTTCTCTGTTTCCTATCGGAAAGCGCTAAGTCACAATATGCCGGCCAACCATTTTCACAGCACATATGAAATTTTCTATTTGATGTCCGGCAAGCGGACTTTTTTTATCAAGGACAGGACGGTGATCATTGAGGAAGGGGATGTCGTTATCATCTCTCCCAATATCCTGCATCGGACGACCAACACAGAAATGCCGAAGCATGAGCGGCTCATTGTAAATATTCATGAGAGTCAAATGACCTCGGTGAATAATGTAAAACGGGACGTTTTTCAGCCTTTATTTGAGCATGCCTACCTGATTATCAAATGTCCGCTGCACGACAAACTTGCTATTGAGTCGCTTGCACGTTCCGTTATGCAGGAGATGCAAGAAAAGAAGCCTGGCTTCGAGATGTTTGCGCAGACGCTGGTGCTGCAGCTTCTTATTATTTGCTGTCGGCATGCCAAACAACATGAGTTGGAACCACTAGAGCCTCCGAGTCCCATGCACGAACGGATCTTGGAGGTTGTACGGTATATGAACACCCATTACATGCAGGAGCTGCCGCTGCACCTGTTGGCTGAGAAATTCTATGTCAGTCCCTATTATTTAAGTAGGTTCTTTAAAGAAGCGACTGGTTTTACCTTTGTCGAGTATTTGAACAGCGTTAGAATTAAGGAAGCAAAAAAACTGTTGGAACAAACCCCGATGAAGGTGAGTCTGATTGCCAAGAAAGTTGGTTTCGGCAGTGTCACGCATTTTGGACGCGTATTTAAGTTAGTTACGGGACATGCCCCGTTGTTTTATAGGAAGGATAAGTAGGATTAGCAATCTGGTGAGGATGATTTGTCATGATTGCCCTATATCTATGTCGCATATACCACCGAAATTAGCTGTTAATTTGTTATAAGATGAGGATGACAGGTTATTAAAGCTAGGAGGTATACAAGGATGACCACACTCGCAAAAAGCACACCATGGAAAGCCAACTGGATCTGGGGAGGATCTGAGGAAAGTCCACGCAATCAATGGCGCTGGTTCAGAACTTCGTTTATTTGTCCGCAGGATTTGGGAATGCTGGAGAAGGCGATCTTATGGATCACAGCGGACTCTCGCTATGAAGCTTATATCAATGGAAAGCGGGTCGGAAGAGGCCCTGTTCGATACTTTCCAACGGATATTTTCTATGACGCCCATGAGGTAGGGCATCTTCTTCGACGTGGTGAGATCAATACAATTGCCGTGGGAGTGATGCATTTTGGCGTCTCCAATTTTCAATATTTACGAGAACGTGGCGGATTACTTGCGCAATTAGATGCGTTCGTGGGCAATAACGAAATGACGCTTGTGCACACAGGCACCGATTGGCGAACATCTGTACATGCCGGACAGGACCCAGCCATCTCCCGCATGTCCTGTCAGTTAGCTTTCGCAGAACGTATCGATGGCAGAAAGCTGGCGGAAGACTGGACATTGTCGGCTTATTCCGATGAACAATGGGAGCAAGCTACCGTCATTGGGCCAGCAGGTGTGGAGCCTTGGGTGCGGCTAGTGCCGAGGGATATTCCGTACCTGACGGAGGAGCCGGTTCTGCCTACGCGCGTGATTTCATTAGCTAGAGTGGTCCCTTATCAACTTACGGCTTTTATCGATACGTATCATATGATGAAGGCGCCTGGTGAAGAAAATGCCAACCGTATCTTCTTCTGTGGAGCTTTCGCAACTATTCTCCGCTTGGAAGCGGAAACGGAATTGAAGATTACGCTCCACGTCAGCGGTCTCGGCATCGTTCGATTAGGAGATAGGCTTTATACGGCAGCGGAGCTGGAAGTAGAGCCGCCGCTTAAGCATATTCGTGCTCAATTGCCAGCAGGTGACCATCTCTTGCTGTACACCGTATATGGCCCTGAACATGGTCAAAGTAACCGTATTGGCGTTGATGCGGATACAGAGATGACGTGGATCTCGCCTTTTGGCGCTGAAGAGGACGGGGAGCCGATGTCTCCATTCGTTCGCATTGGTCCCTCTTTTACCTATACAAGTATTGATTATATCGATCAGGATGATCTATTTGCCTCGTGGGAAGCTGAGAAAGTCCGCTTCGCAGAAAGCATCGATCCGTTGGCGAGCTTGTCAGATGTGCTTGCTGCGGGTTACCCAGTTGAAGGTGTTCCTCATAGCTTAGCAAATGGAGAGGATGCCTTCATGCCGCAGTTCGCTAAGCGCGAATCAGAGGAGTTCTCTGTTCCTGCTAGTCTGCAACGCCTTGCGATCGCTTCCACAGACCCGGGTGTGGTGCCTGTGTTCGAGGGTGGAGACACCGAGTTTATACTCGATTTCGGCAAGGAGTGGAGTGGGTTTCTCGAATTTGAACTAGAAGCCGAAGCGGGAGTCATCATCGATTGGTACGGCATCGAATATCGGAAGGACACATACGTTCAGCATACGTTCGGGTTGGATAATACACTGCGGTATGTGACCCGCGAAGGTACGCAACGTTACGAATCCCCGGTTCGCCGAGGGTTTAGATATCTGATTGTCACCGTGCGTGGCGCGACGAGACCGGTGTTGATTCGTGATGTCCGGGTCGTTCAGAGCAATTATCCAGCTCCTGAGATCGGTGCTTTCAAGAGCTCCGATTATAAGCTCAATCAGATTTGGGATATTTCCAAGCACACGACGAAGCTCTGTATGGAGGATACATTTGTCGACTGCCCGGCTTACGAGCAGGCTTTCTGGGTAGGAGACAGTCGCAATGAAGCGCTCGTCAATTATTATACGTTTGGCGGAACAGAGATTGTAGAGAGATGCCTTCGGCTAGTTCCTGGCTCCGAGTTTCAGACGCCACTGTATGGCGACCAGGTACCTAGCGCATGGACGAGTGTTATTCCGAACTGGACGTTCTTTTGGATCGTGGCTTGCCGCGAATATGCGGAGCATACAGGAAATCGTGTTTTTGCGGCGGATATGCTACCCAAGATGTTGCTGACGTTAGAAGCGTATCTGGAACGACTGAATACGGATGATTTATTGGATATGAAGGGCTGGAACCTACTCGATTGGGCGCCGATGGATCAACCTAATGACGGCATTGTCACACATCAGAATTTGATGCTAGTGAAGGCGCTGCAAGAGACGGCCGCTATTGCAGAGCTTGCAGGGATGCCTCTAAAGGGTGCCGCGTGTATCGAAATGGCGGTGCGCTTGAAAACAGCGATCAATCGCCATCTTTGGAGTGAGGAAAGGGGCGCATATCTCGATTGTATTCATCGGGGAGGTCGACGCTCGAGCATTTTTAGCATGCAGACACAAGTGATGGCGCTGCTCGTAGGCGTTGCGGAAGGGGATCGTGCTGCCTTACTGAGCGAATACTTGACTGCAACACCAGAAGGATTCGTGCCGATTGGCAGTCCGTTTATGTCTTTCTTTTATTACGAAACGTTGATGAAATCTGGCCATGTGCAGTGGATGCTCGACGACATGCGAGAAAATTTCGGCTTTATGCTCGATAACGATGCCACGACGTGCTGGGAAATGTATGGACACACGACGATGAACCGTGCGAACGCGAATGACTTGACCCGCAGTCATTGCCACGCATGGTCCGCGGCTCCGGGGTATTTCTTGGGGGCTTATGTGTTAGGAGTGCGACCAGCTGCACCGGGCTGGACAAAGGTAATCATTGAACCCAACATCGGCGATTTAAGTTGGGCAAAAGGAACGGTACCGCTGCCACAAGGCGGGTGCATAGATGTTACATGGAAAGCCGACAATGGGCAGATGGTTTCGCTTATTGTTACAGCGCCTGAGCATGCCGAGCTGGATATTCGTGTTCCAGAAGCGTGTGCGGTTAGTATCCGGCGAGTAAGCCAACTCTTGGAATAGTAACTTAGAAGACGACTATTAATTCGATATTGAATTAATAGTCGTTTTTTTGAAATCGACGCTATTGTCGGTAGCGTCGTCGCATTTGCTCATACGTAACTCGAAAAATTCGAGTTAGGGGATGAGCAAGGAGCGAAGAAGCAGCTGTAACTCGAAAAATTCGAGTTACGGGTTGAGAAAGAGGCGAAGCAGCTGCCGTAACTCGAAAAATTCGAGTTACGGGATGAGTAAAAGGGCGAAGCAGCTGCTGTAACTCGAAAAATTCGAGTTAGGGGCTGAGCAAGGGTCGAAGAAGCTCCCGTAACTCGAAAAATGCGAGTTAGGGGCTGAGCAAAAGGCGAAGCAGCTGCCGTAACTCGAAAAATTCGAGTTAGGGGATGAGCAAGGGTCGAAGTAGCTGCCGTAACTCGAAAAATTCGAGTTACGGGTTGAGAAAGAGGCGAAGCAGCTGCCGTAACTCGAAAAATTCGAGTTAGGGGATGAGCAAGGAGCGAAGCAGCTGCTGTAACTCGAAAAATTCGAGTTAGGGGATGAGCAAGGGTCGAAGCAGCTGCCGTAACTCGAAAAATTCGAGTTGCGGTAGCTGCTTCCATTTCTAATAAAATAAGGTTGACCCAAAGTAGAAGAATCTACTAAAGGCCAACCTATACAATGGCATTCATAACGATTAGCTACTCATTTGGTGATGCGGGAGCGGGATCTTCTTCGGCTGCAGCAACTTCATCATTCGCTTGGTTATTCACTTCACTGATCTCTTCATTAACCTCGCTAGCTTCCTTGACTTCTTCACTCGCTTCTTCCGTAACGCTGTCGCTTGCAGTCTCGCTCGCAGCGGCATTCACACCTGCAAGTTGTTGAAGCGATTCTAATCGGCTGCTCAAGCTTTTAATTCTTTCATCTGCTTGGTTGTTAGCGCCAGCTAGTTGCTGCGCATGGCGAAGCAAAGTTTTTACTCTTTCAATTTCGGCTGTATGTGCCATCGTTATGTTGCCTCCCCATAGTCTCGTTCATTTTATCTAGCACCAAGGAAAACTATCATCCATAGAAAAGTGTATACTTTTCCACGAATGACTACAAGAGAAATTAGTATAAATTAGCCCAATGGTCAGGGAGGATGACCGCGGTTCGATTATGGTAGAATAGTTACAAAAGGTTGTTTACATAGGGGAAGGAGCTCGACGATTGGCTACCTCAAAGAAAACAGTAAGAATTTGCAATAAAGGACATAAATACTATAAAAGTACCGACTGTCCAACTTGTCCGACTTGCGAACAAGAGCTCAAGCCGGAATCTGGTTTTCTTTCGACACTCTCAGCACCTGCCAGACGAGCATTGGAGAACAATGGCATTACAACTGTTCAACAGCTATCAGGTTACAGCGAAGCGGAGATTCTACAATATCACGGCATGGGCCCAGGTTCATTACCCAAACTTCGAGCTGCCTTGCAGGAGAACGGGTTATCTTTCAAAAGCGTGGATTGAAGAACGCTTACGCTTATCTTTTTGGTCAAAATACGTTGGCGGCCCCACGATGAGCGGAGGCCGCTTTTATGCTTTGGTTTTTATAGCTGTGGTCATGGTTAGTTTCTTCCTGATTTTGTAACAATTAAATAGGGGAGATACTTAGTTTTGATATATAATAAAAAAGACCGTACGGTTCGGTTTTTTATTGGTCAGTTATTAATTGTAGTCAGTTATTGATTTTAGTCTGTTATTAATTGTAGTCAGTTATTGATTAATCGTTTTTTAATAGTTGTGGTCGGTTTTATATTAATTCCAAAAGGGGGGAAAGAAGATTCTAACTAAAAAAGCTTACGTTCTCATGGTGACAGTATCCGTGCTATTCATTGTGTACGTTTTGTACGCCAACTTTATTCATGATCCACAAGCAAGTAATTTTCTTAGCCATAAAACTGCGCTTAAACGAGCTCTAAATACGGCAGTCTGGCTAAAGGTGATGAATGTCCATATTATTTTTGCATGTACGGCTATGATTGCGGGGGCTGTTAATTTCTCATCTTCGGTCATAAGGAAACACCGCAAGTTTCATCGTGTAAACGGTTATTTTTACTTGATTTCGGTACTTATTGTTGATCTCACTTCCGGTTATATGGCCCCATATGCGACTGGCGGTAAGGCAAGCAGCATGGGATTTAACTTGATGAATATTGTGTGGTTGGTCATGACGATTATCGCCATTGTAAAGATTAGGAAGAAACAAGTGAATCAACATCGCAAGTGGATGACGAGAAGTTATGCTTTTGTTTTTACCAATCTCACGATTCATGCTTTAACATGGCTGCTCCATCAGGGATTCGGACTTTCGTATATCACCAGTTATACATTTTCGGTGTACGGATCGATCTTATGTCTCATGCTGGCCGCTGAGCTAGTCATTCGCATCGTTTTTAGAAAGGAGGCATTCTAATGCATATTCAAGTGGTACTATTCGATGGATTCGATTTGATGGACGCCATAGCCCCTTATGAAGTATTCGCTGCCGCGGCGATGTATGCTGGTGGAGATATAACCGTGGAGCTCGTATCTGCGGAAGGGAAGCGAGCGGTACCGAGCGGTATGAAAGGGCCAGCGATTGAAGCAGAAGCTGCCTTAGATCCGAGCAGATCAGGTATTATCCTTGTTCCTGGGGGATCAGGCAAGCCAGAAGGCGATTCGGAAGATGCTGTTCCGAACATTCTAAAGTTAGCGATGGAGTCGAATTTAACGGCATTAATGAAACTTGCTTTGGAGAATGAGAATATCACGGTGGCGACGGTATGCGGGGGTTCGTTGGTGCTTGCTATGGGGGGCTTGTTGGAAGATCGCTATGCGGTTACGAATCATCTGGGAATGGCGGCGTTAGGAGCAACAGGTGTAATTCCGATTGCGGCAAGAGTTGTTGAGGATGGACACCGATTGGTGAGTGGAGGTGGTGTGACATCAGGACTTGATGTAGCGCTGTACTTGGTGGAGCGTGAAGTCGGGCCTCAAATCGCTTCTGCCGTGGAGAAGTTGTTTGAATACGAACGCAGAGGGACGGTGTGGCGAGCACAAGGTAGGGTACCCATTAACTTTACTTCGAGTTCGGAAGTTGTTGCCCAAGATTTCGAAGAGGCGTCGCACGAAGATTCAGAAATAAACGGCACATGGCAGTCGGAGATTGCAACACCAATAGGCAAAATGTCTGTTTTGTTTCATATTTCATTGAAAGATGGATTTGTTAAAGGCACAGCAACACAAGGTGATGAGGTTACCGAATTCCTCAATCCAACTTGGGATGGTCATCGATTGACATGGACGCAAAAGGTGAAGAAGCCGATGAGATTGAATTTGAAGTTTGAAGTAACCGTGCAAGGTGATACCATGCGTGGTACAGCCAAAGCAGGGATGCTGCCTGCCTCGAAGGTTGCGGGACGACGCTGCTAATGAGCCCTGTAGGTCATGAGCAGCCGTTCAATATGTTGTGTGGCATAAGCGACGTGACGGTTGTCCTGCGTTAGCCTGCTGGCCATAATGCCGCCTTCAATTGTGGAAAATATAAAAGAAGCAACCGATTCCAGGACCATCTCCGTTTGAAATTCGCCTGTACTCACCCCTTGGGCCAGTAAGGATTGAATGAAACCCAACATGTGCGTATAGGCGCCCACCGCAGGGTCCCGAAGGACGGGGAAGGAGTGGTCACTTTCAATCGCAGTATTTAAAAAAGGGCATCCACCTTGGATGGGAGGGTTATGGACGGTGTCACGGTACACATCGCACATGGCTACAATTTTGCCGGTTGCTGTGTCGTGAAGCTCGATAGCCGCTGAGAAATGCTCCCAGAGTACGTGCCCAGCGTATTGGAAAGCTTCAAGCGCAATCTCCTCTTTGCTGGTGAAGTTGCGATAGATCGCTCCCTTCGTTAAACCAGTTGCAGCCATGATATCCTGCATTGTCGTGCCTGTGTACCCTTTATCATTGAATAGAACAGCCGATTTCTCAATAATTCGGAGTTTCGTTTGTTCACCTTTTCGCATCATACTAATTCCTCTCTGAACAACGATTGTACCTCAATTATAACACAACCTAACTCACCTGATGACCCTTTCACTGCCCCAGAAGGGGCACCATCGACTAACCCACATTCTTCCAAAAAAAAGATTGCAAAGGATTCAAATCCGATGTAAGATACAAATATTAGAAAGAAAACGTTTACAAAGTAGCATCATTAAACCGGTTTAATACTTTTAAACACCAAATGTTAAACGGTTGCCGAAGATCTCTCGATTTCTAGTTTCGCAGAAATTCTCAGGAAGATTTCATGATTGAGGATAGTATCCTGAGCAATCTCATAAATTTATTAAAGCGCTTACAAAATTAATTAAAACGGTTTAACCACATACAGCTCGGACATGTAAGCACCCCCATTAAACCGGTTTAAAGTTATTTTGCCTTGGAGGTGAAGGGAACCAATATCCAGTTAAGAGCTAAGGAATATTGAAGTACCCGTATATTACTTTTAAACCATGGAGGGGATAAGCTTGCAAAAAAACAGATGGCTTCTTGCAATGATGATGTTGATTTTTGCCGTAGTTTTTGTGGCATGTGAGAGTGAAAGTGAGGCTCCAAAAGCAAGTTCAGCAGTCGTGAAAGAAACAACAGGTCCAGTAGCATCAGCGCCGCCTGCCAAGATAGAGACATACAAAGAAGCTCCGATGTTGAATAAGCTTGTAACGGCAGGAACGATTAAACCTGTGGCTGAACGGATTCCAGCAAAAGACGAAATTATGGTCGAAAAAGTAACGGATGAGATCGGCAAATACGGCGGCGACTGGAAAATGCCATGGGGCGGACCTAATGATCGCTGGGCTGTTGGTCAACCTACGGAGGAGTCGTTATTTCGTTTTAATAAGGATGGAAGTGAGGTTGAGCCTAACGTTGCTAAAAGTTATGAGGTCAACAAAAACTCGACGGAATTCATTATCCATTTGAGAAAAGGCATGAAATGGTCGGATGGTGTACCTTTTACAGCGGATGATGTCCTCTTCTACTGGGAGCACATGCTCACGAAAGAGACTTTCGGGAAGAAAATTTATGATGCTTATTACTCCGTCGACCCTGTATCGGGAGAAAAGGCTCTAGCTACAGTGACCAAAGTGGATGACTACACCTTTAAAGTTACCCATAAGTATCCAAGCGTTCAATTTTTGGAGCGTGTTGCTATCGATAATAAATGGTTCTTCGCACCGGCACATTTTCAAAAAACGATATTGCCTGAGTTTGTAGGTGAAGCAAAAGCGCTAGAAATTGCGAAGCAATGGGGCTTTGCAGATGTCAAATCTTTCTTGGTCGCAACGGGCTATTACTACTGGGTTAACCCGCAAATCCCAACTTTAAGACCTTGGGTAGCTAAAAATGATCCGAATAGTGATCAATTCATTATGGAGCGCAATCCTTACTATTGGAAAGTGGACAGCGCAGGAAATCAACTGCCTTATATGGACCGTATCGTGGCTACCAAAGTTCAGGATCCAGCACAAAGAGTGCTTGGTGCTTTAGCTGGCGATTATAATTTGCTTGGATTTGACTTTAAAGATTTCACCGTATTAAAAGAAAATGAGAAAAAAGCAAACTTCAGTGTATTGGCTTGGACGACAGCAGCTTGGTCAAGTACAGGGCTTCAATTCAATCAAACCATTGCTGATCCTAATCTGCGTAAGCTCTTCCAAGATATTAAATTTAGAGAAGCTGTTTCTGTTGCGGTCGACCGCAAAGAAATTTCGGAAATTGTTACGAACGGATTAGGCGTACCTCAACAAGCTTCCGTTCCAGAAGGCTTGGTGGGCTACCAAAAAGGCTGGGCCGATCAGTGGAGTAAATTTGATCAAGCGCGTGCTAATCAACTGCTAGATGAACTTGGTCTGACCAAACGTGATAAAAATAACTTTCGTTTAAATGCTGACGGTTCTGATCTAACCATTACGATTACTGAGAACACGACAAATACGGCAACTTTCTTGGAATTAGTAAAAAAATATTATGAAAAAGTGGGACTAAAGGTAGATATCAAAGTTGTAGATGCCGGCACGCATAATGATCTCAAATACGCCAATAAGATTTCGGCAACGACAGAAAATATTTCCCTTGTCAATGTGGCTTTCAGACCGGATACACTTGTACCGCTGCGCGTATTGACACCATGGCTTGGCAATTATGGCTTGTATACGTCTTCTAATGGTAAAGAGGGAGTTAAACCGGAAGGTGACATCGCGTTAGTTATGGATTACTGGAATAAAGTTAAATCATCGACAACGAAGGAAGATATTACGAAGTGGAGTAATGAAATCATTAAACTCAATCAAAAAAATCAATGGTTAATTGGTTATACGGGTCCAACACCAAATCTGATTGTTGCATCCAACAAGATGGGGAACGTGCCTAAGAATTTAATTTTCGCTGATGAATTCCGCAGCTTAGGTCATGGACATCCAGCCCAATTCTTTATCAAACAATAGGTCGTTGTTAGCGACATACAGGGGAAATTTAATTTCCCCTGTATGCGTTACAAGAGGATGATCGAATTAACCGGAGAGGACAGGATCGAGATGCTCCAATATATTTTAAAAAGAATCGTTTTGGTCATACCCGTCGTTTTTGTTATATCCGTTATTGTATTCTATATCATTCAGTTACCTCCTGGTGACTATGTTTCATCGTATGCAGCGAAGATGTCCGCGGCTGGTGAGATCATGACACAAGCAGATATCGCCGAAATGAGATCAGCCTTAAAATTGGATCAACATTGGTTTGTACAATATTTGGAATGGATGAAAAACATTTTCACCGAATTTAACTTTGGATATTCGTTTAGCTTCAATAGGCCAGTTATGGATGTCATATCGCAATATATGGCGTTAACGCTGATCGTTTCTGTGGCGACGATGGTATTTACCTATGCTGTAGCCATTCCAATTGGGATCTATTGTGCAGTAAAACAATATTCCATTGGTGATTATATCTTTTCAGCTTTCGGTTTCCTTGGTATGGCTACACCTCACTTTTTGATGGCGATCATTCTCATGTATTTGTCCTATGTGTATTTTGGTGATCCGTTGTTAGGTCTATTCTCCAACGAATATGCGAGTGCGGCATGGTCGATGGGTAAGGTTCTTGACTTGCTGAAGCATATGATTATCCCTATTATCGTGATTGGTTTGGCGAACACAGCAGAGCTTATTCGCGTCATGAGAGGGCAAATGCTGGACGAATTAAATAAGCCGAATGTAGTGACTGCACGGTCCAAAGGCTTATCGGAAATGAAAATATTACTGAAATACCCGACGCGCGCTGCGCTCAACCCCATCGTAAGTACCCTTGGATGGTCACTAACGTCGATTTTTACTGGTTCTACGATTACGGCGATTGTTCTTAATTTGCCTATTCAAGGTCCCGTTATGTATAACGCCTTATTAGCCCAAGATATGTATCTAGCAGGTACGTGGTTATTGTTTATGGCCGTACTGACGGTTGTAGGTACGTTGATATCAGATATTTTGTTGGCATGGCTAGATCCCAAAATTCGCACTGCATTCAGAGGTGTGTAACTATGAAACCAATTACAACGGTGCGTAAACAACTCCTGCCTAGCTTCAAGCGTCCGAAAAATAACGATGTCTATTACAGCTCACAGTGGCGTCTTATATACCGCAGATTGAAAAAACATAAATTAGCCCGAATCAGCTTAATCATTCTAGCTAGTTTCTACCTAGTAGCACTCTTTGCTCAGTTTATAGCCCCTTATAGTTTGGAAAGCTACGACAGCAAATATGTCAATGCGCCACCTACGAAATTGAGTTTTAAGGATGCTGAGGGCAACTTTCATTTCAGACCGTTTGTTAATGAACTCAAATCCGGGAGAGATCCCGTTACACTGCGTAAAAAGTTTGTCCAAGATGAGAATGTTCGCCATCCGCTGCGTTTTTTTGTGAAAGGTGAAAGCTACAAATTCCTGGGTATGATTCCAACAAGTACCCACCTATTTGGTGTAGATGAACCTGGTCGTATCTTTCTATTCGGTACGGACGGAATGGGGAGAGATTTACTTTCACGTGTTGCCCTAGGCAGCCAAATTTCACTAAGTATTCCACTCATCGGCGTGGGGATTAGCTTTGTCCTTGGTTTATTTATCGGTGGGATATCTGGCTATTTCGGAGGATGGATTGATTCGGTTATTCAGCGGTTCATTGAAATCATTCGATCATTTCCAACGCTGCCGCTCTGGATGGCCTTATCAGCTGCCATACCAGCCCGCGTCCCTGTAGTGACCATGTATCTCTATATCGTCATCATCTTTGCCTTCATTGGTTGGACGGATTTAGCCAGGGTTGCGAGAGGGAAGTTCATCTCATTAAAAAATGAAGAATATGTGTTAGCAGCCAAAATAGCAGGCGTCAGCGACGCTAAAATTATTATCAAGCATCTTTTACCTGGCTTTATCTCCTATTTGGTCGTGGCGACGACACTCGCTATCCCTGGGATGATTCTGGGCGAGACGGCTATGAGCTTTCTAGGTCTGGGTATCCGATCTCCCGCGACCAGCTGGGGTGTATTGCTTCAGGAAGCACAGCAAATTGAGAATATTGCTTTGTATCCATGGAAGCTTTTCCCTCTCGGGTTTGTCATTGTTACCGTGTTAACGTTTAACTTTCTAGGCGACGGTCTGCGTGATGCAGCCGATCCATACAAGAAATAAACTAAGGTAAGGCGGGGAATGTCATGACATCAAATGCTAGTATTGATTCGCAATCCGAGCTACCCCTACTGTCCGTTCAAGACCTCAAGATACGTATTCAGATGGATAATGGGGAAATGAGAGCTGTAGATGGCGTTGATTTTGAAATAAAAAAAGGAAAAACACTTGGGCTTGTTGGCGAGTCCGGCTGTGGGAAAAGTCTAACCAGCAGGGCCATCATCAGTATTAATCCCAAAGAGTGTGAAACTTCAGGCAAAATTGTGTATCACTCCAAGTCGGAGAAAGCACTGAATGAATTAAATTTGTTGTCGCTAGATACAAAGGGTAAGCAGATTCGATCTATTCGCGGACGCAAGATTGCGATGATCTTTCAAGAGCCGATGACGGCATTTTCACCGATGTACACGATTGGCAATCAGATCATGGAATCGATCCTCATCCACCGCACCAAGGATAAAAAAGAAGCCAAAAAAATTGCGCTTGAAATGTTAAGTAAAGTGGGCATTTCGGATGAGGCGAAGAGATTTGATCAGTACCCGCATGAGTTTTCAGGTGGTATGCGTCAGCGTGCGATGATCTCCATGGCGTTATCTTGCAACCCTGAATTGTTAATCGCCGATGAGCCCACGACTGCGCTCGATGTCACCATTCAAGCGCAAGTGATGGAGCTGATGAAGGGACTTCAAAAAGAGTTTGGCATGGCCATTCTCCTCGTAACGCATGATCTAGGCATCATTGCTGAGATGTGCGATGAAGTAGCTGTCATGTATTTAGGCAAAATTGTGGAGCAATCAACGGTCGGGGAGATCTTCAAAAATCCGAAGCACCCCTACACCAAAGGGTTGCTCAACTCGATGCCGAGATTAGCTGGTAATCGCAATACCCGCCTGGAATCAATCGAAGGTACTGTACCGATGGCCATCGACATGCCTCCAATGTGCGGCTTTTATGAGCGGTGCAAAGATCGGATCGAAGGAGTATGCAATAAACAAGCCGTGCCCAAAACGCAAATAACGGATAATCATATGGTTAGATGTTTTCTTTACAAGAATGAAGGTGAGGAGAATCAGCATGTCTAAGCCTATATTGAAAGTAAACAATCTAATCAAGAATTTTGAAGTGAAAGACAAGAATAAGTTGTTTAGCAAGCCCTCCTCCGTTCGCGTGCTGAACAACGTTTCTTTTGAACTTGTGGAGGGAGAAACCTTAAGTATCGTTGGTGAATCAGGCTGCGGGAAAACGACGCTAGGCCGTTGTATCGTGAGGGGCATGAATGCATCGTCAGGGGAAGTGATTTACCATCCGGAAGGTGATGCGAAAGTTGATTTTTTAGGCCTACGGGGCAAAGAATTTAAGAAGTTCAGAAAAGACATTCAGATGATCTTTCAGGATCCGTATTCGTCATTGAGCCCGAGAATGAGCGTCTATGACATTATTTCGGAGCCCCTGCTTGCCAACTTTAAGCTAACGAAAGCGGAATTAGACGAAAAAGTGACCCTGATTGCCGAAAAAACCGGGTTAAATGTCAGTTATCTCAAACGGTATCCGCATGCTTTCTCCGGAGGGCAAAGACAACGTATTGC
Source organism: Paenibacillus sp. J31R109 (assembly GCF_059692055.1). Classification (NCBI taxonomy): domain Bacteria; kingdom Bacillati; phylum Bacillota; class Bacilli; order Caryophanales; family Paenibacillaceae; genus Paenibacillus; species Paenibacillus sp. J31R109. Next base: position 110,034 of record NZ_JCAUAR010000008.1, on the reverse strand, counting down.
GATCGCTAGAGCGCTTATTTCACAACCTCGACTCATCGTCTGCGATGAAGCGGTGTCCGCCTTGGACGTATCGATCAAAGCGCAAATTATTAATCTATTAAAAGACCTGCAGCAGCAGCTTCAGATTACGTATATTTTTATCTCTCACGATTTATCGATTGTGCAAAATATTTCTGACCGGGTAGCCGTTATGCACTTAGGTCGAATTGTTGAATTAGCACCTGTGGAAGCACTATTTAATCAGCCAAAGCATCCCTATACAGAGGCTCTGTTGTCTGCCGTGCCGGAGCCTGATCCGGACTATAAGAAGGAACGCATCATTCTCGAAGGCGAAGTACCGAACCCGGCGAATCCGCCAAGTGGGTGCCATTTTCATCCGAGGTGTATGTACAAGACCGACAAGTGTATACAAGAAGAACCTGAGCTGCGGGACATAGGCAACAATCATTATGCCGCCTGTCATTATGCAAGCGAATTAAACTTAAGAGGTGTTGCACATGAATAAACGAGTAACGAATGATCATATCGCGGTTGATCCCAATGCGAAGAAATTAATTGTATTTCTAGACTGCGGAGATACGATTATTGATGAATCAACTGAAATTAGAGATGACTACGATGTGGTTATCAAGGCTGATATTATTCCAGGGGCAGATATTATGGTGAAGACGCTTGCTGAACGGGGCTATATCCTGGCACTTGTAGCAGATGGCAGAGCACAATCGTTTAAAAACATGCTGACGGATCATGGTTTGTATGATTATTTTACGACGATGGTATATTCTGAAGCCGTTAAAGCTGCTAAACCACATCCTCGCATGTTTAAAGCAGCTATGGGTGCACTAGAACTTACGGAGCAGGATTGCTCACGAATTGTTATGGTAGGTAATAACTTAAGCCGAGACATAAAAGGCGCTAACGAAATGGGGATTACCAGCATCTTCTTAAGCTGGACGCCACGCTATCCGAAGCTGCACGAAGAAGAAAGTCAAAAGCCTGCTTATACGATAAGCAATCCGATTGAATTAATTGACTTAGTGGAGAAGCTTAATGCACAATTGGCTTAAATGAACATTGTAATGAAGGGAAGTTTATCTAACCATGGCTAAAATTGATGATGTCGCAAGATTAGCGAAAGTCTCAAAAGGGACGGTCTCCAACGTCTTTAGCCAAAAAAGACCGACGAGTAATGAAGTCAGGGAACGTGTCATGAGCGTTTCCAGGCAATTAAACTATGTCCCCAATCACACGGCGCGAAGCTTAGTTACCAAGAAAACGATGGCGATTGGGTTAACCATTCCGCATGGCAGTTTCTTCTTTAGTGCGTTCCATACGCAATTTATTAATGGGGTTATTTTAGAAGCGTCTTATTATGGGTATAGGGTCTTGCTGGACATTATTCCTTTGCAGCAGGTGAAAACGCCGTTCTTGACAAGTTATCCGATTGACGGTGCTGTCGTTATGCGGCCTACCACCAATGATGAACGCATTAATCTGATGCATATGGGTCAGATCCCATTTGTCACCGTTGGCCACGTAATGAATGAGAATATTGAACATTCCTCAAGTGTTGATAACGATAATGGGCAGATTATGTTCAGTATTTGCGAATACTTGATGGATAGAGGCCATAAAGACATTATGTTTTTGAATGCCAATGAGCTTATGACGGTGTCAATTGATAGGAAAGATAGTTTTATCAAAGCGATGAATGAGCGTGGGCTAGATGTTGCGGAACATATGATTCATCATAAGCCGGACTTGAGTTCAAGTGAATACTTGGATTATGGCTACGAAGAGACTATGAATATTCTTGGTAAACAGAAGAAGAAAGTCACTGCGATTATTGCAGATGATGACCGTACAGCATTCAGTGTCCTGAATGCGATCAAGGATTTAAATCTCAGTGTACCTGGCGATATTTCTATATTTGTCATCTGTGGAGATCATTCCATGATGGTTCAATCCAACCCCTCTTTGACAAGTATGGATCTGCAGCCTTCTGAGCTGGGAGCGCAATCTGTTCGAATCTTAATGCACCAATTGGGCGTGCTTCCAGGTGACTTCGCTGAGAATGTCATCGTTGAAAGCAAAATTATAGAACGAAATTCATGTTCGACAATTTGAGCTGGACAGGGTCACATAGGTAAGCAAATAGGGGAGGGAGCCGAATGAGCACTCGAAAATGGCAGGTAGGTATAATTGGCCTTGGCGGTATCGGCGATTATCACAGGAATAATCTGGCGAAAGTGGCCCATACAAGCGTTGCGGCCATCTGTGATGTGAATGAGACAGCAGTGGAGCAGGTTGGAGATCGTCTGAATTTGCCAAAAGAGAAGAGATACAGTGATTATCGAGCACTCATAGCTGATCCTGACATCGACTTCGTTATTTCAGGGGTTTCGAATAAATACCATTATGACATTTTGAAATGTGCGATTGAGAACGGTAAACCCATTTTCTCGGAGAAGCCCTTTACGCGAACCTTGGAAGAGGCGGATGAACTGCTACGCTTATATGAGCACAATCCGATCCCCTGTATGATTGGATTCTCCTATCGGTACAGACCCTGCTTTCAATATGTGAAGCAACTGGTTACGGATGGCGCCTTAGGGCGGATTCGGCATATCGCTGCGCATTACCTGCAAGAGGAAAACGCGCCGATGTTTAATAAGGAGTATACGTGGCGGTTTAATAAAGAGATGGCAGGATCCGGCATATTAGCGGATATCGGCTCACATATGGTGGATGCGGCACGATTCTTTGTAGGCGAATTTACGCAGGTATCCGGTATGATGAGCACGTTTATTGATCGTCGGTTAGATAAACGGACGGGACAATACGCTGAAGTCGATGTGGATGACTTTACTTCTTTCCAGTGCGTGCTTGATGGCGGTGTGATGGGCTCATTTTATACCCATAAGAATGCAATTGGGACAGGTAATCAATTTAACGTTACCTTGTTTGGCGATCTGGGCACGGTTCGAATCTCAGTTGAAAAGCCGAATGAAGTCCATTTGACGCTCAGATCTGGTGACAATCTACAACTGACCGAGTCCACCATTCACTTAGATGAGAAGTCCGTGAAGCCGATGCTGCAGGATTTTGTGGATTATTTGGAGCAAAAGCATTCTTCATCGGTCCCTACGATTATGGATGGATACCGTAACCAACAAGTGCTGCAAGCGATCATCGACTCAGCAAAAGATGGCGTGACGCGAAGCTTATAAAATGCTTTTCGACTAGCATAAGGGAGGGCTCTCATATGATCAGAGTAACGATTTGGAATGAATTTCTCCAGGAGCAAAGAAAAGAAGAGGTAGCTCTAATCTATCCAAAGGGCATGCACGGAGCTATTGCAGATGGGATTAGCCAAGATGGCTTGGAGATTCAGTGTGCAACGTTCAATGAGCCTGAACATGGCTTAACGCAGGAAAAGCTGGATCAGACAGATGTTCTTATTTATTGGGGACACGTTGAGCATAAAGGCTTTCAGGATAACGTCGTAGACCGTATCTGTAGACGCGTACATGAAGGTATGGGACTCATCGTACTTCACTCCGGACATCATTCTAAGCTGTTCCGCAAATTGATGGGCACTTCCTGTGATCTTCTATGGAGAGAAGCAGATGAGAAAGAGCGGTTGTGGGTCCTTGATCCATCACATCCCATTGTAGAGGGAATCGGTCCCTACATCGATTTGGAAGAAGAGGAAATGTACGGCGAACATTTTGATATTCCTACACCTGAGGAATTAATATTCGTCAGTTGGTTCCAGGGGGGCGAGGTATTCCGCAGTGGGTGTACGTATCGTCGGGGCCAAGGGAAAATTTTCTATTTCCGTCCAGGCCACGAGACGTATCCGACTTATCACAACAAAGATGTGCAACGGGTCATTGCTAATGCGGTGAAATGGACAGCCCCGGTGAAAAGAGAAAAGACATTTTATGGGCATCACAAGCCGCTTGAGGAAATTAAGAAGTGAGTGAGCAACTTATCGCAGGAAGCTTCTTTCATGGAGAAAGAAGCTGTTTGGTTTGCGAATTAATTAGGTAGTAAAGCTGGGATTCGCAAAGATTCTTGATTGAGGTGAAGATAATGACATATCCCTTACTAACTGCTCATACGGGCTGTATGGGTACACCTGATAACAGTTTATTTTCAATAGAAACAGCGCTCTCTAGCGGGGCTGACATTGTAGAAGAAGATATATTAGTAACTTCTGATGGTGTCCTCGTACTTTCTCACGACGATAGCGTGTACGCCGCAGATGGAAAGGCATACAGGATTTCCAGCATGAGCTACACCGAACTGAGTCAGTTGGATATCAAAGCACATAACGGAGCTCCTGGCGAGACCATGCGAATTTTATCGTTGGAGTCGGTTCTGCCTCTCCTTCGGGCATCAGGTAAAATCATGAATCTAGATCTGAAATCCGATGACTGTGTGGAGCCTGTTGCCCGATTCGTCGAAAACAATGGACTGCATAAAATCGTCATTCTAAGTGGATGTGAGACCAGTCGTGCTCACGCTGTAAACAGAACGGATTCGCGTTTACGTAAACTGCTGAACGTGGATACGTCCTTATTTTTAGCCCTAAATGAAAAAGAAGCTGCTCGCATTAGTTGTGAGGACGCTTCTAGCGCCAACTGCTTCGGACTTAACGTGAATTATCGTGTTGTAGGACCAAAACTCCTTCAGGCAGCAGCCCGTCATAAGCTGGATGTCTACATCTGGACGGTAAATGCAGAAGATGAGATGAAGCATTTTATGGAGATGGGGGTTCACTCGATTACTTCTCGTAATATTGCTGCTTTGGTACAAGTACGGAAGGAAGTTAGCGGATGAATGAGTAGATCGGAGGAGAGAACAGTGCGGCAACTAGAGAAAATATATGTTGTTTTCAAAACTCACGTAGATTTGGGTTTTACGGACTTGGCCAGCAATGTGGTCTCCCAGTATAGAGAAGAGATGATGAACGACGTTCTAGCTGTATGTGAAGACACCAAAAAAGATGGCCCTGATCATCATTATGTGTGGACACTGCCTGCATGGATGTTGAAGGAATGCTTGGTTACCCCTGATGCAGTTAGAAAGGAAAGACTGGAGGCCTTAATTACGAACGGACAATTGCGTTGGCATGGACTTCCATTTACGACACATACGGAGTTTTGCGGTACCGAAGAATATATTAGAGGGTTATACATCTCAGAAGAACTTCGGAAGCAATATGGGCATACGGCGATATCTGCTAAAATGACGGACGTCCCCGGCCACACGTGGATGCTGCCTACTTTGTTGAAAAATGCAGGCATTTCGTTTTTGCATTTAGGCGTAAACTCCTGCTCTTCACCGGTCGATTTGCCACGGTTGTTTCATTGGGAAGGTCCAGATGGCAGCAGGGTATTAACCTATTATTCCAAAGGTGCATACGGCACAGACCTAACGCCGCCAGAGGATTGGCCCTATCCGATTTGGATAGCGCTGCTGCAAACGCAAGACAACTACGGTCCACAGGATGGCTCTGTGGTGCAGGACTTGTTGGATGAGATTGCGAGGAAGTATCCAAATACCGAGGTCAAAATCGGGACGATGGATGATTTTGCACGCGACTTTGAGGCGAGAGACTATCCCGATATCCCTGTAATTCGCAAGGATTTAGCGGATACATGGATTCATGGGATAGGCACTTATCCGGAAGAAGTGTCTAGGGTACGGCGGATGCGCTCGGATATTGCAGCACGGGAGAGCTTAGCAACAGTGGAGCAACTGCAAGGATTGCGTGGTAATGATCACAAGAATGCGATAGCGAAGGCTTATGAACACACGCTGCTATTCGGCGAACATACATGGGGCATCGATATTAAATCCAATTTATTGCCTGGCCGTAATAGTCAGCGCGCTTTCGGTAAGGCAGCGATTGAGAAAGACCGCGCGATGTTTCCGGACTCTTACGTCAAGACAGAGGCGTCTTGGGCTGAGCAAAAAAACTACGTAGACCAAGCGGAGAAAGCGCTAAGTGAAGTTCACCCTTTTACAGTTGTAGATTCAAATATCATTGGCGTGTATAACCCCCTTGCTTGGGAACGACTGCACGTGAAGATCACACTGGATCATGGTAAGCCCGGTACACTTACGGATAGAGCAACGAAGCAAGTGTATACCGTTAATGAAAGCGGTGAGGCTTACATTGGTGATTTGGCACCGATGGGTTATCGAACTTTTGCGTATACAAAAGTCCTTGGTCACGTTCATACGGATGCCATAGCAGCGAAAGACGGTGAATACGCCGTTTTGGAAAACCGTGCCATACGTATCGTAGTCAACAACGAGTCGGGCGGTGTGACTAGCTTTTATGATAAGCAAAATGAGAAGGAATGGGCCGTAAACGGGCGATTTGCACAATACGAATATGATGTTTATGGGAAAGAGGAGATTCTGGATTTTGTAAAAGCATACAGCTATGATCTAACGGATTGGTATGTGAACGATTTTGGAAAACCAGGTTATCCTAGAATCGATCATAAGCAGTATGGGCTGCATCTTGTTGATGTTAAGACCTCCAATGGCGATGGCTGGGGCTGTATTGAGATCCGTTTCACAACGCCGTATGAAAGTTATGAAGAGTTTGGAAATGGGGAGGAGATTTCCCTCTCGCTCCGCTTGGAAGAAGATCAATCGTATGCCGATATGCAAGTGACGGTTCATCGTAAAGCCTCTACGGCGTATGCGGAGAGTGGGCATTTCACATTTGCTCTGAACGCGGAACAACCGAATTATCGGTTTCAAAAATTAGGCAGTGTTGTAAATCCGCTTGTCGATATTGAGAGAGGTGCGAATACACGCTTGCACTGTGCTAGTCAATGGGTTGACGTACAGGACGATCAAGTAGGCTTGACGATTATTCCATTCGATACCCCGTTATTTTCCATTGGGGAAAAAGGCATTTATCACTATTCCAAAAAAGTGTATGTCCCCGAGCAGCCAATCCTGCATTTCAACCTATTTAACAATCAATGGGGGACGAACTTCCCACAATGGATCAGCGGTAGCTTCCAATACGCTTATCGGTTAGTGCCTCACGCGGGGGATTGGCAGGCAGGATGCGCACAGCAGCAAGCTGTCGAAGCGTGCATGCCGCCACAGGTGACAGTGGGTTGGGATCCTGCGGCCCCTACAAGTTATCAATTGCTGCAAAAGGGCGTGGAAGGGATCCATATTCTAGCTTTCAAAAAAGCGGAGCAAGGTGACGCCTACGTTGTACGCTTCCAAAATCTACACGATACATGCTTAGCGGTGAGGTTGCCATTTACAGAAACCATTGAAAATGTAAGAGAATGCGATCTGGTCGAGCGTACCCTGGAAACGAAAGTTGAATTTGGCAGCGATTATCTTGCTGTGACGTTGAATCCTTGTGAGATTAAAACGATGAAGCTTTGGTTTACCTAAAGCGGATGAAGAGACAGACAGCTGGTGTGCAGCTGTCTGTTTTCTTTTTAAAAAATACTATTCGTATCCTACTCCGTTTGGTAAAATGACAGTGTTACTATAATGAAAAATACAATTCTTGTCATAAAATAAGCGGATTTATCTGATTGGGAGGAAAAGAGTCACAATGAAACGGACATGGACCAAATTGGCTAGATGGATGCTGGGGGCAGTTGTGTTAGTTTTCAGCGGCTATGCTTGGTTGGGGGATGGTAATCAGGTTACAGCTGCTGTACCTGTTTCTGTTATCTCACCTCAGCAAACAGTCATAACGAACACGACGACGGAAGTTGTCGTGCAAGCGCCAATAGGTGCTAGGGTTGAGATTTTTGAAGGTGAAACGATGCTTATTGCAAAAGATGTAGAGGGCTACTCGGTTGTAAAGCTTGAATTGCCTCCTCTTGGCACAGGCGTGCATGTGCTTACGGCAAGTGTGCTTAATGGCACGGAACCGTATGTGATCACACTGCCTCCTATCGTAGTTCACGGGAGCGATGCGTTCACGATTGCAGACATCTCAACGATTGCTTCAGCGTTACCTGAGCATCATGAATGGGATATGAATGGGGATAACGTGTTTGTTCCCCAAGATGAGATTGCTTATTTACTTTCTAGGATTGAGCCCATCGCAGTTGTAGATCCTATTGATGATTTGAGTGTTGTCCAAACAGCGACAACAGCCACATATGCGACCCTTACCTATAGTAAGCCAGTTGGGGCAGATCGTGTAAGATTACTTAAGAGTGAGGATAGTGAAATATTTACGGAAGTAGCCTCGCTTAGTGTTAACGAAGCGACGTATATCGTAAGCGGACTGATGCCGGACACGACTTATCAGTTTAAGTTGGATGTTATCGGCGGCGTTCATGCGGGAGAGTCGAATGTGGTGTCTGTTGTGACAGGAACTGAGATCCCACCTGTTCAACCAGTGGCAGCGCCGTATCAGGCATTGGATTTTGATGGTAATGGAGACTATGTAGAAATTCCGCATGATGATATGTATAATTCGTCGTCGTTTACGATTGAAGCTTGGGTGAAGCCTGAGGCTTTTGAATGGAAGACAGGCATTGTATCTAAGTATCAGGAACAAGGTCTTGCTTCCTTTACACTTCGAACAAGCGATGAACCGTACAATAGAATTAATTTTCAAATAGGAGATTATAATGAAGTTAATTCTAGTACGTATCTTCAATTGAACCAGTGGTACCATTTGGCAGCGATATATAATAGTGCTTCTCGTGTTATGAGACTTTACATTAATGGTGAATTAAATTCAGAAGCTGTATACGTCGATTACAGTACGAACTCCTCCCCGATTACCATCGGCGTAGATTTCTTAGATTCCGCTCATTCAAATTTTGCAGCTCGATACTTCAAAGGTCAGATCGGAGAAGTTAGATTCTGGACAACAGTCAGATCTAAAACCGAAATCCAAGCAGACATGTATAACCATGCTGAAACACAAATTGATCCGGACCTTGCCGGATACTGGACATTTCGCAATGGAGCTCTTGATGAGTCCGGCCATGGTCGAAATGGAACGATCCATGGTAATCCTAATCCTGTAACAATGAAATAAACGAGGTAAAGGGGCTGTCCCAGAAGACTTTAAATGATGCAACTACTTTAAATAACGTTACGGGAGAACACTAATCCGTGCAAATGGACGACCAGCTGAACAATAACGTTATGCGATAACGCTAAAAGCTCCAAAATCGAAGTTTCCTGCGTATTTCAACGCTTTAGCGTTATACCATCACTTTATTTCCAGTAAAATTGAGAAAACACGCAAGCTAAGATGATGCCATCACCTTAGCTTGCGTGGTCTTCCGAGAAGCGGAAACTAAAAAAGGAACTTAGCAGGTACCATGTATTAAACCGCTAAGCTCCTTTTTTATTTTTACTTCTGGAACAGCCTCTACTTTAGCACCGCTGTTGCCAAATACGTACGCAGCGAGAGAAGAATCGCTTGCTCCCGCGTAGTATTACCGTGCGGATCGAGCTTATTGCCAGCAACACCATTCATGATGCCGTAGTTGACAACAAAGTTCATGGCATCTTGCGCCCAGCTCGAGATGGAGCTGGAGTCGGTGAAGGTTGTTTTTAAAGTGGTATCTAGTGCTACACCTGTCTTCGCTAATCGCACTGTCCTCAGCAGCATGACACTCATCTCTTGGCGGGTGATGGGGTTCTTAGGCCCGAAGGTATCGTTCGTCAAGCCGTTCACGATCCCCAACCGATACGCCTGATTCACTTGCACATTATTCGTATCTTTGAACACGGGATTATAGTCAGGTGCTAGCGTTTTACCCGTCAGCTTCTCATAGAGCCGAACGGCGAGTCCAGCAAAATCCTCTCTCGTAATCGCCTCTGTATACTTGCTCAAAGTTTGGCTGGTCGTTAATCCGAGACCAAAAGCTTGCTTCAACTCAGGCAAAGCCCATGGGCTGGCGCCAGCAAAGATATCGGGGACATTCGTAATAACGCCGTCCAATCTGCCAATAAGATCGGGGGAAACGGTGATTTTGGCGATGTCATCCAGTGTGTCAAGTTTGGTTTTGCCTGGTTTCAAAATAGGTTGTATACCCGATCCCTTCAATAGAGGCGTATCAATTTGAATGTCTTTAATCTGGCCGAGTGGTGGGGATGTTTCCACGATCGTGACGGCCTCTCCAGGAATCAGGTATTCGGGAATGGCATACTGGTCAATGATGGGCTTGATTTGGTACACGTACCAAGTGTTAGTGGTTTTACTCGTTTGTGTATCTACGTAGGAAACTTGGCCGATTGAATCTGTTTTACCTGATAGGGTGAAAGTCTTTTTACCATCAGGTCCCGTTCTTGTAATGTCGTACCGTGATTCCATATTTGAATTATCCAGCCACGTTAGTGTCACGGATCCATTGGCATTGGCTGTGGCTTTCACATCGGTGGGGCCTCCAGGCTGCTTTACGGCGTAAGCTACCGATATATAATCGTCTTCACTGTTGCTTCCAACGAGGGGATCAAACCAAGCATGGATACGAAAGAGTACAGAAGTGAGACTGGCATCAATCGGAAGCGTTAGAGCACCACCTTCCCCGCGTGTGAGTGGTATCCAGCTTACGCCATTATCACGCGAATAGAATAAAGTATCGGTTGAAGTTGTAGACACAGCTTTAGTTGTATTATAAATAATGACGAAGGGGACCTCTGCGGTCACATATTGAAGCCAATCTTTGTAAGTACCCCCTATTGGACGCAGGTCCATGCCATAAACATTTGCCTCTGCGCTAGTCTTAGACCCCCCAATGCTTAGGCCAGTAACTACCAGTGCACCGGCAGTTAGGAGCAGCGAAGCTTTTCTCCAAAATGAATACATACCCAGCCTCCTTCATATCGTTGAATCAGCATTTTGAGGCTAGCATAACAGTCAACTTGTTCGCTGTCATGAGCGAAATGGGCTAATTTTCCAATAAATTACACACAAGAAACCACTAATTTTAGCGAATTGTAGCGAATGCAGCTATCGCGGGGGATGACATTGTATATTGCCAATTCGTCCCGAGATGAAAAATGGATGCCCGAATGAGAGATGTACCTTATCTGTGAAGCAAGTGTACGTGGAATACCGCAATTGTACCTATCTAAGCCAGTCGAATTGCCCCTACAATAAGCATAAAGAAAGCGTAATCATTATGGGGGAACTACACGTATGAATGAAATGAAGCTATGGTATGATCGTCCTGGCGTAAATTGGTCGCAGGGTTTACCCATTGGGAATGGAAGATTGGGCGCAATGATCTACGGTGGTGTGGGACATGAAACCTGGAGTTTAACGGAAATCACCTATTGGTCAGGGAAGCCCGAACCACTGTCAGGGACATCCAAAGGTAGAGCAGATTTGGATCAAATGCGGGAGCATTTTTTTGCTGGCGATTATAAGCGGGGAGACGAGTTGGCGAAACAATCCCTGCAGCCAAAGAAGGGGAACTTCGGCACGCATTTATCGATGTGCGATATTCAATTCACGTTTGAGCAGCAAGGCGATCAACTGGTTCGGGAGCTGGACCTTCAAAGTGCTGGCACACAGACAGTCTACACCTCGGGCGGGCATAGACAAACAAGAGAAGTATGGGCTTCGCATCCGGACGGAATTGTAGCTGCACGATTGTTTAGCGAGCAGTCTGGAGGTCTATCGCTCACGCTGCGTATTCTTGGAAGAACTGAGCGATTCACTGCAACATTAGTGGATAAGGAAACGTTTGTTTTTGAGGGGCAAGCAACGGAACATATGCATAGTAACGGGGAGTGCGGTGTAAGTTGCCAAGGTGTATTAAAGGTCATCACCCATGGAGGCAGTGTAACCGCAGATGCAGCTACTGGCCAAATTAAGATAGACCGAGCTGACGAAGTTGTAATCTATTTGGCAGCGAACACGAATTATGGCAGCAGTGATGACGAGTGGATGTCAAAGTCGTTGCGCCAAGTAGAGAACGCCATAGCAAAGGGATACGAACGGCTGAGAGCGGATCACGTGGCGGACTATCGGCGGTTGTATGACAACGTCAACCTAGACCTAGGCGTAAGCAAGAATTCGAGCTTACCCACAGACAAAAGAATAGAGCTATTTCTGCAAGGGCGGGATGATGATCCGCACTTATTTGCTTTATTTTATCAATATGGTCGCTATCTAACTATTGCTGGATCAAGGGCGGATTCTCCGCTGCCGCTTAATCTGCAAGGGATTTGGAACGATGGTGAAGCCAATCGTATGCAATGGAGCTGCGATTATCATTTGGATATCAATACGCAAATGAATTATTACCCGGCAGAAGTCAGCAATTTGGCGGAATGCCATCTTCCCTTAATGCGATTCGTATCGCAATTAGCGGGGAGTGGAAGAGCGGCGGCGAAGCATTTCTATGGCTGTGAAGGATGGGTTGCTCACGTATTTACGAACGCTTGGGGATTCGCGTCTCCCGGCTGGGAAACATCGTGGGGGCTTAACGTAACGGGAGGCTTATGGATTGCCACGCAGCTTCGGGAGCACTATGAATTCGGACTCGATCAGACTTTTCTCGCAGAGACGGCGTATCCGGTTCTGAAAGAGGCTGCTGCCTTTTTCCTCGACTATATGACGGTTCACCCGCAATATGGTTGGCTAGTGACAGGTCCGTCGAACTCGCCGGAGAACAGCTTCTATATAGATGATCCGCAGCGAAGCGAATATCAATTGTCCATGGGCTCCACGCTGGACCAAGTACTGGTGCGCGATTTGTTCGCATTTTGCCTAGAAGCATCGGAAATGTTGCAGGTGGATATGGAGCTCCAACAGGAGCTGAAGACGGCCATTGCTCTATTGCCTCCGCTGATGATTGGCCGAAGAGGACAATTACAGGAGTGGCTTGAGGACTATGAAGAGGCGCAGCCAGACCATCGTCACTTATCTCATCTCTTCAGCTTATATCCTGGCAATCAGGTAACGCCTGAAGGTACCCCAGAGCTCAGTGCTGCAGCAAGGGTAACTCTGGAGAATCGCATGGATCGTGAAACGTTAGAGGACGTTGAGTTTACGTTAGCTGCACTTGTCGCGAATTTTGCCAGACTACAAGACGGTGAGAATGCTTACAAGCATCTCACGCATTTAATCGGCCATTTGTGTTTTGACAATTTGTTAACCTACTCCAAGGCAGGGATCGCAGGAGCCGAAACGAATATATGTGTGGTGGACGGTAACTTTGGCGGGACTGCAGCTATTGCTGAAATGCTGCTCCAAAGTCAGGCAGGAAGTATTCATTTCCTGCCTGCGCTACCTGCCAAGTGGCACACGGGCAAAGTTACGGGATTGCGGGTAAAAGGGAACGCAGAGGTGGATGTCACTTGGGCGAATTGTGAATTGGTCGAGGCGAGAATTCGTGCATACTCAGCAGTTCATACGTCGATCCGTTACGGTGAACATAAAGTCGAGGTGGCTCTGGAGCCCAACTGCATGTACCAGATCGATAGGAAGTTGAACATCAACCTAATCTGAATATCAACCTAATCTGAATATCAAGTAGACCAAGGCAGCTACAGTCAGTATAAGCGTAGTTGCTTTTCCTTTTTTTATCTAGAAAAAGAAATGGTATAATGAAAATCTATTTAGATAACGCTTTCATTTTAAAAGGGGGATAGGGTTCATGCCGAAATTCTCGCGAATATTCCGTAAATTTCTGATCTCCTATATCGTCATTTTGTTAATTCCAAGTATTGCAGGCTATATGTCCTATCGTACTGCGATTGCGGTAACGCAATCCGTATCTATTGAGAATAACGTGACACAGCTTCGGAAGAGTCAAGATATTTTGGAGCGAAGAATGGCTGAGGTAGAAGGCTTCACGAGACAGCTGGCGCTGAATCAGGAATTGAGTGTTCTCATGAATGAGAAGGGAATGGATGAGAAGGTCAATTTATATGGCATATGGAAAGTAAATAATGATATTAAGGCCTTTAGCCAAACCAACGATTTCTTACAGCAATTCTATATCTATTTAAATAATTACAATGTGCTCCTAACGCCGGCCTCTTCCTATTTCCAACCTGAACGTTACTACCAGTCCTTCCGTTATAAGGATCTACCCGCGGATGAGTGGAAACGAACACTTTTAGAGCAAACGCACAACAGGGAAGTCATACCGCTGAAGCCTTTTATAACGAATGGTGTGCAAACCTCTGTAATTACGTATATCCAATCGCTCCCGTTAGACAGCTTTAGTGGTTCCGCACGCGCGACAGTCGTTGTTCTCATTGATGAAAAGGTTATTACCAGCCTCTTATCGGATCTCAAGAATCAATATGGCGGGTGGTCTCACATTAGTGATGCCCAGGGACATACCATAAGTTTACTTGGCATTAATGAATCGGATGCTGCTAAGTTGGCCGCAGACACCAGCTTCGATCAAATGAAAGAGAGTCAATTCTATAGCGATGATCTGGTGATTACGATTCGTTCCAAAACGACAGGATGGGTCTATAGAGCAGGAATTCCTAGACATGTATTAATGGAAAATGCGAATAAAATCAAATATATTACTTGGTCTGTGACAAGCAGCGCTCTTGTCGTGGGATTGTTGGTGGGACTGTGGCAAGCTTACCGCAATAGTACGCCTATGCATAGACTGCTGAATGTGATGAAAGAGCAGTTTGGCAAAGATGCAGCTGTAGGACGGAATGAGTACGATTTTCTACAGGGCAATATCTCGAATATGATTTCTAATAATAAGCGTCTTGAAAATGAGTTGAACCGCCAACTCCCATTAATTCGGGATGCCTTCTTGAAGAGGCTGATCGCCGGTGAGTTTCGGTCCCTCGAAGAGATTGCCGCAGCTGCTGAACAGGCCAATACAGGGTTGGAGGCGAACACGGGTTATACGAGTATTTTGCAAATCAAAGGATACTCGGGGATGGACAACGTTGAGATTCTTAACGAGTTGAGTGCAGCTCGATTCATTATGAAACAGACGGTGCAGGATTTAGGATGGCTTGTTCATATGACGGATCTGGGTGCTGATCGGGTTGTGGTTATCTTTGAAGGGATAGCGTCTGCAGAAGACACGCCGAATCAAGAAATTGAGCGAATCCTGAATGAACTTGCTGAGTACTTATTTGCTGAGTACAAAATTACTATCATCGCAGCCATGAGCAATCCATTTACTACGGTTATGGAGGTCAGCCATACGTATGAGCAAGCGAAACAAGCGTTAGAGTACGCCTTGCACATGAATCGAAAAGGGGTCATCTGGTTCTCTGATGCGAGGCTAGAAAGCGATACGTATTATTATCCGCTTGATATTGAGCTGCGCTTCATCAGTACAATTCGAGCGGGGGATCTTGAGGAAGCCAGACGGATTCTGGGCGCGATTATTGCCCAAAACATTGAAAATCGCGAACTCTCCATTGAGATGAAGCATCAGCTGGTTGGCGAGTTGAAGGGCACTTTCTTGAAGTTGTTGTATCAGAAAACATTTCAGGAGTCTGAGATTTACGAGGTCGTGAAAAATCGCATCGCTGATATTCAGGCGAATGAAGACATGGATGCGATTCGGCAGGATATCGATGATATTATGGCATCCTTATGCGGATTAATCGCCACCAAAAAGAATGATCACCATAATAAAACCGTGGAGCAAGTGATGACATACATCGGTGAAATGTACAGTGATCCCGATCTCAATCTCTATCGCGTAGCGGAAAAAGTGGAGCGTCCAGAGAAATACATCTCCAACCTGTTCAAAGAGGTAACGGGGATGAATTTATCGGATCATCTGGAGCAAGTGAGAATGGATCAAGCTGCTAATTTGTTAAAAGGGGATACGTACACGGTAGACGAAATTGCAGCGCGTGTCGGATACAACAGCTCGCATTCTTTCCGCAGAGCGTTCAAGCGGGTGCTGGGTGTTTCGCCAAGTTCGTATCGGCAGTCTACGACGGAATAAAGATAAAGGAGCTAAGCGGCTTGATCCGCTTAGCTTTTTTGTTATTGTTGCTTACCCCAGCCACCCAGCTAGGTGGATATGGGGAAGAGTGACGTTTAGCGGTCGATAAACGTCGTCTCAGTAGGCGAAAATGTGTTGGAGTAGCTAGTTAGAAGTCTGAGACGTCCGAAAATGACGTCTCGGAGGTGGACATGCGGAAGAGTGACATTGAGCGGTCGATAATCGTCGTCTCAGTAGGCGAAAATGTGTTGGAGTAGCTAATTAGAAGTCGGAGACGTCCAAAAATGACGTCTCGGAGCTTGATATGCGGAAGAGTGATGCTGAGCGGTCGATAATCGTCGTCTCA
The DNA here is from genome assembly GCF_059692055.1 of Paenibacillus sp. J31R109. Taxonomy (NCBI): domain Bacteria; kingdom Bacillati; phylum Bacillota; class Bacilli; order Caryophanales; family Paenibacillaceae; genus Paenibacillus; species Paenibacillus sp. J31R109. The sequence continues at coordinate 93,744 of NZ_JCAUAR010000008.1, read as the reverse complement.
GTAGGCGAAAATGTGTTGGAGTAGCTAGTTGGAAGTCTGAGACGTCCGAAAATGACGTCTCGGAGGTGGACATGCGGAAGAGTGGCGTTGAGCGGTCGATAAACGTCTTCTCAGTAGGCGAAAATGTGTTGGAGTAGCTAGTTAGCAGTCGGAGACGTCCGAAAATGACGTCTCGGAGCTTTATGTGGGGAAGAGTGACGTTGAGCGGTCGATAAACGTCGTCTCAGTAGGCGAATATGAGTTGAAGCAGCTAATTAGAAGTCCGAGACGTCCGAAAATGACGTCTCGGAGCTTGATATGCGGAAGAGTGACGTTGAGCGGTCGATAAACGTCTTCTCAGTAGGCAAATATGAGTTGAAGCAGCTAGTTAGTAGTTCGTCCAGCGCAGAGTGCAATGAACCTACTGCGGTTACACCGCGTAGCATCGCAGCCTCCTAGGTAAATTTGGATGCCCACTAGACAGAAGTACCCACCATTTACCGTCAAGTGTACGTGAAAAATCGCAAATGTACCTATCTAATACGGGCAGCTATCCCCTAGAATAAGGCTCAAGAAAGCGCAATCATTATAAGGCAGATGATCTTAGGGGGTTTTATTTTGGACAAAGGACTAGTCACCAGTCAGAGATCGCTAATCAAGAACAGTCGACTTAGCCTCATGGAGGCAGCAACGCGAAGCTTCAAAAAGCACTGGCAGCTGTATCTGCTCATCATTCCACCTGCGTTATATTTCCTGCTATTTAAGTATTATCCGATACTGAACGCGGTGCTTGCTTTTAAGGACTACAATGTCACGAAAGGCATCTGGGGGAGTCCTTGGGTGGGGTTTAAGCACTTTAAATTGTTTTTTGAAAATCCGATGTTCTGGACACTAGTGAAGAACACCATCTTCATAAGTGGATACCTGCTAATTGTTGGCTTCCCGATTCCCATCCTATTGGCGCTGGCGATTAATGAGGTACGTAATCAACGCTTTAAGAAACTCGTCCAACTCGTTTCTTTTGCACCTTATTTCATATCTACCGTTGTGATGGTGTCCATTATTATGCTCTTTCTGGCACCTCGACTAGGGTTCGTGAATGTGGTGATGAATCATTTTGGTATGGACTCGATTAATTTTCTGGGAGAACCCGGCATGTTTCGCTCCATCTACGTATGGTCGGATATTTGGCAGACGGCTGGGTATTATTCGGTCATTTTTTTAGCAGCCTTAGCAGGCGTGGATCCTTCCCTCTATGAAGCGGCCAAAGTAGATGGTGCTTCACGGATACAGAAAATTATCCACGTTGATTTACCTGGCATTTTGCCCACGATTGTCGTCGTCCTTATCTTAAATGTAGGGAACGTTATGGCGATTGGCTTCGAGAAGGTCTATTTATTGCAAAATCCACTAAATACGGTGAATTCGGAAATTATCGCGACTTATGTGTACAAAGTGGGACTGCTGAATGCGAATTACAGCTTCGCCACAGCCGTCGGATTGTTTAATTCAGTCATCAATTTAATCCTGCTCATTGTTGTGAATAGATTGGCTAGGAAATTTTCGAATCATAGTATTTGGTAAAAAAGGAGTGCAGCTATGTCTACGATCAAAGCAAGGGTGAAAGATTCGCTAGGAGATAAAATGTTCTTGATTGCCGTCTACGTACTTCTGAGTCTTCTGCTCATTGTTGTGCTATATCCGCTTATTTACGTAATTAGCAGTTCGTTCAGCAGTCCTGCTGCGGTCACTTCAGGGAGAGTATGGCTGTGGCCCGTTGAGTTATCGCTCAAAGGGTACAACACCTTAATTCACAATGAAAAAGTGGTGATTGGTTATGCGAATTCACTTTTTTATACAAGTGTAGGAACCATCATCAGTGTCGTGCTTACCATTATGATTGCGTACCCGCTTTCTCGCAAAACCTTCTTCGGCAAAAATGTACTCATGATGTTAATCACATTTACGTTGCTGTTCAGCGGCGGGTTAATTCCGACGTACTTGGTCGTCAAGCAGATGGGACTCATTGATACGAGATGGGCGCTGCTCATTCCGAATGCGATTTGGGTGTGGCAGGTCATCATCACGAGATCATTCTTTCAATCCGCGATTCCAGATGAACTGTTTGATGCCAGTGAAATCGATGGCTGCAGTGACTTCAGGTTTCTGAGAAGCGTTGTTGTTCCGTTATCGAAACCGATCATTGCCGTTCTTGTGCTCATTTATGCTGTCGGCCAGTGGAACGCGTACTTCGATGCCTTGATTTATCTCAAATCGGCTAGTTTGTTCCCACTGCAGTTGATTTTGCGCAGCATCATTATTCTCAATAACAGTTCGAACGCAACAGATGCCTTGAAGCAAGTAGAAAGACAGCAGCTTGCAGAGGCGTTGAAATATTCGCTTATTGTCGTTACAACACTGCCCGTGTTGATTATTTATCCGTTCGTTCAGCGATTTTTTGTGCAAGGCATGTTAGTTGGCTCTGTAAAAGGTTAAGACGCGGAACCATCCCGTGGATGCCATCGAAAGGGGTGATTCATTTCAGGTAATGCTGGCAGTGGATCGTAGATCGGGGTTATACTAAATGTAGGATAAAAGGGAGCGATACATGTGAAAAAGGGTCTTGTAAGCGCACTACTGGTAATAATGATGGCTAGTTTATTTCTAGCTGCATGCTCGAAGGATGATACAGCATCCGTGTCTCCAGCAGCAACGGGAGGGACAAAGACGAGTGGGCCTGTCGCAATCAGCATGTTTGCTCAACAGGATACAGCGATCGACTTGAAGACGAATAAATTCACGAAATTTATGGAAGAAAAGTTCAATGCGAAGTTTAATTTTGAAATTATCCCGTTTGATGGTGCCAAAGAAAAGAGACAGATTTCGCTAGCCAGCGGTGATTATCCCGATTCGTATATGTTGACGGCGTGGATCGATCAATTTTCACAAGCAGACATTCTCAAATATGGGAAGCAAGGCATCTTAATTCCCTTGAACGATCTCATTGACCAGTATGCTCCGAATATCAAAGCCGCTATGGCGAAAGACGCAACACTGAAGAGCTTTAGTACAGCGCCAGATGGCAAGATTTATGGATTGGGCTCGTATACGCAATGCTTCCACTGCTCGTATCCGAACAAAATGTGGATCAATACGAAATGGTTATCCAAAGTGAATATGGAGATGCCAAAAACGACCGAAGATTTCAAGAAAGTACTCCAAGCCTTCAAAAAGAATGATCCTAACGGTAACGGCAAAGCTGATGAAGTTCCGCTAAGTGGATCTACGGAAGATTTTGGGGTGCATATCATTCCGTTCCTCATGAATGGTTTCATTTATGATGATGATCGCAATTACCTGACGATGGCAAATGGCAAGGTCGATACAGCAGCGAATAAGCCCCAGTGGAAAGAAGGCCTCGCGTATATTAAATCTTTGTATGACGAAGGGCTTATTGATCCAGGTGCATTTACGCAAAATGCGGAAGCATTCAAAAAGATTGGTGAGAACGCAGGGACGCAAATTCTTGGGGTAGGCGCAGGCATGCATCCCGCTATTTTCGTAAACATCGATAAAGGAAATAAGAATTCAGCTGATTACAATCCAGTGCCTCCACTTACGGGGCCGAACGGTTCCCTAGCTACACATGATGGTGGCGGTTTGACGCCTGGGGCGAAATTCGTCATTACGAATAAAGCTACAAAAGAAGAACAGATTACGTTGATCAAAATGGTTGATTACATGTTTACGTTTGAAGGTCAAACGAATGCAGCGTCAGGTATGGAAGGGATCGACTGGAGAAAACCAAAAGAAGGCGAAGTTGCATTAGGCAAAGGTGTGAAGCCACTCATGGCATCAATTCCAGCAGTGGAAGGAGAAGCTCCTCATAATGCAGGGTGGAGCGGCATGGGACACTTCTACCAACCGAGTGAATATCGAGACAGCATTGTTCAAGGAACAGATGTCTATGATTCGGCGAACTATGAGCGCAGATTATACAATGCCACGCTCTTGTACCAAGGGCATGAACCGAAAGAGATCTATCCGATCTGGGCGGTTTGGGTTGATCCTGCACAAACAGATGAAGCAAGCATTCTTCAAACGAATCTCAAAAATTATATTGATCAAAGCGCGCTCCAATTCATTACAGGAAATAAGGATTTGAACAAGGATTGGGATGCTTATGTAAAAGGACTGGATAATTTGAAAGTTGGACGTTATCTGGAAATTTTGCAAAAGGCGTATGACAGTTCTTCCTATAAAAAATAAGATCGTTATAGATCGAGTGCTTTATGTTCATGCATAGAGCACTTGATTTTTTTTATTCGAAAAGGAGATGTAGAAAATGACTAGTTCATGGGCTAACCAGTGGGTAAATCATCGGGGTGGGCTGCCTCACTTCAAGGAGAAATTAATTCGCAACGAACCGATCGTCGTCGCTTTTATTGGCGGCTCGATTACCGAAGGTGCAGGGGCATCGGATTTGACGACCACGAGTTGGCGTGCCTTAACCGAGAGCTACTTGAAGCAACGCTATACCGCAGACAAGGTGACGTGTATCAATGCGGGCGTTGGTGGAACGAGTTCTACATTCGGTGCTCACCGATTGCATGAACATGTTTTGTCTCACGGTGAGATTGATTTGCTATTCGTTGAGTTTAGTGTGAACGACGGTTTGGATCGCGACGAATCCATCAGGGGCATGGAAGGGATCGTACGACAATGCCGGCGGCTGTCTCCTCGTACGGATATCTGTTATATCTACACGGCGGCGGATAAAAATTTGACCGAGCACGTGCCATTTAACATAGCTGTGCATGAAGAAGTCGCATCATATTATGACATTCCTTCCGTTAACTTTGCGGCGAGAGTATATAGTTTGATGGAGACAGACGAAGTGCAATGGAACGATCTTGCTTCAGATCGGGTACATCCGAATGATGTGGGACATGCCCGGTATGCGCAGTTTCTGCAGGAGTATCTGGATGTAGCCCTAGATATGAGGGCAGCTAAGGAAATGAATACAGTAGTGATGCCACCACCGCAAGAGCTGGACAATTACGAATACGCAGCCATGTTTGGGGTGGATTTTGCGACGAGTGTGGAAGGTTTTGTAGGGAAGGAATTTTCATCAGAACCGCTTATGAACTGGAGATATGACACGCGACATCTCTACGCAGATACGCTGGATGCCTCACTTTCTTTCACACTGCACGGGCAGAGTGCTGGTGTTGTAGTGCTGTGCGGGCCTGACTCGGGGATATTTGAGTACGCGATCGAAGGTGAGCCGTTCCAAGCCATTCATCTGTTTGATGATTGGTGTTTAAAAGCATATCGTCCCATTATGACGATGTTTCCTATGGATGCAGAGCGGCAAAGTAGACGAATCACAATACGTCCGACAGGGAGAAAGGATGAACGCAGCACGGGCACGAGTCTTCGTATTTTGAAATTGTTAGGTAGCGACTAATTGGAAAATAAGATTGAACTGGGTGCCCTCGCCATGTAAGATAGAGCACATAACAACAAGAGAAAAGGTGCATCTTATGTGGTCGTATACGGTACATTTATTTCGTGATTTGTCGCCTAACGTAAAGCGATTCATCGCGACGGAAAGCCTATTTGGCATCGGAGCAGGCGTGTTTAGCCTTATTCTTAACTTGCATCTATTGGACTTAGGATTCTCCAAAGGCGATATCGGCCGAATAACGTCGCTTGGCGCCTTAACCATTGGCTTAGGCAGTCTGCCTGCAGGCTTCATCGTGAAGCGTGTCGGGCGCAAAACAATGCTCGTCACTGGTATGCTGCTGACTTTTTTTGCTCTCATTCTTTTCGGGATCGGAACTAGCCTTGGTGCGATTACAGCTGCGCAAATAATTTATTCACTGGGCGTTACCGCGATTGTGAATTCGGAAATTCAATTAATTTTCCAATATTGCCGTTCGAAAAAGGAAGAAACAAGCGCATATTCGCTGCTGTTCGCCATATTTACGTTGTTTACTGGCCTCGGCACATGGCTTGGTGGTTATTTGCCGGACTGGATGCCGGGTCATACCACGATGTATCAATATGCCTTCTTTATTGCCGGCGGCTGTTTAGGCCTCTCTGGTATATTACGTTGGATCCTGCTGCCAGCTTCTCATACAACGGAGCAAGCCAAGGGTGCAGAGAAGACTAGCGATGGTCAACGAGCAAAGTCCTCGGAGCTGCCGAGGCGAAGACATGCAATCTACTTTCTGCTGCTGCTTTCTCTGCTTATTTTTAACTCGGGTTTCACGTTCGGATTGCTCAGTCCGTTCTTGAACGTTATTTTGAAATTCCGATTTGGGATGGAAGACGGCAGCATCTCAGGTGTACTGGCTTTGTCCGGATTCTTCTTCTTTATCGGTTCGATCATTATGCCGTATGTCGTTGATAGATGGGGAGGACGCAAGACTTTCATCTTCCTCTTCCTGTATAACATCGTCATCGTGGGGCTGATGGCCATCGCGATGCCAGCCGCCGTGTTCGGGATGCTGCTGCTCATTCGCGGGACGGGCTTCACGATGCTGAACAACTTGACGGATAGTCAATGCATGTCAGCCGTCTCCGAAGAGGATCGCAACCTGTTCGCTGGTATGCGGACGGTTTCCCGCAGTGTCGGCAATACAATTGCCTCCTACTGGGCGGGCTATATTTTGGCCGGTAATCACTATGCTTGGCCATTCCTAATGACGGCGATTGCGCTGCTGGTCGGATATGTCGTGTATACATGGTTCGTCCAAGGAATGTTGGATCGGAGATTGGAAGGGCAGACATGATAGATCTGTGAGTGTAGACATAAAGAGCTCAACCATGTAGAAATGGTGAGCTCTTTTGTATGTCCGCACACGCTTTTTTATGAGAGAAACAAACAGGAAAACCTGCTATGATGAAGATAATATTGAGCTTAGAATGAGAGAAGCAAGAGGGGAAGTAAAGCCATGCTGGCAAACAAAGTGTTTCATAAACTAGGCTTACACATGAGCCCGGCAACTAAGCATAATTTGTATAGTGATTTTGGTTCAGCCTGTTTATTCAGTCTCTTTAATGTGGTCTTTAATCAGTTTTACATCGCACTTGCCATAAGACAAGGGGCTACGAATTTGGAAGTCGGAATTTTGGCAGCTGCTCCGGCCATTGGTTTACTGTTTTCCCCAATTTGGGCAGGGAGAATTGAACAATCGAATCCTAAACCTTTTGTCATCATCCCGAATTTAATTGGCAGAGCGCTCCTGTTGCTTCCGGCATTTTTTGGTGCTCCCAGCGTTTATGTTGTGACCGCTATTATTTTTTACTTTCTAATGGGCATACAAGCACCGGCTTATCCTGCGCTAGTTACCCGTATGTATCAGCCTGAATTACGTGGCCGGCTAATGGGCTACGTGCGAGTTGCCATGGGAGCTATTATGATTCCGCTTGCTTACTTGGTCGGCTCATGGACGGATAAGTCAGGACCGAGTGGAGCGCTGATGGCAGCGGCCATAACAGGTGTCATATCCATTCTTTCGTTAGCACGGGTGAAAGAGATTGCGTTACCAACGAAGGTATCGGCACGCAAATCTTCCTTCAAGGATCAGCTCAAGCTCGTGAGAAATCATCGGGAGCTGGTCGTATTTTTTGCAGCAACGACATTGACGGGCTTTGGTAACATCTTGGCGAGTCCGCTATATCAGATTATCCAAGTCAGAGAGTTGCAGTTGAACAACATTGAAATTGCGATTGCGCGTATTTCTTATTATGTGTGTTTATTAGTGGCGTATTTCGTTGTGGGTTTCGTGATCGACAGATTCTCTGCCAAACAAACGCTGGTCTATGGATTGGCGGCGTTTGCTATTGTTCCTTTACTTTACGGGGTTTTTGGAAATTATCCGGCTGTCATTATTGGCAGTGGAATTCAGGGAATTGGGGATGCAATCTGGGATATTGGCATTCTGGCTTATATTTTTCGTGTCGTCCCTGGTCGTGAAGCCGTCGTATTCGGTCTGCATTTAATGCTGTTTGGTATTCGCGGCTCAATCGCGCCATTAATCAGTACCGGTCTATCCAATTACATGCCGATTTCAGGGTTATTAATTGCGGCTGCCATCTGCGGGTGCATAGGAACAGTTATTTTTTTACTGCAAAAAGATAATAAAGAAAAAACGGAGCCGAAGCCCCGTTATGGATGATTCAGCTCAATCGTAGCTGCAGCGTTGCACGTGATGCATCTATTTGAATGACGGCGAGTTGGTATTCCCCATTGCGGTTACCGTATAAGTCCGGCTTAATATTCAACTCACCCTCGTAATGAACCGTGTAGGCATGCTTATCCATTGCGACTTGGATGACGTGCTCGGTCGTTGTGATGGACGTGATGTCCTTGCCATTCGTGTGAAGCAGCGGCACGCGTAGATAGAGTTCATTATATGTCGGCTCGACGAGTTCAATCGTTAACGAAACACCATCCGCATGGACCAGGTAATGTTCTTTCACACCTTGAACACCCTGCAAATTGCCGCGATAGGTCACTGTGAATTGAACACTTTCTGGCGTTTCCTTGATGACGGATAGTTCGCCCTGAATGCTCTCGTCACAGTACTCGGATAAATATTGAATGCATCCGTCTTCCCGTTTCCAGCCAGGACCGATGGCTAGACAACTTCGATGTATGCCCTCCCGTAACTCGAACGAGTCACCTGCGGAGAACGGAACAGACAGCCCAAGTTCTGTAGGAACGCCAATGCGATGGATGCGACCTAAACCTGTAGCATCGTAATGAGAATCAGCGCAAGTGTCGATTTGGACGGAATAGCCTGCGGCATTCGCGATTATTTTGTGAAAGGATGGGGAGGTGGCCACGACATATCCTCCCACTTCGGCAGGGCATGGCGCTTCAGCAATGGTATCGTCCATGAACAGATAGGCGATGCTTAAGAACGCCCCCATCGTAATCATGTATTTGTCATAGAATCCATAAGATTCGGTGCCATATTTGCTGTCGATCGGATACAAATTCTTAATGTGCCGTGCAGGCGTTTGAACAAGCCACCTCTGAACCGAGGCGATGGCAAGCCGTGCACTTCGTTTGAATGCGCCAGCTTGTTCTACATCACCTAATCGAGCATACCGAACGGCTTCATACTCCGCATTTGCGGCGATGAGAATTTCATTAAATAGGAATTGATTGCTTCTTCCACCGAAGGGGTGCTCAAAGGCTGCAGATTGCAGTTGAAGTGTCCAGAGTCCGGACTTTCGAAGCTGTTCATCTAACGCTGAGGCGAACTCCCCTTGATAACCTAGTCCCAGCAGCAGTTGAATTTGAACTCTTGTCGTCAGATCGTACAACATGGGATTGCCTGGATCGCGGTACATCCCATTCTCATCGAAACGGACCAATTGCGTGGGCCAATGTTCATGGAAATAGGCTTGCGTATCCGTCACGCCTTCTTTCTCCCGTAGAAATTCCCCTGCCATGTTATAAATGTTGATATTATGCAGATGATGCTTGCTTTCTTCATCCCGAATGACGTACTTGTATTGCGTGTAAGGAGAGATCTCACTCAAAAGAGATAGCCACTGAGACTTAGCATCCTCTGTACATCGTGGTCCCATAAAATGTAGGGCAAGCATGATTTCTTTAATGGAGAAGTCAGCGATAGGGTCCTGCTTCAACGTCAATAGTTCGCGGCAGCTCTCTGTCATCATGTGCTCCCACAAAGGTTGCAAATCCTGTAGTCGTCCAGCTGAAATTAAGCATCCAAGCACAGTCAAAATGCGAGAGTAAGATTGCAAATCGAGTCTAGTCTTGCCGTCTTGGCACACGCGGTGTTCAATCTGATGTCGTGTATAGCAATTGAAAGCAAGCTCCATCGTATCCAAATAGCTATCTTTCGTATGTACGGTTGAAAGATCAACGGTCATGTCGAATCGCTCCTCATCTTACTGTTTTTACTTATTGTAAGTGATGAATAAGCAATAGACCATGGACATTACTGAGAGCACCTTAACAAAATTACGATAAGTTCTTATAATGAGACAGAAAGCCCATAAATCGCTCAGAGGATGTTCGATACATGAAAATAACCCAGGTGATGTACTACGAAGCAGGACCGTCTTGGCATCATGATCAATTCGTACAAGATTATGACCTGTTGATGCTCATCACAGACGGCAAGCTTAGATATGTAATTAACGGCACAGAGATTTGCTTGGAAAAAGGCGATGTCCTCTATTTGCCGCATGGAACCGTACGGATTGGATTGCCTGTAAAGGGAGAATCCCACAATAAATACGGCATTCGTTTCATTCCGGATGCTGGCGATGAGGAATTCAGTATGCTGCAAGCGGGCAAGCCGGTAAAGCTCGCTTCGAAGAGACTGCCATTCTTGGAGGAGAGAGTCGGGGCGCTGATGCAGCACTGGAGAACGAAGGACATGTATTATCTTTCGATGTGCAGAGGAATCTTACTTGAAGTTTTGTCCCATGTGAGCCGTGAGCTGCACAGAGGGGTAAACGGAAGAAACCTCCACTTTGTTTATTTGGTTCGGGATTATATTTATGAACATTACCGATCACCGCTTACGGTTAAGGAACTAGCTGAACACGCAGGGAAGACGCCTTCCTATCTCATTACGTGTTTTACGCAGGCATTCGGCTGTCCGCCGCTACAATTCATGCATAAGCTAAGGCTTGCCAAAGCGGAAGAACTGCTCCTTTCGACAGATCGAAGCATTGAAGAGATATCGCTTGAACTCGGATACTGTGACTCGACGTATTTCTATCGTGTGTTTCGGAAGCATCATGGCACTGGACCGTTAGCATTTCGGTTGCAGGTTTAGAGATGGAGGAGGTTGCGAGGCATAAAAGGGAGGGGGAGACCGAACAGTGTTAGCGTATCTAAAACAGGTATACGAAGCTTGGATCGACTATCCTCGAAGAGAGGGAGAGGTCATTCGGGGACAATACCAGATTAAACGTTTCCTAGGAATGGGAAGCTATGGGTTAACCTATTTATGCCTAGACAAGCATTCCGGTCAAGAAGTCGTCGCGAAGCAAGCGAAGCCGAGCAAAGGGCAACTGGGTCAAGACCTATTGCGCCGTGAGGCAACGATCATGAGTCAGTTAGAACATCCTTCGATTCCCCAATGCTACACATCTTTCGAAGAATCGAAACGATTGTATATGATAACCGAGTATATCCAAGGTCGGACCGTGGAAGATATGATTTTTGAACGGGGAGCTCGTTTTGAGGAAAAAGACGCTTTACGCTTCATTCAGCAATTATTGAACATCGTACACTTCATTCACGAGCATGACGTCGTTCACTTAGACATCCGAATTCCGAATGTCATCGTACACGGAAATCACATGAGTCTAATTGATTTTGGTTTAGCTGCTCGCCTAGGAGAACCTGCTCGGATAACAATCGATGCCGATGAAGAACTCATCAGGAGAAGAACGGTACACGTGACTTCAGATTTGTACGCGATCGGCCACTTTTTACTGTATATGCTGTATTCGACTTATGAATCAAGTGATGATCAGGAGGAGGTCATACGGGGATGGGAGGAGGAACTGTCGATTTCCACACAGACGAAGCAACTGATTCGGAAGTTATTGCAAATCGATCCGCCCTATGCGAATGTTCGAGCTTGTCTGGAGGAATTAGATATGCAGTAACGATTGTTGAATAACCCATTCTACTAAACAATTCTGCAATGAAATATTGTATTAATAATAGGATTATTCATGAATGCTTCAAAGTATAAAATCAATTATTAGTAACTATGGACATAAATCGATAACTTAAAAAATAGTTAGTTTCTTCTTTAGATTGTTTAAATGGTCGTAATTCCTCAACTATTTCTTCCTCTTCATGTCTCCATTTCGCTTCTCTAAACTCACTAAGCTTAACTTCATTTTTCCAATAAATATGCTATTTAACAAAGAATTGATGTAAAATAAAGGAATTCAGAGGCTGTTTTTGACAATCATCTAAAGACTGATATAATCCACGCCGTAAGGAGATCCCCATATTGATGTCCAAGAATATATTTGCCGGCAGGAACAGTACAAAAAATGAAAACTTGACAGGGCAGGAACGCGTGCCAACAGAAGGGGGAATACGTTCTGAAAAGCCATCAGGCCCTCCTTCATTTCTAATGCATCCCAATCAAATGATGCAGCTTCAGCAAACCATAGGCAACCGGGCGGTTCAGCGAATGGTGACATCGCGCAATGGTCCAGTAGCGAACGATCGTTCTTTATCCATACCTAATATGCCGAATCCCGTTCTGCAGCTCTACCGCCAAGAAGATGTCGATAAAGCTATTTCAAAGATGTACAGAGTGAAAGAGGACGATTCTGCATACAAGGTCGCTGAAACTCAGGTAAAGGAGATTCTGGAAATAGGAGAGGCAACGGGGTTGTTTGATGAGATTTTTGAAATGGCGGTAAGTGGGCTTGTGTTGAATCCAGACGGACTCCACAAGACGCTCACCGGGTTCAGAGCTAAAATTCGGGAAAGCAGTTCGGGTAAGGCGACATCGGCCAACAAGACCGACAATGAAGCTACTAAATCTGGCACCGGCTTTGTACGCGAGATCTTGTTTGCACTGGAGCAAATCAAAGCAGGTAATACAGCCCAGTTCGGAACGATGATGCCTGATCATCTTACTGATGCTTTAAAGCAAGCAGGAAAGGAACAACAAGCGAGCGAGGTCGATAAGATGCCTATTGGTCTCGGATATGGATGGGGCGGAGATAGCGTCGTGTGGGGGGACAAGGTCGAAACTATCCAGCATAAGGTTGTCGAAGGGGCGCTGGTAGAGACCGTTCGACGCGAGATGATCAAGGCTGTTAAGCAGTTGAACGGACAGAATGAGGAAGTCGCGGTTGAAGGTTCAACCAAAATTGCCGATATCGTCGTTATGCCAACGAATCGGGAATGGTACGATCTGAATCCAGTCGAAATGCAGGAAGTTGTTGCAAAAACTCTGGCATCCAATACATTTCGCAAAAAAACTCTGGCTCAAATCGTCGATCTTGTCCGTATTACATCCGGTGACAAGCAATATTCGTTTGCAGTTAAGAACGGAACTGTTGAATCGCCGGCAATTGAAGCTTCAGATGCTGTAGCGAAGCTGACGCTGAAATCACCCAAGGGATACGATGATAAAGCGATTCAGCGGCCTCCCGATAAACAAATCGCTGATAAGAAAACGACAGCAACTGTCGTCGAGGACCCGCAAAAAGAACGTTCAAAAAAAATTGAAATGCTAAAGAAATCGATCGTTGCCATTGAAAAAGGACGGAACACAGAGTTGGCTGAAAACCAGACAACTAAGGTTTCTATGGATACCAGACAAAAGAGAATCGTTGAAAGAAGTAAATGGAAAAGTCTAGATAAGCAGAGAACAGAGGTCAGTTGGGCGATCGAATTCCCTTCTGAAGCTAAAGAATTAGCTGATGCAGAGAGGGATATTGACAAAGCTATAAATGAATGGGAAGTCAAGTACAAGGACACCAGTTTCAAGTCACTGAAGGATTTTAAATCCGAAAAGGAAACTCTCGAAGAGGAATACAAGGACGAGCAGGTAAAAATTATAGACTATGAAAGTGCCCGAAAAAACCGGGCGACCTATGTGGAAACCCAGATGCAAACAGATTTAAAGATCCGCTATCAGGAGCAGTTTAAAACAGATAAAACAGTTATCAAAAAGCTCACGGATCTCTGGCGCAAGGAAGATGAAGATGGGTTAATGGAACGCGTTGCATCGCTGAGAAAAGAGTGGGCCTTGAAAAATACAGCGCTAGCTCTCAAAGCCGATGAAGCAGACGAACGGGAGGCCAACGGTACAGGAGCCAACAAATTGTTACATGAGAAGAAAGAACGCAACCGTATGGAGAATCAGATGTTAATAGAGCAAAGTCGGAATCACAACGATAATCTATTGAAAATCGTTTTAACCATTTTAGGAAATACAGAAACGGTCGATCTGCTGGCATTAAATATCGGAAAAATAAAATTAGCGACCGGCAATCGCAAGGAAGTGAATGAACTCATGAATGAAGTGACGCAAGTTCTTACACATGCTCATAAATATACCCCTAACAAAATTAGCGAGCCTGAATTCAAAGCTGCTACGGAGGATATGTGCAAAGGTGGAGAATTCGTCAATTTCCAAGGACATATGGCTGAGATTCGTCATGCCATTAGGGCAGCTGCCAATCTATCAGATGAAGCGCGGACGCCGATATATATCGGAACGAAAAAATGGGATGAGAAAGATATCGACAGCAAGAGAGAGCTTCAGGAAGTCGATGTTTCTTATATAGAAAAGGATAATGTTATGCATCTTTGTGAGGTTGCTTACGATTTTAAAACACTAGAGAAAAAGCTGGTCGGAAACAAAGTGTCGCAGCGTGAAGGGTACCAAGCGCTGATTAAGAAATTAGAAATGTCAAACAGATACAAAGAGGTAAAAATGGCATACGTTCTCGACACCGTCCAGGATGGAGAGTTCGAGCAGTTATTCAAGAAAAAAACAAAGCAATCTTCTTCCTCATCCGCAACTAATTCTAACGATAGCGGCAATATGGCCCAATATCTTATCAAAGGTAACATGTCCTTATTTGTCGCTGGCAAGCTTTATACAACAGAGGAATTAAAGAGTTTTTCCTTGCTCTATACGAAAAATGAAACAACTGAAACCCTCTGACGTGAATAAGTAATTCCTTATTACGTCATCCACCTAAGAAGTACGATAACTTATTAAACCGCCCTCTAGGGGGCGGTTGTTTTTTGACTAATAATTAACACTGAGATTTAACATAGCCAAAAAGAAAAAAGCCACTTTCGCGGCTGTGGATTAACTGGAGCTTCCTCCTCTATTCCTATAATAACGCTGTCCATGGGTATGTCCGTATCCGCGATGGTCACTAGAAGAGTAGCGTCGCGTAACATGAACGCGATGATGAGAACTGCTATGTCGGTAATGCCGGCGTCGTCTGGAATGAAGTAGAGATTCGAATAATTTACGCAGTAAATATTTAATCACCTTGCATGCCTCCTTTTGCTGTTTCTTCTATATACGAGAAGAGGGGCAGGTGGTTTCAGCTAGCCATCGACTTGGTCGTGCAAGCGCTCGAGTATACGCCGCTTGCGATATAGCATTTTTGCAGCTTCGCCGACATCCTTCAGCGTGCCGCGATTGATCCATGCGCCGAAGAGAATGCCCGCGATTGGAATGAGCTGGAACAGCTTCTTCCACCCCCAATTATCGCGATACGTAGCGAATACCTCGCGCCAGCCCTGAAGCTGTGAAATCATCTGCACCTTCTCTTTGTCCGCAGTAGCATAGTTGCCCAGTTCTTCGAGAATGGCTTTTTTGCCGACAATGTCGGAGGAGGAGAATTGCAAAACCTTGATGGTGAAGATTCGCTCCTGCTTGTCCTTGGGATCATAGCCATAGCAGATGGCCACTTCTTGAATGGTTTTCAAGGACAGACCAAGGATGGCTGGAATATCAATGGCGAGTGTGAGGATCCCGCCGATCCCGGTCGTTGCGCCTTGCAACGTTGCGATCTTCGAACGATTCAGGATAATCTCATCAGCGGTTTGATCCAGTACTTTCAGCGGCAATGTACCCACGGATGTAATGGAAAGCCCCTCAGTAAGAACATCTCGCTCCCCCCGCTTATACACGTCTTCAACATGCCGCAAGGTCCCCTTCTCAGAAATTAAATATCGCCCGCCTGCTTGCAAATAATTGCCGAGCTCATCCAAGGCTTCACCTATTTTTTTATTCAAAAACTTTGGCGTTAAGCGATCCAGCACCTGAAAAGGAAGGCGTCCGAGCTTCTCCCAGAACCACAGGTCTTTCTGATCAGCTTCCCAGGCTTCGATCTCACGAAGTGCCTGCCGGAGCTCATTGGTGGTATCCGGATGGTGATGGCGTTCAAGATCATTCATGCTGTGCACAACTCCTTTCTACATCGTATACGTATGTAATCGCATTTGGATGCAGGCAAATACGTAATAAGTACCCGCTGACGGGACACTTGGAGAAAGTGTTCCATCAACGGGTACTTGTAGGATTACTCTTTTACGGCTCCAATAACCATGCCTTTAACAAAAAAGCGCTGTAGGAACGGGTAGACGACCAGAATCGGAATCATCGCGATGAAGATTTGTGCTGCTTTGACACTTCGATTGGATAACAATTCTAAATCTTCAAAATCAATCCCCGTTTTACTGAGGTCGCGTGCGACAACGATGGTCTGCAGGAGAGTGGCTAGCGGCCACTGTTCAGGTGATCTCATATATAACATACCATCAAACCAGTTGTTCCAATGGCCTACCAGTGTGAATAAGGAAAGGGTGGCCAGGGCAGGCATCGATATCGGTAAGTAAACCGAGAAGAAAATTCGGAAGGATGTGGCCCCATCCATCGTAGCTGCCTCATCCAATTCTTTGGGCACCGCACGGAAAAAATTCATCATGAGTATGATATTCCAGACATTGAGTAGATGCGGAAGGATGTAGACCCAGAACGAACCAACCAATCCGATCTTTTGAATGAGCAGATAGTGGGGAATAAGTCCGGCATCGAAAATCATAATGATCAGGAAAAACCAGACGTAAAAGTTGCGTGGCTTGAAATCAATGCTGCTTCTGGACAAAGGGAAGGCGGCGAGAACGGTGACCATCATGGCCATTACTGTTCCAATGAGGCTGCGCCATACCGAGATTTGAATGGCATGTAGGAAGTTGTCATTTTGAAAGGTTTTTACATAGCTGTCCAGATTAAAATCAATCGGGAACAGTGTGACCAGATTGGATTCGGCGGCTGTTTTTCCACTGAGAGAGACGGCAAAGATATGAAGCATAGGCAAAATACAAAGAATGGAGACAAGGATCAGAAGCGTGACATTCACATAGTAAAACACTTTGTAGGATGGATTTTTATAATACATAGCCTGTTCCTCCGCTGTTCGTCATTTTTAAAATACACGGTAATTCGTCCATTTGTGCGATATGTAGTATCCAGCGCTGATCAGGATAAACCCGACGGCCGATTTGAATAAGCCAACCGTGGCAGCTAAGCTGTATTGCCCTCCCTGGAAGTTACGGAAAACAAACGTGTCGATAATGTCTCCCTTTTGAAGGACAAGTGGATTAATGAGGTTGTAGATTTGATCGAAGTTGGCATTCAGCATATTCCCTAGGGACAAGGTGAATACGACAACCATGATTGGAAGCAGGGAAGGAAGCGTAATATGGATGGTCTGCTGCCATCTACCAGCGCCATCGATTTCAGCGGCTTCATACAGATCTGGATTAATACCGGACAAGGCGGCAAGGAAGACGATCGCGGAGAAGCCGAATTCTTTCCATAAATCACTCACAATGACGGTAAAACGAAACCAATTCGCTTCTCCCAGAAACATGATGGGCTGTATATGAAGGGCTGCAACTAACCGGTTTAGAACACCGTCGAGTGAAAGCACGTCCAACAAGATACCCCCCAATATAACCCATGACATGAAATGGGGCAGGTACACCATGGTTTGAATGGAGCGTTTCAACTTCATATTGCGGAGTTCATTGATGAGTAAGGCAAAGGTGACGGGGACTGCCAATCCAAAAATGATTTTCAAAACAGAAATAATTAACGTGTTCCAAATGACTTGAACGGAGCCTTTCATCGTAAATATAAGTTGGAAATTATCCAAACCTACCCATCTAGATCCAGAAATGCCAAGCCATGGTTTGAAGTCCTGAAACGCCATGATGATTCCCGGCATGGGGGCATATTTAAAGATGAGAGCTACTAATACTGCAGGCAGCAGCATGAGATGAAGCCTCCATGTTTTGCGAAGGGGATGATTTCGTTTCTCTTTTACTCTTGCTGATACGGGTGACGATGATGTTATAATGACGGTATCTTTCATACATTATTTTCCTCCTCGACTTGCATCTTCTGTATGTTCATCTTAGGATGGAAGCGTTTTTTTGTATAGAACACATATTAAAGGTGACTGTCAATATCTTAAGGAGGTTGTGCAATGAAGCGGCACTGGCCTATATTCTTGAAAATCAATGGTGTCATCCTCATTCTATTAATTCCCATTGTCATTCTATTTGCGTATTTCAGCAGGACAAGCTTTCAGGTCATTGACTCACAGATCACGGCGTACAACGAAAGCCAGCTGCAGTTTTTGAAAAACCAGATTGAAGTAGGTGCCGAACGCCTGTCCCTTTCGTCCAGTGTTTTGGCGCGTGATTCCTCGATTTTGAAGCTTCAGACGAGTATTCTGACGAAGGACTACTACGGGATGATTGACTTTCAAACGCAGGTAAAAGAAAAACTCTTTCTTCAGAGCTTCTCCAGTAACTGGACCAATGATTTATCTATCTATTTACCCGATACCCAAAGGAGAATATCGACAAATCCGAATGATCGGTACGATCAAAGTGTCCTTGAAACGGCTGATAACGGAAAATGGCATTTTCGTCCAGGTGGCTCTAATGAAACACCTTACTATCAACTGTTCATCTGGGATCCGTACTTTTCCAAAAGTAGTCCACAGACGGTAAGTGCGATTTATGAGGTGCGTTTTGGGCTAGACAATATTAGGAAAATGCTAGGCTCCTACAAACGAGATAGTCCGGGTTACTCTTTTTTATTAACAAGCACCGGCGAGGTGTTCTCGGTTTCTGATGCAAGGGATGATGATTTAGAAAAATTAGGAGAAAGACTTCTTCGGGAAGGCTTGAACGAAGGCGGGCATCGGAGCATACAGCTTGAAGAGCAGAAAGCCTATTTGAGTTACACCCATCTGCCAAGTATCGATGCTTATTTGATTGATTATGTCCCATTAAACACGTTTCACGCACCAATTATTAAGAGCAGAAATTTGTTTTATATCAGCATGTTCGTGCTGCTTCTTCTTGGATTTGCAACTTCGTATCTCTTGTATCTGCATGTGCAGAAGCCGATTTCTTTTATCATGAAAGGGCTCAAGCATATGGAGATGGGCGACTATTCATTCCGGATCAATAAGCGGTTTCATAATGAATTTGATTACATGATGCTGCGATTTAATGATATGGGGGATGAGATCCAACATTTGATAACTAATGTATACGAGGAACAAAATCGTTCCCGCCTGGCAACGTTAAAGCAGTTGCAATCGCAGATCAATCCCCATTTTCTGTACAATTGTCTGTCTTTCATTGCGGGTTGTGCCAAAGCTGGCTATACTGACACGATTAAACAGATGACGTATCATTTAGGCGATTATTATCGCTATACCACAAGAGTCGAGAACCAGATGCCTTTGTTAAAAGAGGAGGTTGATTTGGTCAATCACTACTTGAACATTTATTCGTTAAGGCTTGAACGTCTTGATTATCAGATTGATATTCCAGCGGATATGCTGCATGAACCGGTTATGAGGCTTATTCTCCAACCCGTTGTAGAAAATGCAATTGTGCATGGCATAGAACCCAAACCAGGACGAGGAACCATTATTGTCTCGGGTCGCCGTGAGGCCGACTGGAATGTGCTTGTGGTAGAAGATAGCGGTGTGGGGATGACGGAGCAGGAGATCGGGGCGTATGTACAGAGTTTGGAGCGTCCAATGGATGAGCATACAGGGTGTGGATTGTGGAACGTCAATCAACGATTAGTGCAACGATTTGGATCTGAGGCCAGTGTCAGCATTACGGCTTCGAGTCGATTGTCAGGGCTTAGCGTAGCACTTCGTTGGAATGAGAATAAGGTAGGGAGGCTCGGCAGCCATGATTCAGCTTCTGCTAGTTGATGATGAACCCATGCTATTAAAGAGTATGGTTGAAAATGATTGGAGAAGTATCGGTGTGGAATACGTCTTTCAGGCGGCCTCGGGGATGGAAGCCGTAGAGGTGCTAAAGAAAACACCGATCGATATTGTCGTCACGGATATCCGGATGCCGGGCATGAATGGGCTGCAATTATGCAAACATATACAGGATCACTTTCCCCGTACCAAATGCATTTTGCTTTCGGGTTACGGTGAATTCGAGTACGCACGTCAGGCCATCATGTACGGTACGGTGAATTATTTGTTAAAGCCGATTAAGGACGAAGAGTTGATGGAGGAGGTGTCTCGTGTTAAGACGCTTTTCCAAGAGGAATGGGAGCATGTAGGCTCCTTGGAAAGGGCACGTCAGACACTCCATGTTCACCTGCCATTATTAAGATCCAATTTATTAAATAACTTGTTAACGGGTGGAGCGATGTCGTCCTCCGCATTAGCAGAGCGAATGAAGGAGTACCAGCTTCCGTTTGAACCGGGGATGAACTGTTCTTTTATCCTTGTAAGAATGGATGGCGGGTTTGGAGATGCGGTCGGCGGTGACGATTTGTTATACGAATACGCTGTCCATAATATTGCTTGCGAAATTCTAGAGCTGGAGTACAACGTCTGGTATTGTAAGGATGCATTCGGGTATTTATGCTTTTTGCTGCAGGACAGAGGCATGAAAGGGTCTCTCGAACCTATGGGTGATACAGGTTTAGAGAATTTGGCGTATGAACTGCAATTGAAAGTCTCGGCCTTTTTGAAGGGGCAAGTATCCGTCTTGATAAGTGATGAGGGACTATTTCCAGATGAACTCGCGCTGCATTATCGCAAATCGCTGAATGAATTTCGTAAGGTTCCCCGAAGTGATAGGCAAATTATGATCTTGTCCGGGAAGCCTCGCGTGCAATCGAGGTCGCTGCAATCCTTATACAGTCCGCCAAGTATCCAGCAGCTATTAGAAGCGGGACGGTGGGGGGATGTTCGTAACAAATTGCGTGAAGTTTTCGAAGAAATGAGCGCTAAGAAAATGGATACGGAAGAAAACATGATGGAAGTTATTTATACCTTGATGAATGCTTTTTTGTATATTGCGCATCTGCAGGGCAAAACCTTGATGGAAGTATCGGGGTTAGAGACGGACGTGTCGTCAGATCCACGATCTTTTAACAGAGCGGACCAAGTCATGGAGTGGGCGGTAGGGGTACTGGAAAGCATGGAATCTGGCAGCATTCGTGAATTCAAGGACGGTAAAAACCAACTTATTTCCAAGATTCATCGATTTATTGAAACGCATATTGCACAAGATGTTTCCCTGCAAACGATCGCAGATCATGTGACCCTGCACCCGGTATATTTATCAACCATGTATAAGCAGGAAATGAAAGAAAATATCAGTGATTTCATCATGCGTTATAGGATGGAAAAGGCAGCGGTTATGCTGAGTTCAACGGATATCAAAATCTATGAGCTAGCAAGCCAAATGGGCTTCCAAAACCCGCCTTATTTTAGCAAATTATTTAAAAATTATTACGGGGTTACACCCCAAGAGTACAGAGATCGGTATATCACGCAATCTTAACAATTTCATACACCATCTTAAAACTTTATCACTTACTCCGCTGAAAGCGCTGTATTAATATAAAGGTGCAACGCAATACAGCTTAAGGGAGGATCTTGATAGAAAATGGGTAAACAACGATATCTGCTTGCTCTTGCAGTGATTATGACGTTCTCTTTTGTAACCGCTTGTACGCAAAGCACAAATTCTGGCGAAAAGGGAGCTGAAACTTCGCCGACGTCTGCTGTACAGAAGGGTGCGCCTGCTGAAGCCATTCAGAAGGGAACATACAAGTTTGAAACACCAGTGACCATCACGACAGTCAAAGCCACGGACGCCACCATGAAGTTCAAGAATGGTGAGACGATGGAAAACAATGTGCACACGAAGTGGGCACACGATCAACTAGGTGTTGATATGAAGGTTTTGTGGCAAGTGCCCGGCGAACAATTCAATACGAAACTGAGATTGATGCTGACAGCCAACGAATCATTGCCGGATGTGCTGACCACACAGGATATGACGTTGTTAGACGAATTGATTCAATCCGGTAAGTATCGAGATATCACAGCAGATTTTGAGAAATATGCGTCTCCCAAAATGAAACAAATCTACAACTCGAACCCATTAAATTGGAGTCAAGTCACCTATGGTGGTAAAAAAATGGCCATTCCGAACTTCGCTATTGCTGGGAATGACAACCCCGTGATGTGGATCAGACAGGATTGGTTAGATAAACTTGGTATGAAAGCGCCTAAGACATTTGAAGAGTTGGAAGTTGTCATGCAGGCTTTTTTGGAGAAAAAGCCTGGTGGATCTGACAATGTGATCCCGCTTGGAGCAAGTTTGGGCTCAGGTGGATCTTCCCCCAATCCGTTCACAAGCTGGTTGGGAGAGACTTCATGGGTGTTCGGGGCTTTAGGCACGGTACCTTATCAGTGGTTGGAGAAGGATGGGAAATTAATCCATGGATCGACGCTTCCGGCGATGAAAGACGGCTTGTCGAAGCTTAGGGATTGGTATAATAAAGGCTATCTTTCGAAAGAAGCTGGCCTTCATGACGAGAATAAATTGGCTGAAATGATCGCGCAAGGTCGCGTAGGTATCGTAGTTGCTCCATCGTGGATGTCCGGCTGGCCGAACACCGATATGCAGAAGAATGTGGCGGGGTCCATCATGAAGCCGTATCCGCTGCCAACGCTGAATGGCAAAATAGAAGCCCGTGACACGACTTACTTACGAGGCGGCTTATTGGTTAAGAAAGACTTTGAACATGTGGATGCCCTATTCCTATACTTGAACCGGATATTTGCTGCTGTAAACCCTGAAGAGGGCAGCGAGTTTGTGAACGGGTGGGCGAAGGATTACGATTATACCATTAAAGCGGATGGCACCTACTCCGTGACCGAAGCGGATATTCCGGGAGGCAAAGTCAGTCCGGCTAAATATTTGCTCATCGAACCGAAAGATCCATTCATCAGCATGAAGTTGCGAGCAGACGTAAGTAGAGGAAAAGCGCCAGTAACGCCGAGTGAAAAGAAAATAGCAGTCAGCGGACAGGATAGCCTTAAGGCAGCTGAGATTGTCGATGATGGCTGGAAAGCCGGTATCTATATACCTCAAGCGTACACGGGCGCGAATACGCCGGCGATGCAATCCAAAGGCGGTATTCTCGTCAAGTTAGAGGGAGATACGTTTATCAATATTATTTATGGTAAAAAACCGGTTACCGAATTCGATAACTTTGTGAAAGAGTGGAAGAGCCTCGGTGGCGATGATATGACGAAAGAAGTGAATGATTGGTACTCGAAAATGAAGAAATAGGATGAGGGAGCCCGCTGGAAATCAGCGGGCTTTTTGTTAAAATACGCCGAATGACAAAGATGAAGCGGGAGTGAATAGATCGTGAGTCAACCGGGAAAAGAACAGGATGTAAGAGGTTTTGTCAGAGCGAAAGGAAGTAAACTTGTGAATGGAGATGGCCGAGAAATCATTCTGCGGGGTGTCGGATTTGGCAATTGGCTGCTACCAGAAGGGTATATGTGGAAATTTCCAGAGCAAGGGGATCGGCCTCGACGGATCGAACGAATGGTTGAGAATTTAGTTGGTCCTGTGAAAGCTGAATGGTTCTGGGAGCTCTATTACGAAAGGTATATAGCAGAGGCAGATATCGAACGAATTGCGGGAGAAGGCTTTAATTCCGTAAGAATTCCAGTTAATGCACGTTTCCTGATGGAAGATGGAGAGACGCTTCAGATCAAGGAGCATCATCTGGCTTATATCGATAGAGTAATCAAATGGTGTAGAGATTACCGCCTCTATGTCATCCTAGATTTGCACGGTGCGCCTGGGGGGCAGACGGGTTCAAATATTGACGATTCGGAGAAGGATCATCCCAACTTATTTACGGATGAAAATAACAAGCAGTTAACTGTCGGTTTATGGCGGATGCTGGCTGACCGTTATAAAGACGAATGGATTGTGGCTGGTTACGATTTATTAAACGAGCCGCTGCCAGATTGGTTTTCAGCCTATAATCACCACATTATGCCGCTTTACAAGGAGATTGTCAGGGCTATCCGGGAAGTGGATGCGCGTCATATGATCATTCTGGAAGGCGTTCATTGGGCGACGGATTGGTCTATTTTTACCGAAAAGTTGGATGATAACCTGATGCTTCAATTTCATAAATACTGGAGTAATCCTGACACAGAGAGTCTAAGCCCTTATTTGGCAAAAAGAGA
This sequence comes from Paenibacillus sp. J31R109, assembly GCF_059692055.1. Taxonomy (NCBI): domain Bacteria; kingdom Bacillati; phylum Bacillota; class Bacilli; order Caryophanales; family Paenibacillaceae; genus Paenibacillus; species Paenibacillus sp. J31R109. The sequence goes on along the minus strand of NZ_JCAUAR010000008.1, from coordinate 69,612 downwards.
GGAATGGAACGTGCCGATCTTTATGGGCGAAGGCGGGGAAAATAGTAACGAATGGTACATCGGTGCCTTTCAATTATTTGAGGAGCACGGCATTTCATGGAACTTCTGGCCATGGAAAAAGTTAGACACGGAGAATACTCCTTGCTCTATTAACATGCCGAACAATTGGCATTTGTTAACCGGATATTTGGAAGGGAGAGACTGCCCCAATCCAGTTGTCGCTGAGAGCATATTATGGGAATTCCTAAACAATCTAGCGTTGGGGAATTGCATCTATCATTCGGATGTTGTTCGATCTCTATTTCGGAGAGCACCGATTCGAATTCCTGCAATCTTTTACGGGTTTAAAGGGAAGGGTGTCAGCTTTGGAACGACCTCAGACCATGAGAATCTCATAGGATTCCGTGAACAGGACTGCACCGATATCCGTTTTGTGGAAGGAGGAGAGTTGAGGTCAAATTTTTGGCATGGCCGGGGCAAGTCAGATAAACGCGTGTTCGTTCAATTAGCTGCAGGTGAATGGCTAGCTTATGATGTTACGGTCAACGCTTCGCATGCATCCCAATGTACGATTCGGATGATGATTAGCTCCGTCGAAGAGAGCGCTTGTATAAAGCTCACAATGAATGGTGAGGATTTCGGTAGCATGGAAGTCGCTGGGGACACGGATAGCTGGCAGCAAGTTGAACGAATCGTCAGGACTCCACTGGAAACGGAACAGATGAGTTTGGTCATTCGGGCAGAGCAGAATGCAGTCCGGATTGAATGGATTGAAATTGTGTAGGAAATGCATAAAATCTTAACAAATTCCTAGGTCATCTTAAAACTTTATCTCTACCTCGAATGTAAGCGCTGTAATAAGATGAAGTAGGGGTGATCATAGTGAAGTTTACGAAGAGGATCGTGGTAGCAATGACGATTCTCCCGATAGTTGGAGTCATCGTCTTTTATGCTTCCGTGGGGGCTGATTCGGGCCAGACTTCGATTGCGATGGTGAATGGCAGCGTGATCACATCACAAGAATTCAAGGGTGAGTTGGATAAGCAACGAACCTCGGTCATCGACTATTTTTATCGGACCAAAGGTGTGAACTACGGAAAGAATTTCTGGGAAACGGACTATCATGGCGAGAATCCGGAAGAGATGGCTAAACAGAGAGCCTTGGATGAAATCATTCGACTCAAGATTGAACTGGAGCTGGCTGAACATCATGGTCTGATACAAGGTACTTCCTATGAGGATTTGCTCCATGAGATGGATAAAGAGAATAAGCGAAGACTGGCCGCTGTTAAAGCTCGTGAACCTATTTATGGACCCGTCCAACTGGATGAAAGTACCTTCATGACCTATTACATAAGCAAACTAAGGACGCAATTGAAGGAATCGTTGTCTGAGGTTGAACTGAACGTGACCGAAGATGAACTCAAGCGGCATTATGAGCTTCTCAAGGATACGTTGTTTACGCAGGAGGACAGGATTAGATTTCAGAAAATCTCTGTTTCTTATAAGGGAGATGTACAGAGCAGCCATGCAAACAAGCCATCCATCAAGAAACGAATGGACGCCATTAAACTTCTTTTAGATCAAGGAAAAGAGATGGATCAAGCGATAAGTGAACTGCAAGGTGAGAACGATGCGTTCATGCTCCGATTTACTGAGGAGAACTTGAATAAGGATAACGCTGGCACCTATTTCAAGTCTCAGGCGGTTCTCTATTCCGTACTTGCAGATAACTTGGGCGTTAATCAGGTAAGTGCTGTACTGGATGAGACGATGCAGGGCGAGTATGTGATTGTAAAGGTCGTGGCTCGAGAAAAAACTGGCTATAAAAACTATGAAGAGAGTAAACGTAATGTGTGGAGAAATTATGTGGACGTTGCATACGGTGACTATTTGGATAAGCTCATTCGAGAAGCTAAGATTGATATTGATGAAAGCACTTATAAAAAGATTCATATCCATTAAATGTTTTTTACAATATTCTTGGAAGCGGTTACTCGACCTCGAGGGGAGTCGCCGTTTTTTAAGATAAACATTAACCGTACTATTCTCATGTGATTAGTTTGGTTAAAAAAGGAGGAAATGTGATGAAGAGAGTGATAGGGTCCAGGTTATTAAGCTTGCTGCTGGGAATCGTCATCTTAGCAGCAAGCTTCATGCCAATGGCTGCACCATCAACGGTTTATGCAACAGGTTCCGTCTATTATGTGGATGCAATAGGCGGCAATGATGCAAACACTGGAACTGCTTCGGGATCGGCTTGGCAATCGCTGAGTAAAGTCAATAGTACCGTCTTTGAGCCTGGCGACGCCATTATGTTCAAGGCAGACGGTGTATGGACGGGTACGCTTTCTCCCCAAGGCTCGGGCACAGAAGGAAATCCCATCACGATTGACATGTATGGTACCGGCCGTAAGCCATTGATCGCCGGGGCTGGCGCTGCAGCAGCGGTCTATTTTAACAATCAAGAGCAGTGGGAAGTCCGAAATCTGGAGATTACCAATGATGCGGCTACGAAGGCAGTACGCAGAGGCATACATGTGGACGGCACCAGCGGCGGCTACACGAATCCTAGAGTATTTAAGCATTTTCTATTTGAAAATTTAGAGATCCATAATGTGAAAGGTGATACAGCCACCGATTATGCCCATAATGGCGGGATTATCGTCTGGGGAACGAACTGGGATTATCACGTATCCGATGTTGTGGTGAATAACAGCAAGATTTATTCCGTAGATAGCGTGGGCATTTACATTTATGGTGCTCAGAAGAAATTTTCCGCTGACTCCAAAGTAACGAACAACGTCATTTATAATGTAGGTGCAGATGGCGCGTTCATCTTGGATACAACCAATGCCCTGATCGAAAACAACATCGTGCATGACACGCATGTAAGGGCCAGCGGCTATCATGTTCCGCTTTGGGTCTTTTCTGCGAAGGATGCGGTGATTCAGAACAATGAAGTTTACAATACTGCGCCGGGCGGAGACGCTATGGCTTATGATGCCGATTACAAGAGCGATGGAACCATTATTCAGTATAACTACAGCCATAATAATGCAGGCGGAGCCTTCTTGGTTGTTAATGATGGTACGGTTGCGAGCAACGCCAATACCAACACGACAATCCGCTATAACATTAGCCAGAATGACAGCGGTGCTGTGTTTAATTTTAGCGGAACTCCTGATACTACTCGTATCTATAACAACACAGTATATCTGCCTCGATATTCGAACACGAAAGTGGTGGATTATTTAAACTGGGGCGGTTATGCCAAAAATACGTACTTCACGAACAATATCATCACGAATCTCGGAACTGGCGGCTACAATTTTGCCGGTAGTACGAATAATGTGTTTGATCACAATCTGTTCTATGGCAACCATCCGGCTAGCGAACCAACGGATGCGAATAAGATTACGGCGGATCCGCTGCTTGCCTCCCCTGGCTCGGGCGGTATAGGCAAAGATACGGTAGTCGGATACCAGCTTCTTTCCACATCCCCGGCTATTGGAACGGGTACATTGATGACGAACAACGGAGGCAAGGACTACTTCGGCAATCCGGTGTCGGCCGTACTAGCACCGAATATCGGTGCTTACCAAGGTCCAGGGCTGGATCCTAACAACCTGCCTCCGCTCCCACCACCGCCGGTGGAGGAAAATCTGTTGAAGAATTCAGGGTTCGAAACAGGTGATTTTACCAATTGGCCTACTTATTACAATGGGGCTACTATTGAGGGTAACAATGCGCTTACCGGCACTTATGCAGCCAAGCTTACAGGGAATACGGCGGGTGTTGAGCAGACCATCAGTGGATTGTATCCGAATACGATCTATAAATTGTATGGGAATGGCAAGAGCGTTGGCGGTGGCGATGCCGTATTTGGCGTCAAAAATTATGGCGGCAGCTCCAAAGATGTGCATATGAGCACGACCAGTTATGCGAGGAAGGAACTTACGTTTACGACGGGCAGTACCAACACCAGTGCTACGATATATTTATATAAAAACGGCGGCAGCGGGGACGTTTACTTCGACGACTTGGAATTAATCCAGTACAGCGCAGCGCCGGGAGGACCTGTTGAACCTGATCCCGTATACACGGTAGGTTCTGATGATGAGTTCAATGATGTGGATATCGATTCACAATGGCATTGGACCCGAGAGAACCCAGCGAAATGGTCGCTAAGCACGAATCCGGGGTATATGAGAATTGTCAGTGAAAACGGAGATATCGCGGGCGGAAGTGCAGATGCCAAGAACATCCTTCTCACGGGTGCGCCTGAAGGCAACTGGGCTATTGATACGAAGCTCGAAGGCAAGCCGAATTCGCAGTGGTCGCAAGGTGGATTGGTCGTCTATGTAAATGATGACACCTATATCCGGATGACCCGGTTGTATGGTAGTGGCAATCAGTTACAATTTGACGTTAAGGTTGGTGGTGTACGTACCCATATGGAGGTACCCGATACGATCGGCTCAACGGCATCTTACCTTCGAATTATGAAGTATGGAGATAAGTATGCTGGCTATTATTCGGTAGACGGTATCACTTATACCCAGATAGGCAACACAGTAATTACTAGCCTTGCTGATCCCAAAATCGGACTTATTGTGTGTGGGGGAACGGGACTTACTGCGGATTTTGACTATTTCCACATTACAACTAGTGGCATAACGGAGCCGCCACCTCCACCGCCGCCCGTACCTGTCGCCGTGTCTGGCGTCACGTTGAATAAGTCCGCATTGAGTCTGAAGGTAGGCGGGACAGCAACCTTGTCGGCAGTCGTGTCTCCTTCTAATGCGGCCAACAAAGCAGTGACATGGAGCTCAAACAATGCTGCCGTAGCGCAAGTAAGTGCGACTGGAATCATCACGGCTGTAGGTGAGGGAACAGCTTCGGTTACGGTAACCACGGTAGACGGCTCCAAAACGGCCATTTGCTTCGTAGAGGTTGTATCTGCGAGCAATTTGCTGAACAACCCGGGATTTGAGACAGGGGATTTCAGTAACTGGCCATCGAATTTTAACCAGGCAGCTGTAGTGAATACAAACACTCATTCAGGAACTTACGCCGCCAAATTGGCAACTGCCTACGGTGGGATCGAACAAATTGTAACTGGACTTACACCCAATACAACATATACGCTCTCTGCGTGGTCCATGGGGATCAATAGTGAGTTTGGTGTTAGAGATTTCGGTAGTTACAAGCGTCAGGTTTATATCAACTCGACGGCTTATACGAAAAATGAGATTACCTTTACGACAGGCAGCACAAACACAACCGCGACCATTCTCATGTACAAACGTGCTGCGGCAGGAGAGGCGTACTTTGATGATTTTGAACTTATTCAGCAAAGCGCGCCAACTACGCCACCTCCCGTCGCGGTAACTGGGGTTTCACTGGATCGCAGCGGATTGAGTTTGAAAATAGGCGCGACGGTGACGTTGTTGGCCACTATCGCACCGTCCAATGCCGCTAATAAAGCGGTAAGCTGGAGCACGAATAATCCCGCAGTGGCGACGGTGGATGCAAGTGGCATCGTGACCGCGGTGGGTGAGGGAACCGCTACGGTGACCGTGACCACAGTTGACGGAACCAAAACGGCCGTTTGCCTCGTGGAGGTTGTGCCTGCAACTCCTGTAAGTAATCTGCTGAACAACCCCGGCTTTGAGACAGGGGATTTTACGAACTGGCCATCGCATTTTAACCAATCCGCCATCGTGAATACGAACGCCCGTACAGGAACGTACGCAGCCAAATTAGCAACGGCCTACGGGGGGATTGAGCAATTTGTAACTGGACTGACGCCAAACACAACGTATACGATCTCTGCATGGGCGAAGGTCGTAGATGGGGGATCTGCACAGTTCGGAGTGCGGGATTTCGGCAGTTACCAACGTCAGGTTTATGTGAATTCTGCTGAATATACAAGGAAAGAATACACGTTTACCACAGGAAGCACGAACACAACCGCGACCATCTTTATGTATAAACACGTCGTTCCTGGCGAGGTTTACTTTGATGACTTGGAGCTAGTTCAGGTTAGTCCTTGAGCTGCATGATGGTTGCTGAGAAGTAGCGGAAAAAGATGAGTTGATGAGTTAGGCGATAGGTGAGTAAGCAAAGAAGTTGGTTCTTGTACATGTTCATGTACGAGTGACCAGCTTCTTTTTTTATGCTACATCAGCCCGAGAGAAAAAGGCAGAGATACTCGAAAATTTCGAGTATCTCGTCGCAGCAAAGGAGCGCTGTCGGGAGCAGCCGTATTCTTTTAATAATCGTAGAATTGAACCTGAAGAAGAACCTGAATAACCGTCCGAACATTGACAAATAATACCTATGTTTACCTAATGAGGAGGGTATTGCATACATGAATGGAAGCGCTAGTAGCAAACGAGGAATCGTCCTGTTAATCCCCCTGTTAGTCGTCCTGATTGTTTCGGGATGCGGGCAGAATAAAACGGTCAAGGTTGGCATCGAGGAAAATTTCCGCCCCTATACGTATATAGATGGTGGGGAGAAGAAGGGCTTCGAGGTGGAGTTATGGCAAGCAATCGCTAAAAAGTCAAAGTTAGAATATGAGTTAATTCCAATGGAAATGGGCGAATTGAATAAAGGATTGAAGTCCGGTGATATTGATTTGGCCATTGCGGGGAAGACAATTACGGATGCACGTAGTAATGATCTGGAGTATTCTGATCCTTATTTTCAAACAAACTTAGTGATTCTGACTGCTTCGGAGAACTCAGCTATCAAAGGGAAAGATGACTTAGTCGACAAAGCGATAGCAACCGAAAATGGATCACCTGGGTTTTACTATGCAAGTGAAATTCAAGGGGCGAAAATCCACGGTTTCTCAAAAATCGCCGATGCCTATGCAGAGTTAAAAAGTCATACAGCAGACGCAGTGATTGTGGAGGAACGCAATGCCCAAGATTTTATGAAGAACACTGCGCAAGGGTCTGTGAAAATAGTAGGAGATCCGTTCAATAAAGATAGTCTGGCTATTCTTGCGAAAAAGAAAAACAAGTACATCGGAAGAATTAACGAAGCGCTCCAATCCGTATCCAAAGATGGCACTTACGAAGATTTGTATACGAAGTGGTTCACCAGCAAACCCAAAATGATGCCGAATAAAATCAAAAAAGAAGTGGAACACGACTTACAACACGAAGCTTAATCATACGTGGAAATAGCTTGCCGAGACATCGGTAAGCTATTTTTTATGTGAACGGTATCTTGAATTAGGCATGCTAGTTAATGATGTGCATATTACATGACATGAGTTCGAGTATTTATGAGGTTAAACGAGGAAGGAAAGACAGTTTAAGCCTTTTTATGACAGATAAAATAACATTAATGAAATAATATTTCACAATTTTCTTTACAAAATGAAATAAAACTCATTATAATGAGAAAAATGCGTTAGATAATATAACATATAACAAAAAACGATAGAGGATGTTGCCCATGTTAAAAGGTGGATTAATGAGCATAGAAGCTGCTATGGCAAGTTTGAAGCCGAGTGAGCGCAAAGTTGCACAATACATTTTGGAGCATCCGCAAGAGGTTATTAGCCTTTCTGTTCAGAAACTGGCGGAGTTTGCCAGCGTTAGTGAAGCGACAATCATACGTCTTTCACGATCTCTCCACTTTAAAGGATTTCAGGAACTTAAGATGCGAATCGCTGGTGATTTATCACAGTCGTCATTGCCAACAGAGACCTATCAGGAAATCAATGCGAACAGTTCAATTGGGGAGATCATTAAATCAGTCACAAATAACAATATTGTTTCCATTCAAGATACGCTAACCGTCCTATCACCGGAAAGTGTGGCGAAAGCCATACAAACGTTAAGTCGTGCAAGAAAAATTGGCGTGTTCGGCGTTGGTGCTTCAGGGGTCATCGCGGAGGATTTCAAGCAAAAGCTTTCACGGATTAACCGCTGGTGTGAGATTGGTACAGGGTTTGATGCGCAAGCTACCATTGCTGCTAACCTGCTCCCGGGAGATGTAGTCTTTGGTATTTCCTATACGGGTCAAACGGAAGATATGATTCGTTCGCTGGAAGTAGCGAAGAATAATGGCGCTGCGGTCATTACGTTGACCCGATTCGGATCGAATCCAGTTGCAGACTTGGCAGATATTCAGCTGTTTATTAGCACATTGGAGAAAAGTATTCGCAGCGGGGCGATGGCATCAAGAATTGCCCAATTGAATGTTATAGATATTCTATATGTTGGTATCGCTGGCTGCCACTACGAGGCAAGTGTGACCTCGCTGGAAATGACTCGACAAGCGGTTAAGGTTGGCAAACGCAATGGATAACAGCAACTGATTTTGTATGGATTGGTTTGGTCCTCTTGAAATTCTAGAGGTTTAACATACAAGTGAAAATTAAAGGGAGGTTTTTTTATGAAACGTTTATTCAGTGGTGCTTTACTAACTATGGTCACAGCTTCTTCCATGCTTGTCGCATGCAGCAGTAACAGTGCAACGCCTAGTACAGCCGCTAGTACAGCTAGTACGGTACCAACAACTACAGCAGCAACACAGGATAAAGTAAAACTGACAATAGGCAGCTGGCGTACAGAAGATACAGAAGCATACACAAAAATCATTGCTGAGTTCAAAAAGAAAAATCCCAATATTGATATTGAGTTCAAACCAACCAAGAATACGGAGTACAACACAGCGCTGAACACAAGTCTGCAAAGCGGAAACGGTCCAGATATTATCCATCTTCGCCCTTATGCAGCGGGTGCTGCTTTGGCGGATGCTGGCTACCTAGAGCCGTTGACGAATGTGAAAGGCATGGATGTATTCTCGAAAGATACATTGCTGGCTGCTACGGGATCTGACGGTAAAGTATACGGCGTGCCAACTGTTTTCAGCTCGACGCAAGTATTTTATAACAAGAAACTATTTCAAAAATACAATCTTCAAGAACCTAAAACGTGGGATGAATTCCTTAAAACAGCAGATACCTTGAAGAAGAATAAAGTAACGCCTTTCGCTTTCGGCTCCAAGGAAGGATGGATTCTATCGCTGACAGAAGGGACGCTTGGACCGGCTGTTTATGGGACAGATTTCATGAAGAAAATTGTTAGCGGGGGCGCAAACTTCAAAAGCCCAGAGTATGTAAGTTCGATTAAAATGCTGAAAGATCTAACGCCATTTTTCCCAGATAATTACGTAGGTATCGGCATGGATGACATGAGAAACATGTTTGTTACTGAGCAGGCTGCGATGATGGTGATGGGGGACTGGGAGTATGCAGTTATGAAGAAAACGAACCCAGACCTTCAGATGGATGTATTTCCTGTTCCGCCAATGAAAGCAGATGGCAAACAAACGGTAACCACATGGGTGGATGGTTCATTTTCCGTGAATGCCAAATCGGCTCATAAACAGGAAGCACTGAAATTCATGGAATTTTTAACAACGAAAGAATTCGGGGCTCTTGCTGTTAATGAATTACAAAAACCAAGCACGATCCCAGGTGTGGCGGCTAATGATCCTCTGGTAGCGAAAATTGCCAAAAATGCCGATACGATCTCCACACCTTACGCAGCTGTCGTTTATTTCAATGCCGGTAATCCAACAACGAAAGCTACGTTAGAAAATTCAATCCAAGGTATGTTTTTAAATAAATTAACACCGGAGCAAGTGACAGAAGAAGTTCAAAAAATGACAGATACTTGGTTTAAACCTAAGAAATAAGTAAAGAGAAGGTGTGAGGGGCATGAATAACTTGGCCAAATCGTCCGGGTGGAAAAAGGGAGCAGTTCACCTGTTCCCCGTCCCTGCCCTCGCAGTTTACATGATGTTCGTGATTTACCCGATTCTTTCCGCGTTCGGCTACAGCTTTTATGATTGGAAAGGCCTCGTCCGTGGGGAGTTCATTGGGTTCGGCAATTTTGTAAGCTTGTTTACGAAGGAACCGTTTAATCATTTGTTTTGGAATGCGTTTGGTCACAATCTTTATTATTTTGCCGTTGAGATGGTTGTACAGAATGTGATTGCCTTTGGGCTTGCCTACCTTGTTTACAGTAAACTCAAAGGTTCAAATTTTTTGAAAATGGCCTACTTTTTACCTAGGCTGCTGTCTGTCATCGTCGTAGGCTTCTTATGGAAGCTCATGTTGAACCCGAATAATGGCGTTGTGAATGTCATGCTCAAAAAGATAGGTCTCGTTTCATGGGCCAAACCTTGGCTGGGAGACCCTGCTACAGCGCTAACTTCGATTACAATCGTCAACAGTTGGTTTGGTGTTGGTTTCTCGATGTTAATCTTTCTTGCTGGTTTACAAGCCATTTCCTCTGAAGTTGTTGAAGCAGCACGGTTGGATGGCGTCAAAGGCTTCCGTTTAATTCGCTCGATCATCTTACCTATGATGAGTCAGTCTCTGATTATCATTACTGTTTTTACATTTATTCATGCTTTCGAAGCATTCGAGTTGATTTATGCGATGGAAGGATCGCAGGGTGAGCCATATAACTCGACGGACACATTGGCTGTCTTCTTTTATCGAATTGCTTTTGGCGGCTCATCTGGCGGAGATTCGGTCGCACTTGGACTTGGTTCGGCATTAGCTGTTGTTTTATTTTTCATTATTGCAACGATATCGGCGTTGTTCCTGTACGTTACTAGGAACCAATCGGCTCAGCATTAGGACAGGAGGCAGACCATGAAAACCAACAAATCCGTTCGGGGATTCCAGTACGCTGCGGCGTATTTGGGGGCGCTGGTCAGTTTGTATCCGATTTTTCTGATGCTGACCTCCTCCTTGAAGACGAACATCCAAATCTTAAAAAATCCAATGTCATTACCAACATCCCTTTCGTTTGCAGCATATAGTAAGTTGATACATCAAATTCCCTTTTTCACTTATTTTTGGAATAGTCTTATGGTTAGTGTTGTATCCGTAGTTCTAATTTTGCTGTTTGGTGTTATGGCTTCCTTCTATATTGCGAGATATCCATTCCGCTGGAATGGAGCTTTGTTCTTTTTCTTTCTCTTGGGCATGATGATTCCTATTAAGCTCGGTATCGTCCCTTTGTTCCTTTTGATGAAAAAACTATCGATGTTGAATAATATCTGGTCGTTGGTTAGTGTGTACACAGCGATCGGCTTGCCACTTGCTATTCTCATCTTAACGGGCTTCTTCAGAACGCTCCCGAAGGAGTTGGAAGAGGCGGCGCGCATAGATGGTTCCTCTGATTTTGGTGTTATGTGGCATGTTTTGCTGCCGCTGATGCGGCCAGCACTTGGAACTGTGATGATTATGAATTTTATCACGGCATGGAATGATTTCTTTTTCCCGCTAATTTTTATTCAAGACGATGCGAAGAAGACAATTCCGGTTGGTATGCTCTCTTTGTTCGGACAGTACTCGACAGATTTAAGCATGCTGTTCGCAGGGCTAACGTTAGCTTCTGTGCCCATGATGATTATATTTTTCCTGGCCTCTAAACAATTCATGGAAGGCATGACTGCTGGCGCGGTAAAGTAAGGATGCTGCTAATCATCCAAGAACAGGAGGTATCGTTTTGGCTCATCAAAAGAAGAATAAACTGGTTACGGAGCAGAGAAATGAAAAATCACTGCACCTTGACCAACTTAGCATTGAAGAAATCGTGACATTAATGAATGAGGAAGATCAAACCGTTGCCCTATCGGTCCGAGGCGCAATTCCTCAGATTTCCGCTGCTATTGCAGCCATTACTGATGCGATGACGGCAGGAGGTCGACTCTTCTACATCGGAGCTGGAACAAGCGGACGTCTTGGGATTTTGGATGCTTCTGAATGTCCTCCGACATTCGGGGTAGAGGCAGACTTAGTAAACGGTCTCCTTGCTGGCGGTGAAAAAGCGATTCGAGCATCCATAGAAAATGCGGAAGATGATGAGCATGCCGGGTTGCTCGCGATATCTGAGGTAGTCAGACCAGGTGATGTTGTTGTTGGGATTACAGCCAGCGGCACTGCCCGCTATGTGATTGGTGCCATTCGTGAAGCGAATCGACTTGGATTAACGACGGTTGGTATTAGCTGCAATCGAGATACATCGCTCAGTAGCGTTGTAAACTATCCGATTGAAGTACCTGTCGGGCCAGAAATCATTACGGGGTCGACACGCTTAAAAGCAGGGACAGCGCAAAAAATGGTGCTGAACATGTTGTCCTCCACAATCATGATTCGAATGGGGAAGGTCTATGGCAATCTGATGGTTAATGTTCAGGCTACCAATCACAAGCTAAGAGAACGTACAGTTGGAATCATACAAGAAGCAACTGGCACTGATGAAGAAACAGCACGTCAAGCTGGCATTGATGCTAATGGCGATGCAAGAGTGGCTATCTTAATGCTGATGTTCAGTGTTAGTCAGGAGCGGGCTTTGGATGTACTCCTACAAGTCCGAAACCATTTCGGTGATGCCGTGAAGCACCTTCAACAAAGTTAATACAAATACCAAAAAGGCTGAGCCCAGAAGAAGTACTTTCTTCGTGGCTCAGTCTTTTTGTTCCAATCAGCTCATTATTGCCCTGTATAAGGATTTGGGGTCACTTGTGGTCCTTGATGCATTGGAGCTGCCATTTGTGGTGCAGTGTACATGGGAACTGAGGCTCCTTCAGGTACTTCATGTTCCAAGTACATTTTGTGACAATGCATTTTATACAAGCGAGGGATATAAGTGATATTCCCGGGCGTCAGACTTTCTGGCTGTTGAATGTGTGGGTTCATGGCTTCTAGAATCGGCTGAGGGACATTGTATTTCTGAGCCAACTTCACCATGGAATCTCCTTCAACACACTGATGCTGCGCATAATAGGTGCCATCCCGATCATCTTCTCCCCGAATAAAGAAAGGAAAAGCGAAAGGAGAAAGGAAGAAGTAAGGGAGCAATCTACGACGCGGGAAGTAAGGGTTGTAAAAAGGTCCTCCAAATCCATATTGCGGGTATCCAAATCCCCCGAATCCACCGTATCCACCAAATCCAGGTCCAAACGTTCCAAAACTCATATGTGATGCCTCCGTTTATGATGATATCGTCCATCTACCTTGTATCCTATGGGCGTTTGTCACAATAGGTTCTTGCTGAGAGCTAAGATAGGCTTGTTCGAGCGAAACGGATCGTACAAGTAGGTTATCGGTACCTGATTATGATAAAATGTAAGCAATTTATGAGAGGCTGGAGGATGTCGATGATGAACAATCGAAACTGGGCTGGCAATTATACATTCAGCGCCTCGAACTATCATGTTCCGGTGAATGTGGAAGAGATTCAAGAATTGGTGGCTCGCAGCAATCAAATTAAGGTGCTGGGCACCCGTCATTCGTTTAATGGCATTGCCGACAGTACGGAAAGCTTGATCTCGCTTCAGAATCTGAATCGCGTGATTGCACTTGACCGAACGTACAATAAGGTAACGGTTGAGGCTGGCATTCGCTATGGTGAGCTAGGCCAATTTCTCCATGCGAATGGGTATGCTCTGCACAACTTGGCATCGTTGCCGCATATTACCGTTGCAGGGGCATGTGCGACAGCCACACACGGTTCCGGGGATCGCAACGGCAACTTGGCGACAGCGGTACATGCGATGGAAGTCGTTAAAGCAGACGGGAGTATCGCTGTGTTCTCCCGTGATCATCAAGATGGGCTCCTTGCTGGAGCTGCCGTTGGATTAGGTGGACTAGGTGTTGTCACGACAATCACCTTAGATATCGTCCCATCTTTCCAGATGAACCAGTATGTCTACGACAACTTGCCATTGGCACAGCTTGAAGAGCACTTCGACGATATTTTCTCTAGCGGTTATAGTGTCAGCTTGTTCACGAACTGGCAGGAAGCCATGTTCAATCAAGTATGGGTGAAGCGCAAAGTGGAGGAACCAGCCTCTGCCATCGAGAAGGTGGAATCCGAGTTCTTTGGAGCAAGATTAGCCGACATGCCTCGTCATCCGGTGCCAGGTCACACAGCCGAGAATTGCAGTGAACAGATGGGGATACCAGGACCATGGCATGAGCGGATGCCGCATTTCCGAATGGACTTCACCCCAAGTGCAGGGGAGGAATTACAAAGCGAGTACTACGTGCCTCGTCAACATGCCTATGCGGCATTATGTTCACTCGACCGTATCAAAGAGCATATATCGCCACTCTTATATGTTTCTGAGGTACGTACAATAGACGAAGATGATTTGTGGATGAGCCCTTGTTACCGCCAGGCGTCGGTGGCTTTCCATTTTACGTGGAAGCCCAATTGGGAGGCTGTTAGCCGCGTGTTGCCCATGATCGAGCAGCTCCTCGAACCCTTCGAGGCTCGGCCTCATTGGGCCAAGCTGTTCACGATGCCACCGGCACGCGTGCAGTCGCTTTATGCGAAGCTGCCGGACTTCCAGCAACTGCTTCTTCAATGTGACCCGCAGGGGAAATTCCGCAATGACTATTTGAGAACTTATATTATGGGAGACCAACGATGAAAAGAATTGGTTGCTTCCATGCTCATCATTCCAATATTGAACATATCGACAACGCCCTGCTTGGTCTAGGTGTGGAACTCATTCATTTTGTAGATCCTGGTCTGGATCGGATCAAGTCGGATGCCGATTTCACGACGGCAACGGCCCAAAAGAAAGTGCTTGAAACCCTAGACTGGATAGCGAATTGCCACGTGGATGCGATATTAATCACGTGTACCTTTTTTACTGCCATTTATCAGGAAGACTTGCAGCGCTATGCAATCCCGATTATCAAAATTGATGATCCGCTGTTTGAAGAAATCTGCGAGACGAATCAACCTGCGGTCGTTGCGTTCACGAATCCGAACACCGTTCAAGGAACTATGAATCAACTAGCCGCTTATGCTCAAAAGAAGAGGAAAGCACTAGATGCAGTGCCTGTTCTTTTGGAGAATACCTTTCAACTCATCATGCAAGGGAAAAAGCGTGAGTACATCCAAGCGGTCTCCCAAGGTTTGACTCAACTTATTGAGGAAAACCCCGGGAAGCGCGTGGTTGCAGCCCAGCTCTCTATGGTTCCTGCTGCTCTGGCTGCTGAAAAGGAAACCAATCGTGCCGTTGGCAACCAACTCGTGTCGTTAGCCACGTATGTAAAGGACGTTTTGGCCTTGTAATTCGCTTTACATGAGGAAAGCCCCGATCCGTATAGGATACGAGGCTTTTTTCGTTTTTTAAGGAATGGCTACCGTGTTCTTTTCTTGCAATGTAGTGAGGTCGTTCGCTTTAATAAATCCGTTCGAGATGGTATACAGGGTGTCACCAATATAGAGAACGCGCTCCACTTGTTTGTCACCTGCATAAAAGTGCTGCCCTGCTTTTTGCAGCTCCTCCTTCGAGAGATGCGAGATGCCTCCGCGCAACTGGAAACCTTTTTCCAAATCAAGGTTGTAAACATACGCCCCTTGGAAAGCAAAGCTTCCATAAGCACTAGCCACATTTTTCGGATCGATTTTCATTACGGTAACAGGGAAGGAGAGTAGATTTTTCTCTTTGGAGAAGAGCAACGCACGGTGATTGTACAGCAACTCGGAATCCGTTCCCCGATCACCGATCATTTCCGTGAATTTCTCCTTCGGATGATTCACATCAGATACATCGAACAATGCGACTTTCATACCTTGGTAATAGGCGATGGATTGTGATCCAAGCACGTTTTTGTTCTCGACCTCAATGGTATCTTTTCCGAAGCCAATAATATGGTTTTCATCATAAGGATGCAGATAGTTGCTGTATCCAGGGATCTTCAAAGCCCCTAACAATTTGGGCTTATCAGGTTGTTTCAAATCCAAGACGAACAGTGGGTCGGTGTTTTTAAAAGTAACCATGTAGGCGCGGTCACCCATGAAGCGAGTGGAATAAATGCGCTCACCTGGCGCGATGTTTAAGATGTTGCCGACCTCTTTCAGGCTCTCATCGAGAATATAGACATGATTTTTCGACGTTCCTTCATCTGTCCGCCAGATTTCACCTGTGGTTGTAGCCAGACGAAGATAACCGTTATGCTCATCCATGGAGAATTGATTGAGTAGATGGCCAGGCACCTTGCCTGTATGTTGATACACAGCTTTGCCATTGTTCAGCCCGAATTGATATAGAATCGTTTCCTGTTGTTGCTCCTCATATTTCGTTGCGGCCACATATAGGTTCTCTTCGGAGGCGTACACGTTTTGCCCTGAGCCGAGGTAGGAGGTCACATTCATGGTTTCGGTCAGATGATCTAGGTTCATGCCTCCAATGAGGACATAGTTAGGTTCCAATGCTTTAGGCAAATAGTAGATCTGATCCAAGGGAACCGAAGTAAAGGAATCACCTGCTGAAGAATCTCGATAACTAGGAGCCAGCTCTTTTTTCATGCCTTCCATATCCGGAAGTTCGCGGTATTGATAGTAATTCACATATTTATTGGCGATAAAATAGAGGGAGGATCCGATTTTGCGAGAGGAAATATAGTTTCCTTCAAGTTCTGCGTCTTTAACCAGCTTCAGGTTACTGCGATCTGTGAGATCGTAAACCATGACCTTTGTAGTTGCCTGCGAGCGTATAGGTGAGATCAACCTCTTGCCTGTAATTCCGACACTTGTACTGCTGCTAGCGGCCTCATTATAAGGAACTGGCTTGAAATTCTGATAGGATTGCCCCAGCACGATGAGATGCTTATCATCTACGTAGATTTCACTGGGTTGGAACTGCGTGTTTTGTGTTTTGGGGAAATCAAGGATACTCAGTACCTTCATCTGGTCCGCGGGATAAGCCTGGGTGACAACGATGCGCTGCTTATTGACGGTGTAAATGTACGTTCCATCTGACTTAACGACGTCCGACTCATCGACGCCTTGCACTTGTACGTTCGTGCCAGAATACTCGGGCGACACGGATCTGGCTGAATCTTGAACCGCGACACCTGCACTGCCGGCAACAGCTGGCGCTGAGGAAGTCGTGGAAGATTTAGCTATGGCTGATGTGCCCATGAGAGAATCAACGACGATTCCTTTGCTTTCATTCTGCGTCAATAGGGTAACCAAGTGGTCATAGGTACCTACAACTGGCAAGCTGTCAGCTGGCTTGGTGACGCTAACGGAACTGGTTGCGGAATCCCAACGTACAATTTGATCGGCGCTTTCCATGAAGAAACGCAGTGGGACATAGAGGGAGTCATCTACAATTTGTGTAATGCCTTTCATAGTGGTTGCCTGCCCATTTACGTAAGCGTGGTCGGAATGCACGGGCAGCTTCAATTCGTATCCGTTACGTGTAACGACGGCAACCCGTTCAGCGTCATTCCAGGTCACTTCCATCTCTAAAGCGTTTGCAAGATCGCGAACAGAGGCCATCAAAACTCCATCAATCATCCGAGGTTGACTAGCAAAAGTGATCGGTTGGCCCTCAAGCTTAACAATAGTTTCCTGACCAGCATTCGTAGAGACGGGGGTAAAAGCTGAGGTTAAGAGGATCGCGGTCGTTAGGAGGCCGGCGGCTAAAACCTTATTCTTCATGTATCTCATCCTTTGCTTCATATTGTAAGTTTCCATTATTTTTATCTGTATCCACTTAACGGATAGTAGCGGCGATTTGTTTCACTTTTTTGGAAATATTTTTATGTACATTCTTAACGACATTCGGTGGTTGAAAATAGCCTGACAGCCCCATTTTGATATATGATAGTGATATGAAAAATATGGATAAAATGAGTCGTCGTTCCTTTTTGAAAAAGGGTTTACTACTGGGTGGAGGTCTACTATCCGTCCCCCCAATAAGTTACGGGTATGCCACGTGGGTGGAGCCCCGTTGGTTGCAGGTCGAGCGAATTTCGCTCTCTTTCCGGGCACTTCCGGAAGCTTTCAAGGGGCTGCGGGTTGTGCAATTTAGTGATCTTCACTTTGGATTTCATATGGATATCAAGCAATTAACCAAGGTCGCCCAGACGATCCAAGCAGAAAAACCAGATATCGTATGCTTTACAGGTGATCTCGTCGATTATGCGATTGGTGGGCAAGGTCAAGAAATCGGCAATGTGCTGCGTACGATTACTGCAACATACGGCTGCTATGCCGTACTTGGCAATCATGATTACTATGGAGATGTAGAAGAAGTAGCAGACGTTCTAGAGGAAGGGGGATTTCACTGTCTGCGCAATAAGGGGACTAGGCTGCAGAGAGGCAACCAATCCATTTGGATTGCTGGTGTAGAAGATATGTGGGAGGGCGTTCCTAATCTGAAAACAGCGCTGCAATCGGCGAAAAAAGAGGAATGGGTACTCCTCTTGTCCCACGCACCGGATTACGCCGATGTGGCTGCTAGCGAAGCTGTCCATTTGCAGCTCTCGGGCCATTCCCACGGTGGACAAGTGAGATTGCCGATCATAGGTCCGTTGGCTTCGGTTCCCTTTGGTGTTAAATATCCATCCGGACTCTACCAGGTCGGGACTAATAAGTCGCTTACTCTCTATACCAATCGAGGTATCGGTGTGTCCGTGCAACCCATTCGATTCATGTGCCGTCCAGAGATAACGGTTTTCACATTGACTTAAAGAGTTGGCTTTACAATAGGCTAGAAAGGAGGAGTCCAAATGCGGACAAATAGTCTCCTCGAATTGTTCTTGTTTCCACCGACGAACTTGAATCAACAGAAGTTGGAGAAGCAGCTGATGGGCAAAACGGTTCTTATAACGGGCGCCAGCTCCGGCATAGGCGAACAACTCGCTTATCTGTTCTCTGAGATTAAGGTTCACTTGATCTTGGTGGCAAGACGGAGTGAGCAACTCTTAGCTATAAAAAGCCAAATCGAAGCCAAAGCAGCAGCCCGAGTTAGCGTGTTCCCTGCGGATCTTCGAGATCCACAAGACATGGAGAGATTACTGACCTTCCTTCATCAGCTGCCAGATGGATTGGACATTCTCATCAGCAATGCAGGTCATTCGATTAAACGTTCTATTCAGCACTCCGTAGATCGCTATCATGATTTCACCCGGACGATGGCGATTAATTATTTCGCCCCGGTTCAATTAGTGTTGTCTACCCTTCCACTGCTTGAAAAAAAGCAAGGGCACGTCATCCATACGTCTACAATTAATGCCCTACTGCTCCCCTTGCCATATTGGGCTGCTTACCAAGCATCCAAGTCTGCGTTTGACACCTGGTTCCAGTCCGCCTCGCCAGAGCTGAACATGATGGGCATCGCCATGACGGCGGTCTATCTACCGTTAGTTCGAACACCCATGATTCTGCCAACCGCTGCGTATCGTAAGGTTCCCGCAATGTCCCCAGAGCAGGTGGCCAAGATGATCGGCAAAGCGATCTATACGCAGCGAAAGACACTTCAACCATGGTGGTTGATTTTCGGACAGCTGGCTAGCGTATTTCTCCGAGGATATTGGGCGTACGCAATGCCAAGGATGCTGCTCAGGAACAAGGGGAACAGCCATGAGAATCGTTAAGCTGATTTATGTTTTATATCGAATTAGACTCCTCTCGCTGTTCGCGTTATTTCGACTAGCTTCTGCTATGTACATCTCAGGCATCAATCTGATGTCTTTGCTTCATTTTGCAGCTAAAACGTATGGAGATCGAATCGCTCTCGTTGATGAGCGGGAAACCCTTACCTACCGCCAGTTATACTTACAATCCGTGACGTTATCGAGCGAGCTGAAGATGAAATACGGACTTTTAGGCGGTCAAAAAGTAGGCTTTTTGTGCAAAAACCATGCTTCGCTGGTGAAAGCCATCTATGCGGTTTCGTTTGCGGGGGCAGATATCTATTTGCTGAATGCGGAAATGAGCAAGGGGCAATTGCAGCGCATTCTAGAGAGCAAAGACTTTCATCTGGTGATCTATGACGACGAACTAAGCGCCATACTTGTGCAAACGACATATACGAACGCCAAGCTGTTGAGCTATCATGATACAAATCCTGCAATATCCAATATTGCTGACTCCACAAGTTACGAAAAGATCAAACAACATCGAGCTTCCTCAGGGAAACTAGTGCTGCTGACAGGCGGAACCACAGGCAAGGCCAAAGAAGCGGCACATCAACCCTCGCTATTCAATTATTTAGACCCCTTCGCGGGTTTCCTTAAGCGGTTGCAAATCTTGAAAAGGCATACAGCCTACATCGGGACTCCGATTTATCACGGTTATGGGGTAGCGGTGCTGCTCCTTTTCTGCGCATTAGGAAAAAAAGTAGTCATTCATCGGGGATTCGATGCAGAGAAAGCCTGCCGATTAATTCGGGAGCATCAGGTAGATATCGTAACGGTAGTACCTCTAATGCTACATAAAATGTTAAAAACCAATGCGAGCGATTTGAAATCGCTGTCTTGTATAGCTTCAGGCGGTGCCGAGCTTAATCCCAAACTGGTCCGAGAGACGCTAAGTCAATTGGGAGACGTGTTATACAATTTGTATGGCACGTCAGAAGCAGGTTTGAATATCATAGCCGTTCCGCAAGATCTATCTTACTCCGCACATACAATCGGCAGAAAGATAAGCGGTGTCCATCTCAGAATAATGGATGATCAACTACAAGAAGTCGCAATCGGAAGCGTAGGTCAATTTTGTATCCGAAATAGATGGTCAATGAGCAACAAAGGGGATGCATGGATCGAAACCGGCGATTTGGGCTATCGGGATGAGAAGGGCTATTACTTTTTGCGTGGCAGAGTGGACAGTATGATTGTTTCGGCGGGGGAAAATGTGTATCCGCTTGAAGTGGAACAAATGCTACACACGCACCCTTTCATCGAGGATGCCGCTGTCATGGGAATTTCGGATGAGCATTTCGGTCAGCGTTTGAAAGCGTTGGTTCAGTTGGTGCCGGGTGCAGAATTATCAGAAGAGGAACTCTTAAACTGGCTGCGCACTAGATTGGCACGATATCAGCTGCCCAAAGAGATCAGCTTCGTCGAGCATGTACCCTATACCCCATTAGGGAAACGGGATAAAAAAGCGATGGAAAATGAAAAATGACCACCACATGCGCTGATTGTGGCAGTCATTTTGATTAGAATAGTCGGCAGGGTGAAAAGGGTCTTGCGGTGTCCACAAGAAAAATAGCTAAGAGATCAAATAAAACTAAAGGAATGAGAAAGGGCAGGAATGAGATGTGAGCTTTCTTTCCAGTACGTTTTTGTTTTAAATAGACCTGTTGCCCGTCCACTTTCACGATGGTCCCTTTGTAAGTGCCATGTGTTGTTTGTATCATCACTTCGCGATTGAGGTACTTTTTACAAATCAAATAGGAATCTGATCGCATCAAAGGAATACCTCCTTTCTAGCTTTATTAATCTAGTATATGTTCGTCCCATAGAACAAGTGTGTGTGTTACATAATTATTCCTGTTTGGTTGAGCCGAGGCGAGGCGAGGCGGGCATCATACTACTTTTTTATATTATCGCGAGTGACAAATTTCAGAATTTGTCACTCGTAATTTGTTAGTGAAGGTTAGGGGCTATGTGTTAGGCAGTCTAGTAATAGTAGGAGTAAGAGTAAGAGTAAGAGTAAGAGTAAGAGTAAGAGTAAGAGTAAGAGTAAGAGTAAGAGTAAGAGTAAGAGTAAGAGTAAGAGTAAGAGTAAGAGTACGCGACTTGATAAAAAATCAAATTCCTAGGAGGTGATCGTTTGTCGAATCATATATACATCATTACAGGAGCATCAAGCGGGCTTGGTGCCGAATTGACTAGACAGCTTTTAGCAGAAGAAAACGTTGTGTATTGCTTATCACGTACTGAAAATACAGATATTGTAAGGGAAGCGTCCGGATATAGGTATCAGTTCTTCGCTATTGATCTCACTCGTGTAGAGACGTTAAATGATAGGATACAAGAAATGATTTTAACAATAGATCCGAGCCATGTTGATTCAATAACACTCATTAATAATGCGGCTATGGTATCTCCGATCAAAGATATTGAGGCGTGTACCCAGGAAGAAATCATGCTGCATATCCAATTGAACTTAACCGCACCTGTGCTGCTTAGCTCCAGTTTTATCAGCTTAACGTCCGGTTGGAATGTAAAAAGAAGGCTTGTTAACATCACTTCTGGATCAGCTAAGTATCCAGCCCCAAGCATGAGTCTGTATTGTTCCACGAAATCGGCGCTGAATATGTTCTCGCAATGTGTGGGACTCGAGCAAGGACTTGAACCCCATGCGGTTCAAGTCTTTGCAGTCGACCCAGGCATGATGGATACCGAGATGCAGAAAAAAGCGCGTGATTCTGATTTTCCATTAACGGGTTATTTTACAAAACAGAAAGAAGAAGGCAACCTTGCCGACCCGGTTGATGTAGCCCATAAGATTTTAACCTTGATCAACGCTCCACTGATAAAGAATGGCGATATTCATCGCGTGTGAGTGATAAAGAAATATAGGCGTGTACCGAGAATAGGAGAGTTCGCAATGGAACTTCAATGGAGAAAAACGTTCGCTATTATTTTCAGCGGGCAAATCTTTTCAATATTAACCTCATCTATGGTCCAATTCGCTATTATTTGGCACTTGACGGAGACGACGGGTTCAGCCGCGGTATTGATGATTGCTGGACTTGCTGCTTTTTTACCACAAGCGATTCTGGGTCCATTTATAGGCGTCTGGCTTGATCGATGGAACCGAAAAAAAACGATGATTATAGCTGATAGTGCAATTGCGTTTTTTAGCTTGATTTTAGGGATCTACTTCTTCTTTGGTGAACCCAGCTTGGGATTTGTTTATGTGATTTTAATGATACGTTCGACGGCTTCTGCCTTTCATGCGCCAGCATTTCAAGCGGCAATTCCGCTCATAGCTCCTGAAGATCAGTTAACGCGCGTCGCGGGTTGGCATCAAATGGTCTTCTCTTTCTCAACGGTTATTGGGCCTGCGCTTGGAATTGCTGTTTACTCAGCTACTTCCCTCGGAGCGGTATTGTTTCTAGATGTGGTTGGTGCTTTGATCGCAAATATCATGCTGTCATTTGTTAAGATTCGTCAACCCAAAGCAGAGTCTATACATACGCCTTCATTCTTAAAGGAATTTAAGCTTGGCTGGGAGGCTTTTGTTCAAGTAAAACCGATCGTTGTGATCACGTTGGCTACAACCATTTTCGGCATAGCATTCATGCCACTTGCAACGTTGTTTCCTTTTATGACATTGTCGCATTTTGGACGTGGGGGATATAGTGCGAGCCTCATAGAGGCCGTTTTCAGTATTGGTATGGTCTTGGGTGGTGTTATATTATCGGTAATCGCTTCGAAATGGAAGGACATTACTTATATGAGTTTAAGTTTGGTCCTCATTGGCCTAACTTGTCTGATAAGTGGTGTTCTTAGTAAAGAAGCCTTCCTGCTATTCGTGATTCTTTCGTTTTTTATGGGATCGGCTGCTCCTTTTTACAACGGCCCTTTCATGGCGATGATTCAGAGAGCGTATGAACCAGCAATGTTGGGACGTGTTATTTCACTTGTTACCAGTGTCATGATGCTTTCCTCACCAATTGGACTCATGCTAGCGGGGCCGACTGTAGATAAATATGGTGTTCAAATGTGGTTCTTCTGGTCAGGTATTATTGTGATAGTAACCGGTGTCATCTTATTCATTGCGTTCAAACGTATGACAATGGATCTCGTGCAAAGGAATAGCAACGGTCTGGAATAACTTTACAATGACAACGTATTCTTTTATAATATGGGAATATATGTTCTTAGTGGAGGGATTTCAAATTGCTGAAAAGTAGAGAGGATATTATTGCGCTTGTAGGTAAGGATGCGTGGATGATGGATATTCTCAGAGTGGCTCGATCCTTACAACTTCCCGATTGGTGGGTCTGTGCGGGCTTTGTTCGTTCGAAGATCTGGGATGTCCTTCATGAACTTGAAGAAAGAACACCGCTCGCTGATATCGATGTCATCTACTATGATGCTTCCAATACGAGTGAGGCTAGTGAAAAAATGTTCGAAGAGCAGTTACAACAAATCATGCCACATCTACCTTGGTCCGTGAAAAATCAAGCAAGAATGCATGTTGTTAATCATATTCCTCCCTATTCGTCTTCGGTGGATGCCATGTCCAAGTTCCCTGAGACAGCAACTGCTTTAGGGTTGACGTTAGATGATCAGGAGCAGGTACAGTTGGCTGCCCCCTGTGGAATTGACGATGTTCTTCAAATCATCATTAGGCCAACCCCTTATTTCAGAGAGAATAAAGATCTTGTAACTATCTTTGAAAGGCGCCTCGTGCAGAAGGATTTTAAAAGTAAGTGGAGTAAGGTGACCGTAATTCACCAATAGAAGGAAGCCAAGATCAGATGTTGGCGGTGCCGCGCAGTTGCGGCTATTTTTATTTTTACAATAGATAGGGGAAGCATAATGGGCTATGTAGAAGACTTAAGAAAAATTGTAGGGACGATTCCACTTATTCTAGTCGGTGCGGTGGTTATTATTGTGGATGAACATAATAACATTTTATTGCAAAAACGAAATAGTCATCCTGTAGGACGCTATGGCTTACCTGGCGGATTAATGGAATTGGGGGAGTCTACGATCGAGACTGCTCAGAGGGAGGTGTATGAAGAAACAGGACTTACAGTGAGGGACCTCCAATTAATTGATGTATTCTCGGGTAAAGAACATTTTATCAAAACGCCTAATGGTGATGAGTTTTATGTAGTTGTTACAGCTTATTGGACCAAGGCGTATAAGGGTGATTTGAAAATTAATGATGCAGAATCTATGAGTTTAGAATTTAGGAAGTTGAATGAGCTACCTGAGAACATGGTAAAAAGTCATAGAGAAATGATAACGAAGTATATGGCTATGTTGACCTAAAGGAAGACGAACTATAAATGGAGTGTTCCAATATGAAATCACCATCATCCTTTTTAAGGCAAATTCAGATGAAGAGACAACGTATTTCCTCCTACAATGACTATCCTTTTAATCTAGGTGTTATAAAAAGTCTCACTTCGCTTGATTTCCACCCCAAAGTGACCTATATCGTTGGAGAAAATGGCATGGGAAAATCAACGCTTATGGAGTCAATCGCAGTAGCATGGGGATTTAATCCAGAAGGTGGGACTATCAACTTTTCTTTCTCAACGAGAGCATCGCATTCGAACTTGTATGAATATATGCAATTGGTAAAAGGTCCTCATCGACCTAAAGATGGTTTCTTCTTTCGAGCTGAAAGTTACTATAATTTTGCTACAAATATAGATGATCTCGATAATGAATTTTCATTCGGTCGTCCCATCAAAGACTCTTATGGCGGGAAGTCCCTTCATGAGCAGTCACATGGTGAGTCTTTTTTCTCAACATTTGTTCATCGTTTTGGAGGCAATGGCTTATATATATTGGACGAGCCTGAGGCCGCGTTGTCCCCACTCCGTCAAATGGCCATGCTTGCTCGGATTCATGAGCTGGTTCAACAAAATTCACAATTTATCATCTCAACTCACTCACCGATTCTTATGGCTTATCCCGATTCGATTATTTATAATCTCAAGCCGGATGGAATTGAAGTGAAGACATTAGAGGAAACGGATCATTACCTCATTATGAGGCAGTTTCTGAATAACAAAGACAACATGCTCAAGCAGTTATTTGAAAATCAAGAGGATAAAAATTAAACTTCTGTCGTACTGGCATACTTTCACTTCGACAAGCGTATCTCTCAAAGAAAGTTCATCAGAGGGGGAGCATCCATGACTGATTATACGGAGAGTAACCGCGAGCATTGGAACGCCCGTACCGCCGTCAATGCTGCCAGCGCAGCTAGATATGACATCGCGGGGTTCAAAGCAGGCAAATCCTCCTTGACTCCGATTGAACTGGAGGAACTGTGCGATGTGGCGGGGAAGTCGATGCTGCACCTGCAGTGCCATTTTGGTATGGATACACTCTCTTGGGCTCGTCTCGGTGCGAACGTTACGGGGGTGGATTTTTCCGAGGATGCGATTGCCCTCGCTGAGCAATTACGTCAGGAAACAGGGCTAGATGCACGATTCATCTGCACGGACATTTACAAGCTGCCTCAGGTACTTGATGAGAAGTTTGATATCGTTTTTACATCGGGAGGCGTCTTGTGTTGGCTCTCCGATCTTGATCGGTGGGCAAAGGTCATCTCACATTTCCTCAAACCAGGCGGCATCTTGTATTTACTGGATGAGCATCCGTTTCTTAATGTCTTTGATGATACTGCGGATGTGACGGATTTGGACATACGCTACCCTTACTTTCATACAGAGCAACCCCTACGAATCGAAGGTCTCTTGCCACATTCTGATCCCGCGGCTAATCAGCGGGGTGTCGAATACACGTGGAGTTACAGTTTTAGTGATATCCTGAACGCCCTAATTGCTGCGGGTCTGCGCTTAGATTATCTCCACGAGTTTAACTATGGGAGCAATCGACGCTTCCCGTTCATGACGCAGGGCAAAGACGGTTGGTGGCGATGGAACGACGCAACTAATGATATTCCACTCACGTTTTCGCTTCAGGCGACCAAGGGGTAAGGGGGTTGTACACTGGCAAGGAAATAAAAGGTATACCTTCCATTCATCAAATTTGACAGGATCATCTTGTTGCGCAATAATTAGAATGAACGTTCGATCTAATAATTGTGATGATGCTTATTAGTGAAAACGGAAAAGATAAACTGGGAGGTTTTTAACATGAGTAAAACAGTCTTTATTACAGGAACAAGTTCAGGGTTGGGTAAATTAACTGCGATTCGATTTGCTCAAATGGGCTGGAATGTAGCTGCTACTATGCGTACGCCGGAGTTGGAGACGGAACTTACAGCTTACGAAAATATAAAAATTTTCAAACTGGACGTAACCAATGTGGAGCAAGTTCATACCGCGGTAGAGCAAGCGATTGCTGCTTTCGGAAAGATTGACGTGGTCGTTAACAACGCAGGTATGGGGACTTACGGTGCATTGGAATTGGCAAAGGAGGAAGCTATCGATTGGCAGTTTGCCGTGAATGCGCGTGGCCCCATTAATGTTATTCGTGGATTTTTACCACATTACAGAACGACTGGCGGCGGCATGTTTATCAATATTAGTTCATTCATGGGGGTTACAACTGCTGTGCCGCTAGGATCGCTTTATAACATGTCCAAGTTTGCATTGGAAGGATTGACGGAGGGTCTCTATTACGAGCTGAAGCCGTTGAATATCGAACTAAGACTAATCGAACAAGGTGGATCGACAGGGAATAATTTTAAAGGAAATATTACGTGGAACAAAGACGCCGCGATTAAAGACTACGATGATCTGATGACAAAAGTAGAAGAGCGCATCAATAACTCGGATCCTAGCCAATTGGATGACCCACAAATCATTGTGGACGCTATTGTAGCTCAAGCAACAGGAGAAAGCACCAAATTCCGTACTGTCATCGGAGCCAGCGGCAACAATCTTTTAGCCATGAGAAATTCTGTACCTATTGAAGAATATTTGGACACAATAGCTAAGAGTTACATGTAACGTTTGTCCAATGATGCTGACTTGACGAATGTGAATTTGAGTTGTATTTTAGACTGACTAGAACGAGCGTTCAATTTATTAATGGGGAGGGAGGAACAGTATGTTTGTTGCGTATAATAAGGTACAGCGAGCTGTACTAGAAACGACACTTAACATCATTATTCAGAAGGAATTACAGGCAACTTCAATGGCGCTAATCGCCAAAGAGTCCGGCGTCTCGACGGGTAACATTTATCACTATTTTAAAAGCAAAGAAGATATTGTTAACGAGTTATATAAAGCGATTGTGACGTTTAATGGAGATTATGTGCGTGAAGGTATCGATAAGGGTATAACGATCCGTGAGAAGTTTGAGTTGGGATGGAAGCGGGTCATTGCGTTAGGTCAAAAGTATCCGCAGGGATTTCAATTTATTGAGCAGTATTCGTTCTCGCCTTACATTTATGAGGAAGTGAAAAAAGAGGTCTACACAGGTGGTTGGTGTGGACCCATGAACCATTTATACGAAGAAGCCATTGAGCAAAAGTTGTTTAACCCTCTGAATCCAAAAATGATGGTCCAAATGCATTACGGAACTTTCGTCTACATGTTGAAAGGCCATCTGCATGGTGTTTTTGAGTTAACGAATGACAGCATCCATGATGCCATCTGTTCCTGTTGGAGTGCCGTGAAAAAATAGTCGGGCAATGGGAGGGTACTACTTGATGGTTAGAAATACGGCAAAAGCGATAATCGAGCATGATAATAAGCTTCTTTTTATTAAGAAAAAACTTGATGATGTCGGCATTTATTATACCTTACCAGGTGGCGGGCAAGAAACAGGCGAGACAATTGAAGATACGATTCTACGCGAGTGCAAAGAGGAATTGAATGTTAAGGCAAATGTCAAAGAACTGGTTTGCGTTAGGGAATATATATCTAATCATCATGAGTACTCTTTTTTAGTTAAACAGGTGCACGCCATTGAATTCGTCTTTCGTTGTTCCATAGAAGTTGAAGAGGAGATGACTCATTTACAAAATGATGTTGCTCAGATTGGATTTGAGTGGTTGGATATTTCAACAATCATAGAGTCTCTACAACAAGACAGCCCGATAAACGGTCCCCAGTTTCCTCAAACACTCAAACATTTTTTGCAAGAATATTATGTAGGGGGTAGGGTTGAACCCTATTCAAAATTTATATTTAGTTAAGTAACACAATTGAAATCTTAATTTCACACTGAGTTAATAAACCAAGCTTATAATAAAACATGACCCCCCTTTAAAATATGAATGTGGACCCGCAGCCCTTGCTGTGGGTCTCTTTTTTAATCGACCAGGATTCTTGATAGTGATATAGTCGTAATGGGTAAAACAACCAAGATCTGACGGGGAGGTTTTAATTTTGCTTCATGATGTCAAACTTAGTATAGAAATGAAAACAGAAACACTGGAATCTCTCTTACAGCTTCTGGATGATTTCTACGTGTTCCCAGATGTTGCAAACAACATCCGTACAGAGTTTAGTCAAAAACTAGTAAATGGCAGCTATCATGAGGTCACGACGGCATCCGCTTTCTGCGAGCTTGTTACCAAAGATTTGCAAGCCATAAGCAAAGATAAGCATTTGAATGTCTGTTGGAGTAAAGAGGTGCTTCCTCCAAGGAAGGTAGAAGAAAGTACAGCCGATTTTCCAGAGAGCTTAAAAACGCAGTTTATGCTGGATAACTATGGTTTTGCTAAAGTGGAACGACTCCCTGGGAATATTGGATATCTTGAGTTACATAGTTTTGTTCCTCCGGAATTTGCTGGTGAAACAGCTGTCAGCGCGATGAATTTTTTGGCCAATACGAGTGGTTTAATGATTGATCTTCGGAAAAATCGGGGCGGGTCATCCTTTATGGTCGTTCTCCTTGCAAGTTATTTATTGGAGAGCACGCATGCAGTTGCCATTAGTGAATACTACTGGAGACATTACAAAATCACCCAATCTTTTTGGAATATGCCCTATGTTTCAGGTAAAAGATTTGGGGGTAAGAAACCGGTATGCATCTTAACTAGTGAGCAAACATTTTCAGGGGCCGAAGAATTTGCGTATAGCCTCCAAGCACTCAAAAGAGCTTTGGTTATTGGTGAAACTACGGGTGGTGGTGCTAACCCTGGTTGGATGCATCGAATCAATGACCATTTTGAAGTGTTTATTCCAAACGCACATGCTATTAATCCGATAACAAAGGACAGTTGGGAAGGCAAAGGTGTTACTCCGGATATTGAAGTATCACAGGAAGATGCATTCGAGGCTGCTTATGTAACTCTTCTCAAACAAGGCCTAGAGCAAATGATGGATCATCCCATTCCTGGACAAGAGAAACTTAGTAAGGAAATAAGGACAACTTTAGAAAATTTTACAAAGAAATAACTCAATAGAAGCATCGTCAGATGTATGTGGAGGAAAACATGAAGCTATTGGCCTACTTTACACGCACGATCTTAGTACTCGCAACGCTCGGCGCGCTAATGTTACTCGGTCTCGCTTTTCTATTCAACGATACCAGTGAGCCAGCGTACAGACTGCTTGCGATTTGGGGTGGGTATCCGCTTATCGGACTCATCCTTATCATCGTGAACGAGAAATTGCTGCGAAAAGCGTTCGCAAATCGTTCTTTTCGAACTTACGGCCTTTTTTGGGCGTGCGTCGTGATTGTCGTGTTATGCGCTTGGGCAATATCTGCCTATTTGTGAGGTGGTTTACTGATATAGATGTCATTTAACTCCCGTAACTCGAAAAATTCGAGTTACGGCCCAAAAAAGAGGCGCCTTAGCTGCCGTAACTCGAAAAATTCGAGTTACGGCACGAAAAAGAGGCGCCAAAGCTCCCGTAACTCGAAAAATTCGAGTTACGGTACAAAAAAGAGGCGCCAAAGCTCCCGTAACTCGAAAAATTCGAGTTACAGCGCAAGAAAGAGGCGCCAAAGCTCCCGTAACTCGAAAAATTCGAGTTACAGCGCAAGAAAGAGGCGCCTTGGCTCCCGTAACTCGAAAAATTCGAGTTACGGCCCCAAAAAGAGGCGCCTTGGCTCCCGTAACTCGAAAAATTCGAGTTACAGCCCCAAAAAGAGGCGCCTTGGCTCCCGTAACTCGAAAAATTCGAGTTACAGCGCAAGAAAGAGGCGCCAAAGCTCCCGTAACTCGAAAAATTCGAGTTACGGCCCAAAAAAGAGGCGCCTTAGCTCCCGTAACTCGAAAAATTCGAGTTACGGCACAAGAAAAGCATTTTAGCCCGGGCTTGGCGGCATAAAATGCTGAGTACGTTAAATCCCCGTCCATCGGGGATTTTTAATTAAAGGATGTATTTCCAAATCACCCAAGAAATGAAAGCAGATATCCATGAGACGAATCCGAAGATCATCACAATTTTATTCTCACTCCAGCCATACTTTAGACTAAAGTGGTAATGAATAGGTGCCATTCGGAATATTCGCAATTTGGTTTTCTTGTAGTACCACACTTGCAAAATGACGGATAGTTGCTCTGCGATATAAACAAAAAATAAGAGGGGGATCAAAATTTCAACCTTTTCGATGACAGCTAGGAAAGCTAGTGAACCACCAATCGCAAGGGAGCCCGTGTCCCCCATAAACGCTTTTGCCGGATAAATATTGTAAATAAATAAACCCAGTAAGCAGCCAATCATAACTAACGAAAAAGTCTGTACTTCAATTCTTTCGGAGATGACAAAAAAGAAAAAGAACGTTGGTATGGCAACGTTGATTAGAAGTCCATCCAGCCCATCCGTAAAATTGATCGCATTGGCTGAACCAACAATAAATAAGATCATGACAATGAGGTATACGAAAATTGGCAAGTGGAGGTTGAAACCTCTAAATAGGGTTACATCTGAACTCAAGTCGAACTGATAAAGTAAAACAAATAACAAGACAATAGTAAATGAAAATTGAAAAACGAGTTTCGTTTTTCCTGAAATACCTGAGGGGTCCTGGAAAGCAGCCTTTTTAAAGTCGTCCATGAATCCCAGTAAGCCAAATAAAACAAATGTTGCGCCAAGGAAAAGGACCAGTGGCAGCGGGTGGAAGTATGTTGAAGTAATTACCCCGATAAGAAGGATAATTCCTGCCATTAGTGGGGTACCACGTTTGGCCTGATGGTCAGGTGGCAACTCGACTCGGATGGGTTGCGTCAGCTTTAAACTGCGCAATGTCCATATTAAAAAAGGTGTTAACATAGCGACAAGTAGAAATGAGACACTTAAAGCACTTAATAATGAACTCTCCATCGTGGTTCTCCCCTAACGAAATCATTTAAATTCGTATAAGATAGTATACGACACCTATATGGACAAATAGTCCCTTTAAAAAGCTTGTTTCCAATATTTTACTTGAGTTAAATAACCATAGTCCAGCAGTGGAGGAGAACAATATGCAAAAAAATTATCAGAATCTCATTGACGATAAGATTTTCTTCGGCGGAGCCGCGGATGTGACAGACATGGTGAACAACGAAAATGTGGAAGTGATTGTAGATCTACGTGGTGAAGCGACGGAATGTGCTGATCCAAACGCAAAGGTAGAATGGATCAAAGTCCCCTTGGGAGACAATGCAGAGGGTCCTCAAGATGAGCTATTCCAGAAGGCGATTGGCCATGTGGTCGAGGCGTACAAAAGTGGTAAGAAAGTGGGCTTTCACTGTGGTGGCGGCGGTGGTCGAGCCGGTGCAGTAGCTGCTGGAACCCTAATTACCTTAGGCATAGCGAAGAGTCTTGACGAAGCCGAGGCAATGGCAAAAAGCATACGTCCCAAAGTAAACATAAAGCCTCCGCAGCGTGAAGCTCTTGAGAAAATCTATGGAAGTGGAAGCCTTAAAAATAACACATAAATGTGGTTGTCCCTTCACGAACTCGATCAAAAAAGAGCTTGCCTCACGGAAGCTCTTTCGTGTGTTCCAAAATCAACTAATTCCCGTAAATATCTACCTCGGTAATGCTATTCCATCCATTGCCGGATGAGTTGCCATGGCCAACAATTCTTACGTAGCGACCAGCGGTGTCAGTGAAGTCGTATTGGACCTGAGAGAGCGTCTGCGTACTCACTTTATTACTCACGACCGTTGACCAAGCCGAGCCATCTGCGGATACTTGGATATCGAACGTTGTAGTACGCACATCCCCTTGATGAAAAGCTATGGACAAGTAAGCAATTGTTTTGCTGGAGCCTAGATCATACCTGATCCAATGTCCATCACCTTGTGAGGACCAACGCGTGCTCAAACTGTTGTCGATGGTATTCGATGCAACATTGCCATCATTACCACTATCCGTCACTGCGGATACGCTCAGAATGACAGGGTTTGTACCGCCACCTCCCGAACAGCTTGTGTAGGTAGTAACACTGCCTGTATACATGTTGCCGGAAGGACTGCGTGTATTTCCGCATGCTTTTGCAGACCCGCCATCCACATTAACAACATAAGGCGTGCTATTATCCATATTGGCTATATTGTTATAGAAGTCATTATTAAAGCCCCAGCCTGTGGAACGTTCGTGTACCTGGAAAGCATCCACAATGACGGAATTCCCATTTCGATTCACCGTGTTATTTCGAATGATTGAATTATTCCCTTTAACATCCATAAAGCTGTCAGAGTAATTCGCTCCGCTAATCCCTGTACCGTTAAATGTACTGTTCTCCACAATGGTCCCAGTCGTACCTTCCTTAATGTCGACAGATTCAGCTCTAACGTTAGGGCCGATGGTTACATTGCTTATTTTGTTATTGTTCGTCGCCGCATTATAAGTTCCCCATTTGCCTACATCAGATCCCACATACACACCCTCACCGTAATCAGGGGTAAGCGTGCCCGTATCATGGACGGAGGAATTCTGGATCGTATTATTCGAGCTTCCATCACGATAATGGACGCCTTCTTCACCGATATTGTAGACTTCAACGCCATCAATCAGACCATTGTTAGCGTTATCTTGCATGATGCCTTTTTTCGCATTTGTTATTTTCAAGTCTTTGATTTGAACATAATCACCTGTGATGTATAACGTATAACCGCTTGAGGTGCCGCCTCCATTTAAGATGGCTTTGGAAGAAGCACTTGCGCTCTTAAGGACAATTGGGTTAGATGAGGTGCCATTAGCAGCAACAACGAAATTTCCAGTATAAGTACCTGATGCGAGAATAATGGTATCTCCGGCTGCTGCGCTCGCTAGCGCACTCGTAAGGCAGGAAGCTGTACTACAATTCGTAGTAGCCGCATAGCTGCGCCCCGGAACAATCATTGTAAAAATGAACAGCACCATGAGTACGACGACGTGTAACTGCGTAGATCTAGTTGGAAGTTTCATGAACGTGGACATAAAATACCTCCTCATTTGTGATAACGCTTACAAACATAATCGTAGAACGTGCCAAGCATAAAAGGTAGTGGCTATCTTTATATCGGATTGTGTAATTTTTGGAAACCGAATAAAATAATCATATTGCGATTTTTTCATGAAAAGGAGTATTCCGATGAACTTAAATGATCTTCATCAGTATCTGCCATCACTGAACAATGTGACCGAAATGACGCGGATTACGAAAGGATTCTCCTTTGATGGGAAATATTTTTTGTATGAGAGTAGTCCAACTCCCACGTATGTATTACGCACATCACCTTTGGATCAAATACAAAAAAAAAGAGCGGAATTCGACGTTGTTGCTAACGTGTATGCGAAGGGAGTAAAAACTTCCGAGCCTATTGCAGTTGGATCCATACCTACATTAGATATTTGTTATATGCTGCTGAGTTATGTGGAAGGAGAGGATGCCTTTGACATATTACCTTCCTTAACGGATGACGAGCAATACCACATTGGGTTGGAGGCTGGTCGTGAGCTGCGACTTATGCATGACCTACCTGCTCCGCACGCAGAAGACTGGTATGAGAAGCGATTCTCAAAGCATCTTCGTCAATACGATAACTATCGCAATTGTGGCGTTAAGCTTCCAGAAGAAGAGGCGGTCCTCTCTTTTATACATAAGCACGTAAACGACATGCAAAATCGTCCTAACCGCTTCCAGCATGATGATTTTCACACGAGCAATCTTCTTATTCATAAACGCAGCTACGCGGGAGCTATTGATTATAACCGATATGACTGGGGAGACCCTTATCATGATTTTCTGAAAATTGCCTACTTTAGCCGCGAGGTTAGTATCCCGTTCTGCAGGGGGCAAATACTCGGCTACTTTGATGGCACGGTGCCAGATGAATTCTGGCGATTGTATGCACTCTATACGGCGATGATTATTTTCCCGACAATTACGTGGACGCTGCAGGTGGTTCCTGAACAGTTGGCATCTATGTTAGATAGAATTCGTGTTGTTTTAGAGGATCATCACAACTTTGAGAGATGTATACCCCATTGGTTTACTCCTTCCAATTAGCATTATCATATATCTCCTAATTTTTGGCATATGCAAGCATGTCTTACATACAATGGAGATGTACAAGATACTGCTTGACTATGGGGGAGCTATGAAGTCAAAAACGCTCATGATTTTACAAATTGCCGCTACGTATATGGGGACTGTGGTGGGGGCAGGATTTGCCTCTGGACAGTCCATTATGCACTTCTTTACCATCTACGGAGCGTATGGCGGAGTTGGCATCGGGATTGCAACGGCCTTTTTCATATGGATCGGTACGAAAATGATGATCCTCTCTCATAGACTGAAGGCGTCCTCCTACCAGGAGTTGAACCATTATCTATTCGGGCGTTTGTTTGGAAAAGTTGCCAATGCCTTAACGTTTATCATCCTATTTGGTGTAACCGCTGTGATGATGTCCGGTACGGGGTCTATTTTCGAGGAGCAGCTGGGATTGCCTTATCAATTTGGCATTATCATTAGTATATTATTGTGCTACTTGGTCATGAGCAAAGAGATGCATGGGATTCTAGCTATCAATTCCCTTGTCATGCCGTTGATGCTTTTTTTCATGGTGCTTGTGATCACCCGAGTTGTTGGTATAGATGGTATGCATGGAGCTGGGAATTGGCAAGAACTGCAAGTCATGACGCATTTGAAATGGATCCTAAGTCCGTTTACGTATGTGGCTTTAAATTTTGCCTTTGCACAAGCGGTAATGGTGCCACTAGGCAGTGAGGTGAAGGATGAGAGCATCCTGAAATGGGGAGGCTTATGGGGAGGCATTGGGCTTGGTGTTATGCTGCTCATTAGCCATTTTGCGATACAGACACGGATGCCAGAGATTTTGAATTTCGATATTCCGATGGCTGAAATTATCCGCGGATTTGGGCAATTCGTCCATGTCCTATTCATCCTCGTTATTTACGGGGAAATATTAACGACGTTGATTGGCAATGTATTTGGAATCACGCGACATATTGGGCGAATCTATCCACTCCCACGGAACTGGGTAGTTTTGGCTACATTAGTGGCATGTTTACTAATCAGTCAAGTTGGCTTTACATCACTTCTCACGTATTTGTATCCCGTCTTTGGGTATATGGGGATGATTCTTCTCATTTTTCTAATCGTCAGACCCGTCCCTACTAAATAAATCTATGCTTTGAAGGAGCACTTGGTATGTTCGTTACTACAATTAAAAACGTGGAAATTCGACGCTTGAGTCGTGCTGATGTTCCAGCGATTCGAGCTCTTATGGTTGATGTCGTATCTCGACTTTCTTCGCCGGACCTTTTTGCTATGGATGATGAGAATTATTTGGAAGATCACATAGAAGGAAAAGGGGAGATATACGGCGCTTTTCAAAATGAGGAGCTTGTTGCTTATTCCGTATTGGCGTTCCCTGGTTCAAGTGAAAGTAATCTTGCCAGGGAATTTGGAGTACCCGAGTCCGAATTAACCTACGTTGCCGTCCTAGATGCTACCATTGTTCATGAATCGGTTCGTGGTCAAGGGCTACAGCGTTATTTCCATGCCTTGCGCGAAGAGCGCGCTCGTGAAAATGGCTACCGGTACGTATATGCGACGGTTCATCCCCAGAATGTTGTAAGCAAAAATAATCTAGAAGCAGATGGGTTTACGCATCAATTCACCCGCCTCATGTACAATGGCAAGCTAAGGCATTGTTATGCCAAGCACTTACAATAAAGAGCAGGCGCAATAGTTCTATTCCATAGAAGATGTACTTGACCTTAGGGAGGTGTGACCGTGAACTACGTGGAAACAACGAGATTGCGCTTACGCGACTGGGAAGAAGCGGACCTTGAACCATTTTGCCAATTAAATGCGGATGAAGAGGTCATGAGATTTTTCCCGAAAACCTTATCGAAGGATGAAACGCGTGCGTTCTATCATGCCATTCAAGCGGAATTTAAAGAATGCGGATTTGGCTTTTATGCGGTGGAGACCAAAGAAAATAATGAGTTTATCGGATTTATTGGCTTTCATAGGGCTATATTTAAAGCTGAATTTACCCCCTGTATAGAAATTGGATGGCGGCTTAAGAAGGAAGCTTGGGGAAAAGGCTACGCAACGGAGGGGGCCGAAGCCTGCTTGCGCTATGGATTTGACGAATTAGGATTGGACGAAGTGTATAGTTTCACAGCCGAAGTAAATAAACCATCACAAAGCGTCATGATGAAGATAGGCATGCGTTTCGTCAACGAGTTCAACCATTCGAAAGTGGAGAAGGATAGTCCGCTTTATAAACATGTGTTATATCACATCCATGCCAAATAAAATGTTGGAGCCCATGTATAAATGATGATGACTTTGGCCATACTAGGTATTACTGCGTTAAAAATGAAAAAAGAAGTAAACCTGTTTACCGGATAATGTTCGAATAATAAATGTATCCATATTGGAATTGAAATTGAATAAAGTATTGCCTGCAATATGTTTCATTTCTCTTTTCGGGTAAGACGCAAGTAGGAAGAGGCCGGATCTATGATCTGGCTTCTTTTTTATTGTGTATATGTTAAAATAAGGAATATTATTATTCAGTTACAATAGGTTTAAGAAGGAGTTGACTGTTCGTATGACTGCACGGTTACCGCGCAAGATCACAAGAAGATCCTTTTTGAGCTCATCAAGTAAAGTAGTGCTAGGCGTGTCTGGCCTCATATTAGGAAATACGGCTTTGTTTTATTACGGAGCAGCCCACGGGCAAAAGCAGGAAGATCGGACTACGAAAGAAATTCCCAGTAGTTTCGTGAAGATCGGTGAAGTGGAGCGGCTGAAGGCTTTAACTGGTTTCGAGCGGGTCTACTATACCGCTACGATTGTAGATGCGTGGGTTAAGACGCCTAAACAAGGCTTCGTGTATGTGACGAAAGATGAGCGCGGCGCGCTCGTGATCCTTTCCCCAGCCTGTACGCATCTGGGTTGTACGGTGGAGCCGGCAACCGAAGCGCAGCGAAGCCGCAAAAAGGAGCTTTTCTTCTGGTGCCCCTGTCACGGAGCAGAATTCGATATCGTAGGGAATGATGTTTTTATGGGGCTGCCGAGATTGGAAACGTATGAACCCTACATTATCGAGGGGCATGTATACGTGGATATTGCGACGCCGATGAAGTGAATAGGGCTCGAGAAACAGATAAAAAACCACAACCTTCACGGTTGTGGTTTTCAGCATATAGACTTAGGCATTTCTTCTTCGTGCCCAGAATTGTTTCCATTGAAAATATACGAAGCATCCGAAGCAAAATCCGCTTAAGGCAAGCACGACTGCTATGGTCAGCATGCTTAGTGTGATGTAAGCCAAAGTCATGCTACTGAAGAGTACAGCTGTTAGGGTAACAGCCAGAAAAAGGATCGCTAACAGGTTGTTGAAACGCAGCAACTCGCGGCTTTCGGTTCGTGAACTGACAGGAAAGAGTGGGGAGAACAGCCGGACGAATAGATTGTATTTTACGCCGTAGGAACGACTAATGAGCTGAATGATCAAAGGAACGACAAGAATCCAAAGCTGCTGACTGAGAACACTGGCAACTATACTTAACAGAATACCGAGTTGATTACCCCGTACACGATGCAAGGGAACCTCATCTACACAATCATAATCGCCCCGTAAAAGTTGGTTCGTCATGTCTGGTCATCCTCCGTTTACAATGAAATGTTAGTATCACTATTATACACTAATTCATAGTATTCGGGTAGGATTTAAATAAATTATTTATGGCTGTGAGTTTCTCATAAACATACTCGGGGTCATGCCTTGCCATTTACGAAACTGATTCGTGAAATGGTTATAGTTCTGAAAACCAACATCATAACACACTTCCGAAGCGCTGCGTCCTTTGTGGGCTAGCATCATAACTGCTTGTTGAATCCGCATACGATTCAGTGTATCAATGATGGAGTAGCCAGTGCTCGCTTTAAAAAGGTGAGATAATCTCGACGGAGAAAGTCCGACTGTCTGAGCAAGACTATCCAAGCGAATTTCTTCGCGCATCTGTTGTGAAAGCAAGCGGAGCACTTCTTCGATGCGGGGGTCGATTTTACGTAAGCTTTTCTGCGCCATAATCAAGATGATTTCCCGTAGGGAACTGCAACAGAGCTCGAACCAATATTCGCCGCGTTCACGGGAGTCTGCCAATATGCGGGCAAAAGCTAGGTAAATTCGCTCTTGGATGGATTCGTTCTCTATGTTGACGAGGAGCTGCCCTTCCTGTGGGAGCAAGTTCGTTTCTGTTAGTGTGGAGGGGAAATGCACCCATACGAATTGCCAGGTATGGTTTTTCATCGTGCCATAATCATGGGGTGTACCTGGTGCCAACAAAATGAGGGCTCCTTTCTTGCAGATTTGTTCAGCTCCTTGGTAATTAACGAAGCCTGCTCCCTCTAAGGTAAACATCAATAACCAATCATCCCGACCGTGAGGACGCTTCATAAAATAGGAATCAGGTTCTAGGAAATGGCCAGCGAATAATCCATTTGTATCTAATATCATGATGGGAAACCCCTTCTTTTCCTGTTTAAGATCGATTCTAGTATACCATGGAATAGCAGGATTATAGGAATCATTAGCATGATTAATACTTCTAAGTAATCGAATATTTCGTTATGCTAAAGACATAGAAATACAAGTTGATTACGGAGGTAAGAGCGATGACGAAAACACTAGTTAAACTGACGAGGGAACAGAAACAGCATTTTGAAACAGAGGGTTATGTGATTGTGAAGGGTCTGTTTTCGGAAAGTGATTTAGCTGAAATAGATGAAACTTTTGAAACGATCAGTAAGCAGAAGGTTCCAGGATATTTTGAACCTGATCTGTCATCGGAGGTCATCGATCCGCTGAAACGCTACCCGCGCGTCATGCACCCGCATCGGTTTAATGAGACAGCCAAGACTTATATGTTGCATCAGCCCGTATTGGATGTACTAGCAGATTTGTATGAGGAGGAGGCGCTGGCTGCGCAAAGCATGTTTTATTACAAGCCACCGGGCTCCCGCGGACAGGCGCTGCATCAGGATAACTTCTATCTGCAAGTTGAGCCCGGCAATTGTATTGCGGCTTGGACAGCGATCGACGCGGCCGATGAGGAAAACGGTGGATTGCTCGTTGTTCCGAAAACGAATGCGCTCGACATTTCATGTCCGGACATCGCAGATGAGAAGGAATCTTTTACGACCCACTATGTGAAGCCGCCGAAGGATGAAAAGGCCATGCCAGTGGTTATGGAGCGCGGCGACGTTCTCTTTTTCAATGGAAATTTGATTCATGGTTCTTATCGAAATAAGACCAAGGATCGCTTCCGCCGCGCGTTCATTTGCCATTATGCCAATGCTTCGGCGACGCATATTAGCAATCATTATCGGCCTTTGTATCGAGCAAATGGGGAGCCGGTTTCCTTAGAGATTAACCCTAGTGGCGGGCCTTGCGGCGATGAGTTCAAGACCGTGTACCCGCATTAATTGGGGGAGCAGATGGCACAAATATAGATGCAGATGGAGAAATAGGAATCGCTACTAGGGCAGCTTCATGTCCTGAGAGCGATTCTTTTTTTGCAATGGTAAGGGGATTCCATTGGATTTCGCTTGACAGCTTAAATACTTCAATTTAATCTAAAGGAGCTAGTTAAACGTTTAACCGATGGAGTTGAAACATATATGAGCAGACCCAAACAAGTGACCATTGTAGAAGTGGCAGCAGCAGCAGGTGTATCGATTGCCACGGTCTCCAATGTGCTGAATAGAGGTGGAATCCGTTCGTCTAAGGAGACGATTCGCAAAGTTGAATTGGCGGCAGAGCAATTGGGGTATCGACGCAATACGATGGCAGCAGGGTTGAGTCGTAACAAAACCTTTGAAATCGGCCTGATTGTTCCCGGGTTGACGAGCTATTACGGGCGGTTAGCGGAGGTTTTACAGATGGAAGCCCATCATGCGGGCTATCATTTATCGGTTTTTTCATCAGGAGGATTCGATCCGACGATTGAACGAAGGAACTTAGAAGTGTTGCTGCAGCGAAGGGTGGATGGACTCATCTGTCATGGATTAGCGATGGGGAAAGATTCCACACGCGCGATTGTCAACAGCGGAACGCCTTTAGTACTCATTAACGGCTGGGGTTGGCCTGAGGATATTGCCGTTGGTGCTGTAAATTTAGGCTTTGCTGAGGCTTGCAGACAATCAACGAAGTTGCTTGTAGATCGTGGCTGTGATGAACTCATCTACGTGGGCAGCAGATATTCCAATGTCATTGATGAACAGCGGCGGAATGGCTTCCATCAGGGTTTAGGGGAACTTACCGTGAAGATAGCTCATCGCATCGTTGAAATGAAGGAACTGGACGTGGACACATTTCTCCAAGATGTGGTGGCAGGGCCAGCAAAGCGAACGGGGATTATCGCGTTTGATGATCATGTTGCACTAAAGCTGCTATCGGCTGCCAATAGGCAAAAGATTGACTTCCCGAACCGACTACAAATGATCAGTATTAATAACGACTATATGGCTAAGCAGAGTTACCCGGGCATTTCCAGCTGGGACATTCCTTATGAGCTTCAAGCTCAAAAAGCGATTAGCAAACTCCTGCATAAGTTTGGGCATACAGTAGAGGCAAGCGAGGAGCGAGAATTTGAAGTCCCGCTTATTTTTATAGAACGAGAAACATCTCGGTTAGATGAGTGAAAAAATACGTCGCAGCCTCCTTTTGTGGGAGGTTGCGGCGTTTTTTAAATGGGAGAGGGTGGCGTGCGTGGAGGGGTCGACGCAACAGGTATGACAACCAGCTAGGACAATGCTCGATCCTAAAATTTGTGGGCAACGTGCGTGTAGTCCGATATTTCCGAATTAAAACGAGGTTTCCATTTGAAAAAGGATGAATAGTCAGATTCTGCCGAACTATTTGCTCGTATTCCTCGTTTCGGGCGTGTTTGGGGCGAAATAGTTGGGTTAATTAGGACTAATTAAGAATTGATGAGGCGGAAGGTGAGATTAATTCGGCAATTTCGGACTAATGGAAGCTGGGAGGAATCCTACCTGGCATGTGGAGGCGAGATAGTCGAATATTTCGACTATCTCGAGGGAGAAAAGGGTATTTGGCCGAGTTGCGTGCGCGACAGAGTCAATTGGAGTGTGTAAGTCGAATATTTCGAGTTGCGTGTGTGCGGCAGGGTCAAATGTAGTGTGTAAGTCGATTTATTCGAGTTGCGTGTGTGCGACAGGGTCAACTGTAGTGTGTAAGTCGATTTATTCGAGTTGCGTGTGTGCGGCAGGGTCAATTGGAGTGTGTAAGTCGAAAATTTCGAGTTGCGTGTGCGCGATAGGGTCAATTGGAGTGTGTAAGTCGAAATTTTCGAGTTACGTGTGTGCGACAGGGTCAATTGTAGTTTGTAAGTCGAAAATTTCGAGTTGCGTGTGTGCGGCAGGGTCAATTGGAGTATGTAAGTCGAAAATTTCGAGTTGCGTGTGCGCGGCAGGGTCAATTGGGGTGTGTAAGTCGAAAATTTCGAGTTGCGTGTGCACGGCAGGGTCAATTGGGGTGTGTAAGTCGATTTATTCGAGTTGCGTGTGCGCGACAGGGTCAACTGGGGTGTGTAAGTCGAAAATTTCGAGTTGCGTTTGCGTGGTAGGGTCAATTGGAGTGTGTAAGTGGATTTAATCGACTTGCGTGTGCCCGACAGGGTCAATGTGGAATGTGTAGTTCTGCAATATCTCCACTATT
The DNA here is from genome assembly GCF_059692055.1 of Paenibacillus sp. J31R109. Lineage (NCBI taxonomy): Bacteria > Bacillati > Bacillota > Bacilli > Caryophanales > Paenibacillaceae > Paenibacillus > Paenibacillus sp. J31R109. The sequence continues at coordinate 26,971 of NZ_JCAUAR010000008.1, read as the reverse complement.
TCTTGAAATCGTCTGCTAGTTTCGACCATGTAACCGACCTATACTTAGAACAAGTAAACGTTACCAAATAGATAACCCAGTAGATCAGAATGAAATGTTTAGTCTAAGTGGTCTGTAGTTTGATGGGTTTGTAGTCTAAGCGGTTTGTAGTTTGAAGGGTTTGTAGTTTGATAGGGTTATGGTTTAATTGTTGCGTTTTGCGTTTTGCGTTTTGTGGTTTACGTTTTACGGTTTACAGTTTGCAGTTTGCAGTTCGTAGTTTGCTGCGTATGCTCCACGCTCCACAGCTCACAAAGTATAAATAGGAGGGGTGTTTGTACAATGAAAAAATGGACTCTTTTAGGACTCGCCGCCATGTTTGCGCTTACAGGATGCTCAGATAACAAAGTGACAGAAACGCCGTCAACCACAACGGGTTCACCCAATGCGACGGGAACGGCGAAGCCAGCAAAGCTCGCGTTGAACTGGTCTGTAGCCAGTGGGTACTTAGCGAATGTGACCCTACCTTCCGGAGACAAAGATTTCGTGAAGAAGGCCATCGAAGAGAAATTCAACGTAGATTTGAAAATTGATTATATGGTGATGGGCAAAGAGTACCATGACAAGCTCAATGCTACATTGGCTGGAGGGGCAGCTCCTGATCTTTTCATCGCAGGCGGTGCAGAGTCACAGAAATACATCACGGATGGTATCACGGCTAATTTAACTCCTTACTTCACCAAAGAAGCTTTACCGAACTACTTCAAATGGGTGTCCAAAGATGAAGTCGACGCGTTCCAGCTCAAGCAAGGGGAATTCACGCGGGCGATTGATCCTTTTCAACGTAACTCGTATGCGGCTTGGTACATCCGTCAGGATTGGCTAGATAAGCTGGGGCTCAAATCGCCGAAAAATTACGCCGAATTGACCAACGTCATGACGCAATTTACCAAAGGTGATCCTGATGGCAACGGCAAGCAAGATACGTACGGCTTCTCGGCAGCAGGCAGTGGTGTAACTTTACCTTTTGACTTCCCACAATGGCTAAATAATGGCTTTGTTGCCGATTTCCAAATTACGGATAACAGCTACGTGGATAACCGCACGGATCTGAAAGTGCAAGGTGTCCTTGAGCAAGTCGTGGAATGGAACAATGCAGGAATTGTAGATCCGGATTGGTTCCTGAATAAGGCACCTGCTCAGTTAGATAAAGCAGCGCAAGGCAAGGTGGGCATGTTCTTCAGCGGCGATAAAAGCGTCGCCTTAGACAGCTTAGCAACTAGCGTACAAAACCGCTCGAAGGCGCTGGATCCTAAAGCCAATTGGCAGCCGATTTTCCCGCTGGATAAGCCGATCATTTGGAAATATAACGTACCAGAAGCTACGATCCTAATTAGCAAAACAACGGCAGACAAAACGCCTGACAAAGTGAAACGATCCTTGGAAATTCTCAACTGGTTAACAGGTGAAGAAGGCTTCCTGCTGACGCATTATGGTCAAGAAGGCAAACACTATACCAAAGCAGGCAACAAGATTACGTTGAACGTAGCCAACTTTGAAGCGGATATTGCGAAAGCTGGTAACTGGTTGAACGTGTACGCTGCCTTTACACCAGATGAGCCGAATATTCTTGGATTTGAGCTGATCGATTCCCGTATTTCTGAGCACGACCGTGCGATTTTGAAAACCGTTGAAAGCTTTCCGAAGCATAACGCCTTGCCTCCTGTGAGCTTAGTTCCTCCTGCTGGCATTAATATCGGAGATTTCCGCAAAGAAATGAGTAAATATCACATCAAAGCGGTACTGGAAGACAAGAGCGGTAAAAACTGGCCGCAATACCGTGAAGAGCTGATGACGAAATTCAAAGGAAGAGAAATTTTCACAGAGTATACGAAGCAAATTAACGCGGCACTGAAAGATAAAAAGCTGAACGATTTCAAATAAGCTCAATCAGGCATCGAGGGGGACCCTAGGCATGTTCTGGGGTTTCCTTCTGCCTTCTAACTAGATTAGACAACTAGGAGGAGATGGCGATGGCGGAAACCATAGCTGCAAGACAAGAGAAACCTACCGTTACACGCCCGATGAGGCAGGGTAAGCTACGCAGCCTATATCTGAGCAGATGGTTTTACCTCATGATGATCCCTGGGTTGGTCTATTATGCACTGTTTCACTACGCCCCGATGGTAGGAGCTTTGATTGCCTTTCAAGACTATAACCTTATGAAGGGCATCTGGGGAAGTCCGTGGGTGGGTTTTGATAATTTTCGTGTCATTTTTGACAATCCTGAATTTGTACGCATTATGAGAAACACCTTATTGATTAGTGTATATAAAATCGTCGGCAGTATGGTGCCGGATGTGATCCTTGCCCTGATGTTGAATGAAGTCCGGGTCAGATGGTTTAAGCGCGCTGTACAAACGATTACGTACGGGCCCTATTTTCTGTCGTGGGTTATTGTGTATGGTTTGGCATTCTCCTTCCTCGCCCCAGGCTCTGGTTTAATCAGTACCTCCGTACGCGATATGGGTTGGGGATCCATTGATTTATTAACGAATAAGGACTTCTTCAGACCTTTGCTAGTACTTACAGAAATTTGGAAAAATACCGGATTCGGAGCGATTATTTACTTAGCGGCTCTAGCATCCATCAACCAGGAACTTTATGAAGCTGCCGTCGTGGATGGTGCAGGACGCTGGCGTCAGCTCTGGCATATTACGTTGCCGGGTATCCGTGATGTTTTCGTGCTTCTGCTGATTATTCGTATCGGTGGCATCTTGGATGCAGGCTTCGATCAGGTTTTCATCTTTTTAAATGCGCGTGTCTATGATGTTGGAGATATTGTGGATACGTGGGTGTATCGCTACGGTTTTGAGCGTCTCGAGTTTGGTGTGGCTGCAGCCATGGGCGTGTTCAAATCGGTCATTGGACTGGTGCTCGTGATTGGCGCAAACAGACTTGCTAAGAAAATGGGAGGCTCTGGCATATGGTAACGGTATCCGACAAAGACGGAGTAGGAGGCGATTTGCATGTCTTTTGTGAGTCATAAAACCAAGGGAGATCATGCAGTAGATGTGGCGATTTATACAGTTCTGGGCTTTTTCGCCTTGATTACGTTATTCCCACTCTACTATGTGGCTATCGTCTCCATTACACCTTACGTGGAAGTCATGAAAAACGGCGGTTTCGTCATCTTGCCTGAGCATATCACTTTACAAGCGTACAAAGAAATATTCGGTTCACCACGGATCCCGCAAGCCTTGAAAATTACGGTATTCATCACGGTCGTAGGGACGACGCTGAATCTGATTGTGACGACCCTGCTAGCCTATCCCTTATCCAAAAAGTCGGTGCCAGGCCGCAATTTTATTCTAATGGGGCTCGTATTTACGATGATTTTCAGCGGGGGAATTATCCCACTTTACATTTTGGTGCGCAGCCTTGGCCTATATGATTCGGTCTGGGCACTCGTGATACCCGGTATGGTATCTACCTTTAATTTGTTGATTGTCAAAACCTACTTCGAAAATCTCCCTGCTGAAGTAGAGGAGGCTGCACGTGTTGATGGATGTGGTGAACTGGCAACCTTGTTCCGCATTGTCCTCCCGTTGTCTGCGCCGATTATGGCGACGATTGGCTTGTTCTACGGTGTTACCCATTGGAATGAATATTTCAAAGGGATCTTCTATCTCTCTGACAAATCGCTCATGCCGATGCAAGTCGTGCTCCGCAGTATGATTCAAACGCCGAATGTTTCGACAGAACTGTCGATTAATTCACTCGTACTGGACGCCCTGCCGCCAGAAACGATTAAAATGGCCGTCGTTGTTGTGGCAACATTGCCGCTATTAATTATTTATCCTTTCTTGCAAAAGTATTTTGTGAAAGGCGCATTGCTGGGTTCAATTAAGGGGTAATGGAGGATTGTTACAGCTATGAGAGCAGTCATTGCACGAGCAGGCAGCGTGGAAGTCATTGAGATGGAGGAGCCAACGTTAGAAGCCAACTACGTGTTAGTGGAAACTGCATATTCTGCGATCAGTCCAGGCACCGAAATGATGCTGAAGGATATCCAATCGAACGAGCCGATTCCCTTAGGCTATAGTGCCATGGGTCAGGTTATGGAAGTTGGAGCAGGTATTACGCATGTGAAAAAAGGGGACCGCGTCGCCTGCTACGGTTCGCCGTTTGTCCGTCATGCCGAGCTTCTCAAAGTCCCGAAGCATCTGGTGGTCCCCTTGCCCCAGCAAGTGGATGCCCAAGAAGCCGCTCATGTGGGGCTCGGCGCTATCGCTATTCATGCCCTACGGCAGGCCGATCTACGATTCGGTGAGTCCGTTCTCGTTGTTGGCTTAGGCATACTGGGGCAGATGGTGTGCCAAATTGCCCAAGCGTCGGCAAATATCGTGATCGGCATCGATCGTGTAGCTGAGCGTGCGGAGAAGTTTACAGCCTTCGGCACACCGCTGGTTTACAACAACGAAGATGACATGATACGTAATCTTCCGAACATTACCGGAGGAGCCGGTGTAGATGCTGTCATTCTGTGTGTCGGTGGCGGCAACAGCGAGATGATCGATAAAGCGTTGAGCTGGATTTGCGACAAGGGCAAGATTGTTATCGTTGGTGATGTCAGCATGACGTTCAATCGGGAGCTGATGTTTCAAAAGGAAGCGCAAATCCTCATCTCCCGTGCAGGGGGACCTGGCAGATATCTGGAAGATTACGAGAAGAAAGGCATCGACTATCCAATTGGACTTGTGCGTTGGACCGAGGGACGCAACATGGCGGAGTATATTCGTCTTTTGGCTGAGAAGAAGTTGAGCATCGCGCCTTTGATCTCGCACATTTTGCCCTTGGAGCGTATTAGAGAGGCTTATGACTTATACCGTAATGCGCCACAGCAAGTGCTGGGCGTTGTTGTCCGTTATGGCGATTCTAGCAATGAATGCTAGTTAAATGGCTATTATTTTTCTATACTACATATAGGAGTTTCAAATCTGGGATTGTAGGGTATGGGGGGATCTGGCATGTTTCGTCGGCTTAGAAGAACTAACTTCATCTCCAGCGTCTCCACCAAGCTTTTTATTCTTACCTTCATGTCGGTTATCGTGCTGTTTCTGGTGATCGGCGTGTTCAGCTATCAACGGCTGTTCGAGCCCATCAAGCAAAACAACGAAAAAGTACTGCAAGGCTCCGTCGTTCAAGTCGAAAATTATATTAAAACCTTAATGAATAATATTCAAACGCAATTGATTTTCCTCTCCACGCCGGTCCTCTCTAATATGGGGGAAAAAGATTTCGTCCAACTCATGGAAAATGTGTTGTCCTACCATCAAGAGGAGATCGCCAGTATTTATGTCATCGAAGATAACACGGTACGGATCTCTTCTCCTTATGGTTATCGTGTATACGTCCCAGAGGAACGTATAGCGGAAATCACCAACCAAACGAGTAAAACGGGCTTCTGGTGGAGCCCTCCTCATACGATCAATGACCACTTTGTCCTCACAGTCGCTAAGCAGATCGACAACCGGCGAGTGGTAGCCATGGATGTCAACTTAAATGCGCTGACGGGACCGCAAATTATCCAAGACGATCCGGACATTCAGCGGCGTATCTATTTGTTTACGGGCCAAGGCGATTACCTCTCCACGAACACGTACCTAGCGTACCCGAAGACATATCTTAATCATTTGGAAATGAAAGAGGCGTTACAGGTACTTACGCAACAAAGTGGTACTTCTTTTAACACGGTTCATACCTCATTTGGCAACTATATGGTCCTTAGTTCAAATCAAAACCGCTGGGATTGGTTCGTTTTCTCCGTTATTGAGGAGTCGCAAGCTTTTCCTTTACTAGAATCACTCAAGGAGCAATTGGTATTTGTGTTGTTTATGGCCATTATCCTTGCGTTCATCCTATCCGTCTGGATCACGAACTATATTCGCAAGCCAGTGACGGCGATTACAAGGCAATTCAAGGCAGCGGCGCGCGGGGAGCTAGAGGCTCGCATTAAGCTCAAACGCAATGATGAGTTTACGCATATTGCCAATGGTTTTAACGGCATGATGGATGACATCCAGTCCTTGTTTGACGATTTGCGCGTAGCGGAAGAAAAGAAGCGGCATCACGAGCTTAAGGTGCTGCAATCGCAGATTCATCCTCATTTTTTAAATAATACGCTCAACGCGATCTACTGTTTGGGGGAAACAGGGCAAACGCAGGAGATGTGCGAGATGATTCGCTCGTTGATGGGCCTGCTGCAATACTCGACAGACAAGGTAGGGGACATTGTAACGGTCGAGGATGAATTAGCGCAATTAGACAATTACGTGCAGATTATGAACCTTAGGTATGGGGACGTTTTTGTCATGGATATTGCCGTACCAGACATCTATAATGCGACGCCAATCCCGAAACTGACGTTGATTACGTTGGTGGAGAACAGCATATTCTATGGGCTCAGTAAAGAAGGGGTCAATCATATTATCGTGTGTGGCAAAGAGCATGAGCGAGCTGGTGTGATGCTGGAGGTCTCTGATACAGGACCGGGGATTGCGCCGGATAAGCTGAAGCTGATGCTAGAGGAAACTGGTGGAGCTAATGGGAACAAAGGGTTAAACAATTTGGGCATGCGGAATGTCCAAGAGCGACTGCGGATGACATTCGGATACCCGTATGGCCTGCATTTTGCCAATGAACCGGATGAGGGGTTAACGGTGACGATTCATCTGCCGGCTGGAGAGCCGAGAGAGTAAGGATAGCGTCGGGGAAGAGGGGACGAGACGATCATGCTGAAAATACTGATGGTAGATGACGAGAAGTGGGTAAGGGAGCGCTTTGCGCAGCGTATTCCTTGGTCAGACGGGGGATTTACGTTCATGGGCGCAGCTTCCAGTGCCAAAGAAGCAATCAGCATGATCGAGCGGGAAGTGCCCCATTTGTTGCTTACGGATATTACAATGCCGAATATGAATGGACTGGAGTTAGCTGCCTATGTGCGGAAAAGGTGGCCGCGCGTCCGAATCGTTATTTTGACGGCTTACGGTGAGTTCGAATATGCGAGGCAAGCGATTGAGTTAGGCGTGGATAACTACTTAATTAAGCTGGCGCAAACCCCGGAGCAAATCCTTGAAGCTTGCCGAAAAGTAGCGGAGGATCTGGAGCAAGAGCTCGATATTGATCTCAAGCTGGAGATGCGGCTGAAGCTCGAGAGGGAGAAAGAGTGGGCCAAGAAGCGCCAATGGACAGAGCGGCTGACGGGCGATGGGAGTATGCAAGAGCTTCCCGTGCCGGGTGAGTGGCTGGCAGGTGTGGAATCCGCGAGTTATATGGTGGGAATAACGTTAGGCTGGCGTGTAAAGGGGATTGCTGAGCAAGGTGAAACATCGCTTGAAGACGTCTTGCAGCTGCAAACCCAACTAGCCGAAGTGCTTGAAGCCAAACTGGATGCGCAGCTAGTAGGCGATGGTAACGGGGTGGCTATCTTGCCGCTGCAACATAGCCAATTACTACTGCTAATCGGGTCGAAGCGAGAGATGCCTGCCTTTCAATTGGACCGATTGGCCAGAATATCGCAAGATGCGGTCAATAGCTTTGCTCCTGTAAAAAGCCTCGCTCACATCGGATCTGTAGAAGAGTTAGGCAAGCTAAGATGGACGGAGAAAGGGCTCGCCGATCTTATACGCAAAGGCAAGGATGGGCTGGCGGCGTATTTCTATGCGGAGGGTGAGAAACCCTCGATCGTGCTTCGTCGACTCGATGCGCAGCAGTCGAGGGAGTGGACGGCGGCTGTCATCAAGGCTTTGCAGCGTGAGAATGTGGAGGCTTTCAGGGAAGCTGTAGCCGTAATGATTACGCTCGGCGTGCCACCGATTCACCCAGGGGACTTACTCCGTCTGACGAGACAAATGCTGCAACCTGAACTTGTGCGACTGCCAGACAACGTCGTTGCTAGGTTAAGTGGCATCGATCGGTTGACGACGTGGGACACCTACTGTGAGTGGTGGTTGGCAACTATGGATGCCATCTGCGAATGGTGGAATCAGCAAGATCAGCCTCCAGTGACTGTGCGCAAAGAGATCCAATGGATGTGCCGCTACATTCGCGAGCACTATCAAGCGGATTTGCAGCTAGCAGAGATCGCCAAGCTCGTTCATATGCATCCCTCGTACGCGGGGCAGATGTTCAAACAAGAGATCGGCGAGAACTTTTTGGAATACGTGAACCGGGTTCGTATGGAGAAAGCAAGCGAGATGCTGGAGCGGACTACGATGAAAATATACGAAGTATCCGGCGCAGTCGGCATCTCCGACTACCGTTATTTCTGCAAATTGTTTAAGAGCCATACAGGGGTTACACCGACACAATATAAGAGTAAAATGGGGTAATCGCAGCATGCGGTTGCCTTATCTCGTTTTATTAGGAAACGTTATCAAGGAAGAAGGTGGATGTAAACCAAATGAAGCAGAAAATAGAATATGACAATCTCATTCCCATAAATGCTTTTCTTTGGTGTCCGAAGCCGTATCCACAGCCCCTTCATTTCCATTCTAGCTTGGAAATTGGTTATTGTAAGGGGGGCAAAGGGCAGTTTATTTTTGAAAATAAGCAGTATGAAGTACGCAAAGGTGATGTCTTTATTGTCAACAATACAGAGCTGCATATTGCTCAGTCTACACAACAGGATCCGAGCCGATATATTTTTCTGAATTTTGATCCGAGTCTATTCCTTGAAGAAGATGAGAAATTATTGCTGCCATTTGCCTATCGGTCAGAGAGATTTGAGAATCACATTGCAGCGGGAACACCGCTCGCACAGCAAATCGGCGTGCTCATTCAACAGATCTATGAGGAGCTGAACGCGAAAGCGGAGGGTTATCTGACATTTTCTCGTTGCAAATTGCTGGAGCTTGGTGTTATTTTGCTTCGTCACTACAGGAGTTCATTTAGTAAAGAGGAATGGGCTAAAATGTCCAGTTCACAGCGTGAGATCAAAGAAATGATGCTCTTTGTCAAAGAACGCTTTCGTGAGCCTCTTCAGCTGACGGATGTTGCCGCTCATTTAGGTTGGAGCGCAGCACGGACAGGTCGCTTTTTTAAAGAGCATACGGGCATCAGCTTCTTGACGTATATGACACAGCTGCGGATCAGCGATGCGAAGAAGCAGCTCGTCACGAACCTTGATAGTATCGCAGATATTAGTTTTTCCAGTGGCTTCCAGAGTTTAGCTTCGTTTTATCGTGCTTTTAACCTGGATGCCGGACTATCCCCTCAGGAATATCGTAAACAATTTGGCGTTAAGCAATTATTTTGAGAAGTGTGAAAGAAATTGAGAAGATTCGGCAGGCGTAAATTCGTATAATCAGCTTACATTCTTACATAAAAGGTGGTTTTACGATGGCTGGCTGGGAGAAGTTAAAGGATATTGTGCGTTTAGAAATCGTACAAAGGCGAGAAGAGGGCTGCGATGTCAGCGGGTTTCAGGACAAGTGGGCTGAAGCCGGGGATGACGAAGCGAAGCTGATGACGGTTTATGGTCAGTTGATGTCGCTTGAAATTCGCGCTGATTTCCCTTTTGAGGAACCTTCCGATTTGGCTGGTATTCGTGCGCTGCGGCCTGAAGGGCCTCGGCAATTACCGGCGGATAAATCGGAAGCTGAATGGCGCAATCAATTTCAAGGTGCGTGGCTCGGCCGAAGTATCGGGTGTGCACTGGGTAAACCGTTTGAGAATGGTCAATTTATGTATGGCAGTGGTGGAAGAAACGGATGGAAGAATATTGAGTTATGGTTCAAGGGCGCAGATGCTTGGCCGATTCGTGGCTATGTCCCAGGGAGTTCGCGAGCGTCAACGGAGTATGATTTGAAAATAAATGACTGGTGTAAGAAAAGCTGGAAAGAAAACATTCAGTTTATGGAAACAGACGATGATATCCGTTATACCGTGCTAGGCTTGATTCTATTGGAGGAAAAAGGATTGAATTTCGGCAGCTGGGATATTGGCAAGCTGTGGCATAAGTACCTCAGCTACCAGCAAGTATGTACGGCAGAGACACAATCTTATTTGAACTTTGCTCAGGTGACCTCCCATATGCAAGGTGAAAAAACGGAGGACTGGGCAGAGAAGAGTGACTGGGTACGAACATGGTTGAATCCGTATCGGGAGTGGATTGGTGCTCAGATTAGAGCCGATGGGCTAGCTTACGGCGCTGCAGGGAATCCGGAACTGGCAGCTGATTTAGCTTGGCGGGATGCTTCGTTCTCCCATGTAAAGAACGGTATTTATGGGGAAATGTTTGTGGCTGCGATGATTGCAGCGGCGTTTAACGAAAGTGACAATGAACGCATTGTGGAAATTGGACTCAGCGAAATTCCTAGCAATAGCCGGTTAGCTCATGATATTCGACAAGCGGTGGAAATTGCACGTACGTCGGTCGATCAATTAGAAGTAGTCGAGCGGATTTGGAATGCGTTCGAGCACTATCATTGTGTCCATACGAATAATAATGCAGCTTTAGTTGCTGCCTCGCTGATTTTCGCGAAGGACGATTTTGAATTAGCCGTTACGACATCTGTGCTAGGGGGCTGGGATACCGACTGCAATGGCGCTACCGTTGGATCGATTATGGGGGCAAAACTAGGAGCGGATCGGCTTCCTGCGTCATGGGCGGAACCGCTTAACGATACATTATATGCAGAGGTGACAGGATTCCATCCGATTGCGATTTCGGAATGTGCCAATCGCAGCTATGAGGTGTTCAAGAAGATTTCGGCGGAGTATGCTGCTGGCCAATTGACGGATATGACACTAATTCCATAATCGGAAAAACAGCTGGCATTTGAAAAAAATGCTCAGCTGTTTTTTTATGTCTTAATGCATATGAGTCCCCATGTCCATGCTCATTTGCATGGCTTTGCTTAAGGTAATGGACCAGTCCGCCTCATTCCATTTAACATCCCAACCCAGCAATTCCGTGATGAAACGCAAGGGAACTTGCGTGCGGCCATCTTTGAGTACGACGGGAGCCCCGATGTCCTTCTTCATACCGTTTACTTCCATCACATTTTTGCCTACCCAGAACGTTAGCGTGTCATTGCCAGCTTTGACCCAAGCGGTTTGAGTAGCTTGATCCCATGTGACATTCGCACCGATGCCTTCTGCCAAGAAACGAAGAGGAACGTAAGTGCTTCCTCCCCACATGAACGGAGCGGTATCCATCATCATCGATTTATCATCGATTGTTATGTTGCTGCTACCGATTTTCATCCAGATCTTCATCGTAGATGTCGTACTAGGTGCTTTCGGGTCATGAAATTTCTCTTGAAATTGAGCAACAATACCAGATGCTAAGTAATCACCCGTATGCAACATATGTGCGTAAGCTTCGCGAGTACTCGCATAGGTCACCTTATAATCTTTTCCCACATAGCTGTCAAAAGCACTGATTAACTGGGCAACGTGCGGCTTCAATGCCGCTGCGATATCCTCGGTTTTGAAGTTATTCGGATTTGCTCCTTCCAAGAAAGCTCCGAAATCTGTTCCATATTGATTTAACTTATCTAAGACTTCCTTCCGTTTCGTCTCATCCTTCGCAGCCGTCGCTTTGACATAATCCACAAAGAAGCCAATGTGTGTATTCCACAGTCCTTTGAAGGCTTTGCCTGCATCTGCACCATAGACGGAGACGATAGCAGCCGTTAGGTCATCGCTATTTGCTAGGAGAGCACGTGCCGCAGCATCAAAGTCAGGCGCGCCGTTAATTCCCTTTTGCATCGCTAAGACAGCTAAACCGCCATGTTCGCTTAACAGACCATCTAGTGCAGAGCGAAGATCTACGGAAGCAACAGAAGCACCATCATTGGTGAATTTATCGGGATATTGCTTCACAATCGCATCAGCTAAGGTATGACCAAAGTGCATCATGTGTGAATAGGCCTCACGCTCTGCTTTGTACGCACCTGTATAGTCTTTATTAACATAGTCGTTGAAAGCTTCGATCAGTTGACTAACGTGTGCCTTCAATCCTTCAGCGACGTCAGCCCCTTTCAGATTCGGGTTCGCACTTTCCAAGAAAGCGCCAAAATCAGGACCGTATTTATCTAATTTATCGAGTGCTACTTTGCGTCCAGCCTCGTCTTTCTTGCTAGTAGCAGTTACATAATCTACGAAGAATCCGATGTGTGTGCGCCAAAGTGCTTTGAAGGCCTTCTCGGCATCTGCACCGTATACAGAACCGATGGCTTTCGACAAGTCATCGCCATTGGCGAGCAACGCAGCGGCTACATCGTTGTAATCAGCAGCGCCGTCAATGCCTTTTTGCATCGTGATGACAGCTAGCTCGGCATGCTCGCCTAACAAGCTTTCGAGTGTGATGCGTAAGTCAGATGATCCGCTTTTAATCGAATACGTATGTGCGCTTGCCATTGCTGGGAAAATAAGTGTAAGTCCGAGTGCTGCTGTAGCTAATGTTTTGGTCATGGGTTTCATAGGTATCGCGCTCCTCTATAATGGTTTTTTGTGTGCTCTCGGTTAATAGAACGTGGAAGAATGAAATTTGGATCACAGGGATGACAATCTTTTTTTTGCCTATCATCCAATACAAAAGTTTTTGCGAAGTATATACTAGGGAGGAGACTTTGGAGAGGAGATCCTTCATGCAGGGTACAAGTACCGACCAAGAACTTATGATGCGAATTATTCATAAAGATGCCGATACGCTTAAATTTCTATATGACAAATACGAAAAGCCGATATATGCCTTTGCTTATCGCATCGTTCAAGACACGATGATGGCTGAGGAAGTTGTGCAGGAATTGTTCCTGCGGATATGGAATGCTGCCGAACGCTATGACGCGGGTCATGGAAAACTAACGAGCTGGATGTTCGCGCTGACACGTAATATTGCGATCGATATTCTCCGTAAAAAGCAGAATAGAACGTCGGGTCAAACCTCAGAAAGCGAACAATTGAATCGCATACCGGATAGCAGCAAGAGCACGGAAGATGTTGTTTTGGACGGTTTGAGAGGCCGAGAGATTCGAGAGGCTTTACATGGACTAAGCCCGGATCAGAAGCAAGTTGTTGATTTAATTTACTACCAGGGCTACACCCAACAAGAAGTGTCTGATCAGCAGGCGATCCCGCTAGGTACAGTAAAAAGCAGGGTGCGGCTAGCGCTAAAGCAATTAAGAGGACGGCTTGCAGGTGTGGGGAAGGAGGAAATTCAAGGATGAATAAGCCAACAAATGGCTGTGATAATCTGGAAATGTATGCAGTTGGTGGACTAGATTTGGAGGAACGTGCTGAGTTTGAAGCGCATCTCAAAGACTGCCCTGCGTGTGCTGCGGAACTTGTTGAGCTTCTCGCACTTGTTGATTTTCTGCCAATGGCATCCGACCCTGTACCCATTCCTGCAGGAATGAAGGCGCGTGTGCTTAATCATGTTTTGGGTGAGGAAGCTGAACCACCGCAAGCACCATTCGAAATCTACGAAGTTGTTCAAAAACAAAGCAACATGACTGGAAGCCGAGTCCGCCCATGGCTGTATGGTGGCTTATCAGCGGCAGTGCTCATCTTAGGTGTGTACAGCTATCTGTTGCAGCAGAATAACAGCGATTTAAAATCGCGACTAGCGCTGTTAGACCAGCCCGCAGAAGCGGTTCAAGTAAATAATGTTGTGGCTTTGAGCGCAACGGCCAAAGAAATTGTCGCTAAAGGGCTTGCAACGATTGTGATTGACGCCAAAGGCACACATTTACTTGTGCAAGCGGAGCAACTGCCAGAGCTTAAGAATAGCGAAGCCTACCAAGTTTGGCTGATCAAAGGGAAAGAAGCGCCAGTTAATGCAGGTACGTTCATGACGCATAATGGTACTGGCGGCCTTTACTACACCTTTGACCCGAACAGTTACGATACCATTGCTATTACATTAGAACCTGATGCTCATGGGGATAAGCCAAGAGGAACGCCGGTTTTAGCGGCAGCTTTACTGAAAAGCTGATGGATTTATCCATTCAGATGGAAAATGTACAGTTATTTCAGTTGTTTCTTAGCATGATGAGCCCTAACCCAAAGGGATATCCAACAAGATTATGATCTTGTTGGATATCCCTTTTTTTTGTGCCCAGAGGCAAGGACTACGACTTTTCATGCATGATAAGCTTCTTTCATCTTTTACAAATAATTAAATGGACGATAATATCGCGATGACAAACCTCTCGTAAACTTAAAAAGTAATAAGTCAAATAATTTTACTAATTATGGTTAGTTGAGAGGATGGTCGTTTTTGACACTGGAAAAATGGAAAAACAACTTAGCAGGGTACTTGTTTCTCGCGCCTTCGCTTCTTGTTCTTATTGTGTTTGTCATGATCCCTATCTTCTATAGTGCTGGATTAAGTTTCTTTTCCTGGGATATGCTGCGGCCTAATCCTACCTTTGTAGGCTTGGATAATTACGAAAGAATGTTTACGAACGATGAGTTTTATCACTCATTAAAACTGACGTTTTTGTTTGCTTTCATCACAGTTCCAGGGTCATTGATAATAGCTCTATTCTTTGCACTGCTGTTAGATCGTGGGTCTAAGAAATTAATCATATTGATTCGGTCCATGTTTTTTATGCCGATGGTCACCTCGACGGTAGCGATCTCTGTTGTATGGATGTTCATCTTCCATCCGGATTACGGATTGATGAATCAGTTTCTGGGCTGGTTCGGTGTCGAGCCGCTAAGCTGGCTGAACGATACCAAAACTTCGTTGTTGTCGATATCCATCATGTCGATTTGGAAGAGTATCGGCTACTGCGTCATTATTTTTCTGGCAGGTCTTCAATCGATCGATAATCAAGTCATGGAAGCTGCCAAGGTAGACGGTGCTACGAAATGGCAGACGGTTATCAAGATCAAGCTGCCTCTGCTGACGCCTTCGATTTTCCTGTTGTTGATTCTGCAAACGATTGAGCAATTTCAGACGTTTTCCCAAGTTGATGTCATGACACAGGGCGGACCGGCTAAAAGCAGTGAACTCATTGTTGTGCAGTTGTACCACTACGCCTTTGAATTGTTCCAGATGGGGTATGCGTCAGCTATTTCTATGGTCATATTCGGGATTGTACTGCTTCTTGTCCTGTTGCAAATGCTGCTGTTAGGCAAGAAAGTACACTATCAATAAGAGAAGGAAGGTAAGATAATGTTTTCTCAAACCAGATTAGTGGCACCAAAAATGAAAAGCTATTCGATGATGAAGGGACTACAATCTGATCACATTTCCGTACTAATCACATATTTCATTCTCGTGCTTGGTGCTGTTGTTATGATGATCCCGTTCCTATGGATGGTTCTTTCCTCCTTTAAGGAAATCGATCAAATCTTCACGGGCTCATTCCTCTCATTGCCAAAGGAATGGCACTGGGATAACTATATAAAGGCGTGGAAAAGTGCGCCATTTGGCCGGTTCTTTCTAAACAGTTTCGTGATGTCTATAGGCACTGTTGTAGGACAAATTATCACAAGCAGTCTAGCGGCTTATGCCTTTTCGTGGATTGAGTTTCGGGGCAAAAAGGTGATGTTCATCGCCATCGTAGCTACAACCATTATTCCATTTGAAGCAACGATGATCCCTTCCTATTTAGTCATTAAAGAGCTAGGTTGGATGAACAGTTATGCTGGACTCATCATACCAAGCATATGCAGTGTTTTTGGCATATTTTTGCTTCGTCAGTTCTTTCTCACGATTCCAAAGGATTTCATGGAAGCTGCGCGAATGGACGGCTGTTCTCACCTACGAATTCTGTTTCAAATCGTTTTGCCGCTATCGGGCACAGTGCTTGCAACATTAAGTCTGTTCGCATTCCTTGGGGCGTGGAACAGCTATCTGTGGCCCCTATTAATTACGAATTCTGCAGACATGAGAACCGTACAGATCGGTCTTCGTTACATGGTGGATAAGGAGCTTGGCACCCAATGGCCGCAGCTGATGGCAGCATCCACATTCATCATTTTACCTGTCATGGTCGTGTTCATGATGGCTCAAAAGTATTTCATTCGAGGGGTGATGCATTCCGGAGTGAAATAACCAGTTTGACAGTGATGAGCATGAAACTATCGAATTCCATATTCTTAGGAGGTATATACAAGATTATGAAAAAAACACTACTTACAATCATGAGTGCAGTAACAGTTATCACAGCGGCAGGTTGTGCTTCGAAAGAGGATGTGAATCAAGGCAACTCATCTGGTCAGCAGGCAACGGCTGCATCGGCTACAACTGCGGCAGCTAAGGAAGTGACGTTAACCTTTTGGTCAACGAATAAGGACCTTTATGCGGATGACATTAAGCAGTTTGAATCCAAATATCCGAACATTAAAATAAAAGCTGAATTTATGGGTGACTACGATGAAATGGCGAAGAAGGTCATGGCGGGTGTAGTAGCTAATTCATTACCTAATGTCGTGCAGCTGGGTCAAAGACACGGGATACCGCAAGTTGCCGACAGTGGCAAGCTAATTCCGATCGAGCAATTTATGGATAAAAAAGATATCGACGATATTTATCCGGCCTTCTGGAACCGATTCCGATACAAGGAAAAATTGTGGACGATTCCTTTTAACAGTTCGACACCTGTGATGTACTATAACAAAACGATGCTGGATAAAGCGGGAATTAAACCGCCAGATAATTGGAATGAATTAGTGGAAGCGGCCAAGAAGCTGACACAGGACACAAACGGTGATGGCAAGACGGACATTTGGGGCTTTAATACAGCAGCAGACACGCCATGGTACTTACAGCCAATGACTTGGAACCGTGGTGGGAAAATAGTAGATTCTGTAGCAAATAAGATTACTGTCAACAGCAAAGAATCCGTAGAGACATTAAAATCGTTCCAAGATCTCGTTAATGTGCAAAAAGCAATGGCGCCAAATCAGCACAAGACAGCTGAAGAAGATTTCAATTCAGGTAAAGTAGCGATTTTATTCAAATCAGGTTCCGCCTTAGCTGCTACTCAAAAGCAAGTAGGTGACAAATTTGCAGTAGGCGTCGCTCCTCTTCCGATGATTCAATCTCGGACAACGCCGATTGGCGGTAACAGCTTAGGTATCTTCAAGTCCAATGATGAATTGCAAAAGGCTTCATGGACCTTTGTTTCTTACTTGACGAATACGGAGAATGCTGCAAAAACAAGCATGAAATCAGGGTATGTACCGATTCGCAAGACATCCACAGATCTGCCGGAATTCCAAAAGTTGCTGAAGGAAAATGATGGCTTCAAGGCAAATATGGGACAAATTGAGTATTTGTATGGACAAGCTATTCATCCAGCTGACTCCTTGATTTGGTCTGGGTTAGTAACCGCTCTGGAAACTGTGGAAGGTGACAGCAAGGCAGATCCGCAAAAGTTGCTTGATAAGTTACAGCAGGATGTTGACGTATTTATGAAAAGTTACAAGTAAAAGCCAATTACTGGTTTGGGGAGTGCCTGCCTATTGGCGAGCATTCCCTTTTTCAACCATTTAAGGACATCATGATCAAAAATTAGGTTAAAGGAGTGCTATTAGATGTTTATGAATCTTGCACATAGAGGGGCTTCCGAATATGCTCCGGAGAATACGTTAGCGTCATTCTATAAGGGAATCGAGATGGGAGCTAACGGTATCGAAACGGATCTCAAGATAACGAAAGATGGCGTAGTCATTCTGTTTCACGATAATGAGTTGAATAGAACGACGAATGGTACAGGACTTCCTTCTGATTATACGTGGGATGAGCTGCAGCAGTTGGATGCGGGAGGGTGGTACTCACCGCGCTATGCAGGGGAACGCTTAGTTTCCTATGAGCAGTTTCTTCATTATTTTGGGAGAAAACCGTTGCTGTTTGCGTTAGAATTAAAAGATAAGTTTATAGAGGAGCAAGCGCTCTACTATATTGAGAAATATGATGTCCGTGAGCAAGTAACGGTTACTTCCTTTTCATACGATAATCTTCGTGCCGTACGAGCAAAAGATGCGACCATCAAAATGGGACATTTGGTCCGACACATTGATCTTTCTTCGATCGAGCAAGTGAAAGAGATTAATTGTCAACAGATTTGCCCAGCCACAGAGTTCATTACTGCAGAAGGTGTTGCACTAGCGAAAGCACATGGATTAGAGGTCAGAGCATGGGGAGCATTTAGTGAAGCACTTATGCACAAAGGTTTGTCGTGCGGAGTGGACGGAATGACGATTAATTTTCCGGATAAGTTGTCAATGGCTCTAGCCAGTAAAGAAAACAGCACCATTTCCGTCGAGTAAATCTGGGCGTAGCTGCCTAAGCCCTTTGTAGGAAAGAAATGGGTGAGGGGGATGAGGTTTGAAAACCGAGCAAGGTAACAGCTTTCAGTGGATGAAGATGAATAATCAGGGCAAGGTTCTAAAGCTGCTGCACCGTGAGAGGCTCATCTCGCGTATTGAAATTTCTCGGAAATCAGGGATTCAAAAGCAAACCGTCACGAATATTATTGGGGATTTACTGCATCAAGGCTTGGTTGTAGAAGAGGAGACGTTATCTTTAAGGGGAGCCGGGAGACGACCTACGCAGCTGCGGTTAAACAGGGAGCGACTGGTTTCAATTGGCGTAGAGGTGACCAAAAGTCATGTTGCCGGCGTGCTTATGGATTACAACCGTATGCTGTTGCATCAGGAGAAGCGGTCACTTTCTTTAACGCCAATAAGGGATACGAACTCGGTCCAAGCCCAGCATGCGGCTGAACAATTGCTGAACATGCTGATTCAGATCATCGAAATACTTTTAGCGAAGGTACCTGAAGCCTCTATTTTCACCGGTATTGGGGTAGGTGTCCAAGGTATCGTTAATTCCCATGAAGGTATTGTTATCCATTCTCCTTATCTGGGCTGGTTTCAGGTTCCTGTTCGTTCACTTTTGGAAGGCAGGTTCAGCCTGCCTGTTTTCATTGATAATAATGTTAGAGCCTTTGCCATTGGTGAGGTGTGGTCCCGTCCGGAGGAGGATTTGGGGCATGCCCTTTGCGTCTATTTGGATGAAGGTGTCGGAAGCGCAATAGTCATCAATCATGAGATCTATTCCGGCTATCAATACCAAGCAGGGGAAATCGGCCATGTGAAGATTGAACTAAACGGCGAGTTGTGCTACTGCGGTCAACGGGGGTGTCTAGAACCCTATGTATCCGTTCAGAATCTGGTGAAAAAAATGGGTCTGGACGGCGGCTTCGGTGAAATAGTGACACTGCTGAAGAAGCAGGATACTCGAGCTGTAAAGGAGCTTCAGGACGTTGGAGATCGATTAGGGTTTGTATTGGGAAATACGATTAACCTAATAAATCCGCAAGCGGTGATCCTAGGAGGTGAGTTAATAACCGCTGTGTCCTGGTTTGCCTCGTCTATGAACTTAGCGATGGAACAGACGATTCGATTAAGCAATCGGAATACAGCGATTATTTATTCTGATTTTCACCAAAATAACGGATCTATTGGGGCTGCTTCACTTGTTTTTCATCAAGGTTTATTGAATACGATTTCAGGAAAAGAAGGCTCTGGATCATGATTTCAACAGCACGATGGCTTATGGCATTCTATTTTATTTATTACGGCACGACAGCGATGAATATTATCTACCTGCCTTTGGTTCTTAAAGAGAAAGGCCTCTCGCTCTTGGAGATTGGTGCGTTTCTGTCTGCGGGACTTATAGCAGGCGCGGTGGCTCAACCGTCCTGGGGCGCGGTAAGTGACAGAGTCGGCGGAGTGAAAAGAATTATCCTATGTTGTTTAGTAGGGATGACGGTCGGTCTTGGCATCCTGTTTGCTTCGGAAGATCGCTTGCTATTGTTGATAGGGTATTTGATATTTGTCATTTTTTCTTCTCCGGTCATTCCCTTGGTTGATTCGTGGAACATGTCACTCAGCGAAACAGGGGGGCGGCCTTATGGGGCTTATCGCATTTGGGGGAGCTTGGGTTTTGCTTGTGCCGCGCCTTGTATGGGATGGATTTCACAGCAAACGGGTCCTGTAGTTTTATATGTACTTTATTCAGGAGGTCTAGTACTTTCGTTGATCTGTCTGCTGCCACTGCCGGATGAGCCTCGCCACACCTCGAGTACCAAGTCGAATTGGTCTATAATGACGATATGGAGTGGAAAGCCGGGATTATGGTTCATCATGGGTGCACTATTATTGCTAGGTTGTGCTTCCCGAGCAGCAGATAATTTCACAGGCATCTATGCACAAGATATCGGCGGCACGGAATTGTTTGTAGGACTCTGCTGGTCTGTTGCTGCACTTTGTGAAATCCCCTTTTTTTACCGAGCGGCAGCGTGGGTCGACAAATACGGTCCAATCCGTGTTCTTTGCACAGCTGCAGCTTGTTATGGAGTCAAATGGCTGCTCATTTGGACAACTGGGAACTTAGCAGGACTTATGATAAGTCAAGCGCTCCAGGGCGCAACATTTGCATTGATGTACGTCGCGGCCATGTATTACGTGCGATCTATTGTCCCAACAGCGTTGCGATCAACAGGACAAATGCTGCTTTCGATGTGGATGTTCAGTCTCGCAGGTGTGTTAGGCAGTGGCATGGGGGGATGGCTGATGAATAAGGGTTACTCCTTGGAATTATTTGCCGTCTGTGTCTTACTTGCGGGAGCAGCTTTTGTCCTGCTATTAGCAGGTGTACACCGGAATAAAAGCCCACGGCTCGTTCATACACGTCCAGGAATGTAGGAGGAATGAAACTCGGAAAGGAGTGGCGAATGTATGACTCATGTGATTGAAATGAACGAAATAGGTTGGAATAGAGATAACAAGATCATCTTGGAAGATATAACTTGGCAAGTTGCCAAGGGCGAGCATTGGGCTATTCTTGGACTAAACGGCTCAGGCAAAACAACCCTGCTCAACATGATTAATGGCTACATTTGGCCAACGAAAGGGCAATTGTCCGTGTTGGGGCATCCTTTTGGAAGCGTTGATATAAGAGAATTGCGCAAGTCAATTGGGTGGGTCAGTTCATCCTTGCAGGAGAAGTTGTATGCTTCAGATAGAACACAGCATGTCGTAATCAGTGGCAAACATGCCTCTATAGGGTTATATGATAAACCGAGTGAAGAAGATTACGACCGTGCAAGGGCGTATATGCAGCAGTTGTCTTGCTTGCATTTGTATGATCGTACGTATCAATCCTGCTCGCAGGGAGAGAAACAAAAGCTGCTCATTGCTAGAGCATTAATGGCATCACCGAAGCTGTTAATTTTGGATGAAGCTACAAACGGTCTGGATTTTCTTTCTAGAGAAGCTTTATTATCCAGTATTAGTGAACTAGTCAAGAGTCCGAATGCCCCGACGCTCCTATTTGTCACCCATCATATTGAAGAGATTCTTCCTGTGTTTGGCAAAACTTTACTCATTCGTCGCGGCGGTGTATTTGCCAAAGGAGACTCGCGCGAAGTACTGACTAGTGACAGTTTGTCCGCTTTCTTTGAAACCTCTGTAGAAGTGAATTGGCAGAATCAGCGGGCATGGATTTCCATTCCCTAAACAAACGGAGACCCTCAGTCTTTTGCTGAGGGTCTCTTTGTACGTTCTGAGGAAGTCCCCACAATACAAATCAGTAGGGACTGTTCGTGTTGAAAGCGTTATAATAAGAGACATGGGATTCGTGCCTATTATAGTTTGAACACAAGGGGGAACTGGCATGAAACTTTGGCGAATCGTTCGGGAGAAGAAATATTTGCTACGCATTTTTCTATGGATCAACTGCATGATCCTGCTCATTTTACTTCCATTTTCAAGCCTGATCTATGTGAATGTGGAGAAAAATATGTTCCAAAGCGAATACGAGGGAAGCCAAAAGCTCCTGTCTCAAATGAAGTACAATATCGATTATTTGGACACGATGATCAGTAAACTGACTTTTTCTACATACGGCAATAATGATGTGAAGGCACTTATGTATTTGAATGACGAAGAGACGTATGATCATATGAATACGATTAACAAATTGAATGCGACGGTGGTCGCAAACTATCCGTTCGTTCAATCCGTTTATGTCTATAACAACCATAAGAAAATGTACTACTCCACATTCGGTGAGTTGTACCATAAGGATGCTGAGTTAGATAAGGTTCTTGCACAGAACGCTCCGGTTATCCCGTTAAAGGCGATTGTGCGGAAAATGCAAACCGGTGGCACTACCGCTAGTCCTACCTACGATACTGTATTGAGTTATGTCATGTTTGAAAATGTAGATGCAAAAGGGGTAATGGACGGAGCCATCATTCTCAATGTGAAATTAGATTGGCTCGTCGATAACATTCGAACGATTAACCAGTTTGATGCGCGCACGCAAAGCGATTTATACATTTTAGACAACAAGAATCAGTTCATAGAGACCGATACTAACCAGATGATCGCTGAAAATCCTTCGGCGGTAACAATCAAGCGAGCCTTCGAATCGTCGGTTTCCCAAGAGCGGATGCATGCGGGAGAGTCGGCTGGATTTTACGAAACTGAAGTGAATGGTGACAAGCTCATCGTGTCTTATATCTATTTGGAAAAAACGGGATGGACCCTGTTGGAAGCAAAGCCGTACAAAGAAGTGTACGCTAATCTGAAGCAGTTGATGGATACGATTGTGATCATCACGGGAGCTGTTTTTGTAGGTGCGCTGCTGTTAACGTTATCGGTTTCTCGAGGTATTTATAAGCCGGTGAGAAGGTTAATCGAACAGACATCGCCCGGAGGGGCTGGAAAAGAGGGCTTCCTGAAGCCTGGTGTGAAAGACGAGTTTTCCTATTTGACCGAGGTGTATCAGAAGTCGCGAGAACAGCTCTATGAGTACAACCTCGAGAAGAACAATAATACGAGCATCATGAAGATTTACTTTTTGAAAAAGCTAATAGCCGATAGCTACAGCATGAATGCAGCTGAATTTGAAGACGTATTGAGGCAGTTGAATGATGCCTTAACCAAAGATAAACCTTTCATCATTTGTGTTCTCCGCATCGATGAGTACAAAAAGTTCCTAAGCCACAAAAGCCTAGCAGAACGGGAGTTGCTGCGCTTCGCGATCGCTAATGTCACGACGGATGCTATATCCCAGATAAGTGTCGCCCAAACCGTGGATATGAAAGATGACACGTTCACGATCCTTTTGAACACCGTAGATAGTCAAGAGAACGCCGTGGAACAAGTGGAACAAGCGATTCGAGAAGCGCAGAACTACATGGAGAAGCATTACCATATCACATTCACGGCAACCGTCAGCAATAGCATTAAGGAGTATACAGCAATCGCTGCTGCCTACAACGAAACCTTAGCGAATAGCTCTTATCGGTACGTGTTTGGAACGAAGTCTGTGATTAGACAGGTACGAATTGACGAGAATATGGGGAGTGTGGATGTCGAGCAAGTGTTGGAGCTAGTAAGCAAATTTACAGATGCAGTGCCTAAGGGACATGCAGCCAAAACAGAAGAAAGACTGCGCGAAGTATTCAGTCAGATTCGCAAATTGGACTATGGCAGCATCATGCTGTTGAGTATGCAGGTCGTTCACCATTTGAAGATGACGATTTTTGAGATGAACCGCACGAGTAAGGAGCCCATTGCTGTTCCAGCCAGACTGATGAGTCGTGAACTGTATGAGGAGGAAACGATTGATCAATTCGAGGGGCTCTTGTTGGAAGCGGTACGCACCATCCATAGTGAGGGCGAAGAAAAGGGCATCCAAGGCAACCAAGTTGTTGCCGATACGATGAAGGAGATCATCGATTCCAACTACTTTGACTCATCCCTTTCTGCCGCAAGTATTTCTGACATGATGAGACTGCCCGCTTATAAGTTGAGCAAAATAGCCAAGATTCACCTCGGGATGTCAATTCCCGAATATATTAATCAGGTCAAGCTTCATAAAGCGGTGGAATGGATGGAGAATTCAAAGCTCAGCATCCAAGAGATTATGCAGCGTGTGGGCGTTGAGAATGAGAGTTACTTTTATAAATTGTTCAAAGCTAAGTTTGGAATGACGCCCAGGGAGTATATGGCGAAGCGGGTTCGATGATATTGAAATTGAAAACAGACCCAGTTGTCCATGATGGACTTCGGGGTCTGTTTGATGTGTGCCTATTTAATTGTATACGGCAGTTTAAACGTCCAAAGAAGTGTTCCATTTTCTGGCGTCGTGCTGTCAATGCCAAAATCGTTATCGTTCGTGATAGCAAGTGTATCACCATTAATAAGCGAAACACCTTCAATTTTTTCATAAGGGAACTTGAATTGAACGGCATCCAGTACAGTTCTCTTCGTCGTAGGCAGAATTCCATTTGCTTTCAAATCTGCTATCGTCATTTGCTCAAGCGTTTTACCTGCCGCAGTCGCACTGTCGTACTTGCCACTAATATTAGTAGCTGTTGAAAGGTCAATGGCATAGATGCGCTTCAATTGTGCTTTATCGCCAGAGAATTTATCCCGCTCATCGATTAACAGTGTGTTCTCGTTCACGACAACCATATCAGAGATAACGATATCTCCTTGAGCTAGATCTTTAAATTGCTTCGCATCCTCTAGGACGTATACAAACTCACCAACAGGGTTAAGTGTCGCTAGGTCAAATTTAATAATCCGGACCTGACGGGAATTATCCATGGCTTTATCTGGATTGCGAAGTGCATTTTGCATAGCCATAAACATATATTTGCCATCAGGCGTAATGCCAACAGCTTCAGCTCCACGGTTCTGGCGAAGTTTGTTGTACACGTCTGGCAGTGTCTCACGGGATGGCACAAGCGGAGCGGACGCCTGACTTGCCCAACCTTTAGGAACAATACGCTCAATAATCGTACCGTCACGCTTCACATGAACAATGGATGGACCATATTCATCGGAAATCCAGAAAGAGTCATCTTTCGGATTGTAAGCCAAGCCTTCGATATCAAGTCCATACGGGTCGTAGGCTAACACTTTCTCGCCTTTTGCATCATACGGCTCTTCATCGCGTCCTTTAATATTCGGCAGCCCAGTAATCGTAACTTTACCTGATACAGGGTCAGTACCTGACAGCTTCAACGGGAATTTGTCCAAAATGTTGATTTCGCCTTTAGTAACTTCGATTTTATAAATCGTCGGTACGTAGTCTGGAAGCGGGAATGTGCGCACTGTTTTACCGTTGATGGTAGGTTGACCGTTTGGCCCGCGATCAGCCGTTGTATAGAATACATTATCAGGGTCTCCTGGAATGTGCGTTAAGGATGAACCAACTCCCATTTTGATACCTTCTGCCAGATTGGGTGCTTTGAGCTCGTATTTACCAGTTAAAACAGGCTTGTCCGTTAAGGACACACTGCTGCGGAACTCATCCCAATCGACATATTTACCCAAAGATTCAGAGAGAGCACGAACTGGCATGTATAAGCTGCCATCCAAATTGACAGCAGGTGCTGATGGCTTAATCACTTGTCCATTACTCGAGTATATGACATTCTCGGAAGTTTCCCCACTTACTTGTTGAGCCGTTACTGTTCCCGAAACTGCCACCGGAAGAGCAAGTAGTAAAGAAGTTAATACGATCCATTTACGTTTCATTTGTAGCATTCTCCCCTCACTATTGTCCGCATTTATGTTTGACTTCTTAGTTATAGCAAATCAATGTAAGGGTTGTGTAAATTGAATATTACGGGAATGTAAATTTTGAGATCGTTATCTGGAGTTGCTTCCGCTCATATATCCAGATGCGAGTGTGATATACTGTATATGATGTATACATTTTCGGAACTGCAAGGATAATGGAGGATTGAGCAACATGGAAATCGGCGACGAGATCGATGATGAAATCATACAGAGCTTACCATCAGGTGTAGCGCTTAGTTGGGGAATTATTAAGCCATCCCGCAGAGGGCCAAAAGGTGAACTTAGCATCAAAAAAATCGTTGACGCGGCGATAGACATTGCAGACAACGATGGACTTGCGGCGGTGTCCATGAGCAGAGTGGCCCAATCGTTGGGGTACACGACGATGTCGCTCTATCGCTACATCACAAGCAAAGAAGACTTGCTCGTGCTGATGCAAGATGCAGTCTGTGATATTCCCATTCCACCGGAGGTGCCAGGAAAGCCGTGGCGCGAAGAGATGGGGGAATACGTCTGGGCATGCGTAGATGTGTTCCGCAAACATGCGTGGTATGGGGATATTCCGATTACGAGCGTGCCACTCGCGCCTAATAATCTGCAGGTCATCGACTGGATGTTGCGAATCATGCGGGATTTTCCATTGAATGATTTTGAGAAAATGTCATTTCTATTGCTCGTTAGCAGCTATTCTAGAGCATGCGGTCTGATCGCGCGCGACATGGATAAGGCGATCCGTGATGGTGCGAGCCCGGAGACATTTGGCGGCATCACGTATGGGGCAGCACTCAAACAGCTGGTGAAGCCGGATCGTTTTCCCCATCTCCATCCCATCTTAATGGCGGGTGCTTACACGGATGAGGCGGAGAATCCGATCGGCAATGATCTGGCCTTCGGACTCGAGCGAATCTTGGATGGGATTGCGCATTATTTGCGGGAGAAGGGAGTGGGGCAGGGGGAATAGTCCCTCGACCCCAAAGGCAAAGGCAAAGGCAAAGGCAAAGGCAAAGCTAAAGCCAAAGCCCAAGCCAGAGCCCAAGCCAGAGCCCAAGCCCAAGCCCAAGCCCAACCTCGAAGCGACCCGACCCCCGAAGCCACCCCAACCTCGAAGCTTGTTTGTAGGCTATCACTGGGAATAGCGTTATGCCTTGACTTACAGCACGCAGCAGCTCGCTTTTCACTTCTGTAACTCGAATTTTTCGACTTACAGCACGCCGAAGC
Source organism: Paenibacillus sp. J31R109 (assembly GCF_059692055.1). Classification (NCBI taxonomy): domain Bacteria; kingdom Bacillati; phylum Bacillota; class Bacilli; order Caryophanales; family Paenibacillaceae; genus Paenibacillus; species Paenibacillus sp. J31R109. The sequence goes on along the minus strand of NZ_JCAUAR010000008.1, from coordinate 136 downwards.
TCGCCTTTCACTGCTGTAACTCGAATTAATACGAAAATAAAATGTTGCAAATTGGATATAATGATGCGTATAGGCAAAAAAAAGTCCCACTACCTGAAAAACTAACTTTTTCCGAAAAAAATTAGTTTGCGCCTTG